>CAVOJV010000063.1:0-138691 GCA_963696325.1 uncultured Gammaproteobacteria bacterium
CCTCCCGCATCTTCGGGTCCAGCTTGGAGATGTCGAACGGCTGGCCGGGCTCGACGCCGATCTTCTTCAGCTTCGCGAGCGCCGGTCCGTCCGCCGGATACGGGGGGTTGTCCTTCATCGCCAGCGCGAGGCGGTTGAAGAACGTGCCGGCATCCATCGCCGCCACCTGGAGGGGCGGCGATGGCGTGAGCTTAACTTTCGGGTCGACCGGCACGTTGGTCGGTGGTGTGTAGGGCTTGCCCCAGGCGGAGAGCGGCGTCAGCTTGTACCCAGCCTGGATCGCGTTCACCGCGGCGAAGTCACTCGGCCCGTTGGCCTGGGTCTGGCCCAGGAGCCAGGCATGGCGGGTGGACGAGCGGAAGGTTTGCTGGATGTCCGGCGGCGCGGTGCCCCGCCAGTTCGGGCCGACAATCAGGAATGCACCAGGTCCGGTGCCCGTGGTGCGCTTGCCCACCGAGCCGAAGACGTCGGTCCACATGTTCATCATCGAGAACACGTAGTAGCGGCCCTTGGTGTCCGGGACCGAGAGGACGATGGGCTCCTGGTCGAGGTCGACCCAGCCCGTGGTCCACAGCGAGTTCAGGCTGATCCGCACGACGTTGGTGAAATAGGGGCTCACGTAATGCGGCATCTTGGCAAGCTGGTTGATCGGCGCCGCGGTGCCGTCGGCATTGGGGGCCGGCGCGGCGGACAGCACCTCGCGCGTCACGTCCATCACCACGATCGGATAGCCGTAGACGTAGGACTCCATGCCGTAGATGTACCCCTCCCCTTCCTGAACCAATGGCAGCGCGCAACCGTTGATGACGAGTCCAACAGCCAGGCACACGGCACCTGCCGTGACTCCTCTCGCGTACCGCCAAAATCCGCATAGCGTTTTCATCACGTCCTCCTCCTCGGTTTGGTCTTTCACGGTCGATCTCCAAGCGCCGCCCCCGGGAGGACCGGCTTGGCGCGGACGACGCGGTCGGTGATGGCCGGAAGCTGCTGGCGCTCCGCTTCCGCGTGCCACTCCGGTTCGAGCTTGAAGGTCAGCTTGTCGATCGTGCCGGTGAACTTGAACGGCACCTCGTAGCGATACTCGATGAGCGCCAGCGGGGTGCGGGTGTCCTGGCCGATGTCGAAGGTTTCGTTCTCCGGGAGTGTGATCGGGGTGGAGTGTTCCATGGAGTTTTTGGCCACTTCCTTGCCATCCACAGAGAGCACGCCCGTCCCGCCCTTACCCAAGCCCGGTTCAGCAGGCTTGTAGTCGAAGACGATAGTGTGCTTGCCGGCGCCCAACTCAGGCCCTTCCCATGTCGTGCGCTTGAGGTCAAGCAGGTTGTAGAGAAACACCACCTTGCCCCGGCCGATTCCCAATTCGCCCTTAATCAGGAACAGTCCATAGCCGCCGAAGCGCCCGCCCTGGGTGACGATCATGCCTTCCGCGCCGCCTTCGGGAATCGTCACCTCGGCGGTGATGGTGTAGGCCTTGTTCAGGATATCCGGCGCAGTGCTGCCCGGCACATCGGTCAGTCCGCCCGTATACGTAAAATCGGTTCGTCCCGCCGTGAGGCTCGGCTTCGGCGAGTTCCAGCGCGTGAGTGTCGTGTTGTCGAAGTGCGACGCCACCTGTTTGCACCATTTGAACGGCGTGTCGAACGCCCACACCCACGGCGCCGCAAAGTGCGGGTAGGTCCGCTCGGAGCCCCAGAACTCGTACCAGAGGAACTGGTCCTTAACCGGCACTTCGACGCCATTGAAGGTGGTAAACTCGTTCGGCGTGCCGTTGAGCATGCCTTCCGCGCTCGCGCCGTTGTCGCCGCTGATGTAGATGATCAGCGTATTGTTCAACTCGCCGAGGTCTTCGACCGCCTGAATGACGCGGCCGATCTCATGATCGGTGTAGGCCTGGTACGCCCCATAGACTTCCGCCTGCTTGATGAAGAGCTTCTTTTGCTCCCAGTCGAGCGAATCCCACCGGGGCAGCTTCGCGCCGCCGTAAATATCCTGTCCATCCGGCCACGGCGTCAGTTGCGCGTTCTCGGGCATGATGCCGAGCGTCTTCTGGTTGGCGAAAATGGTCTCGCGCAGCTGGTTCCAGCCGCCGTCGAACCGGTGCATGTCGCTGATCTTCTTGATCCACTCCGGCGTCGGATGATGCGGGGCGTGCGTGCCGCCCGGCACGTAATAGACCAGGAACGGCTTGTCGGGCGCGAACTCCTTCAACTGCTTCATGTACTGGATCGCCTCGTCGGCCATGGCCGTGGTCAGTTTCCAACTGGGATTGCCCTCGAAGGGGTAGATGGCGGTCGTGTACGGTATAGGTTCGGCTTCCACTGGCTGGCGTCGCCGCCGACGAAGCCGTAGAAGTAATCGAAGCCCATACCGGTGGGCCATTGATTGAACGGCCCGGCCTGGCTGTTCGCGAAGAACGGCGTGTTGTGATCCTTGCCGAACCACGAGGTTGCGTAGCCGTTGTCCTTCAGGATGGTGCCGATGGTGCCCTTCTCGATCGGGATGATCGAGTCGTAACCCAGGAACCCTGTCGCTATTTCGCCGACCACCCCGAAGCCCGCCGAGTGATGGTTGCGGCCGGTGATAATCGCTGCCCGCGTGGGCGAGCCCAGCGACGTGGATTGGAAATTCGTGTAGCGCAGCCCGTCCTTCGCGATGCGATCCAGGGCCGGGGTCGGGATGACGCCGCCGAAGGTGCCCGGCGCGCCGAAGCCGTCGTCGTCGGTCATGATCAACAGCACGTTGGGCGCACCCTTGGGCGGCACGACGCGTGGCGGCCACCAGGCTTTCGACTCCGAGGCCTTTTCCTTGATCACCCCGCCGAACTTCGGATCGGGCGGCGAAAGCTGTTTGCCGTCGAGAGTCGCAGTGACGCTGGGCGAACCCAACACACCGGTAACTTGCTGCGCGATGCAGCATGAGGAACTAAGATGCAAAGGCGACACCTGAAACCGCTATGGTGGCGACTAGCTTGACTGCTTTCATACGATGCCCCTCCATTTCGATGTGGTGTTGTCGACTGCGACATTCACAGGCCGTGCCCCCCGTGCGCCGCTGTATTCGGCTGGCGACGCCGTTATCACTGGCCGTACACTGCCCCCAGCGAGTAGGCAGACCCGACAAGCCCCAACCCCCTGGACCGCGTCCGTTTTGTGATGCCTTGACTGCATATTATAAGGTCCCATGCCATCGTGTGCCTCTTACCAGCTGAACGGTCGAGCTAAGCGGCTGCGACCGAAGGGAGCAGTCCGCTCGAGAGCGTTGTTAGATGTTGTCCTGAGTATCGTGGTGCAATTCCTCACGAATCACCCGCCGTAACATCTCTTCCAAGTTTTCGTGCTCCTTCGCCTGCCGTAGGGTATCGTTGATCAGCGTTTGATAGCCGCGCTCGCCAGCTTTCGCTTTGAAGTATTCGATTAGGCCCGTATCCAGCAAAATGGTGACTCGTTGCTTGCGCGGCGCGGGCTTGAGCCCCACGCGGAACGTGGCGCGCTCTAAGTCTGCTTGCGTTACCTTGGGGTATTCATCCCGCTCGTCAGAGGTTGGTGAAGAAGAGGAGTTGCTCATCTTTGTCGGCCTTGCGCATGGATATGACGTGGATTTCATCTTCGGTTTCGGTATGCACGATCACCATGACCTGCTTACTCAGCAGCCCGAGCGTGACCCAGCGTTGTTCACCGTAGTCCTCGCGGTTGTCTTCAAAGGTGAACGCCGGGCCCGCGAAGACCTGCTCAGCGTCGACGAAATCCACCCCGTGCTTTTTGAGGTTGGCTCGCCGTTTGGGTTCGCGCCAGGTGAATCGCATGAGTTAGTTTATGCATATAATCATGCATATTTCAACACCTAACGGGGCGGCGGATAAGCGGCGAAGGCCGGAAAGCCGCAGGCTTTTCGGCCGGAGTCCGCTTGATCCGCTGGTTGTGAGGCGCTTCGCGCCGAGCAAGCAGCGAATGTTATCCGCCGCCCGTTGTCGAGTGCGCGAAGCGTCCTCGACAACCAATGATGAAATGGTTTCCGCATAACTGCCAGATGGTTAAGTTATACGGCAGCACGCTAACCGGAAAGAGCAAATTCAGTTTAGCCGGTCAGCGGCGTTAGCCACCCGCTAGCCGCCCGCCCAGCTTAGGCCAGGACAGGGACGCCGCCCGGTCCATCCGGCCAGCTTCTCAGGGCGCTAATGCGGCAATCCAGGCGCGCAGCGCATCGCGGAAATGCCACGGCCACGGCCGCCACCAGCCAGACGACCAGCAGCAGCTGCAGCTTGGCGTTCCGGGCGCGGCGAGGGCCTCGGGGGTGCCGGCAGTAGCTTCTGCTCCAGGTCGCGGCGGGCAGCCTGCTCATCGAGTCCACTCATGACAAGTGTCCCATCTTGCCACTCTGGTAATCCGCCATCGCCTGGCGAATCTCCTGCGGGCTGTTCATGACGAACGGTCCGCTCCCGACGATAGGTTCATCAATCGGTTCGCCGCTGAGTAGCAGCGCCGTCACGCCTTTCCCGCTATCGATGGAAATGCTCTCCCCCGCGCGGTCGAACAGTCCGACCTCCGCCGCCCCGACCGGCTCGGAGCCGCTCACGCGCAGCGTGCCTTTGAGCACCACCAGCGCCGTTGTCCAGCCATCGGGCACGGCAAGGTCCGTCCGCTGGTCACTGGCGAGGCGGAGATCCCAAACCTGGATGGGCGTGAACGTCTTGGCTGGCCCCCTTGCCCCGGCGAACTCGCCTGCGATCACGCGCACCGTTCCCTGGCCATCAGGCAGGCTCACGGCGGGAATCTGGTTATTTCGGATGCCCTGGTAACGCGGCGGCGACATCTTGTCTTTGGCGGGCAAATTGACCCACAGCTGCACCATCTCAAACATGCCGCCGCGCCGGGCGAAATCGCGGCCATGAAATTCTTCGTGAACCAGGCCGGAAGCGGCGGTCATCCACTGCACGTCGCCGGGGCCGATACTCCCGCCGCCCCCGGAGGAATCCCGGTGTTCCACTTCGCCCTCGTAGACGATGGTCACCGTCTCGAACCCGCGATGCGGGTGCTCGCCGACTCCGCGACGCTCATCCGTCGGCGAGAACTCCATGGGACCCGCGTAATCGAGGAGCAGAAACGGACTGAGCACCGATCCCAGGTTCGGGTAAGCAAAGAGCGTCCGAACGGGGAACCCGTTGCCTACCCAATGACGATCCATGCTGCGCTGGATGCAGCGGAGCTTCTTGATTGACCTCTCTGCGTTGATTGGTTTCATCGGTTACGCCCTCGTTTGCTCCGGCCGGATATGCTTCAGGGAAATGCATCACCTCTTGGCGCAGCCCAGTTGGCATAGTGAGAAGCCTCGCGGCTCCCCCTCCCACACCACCGTAGGAACGAGCCACGTGTGCGGCGGTTCGGGCCGATTGAGGCAAATCTGGAGATCCCCATTGGCGGACAGCCAGTTCCACCCGGAGCGTGCGCTCTCGTCGAACCAACCCCGGTTTCATCCCAGCCACCAGGCTCGCCCCCGATAGACTCGCCGGATGCAGTACCGTTGTTCCAGGACAAGTCACCTCGCCTCTCTTGCAATCCCCTTGCGGGGCGAACCGGTCTGGATTGGACTTCCTCCGGACCCCCCTCACGACGACACCCTTGCCCTTTTCCTTGCCTTCGGCTCTGCGAAACCCTGGCCTGGCAAAGGCGGCGCGAGGGACTATCGATACGAAGAGAAACCCGAATCGCTGCCTTTGCCGGTGTCGGGTTGAACCGCTTGTTGGGTAGGCCAGACTGCTTCAAGGGTTCGACCCGCCCAATGTGGAAGTATCAAACGCGCTCGAATGCATTGACGAAGCGAAGCCGGAAGCATACTGCGGTAGGTGCACGATACTCACTCGACCTGACGCAGTTTACCTATCACCGCCCCAGGGCACCCTAGTCCACCTTTTCAGTCCTCGGACCACACACCGAGTTCGTCCGCAATGAAATAGCGGCCATTCTGGGTAGGCTTGGAGGTATCGTAAGGGTGGTCATGGAGAGCGCGTTGCCGCGCCTCCGCTTCCTTCACAACCGTGGTGATGGGACGCGAACAACGCACGTTGTATCCCTCGATGGGGCAGACACCATTCACCAGCAATCGCCCGCCGCAGACGCGCAGGCTCTCCACTTCATAGCTCAGTAAACTGAGCGAACCGTCTTCCTGCATGACCCGGAAACGGTCGCCGGGTCCGAGAGTGAATTTTGACTTTATGGCGGGTCGGAATAATGCCAGCGCACGGGACAGGCGAGCTTTTATGTGCATGTTGCGTTCCCCTAATTGACGGGATCAAATAATGGCTCCAGGCGCCTGGAGCCGCTATCCGATAGTGGGCAAATTTCCTTGTATTAGCCAAACGTCCTGTTAGAGAAACATTCTTAGGTATCTAACCCAGCAATGCCTTTTGAAAACTAGTTGGGTTCACTCATCCTAGTTTGGAGCAAACCTTTCCACTATTGGACTTTGGTCCAATAAGCCCCTGGAGCCGACAGGCTTTTACCGAGGGTAGCCTTACCTGGTCTTGGTCAGGCGGCTCCATTTTCCCCCGGGCCGCCCCTTATGGCCGCGTCAATGGCCCCCAGCAAACGCTCGGCGGTAACGGGCTTGCGCAGAAACGCCACCGCGCCATTGCGCAGCGCCCGTTCTCGCGCGGCGGCATCCGCATGGGCCGTCAGGAAGATGAGGGGCAGGGAGAGTTTGAATTGTAAAAAGCATCTCGAGCCCGGCCCCTTAAATGCCTGGTGCAGACCAGCGTGCAGACGGCCTCGATCCTGCACCGCCGCACGCTGGACGATCCGCACTAATTCAAAGGCGGGACGACCCCCGCGAACGTCAAGAGGTCGGTCATGCGGAAGTCTCCCGACGTCACCGAGGGCAGTTCCGGTTTCCAACCGGGACGCGCCGCCAGGTAGGAAGTCGGGTCAGCCTTCAGCAGACCGATGAACACTTCGCCGACGATGTGGCTGCCCACCCGCCCCAGGCGCAACCCTTGCTCCATGACGTCCGCCTCTTTCAAGATGTAGTACCACAAAGGCGTGCTCCTATCCATGCCGAAGGATTTGAGTTCGGCCAGTTGCGCCGGCGTCAACACAGGCACCCCGATCCTCCTAGCGATAGCTTGACCCGAGGGTAAGCCGAAGTTGACGTGGCGGATCAGGTTCCGCGAGGCGAGCGATTGGACGCCGTCCGAGGGTAGACCGGGCGCGGGACCGCGCGAGCCTGGCAATTCCATCAACACGCTGGATAACTTGGTGTCAATCCGCTTGTTCGGACGAAAGTTACCGTCACCGAAGTCGAAAAACGTCTGCCAGTCCACAAAGCGGCGAGGCGCCCGCTTGCCACCGCGCAGATCGTTTGGGTCCGCGGCACTCGGATCTTCACGGTCGTCCAGGACAAAGGCAAAGAAGGGCGTCCCCCCCAGCTGTACATCAGCGCCGAAGTTCAAACGGTAACTCGGACGCACCTGTGAGTGACCAAAGCGGTAGGCGGCCGCGGAAAACTCGACCGGGATCTTCGGGTCCCTGCGACCGTTTTGGAGTGGTCGCGCCGGACGCTCACGCTCGGCATTGTAGAAGCGCGGGCCGTCCCTGAGCAGCGCGTCCACTCGCTCTTGGCCAATGGTGAGTGGCAAGAACTCGTGCACGATGATCCACTGGTAATGCCAACGGACCTGGCGCTGAGCCAGCCTGAAGATTTGTTCGGACGTTTTGCCCGCATGAGCAGGATCGGCCCTCAGGCGATCGACCACTGCGTTGTGAAAACGCAGCATGGCGGTATGGAGCTGGGCAATGATGATATTCTCGTCGTTGCGCCCATCACCAATGATCGCGACCTTATTCGCATCCCGCGGCAGATCGAAGCGTACGGCCTCTTTGCGAGAAACCGTCCCGGTGAGTTTGTCAACTTGCATTGGCCCCACTTTGATAATCTGATTTGGCCCCACCACGTTGCTGTTCATGGAGGCTCTCTCCCCAGAGAGAGCCGGTTGTGGTGGTAGTCTTTTAGCCCTCCGGTGGTGCGGTTGACGGATGGCGACGCAGGGCCTCCTGAAGGCGGATGGACTGCATGCCGGTTTCGATGAGGTGCGCCCGGTGGGTGAGTCGATCAATCACGGCCCGACAGAGGCGGGGATCCGGGAAGACCGCGGTCCACTCCCCGAAGGGCAGATTAGTGGTCAACACCAAGGCCCGCCGTTCATGGCGCTCGCTGAGCACCTGAAACAGCAGTTCGGCATCGGCCTTGCTGAGCGGCAGGTAACCCAGTTCATCGAGGACGAGTAAATCCAGCCGACGGTAGCGGCCCACGAGCCGCCCTAACTCGCGGGCATCCTTGGCTTCAACCAGTTCATTGACCAGTCGCCCGGCACTGGCAAAGCGTACCGCCCGCCCCTGGTTGGCCGCCGCTACCCCCAGGGCGGTCGCCAAGTGTGTCTTGCCCGTACCCGGTTCCCCCATCAGGATCACGGTTTCAGCCCGGTCGATGTAGTCGCCCTCGGCCAACTGCCGGATCTGCACTTCCGGGAGCGCCGGGGCACGCCGGAAGTCGAAGCTGGCCAGGGTCTTGGGCAACGGGAACCCGGCTTCCTTGAGTCGCCGGGCCGCTCGATGGGCTGCCCGCTCGGCGACTTCCAGTTCCAGTACCTGCTGGAGGTAGGGCAGCGGTCCCTGCCCTTGCCGGTGGGCGGCTTCCGCTAAGCGTTCCGCCTCGCGGGCTACCGTGGGCAGCTTGAGGGTCTGACACAGGGCTTTAAGCCCTAGCGCTGGGGCCGCCATGGGTCACCTCCACCGCTTGACTCGGCCGCAGGCCATCATAGAGGTGCAGACTCTCCGGACGGGTCTGACCGTAGCGGGCGAGGGCTCCCAATTCCCCAACCACCGCTGGCGGGGCGGGACAGGCTCCCTGCTGACGCACCAGGACCGCAATCGCCCCGGCGTCGCAGCAACCCAGGGCTACCGCCTGCGTGACGGCCTGATGCACTGCCGCCGAGTCGTTGTCGCGATGCAGCAGAAGCACCTGGAGCAGCTGCCGAGTCCCCTCGGTGTCCCCATAGCGCTGTTTCAACACCCCGAACAAGCGGTCATACACGGGGGGCCACTGACCGGTCTCGCGGGCTTGGCGCAGGGCGCGGGCGTTCGCCAGGGCACCCGGCTTGACCTGCAACAGCTCCCAGTAGTGATCCAGCACCCAGTGCTCCCCAAACCGGCCTGGCAGTCGTTCATGGGTGGCCACGCTCCGCCCCTTGTGTAGCACCTCCCAGTGCTGGGCATGCAGCTGTACCTCCACCGGCTGGCCTACCAACGCCACCGGCACCGAGTAGTGGTTGGTGCGGACGCGGACGCGGCTACTGCTGTCCACCCGACAGGTCAGCACCTCCGCCGTGGCAAACGGCGTCGCCGGTAATGGCCGCAACACCCCTTGCGCTTGCGTCCAGTCCATCGCGACCGAACGGTCCCGGCCCGTGATCTGCCTCCCCCCGTCGGCTTCGCAGGCCCGGTGGAGATAGCTATTTAACGCCGCCAAGTCCGCCATGACCGGGACCGGGACCAGGTGATTCCGCCGGAACCGGCCCACCGTCCCCTCCACCCCGCCTTTTTCATGGGCGCCGGCCAAGCCCGGTTGGCAGAAGTCGGCCGCAAACAAGTAATGGGAACGCAGGGCGATGAACCGGTCTGTCTCCTCCCGGCGCCGCCCGCGCAGCACCTTTTTCACCGCCAACCCCAGGTTGTCATACCGGAGCCGGGCAAAAACCCCGCCAAAGTCTGCGAAGGCCGCGACGTGCGCTTCCAGGAAGGCTTGCTGGGTCTGGCACCAACAGGCCCGATGAAACTCCCGGCCACTGAAGCAGGCGCGCATGACAAAAAACTGCACGGTTCGCCGCCCCTCGGGGAAATCCACCGCCGCCTCATACCAATCCACCTGCGCCTCCTCACCCGGCCCATAGCTTTGCGGTACAAAGGCTTCTGCCGGCGGACCCAACCCGCGTCGTTGCTGGCTCACGTACATCCGCACGGTCACTGCCGCTCCCGGGTAGCCGTGCTCCCGGACTAACCGCTGATAAACCCGGGTCCCGGTATGCCGCTGCTTGGGCGGCGCCTCCCGATCCGCGGCCAGCCAGCCATCAATGACCTGCCGCAAGGCCCGCGTTAACACCCAGGGTTCTCGCACCGGCGCCTTCCGCCGCGGAGGGAGTGCCGCTGCCAGCGCTTGCCGCACCGTCCGCCGATGCACTTGCCGCAGCCGAGCAAGGTGTCGGATGCCGTGGCCCCCGACGTAATAGTCGCGTCTGATCAGCTCAAATAGCTCCACTTTGGTCACCTCTCATACCCTCGCTGTTACTGTGACATCGAGCGCCACAGACTACGGCAAAGGGGGATGGGGGTGGGGCCAACTCTCGATATCAAAATCCCTTCAAGTGGGGCCAAATCAAGTTAGCAAACTCACCCGGAACCGGGGATCTCATCGACGCGAAACTTGATGCCCCCGGAACTTCGGTCGTATAGGTATAGCTCTGGCGACTCTGCCGGGCCGCCCCCGTACAGGCTATCGAGGTCGAACGCCGCAGTTCGGAAGTTATTGGTCTGCCGCGGGTCGGCGGTCTTCAAGAGCGGCGACTTGAGGTCCAGCGTCAGGTCATGGTCGAGGAACTGACCGAGAAAAGTGATACCCGCGGTCATCTTGGGATTGTCCGGGTTGTTGGGGCTAAACGTTCCCGGCTCTGTGATCGATTTGATTGGGTCAGTTAGATTATCTTGCGCATCCAACACCCCGCCCTTCTCTCCTAATTTCTGGGCGGCTTTCCGCACGGCATCGGTTTGCGGCGCGAATGGGGGAAGCCCGGGAAACATGCGCGTGAAGGTATCTTCTGGGTTAGGGCCAGACGCTTCACCCACGCTCCGACTCGACACATCCGACAATGCGGTGTCGTTCTCGACTGCGTGGACGGCGCATGAAAACGCCATGGTGACCATCATCGAGACTAGGCGTGATCTTGGAAAAGGCATTTCGACTTCCTATTGGGCCGTTGACCCGAGCTAGGCTATAGTTCACAAACTCCGAATTAAAGCCGCTCGGGATTTGCGCCCAGCGCTCCCGGGGTTGTCCATAGCGGGCAGTTGAAGGCAATGCAGAACTTGAGGCTACCGGGCGAAGAATAACTGGTCCCCGGTCATCAAAAGGCTCTGCCGTGGCGAGGTTAATTCCTTAAAGCAATGAGGCTGTCTACGCCTCAGGATCAGCCTCTCGCCAATCCTAATACCATTTCTCAATAGATTTTGGTTTTTTACAGGCGCTAGATTGTATTAAATTCAAATACCTATCGCCAACAAGCAGGTTCCTGAATCGTTGGGAAATGGTATAATATTGAGGCTAGCGGAGAATGGGGCTTTCCACTATTGGACCTTGGTCCAATAAGCCCTTGGACCGGTTAGCTGGTGAGAAGAGCAAAGGCAGGGGTAACCCCAAGCTGGCGAGTTTGGCCTGGGCCTGCCCGCCGCCGAGGCCCGGCAACCGCACAGCCGGCCGGGCCAGAGGACTTTCACCTGCGAAGTAATGCGCCATGCCCGGCGCGCACGCTCGCCATAACCGGCAGCAAAACGCGGGGGACGAAGGAGCGCCGCTATTTCTTGCCGGTTATGGCATTGTTCGGGGGCTTACGCCTAGTTTACTGGCGTGGTGAGCGGTTTGCCTTTCTCGGCAACCAACACTGCCGCCAATTTCGCGGTGACGCTGGCATTATTGATTGCCTGATGAATTTTCCCTGATGCGACATGGAATACGTCGCCAGTTTTAAGCGTTACGGTGGGTTTGCCTTCATTCTCCTGCGATATCTCACCCTCTAATACAAAGACGAACGCTTCAGCCGGGTGAGTGTGTCTACCCTCAGCAGAACCTGGAGGGAGTTCCACGAATAACATAACTGCCTCTCGGCCCGGAACCTCCATATCCTGTTTCAGCACGACGTTCCGTTTGACCGACGGCGCCTGTTGTGCATTCAATGCCTGACTCCCTATCACTCCGGCAAACACCGCGGCTGCGCATACTGCGATCACCTTTGAATTCATGTGCTTCATGGTTACCTCCAAATAAATGAGATGAGATCAACATCTGACTGAAACCAGCACACTGTGAGCGACCAATGAGCCAATTTCCCTATTACGGTGACATCGAGGTTGCGAACATTTGCTTCCTCAACACCCTAACGCCGGGCGTCAACTGCTGCCGCAAGCTGGAGCGGAGCGGACGCTGTAGGCAGTCAGCTGCACGCCTTGGTTAGGCGCAGACTCGACTCGCAGGACATAGGCAGCGTAAATAAATAACTGGCCGTTTTTCTATTCACTGAGGCAAATCTCTCAACCAATATCAAATGCGCTATCGGCCAGTTAATTATTTACGGCTCCATAGGGTGCAGTCGAGTCCAACCCCGGCTTTCTTTTGCCGATCCCATCCTGCATGAGCGTTGCGCGTCGACTCACCGCGGCAGCGGCTGCATGTGGCGCTGCACGGCGAGGTCCGCAATCTGATGGCCCAGTGCGGTACCGTGCTCGTCGGCGGTGCGGAAGTGGATGCCACCCCATACACGCGCTTCCTCCACCTCCTTTTCCGCTTGTGCAAAGCCGGGATAGGTGCGAGTGACACCGTTCGGTCCACCGAAGGTGGCGCTGAACTTCACCCCGTTATCGCCGAAGAGCTGCTGCAAAGCCCGCGCCGCAGCGCCGGAGTAGATGCAGTGACCGGAGACGTAATCCGGATGGGCCGGCGTGTTGAGCAAAGGCTCCCAGTTGGGGTCGGGGTTCTTGGCAGCATTGCGGATGGCGGTCACCGGACGCCAGAAGCCGTACTGTTTCTTGATGGCCCAGCTCGCGATATAGGCGTCCGCACTGGCCATATTCATCAGCGCAAAAATGCGCGCGTTCTCGATCACGCTAGTGCCTTTGGCCGCCGCCGTCGCGCGGGCCGCCGCGTTCCAGGGCACGGCAGTGTTAATTACCCAGAAGATCGCCGCGGCGGTCTGGTCGGCGCTGCGCTCCTTGGAGTCACGGGCGCCAAGCCGGCGCACCTCGTCCAGGTCCTTGGCGAACTGCGCGCTATCCAGTGCCGGGGGGCCTTTTGCTGCCAGCTCTGTCGCCGACTTCAGCACGAAGGGCGTGACCTCGGCCCACTGGGGTATGGCCATCGGCGCATTTGCGGGTGGTGTGGGCTGCCATTGCCCGGCGCCCTGGCGCGGCGTGTAGTCCATCTCGCGGGCCGAGCCATCTTCGCCCCGCATACTGGTGTATTTTTCTGCGATCTGTTTGCCCACTGCAACACCATCTTCCTTCGCGGCGCCATCTGGCACCTTGGCCAGCGAACCGGTCAGCGCAGCATCCAGCATCCCCTTCTGAGACGGGAACAGCCAACTCAACACGGCATGGGCCGACGCGGCAGCGGCTGCCTCCTGAGAGGCGCCCGCAGGCGCCTTGACCTCGGCTAAATACGCCTTGTATTTGCCCGTGATGGCGTTTACCGCGTCGAATACGGCCGCGTGGGTTATGGCGAGCGCACGCGACTGCACCGCCGAATTGGTCTGTGCGCTGGCATCCATCGCGGTCACGTTCCAGTCTGTTACTACGTCGGCATGGGCGGGCTGTAATGCGAACACAATGCTGGAGATCAAGAGCAACCACAGTCTCTTTTCACAATTACTGTTCATGTAGATACTCCTCTTTACTTCCGGCACAGAAAGCGGTGCCGCGACGCCGAACCTTCAAGCTCAGCCGACGCTTGGAGCGTAGCGGAAAGCGGTCGGCTGGAGCGTAAGGTTAGGCCAAGATTTCGCCTCATAATGTTGAGCCTAGCGGGGAATAAGACTTGCCACTATTGGACCTTGGTCCAATAAGCCCCTGGAGCCGGCAGGGTTTTACCACGGGTAGCCTGACCTGGTCTTGGTCAGGCGGCCCCACTTTCCCCGGGCCGCCCCTTATGGCCGCGTCAATGGCCTCCAGCAAGCGCTGGGCGGTAACGGGCTTGCGCAGAAACGCCACCGCGCCATTGCGCAGCGCCCGTTCCTGCGCGGCGGCATCCGCATGGGCCGTCAGGAAGATGAGGGGCAGGGGCAATCCCAAGGTGATGAGTTCGGCCTGGACCTCCCAGCCGCTGAGATCCGGCATCTGCACATCCAGGATCGCACAATCGGGGAGATGGTCGGCGAGCGAATCGAGGAAGGTTCGGCCTGAGGCGAAGGTCTCGGCACGCAACCCACAGGCACACAGGAGCCGCCGCAAGGCATTCAGCACCGCTTCGTCGTCATCCACGAGGGCGATGAGAGGCTGGAGGCTCAACACGGGAAACGCACCTCTTAACGCGGGGAAGGGGACGACCACGGAACGGTCGCTGGGTTATTTCAGGCCTGCTGACACCGCCGGGAGAAGCCGTGGACAGCCTTCCCGCTCGGCAGGCCAGCCACGGCAGTATCCATAGATAACGTTAGCTGATGATGACACAGTCGGCTATTGGACCTTAGTCCACTGGCTTGGGTGGCGTCGCCGCAATCCCGGCCTTTTCTGCCAGCCGCACCAAGTCGGCCAGCGATCTGACCCGCAGTTTGGCCATGACCCGCCCCCGATGGACCTTGATGGTCTTTTCGCCGGTGCCGAGCGCGGCGGCAATCTGCTTGTTGAGCTTGCCGGCGACCACGAGAGCAAGAACTTCGCGCTCCCTGGGGGTTAGGGTGGCGAGCCGACGCTGGAGGTCGTCCACTTCCGCCTGTTCCTGGCGCGCCCGCTGATCCTTGGCGATGGCCTGCTGGATGGCCGTGAGCAAGTCCTGGTCATGGCAGGGTTTGGTCAGGAAATCCACCGCTCCGGCTTTCATCGCCTGGACACTCATTGGGATATCACCGTAGCCGGTGAGGAAGATGATCGGCAGACGGTGGCCAGCGGTGGCCAGCGCTTGTTGGAGTTCGAGGCCGCTAAGCTCCGGCAGATGCACATCGAGCACCAGACAACCGGGCGCATCACTCGGGTCTCGGCCTAGAAACTCGCGCGCCGAGCAACACGTGACCGCCTGATAGCCGGCGGACCTGACCAGTCTCGCCAGGCTGACGAGCACGGCGGGATCGTCATCGACGATGAACACCGTGGGGGTGCTGGTCAGCATGCGGCGGCCTCCGGTGTCGGCCGGCAGGGTTAAGCGGAAGGTCGCCCCTCCTTCGGGATGGTTCTCCGCCCACAGCCGACCCCCGTGGGCGGCAATAATCGAGCGGCTGATGGCCAGTCCCATCCCCAGGCCGTGGGGCTTGGTCGTGACAAACGGCTCGAAGATATGCTCCAACCGCTGGGGATCGATACCGACACCCGTATCATGCACGCTAACTTCGATGGTGGCCGCGTCCGGCCGGGTCGTGCGAACCTCGATCTGGCGAGGGCGGCTAGCCGAAGCCAACATGGCTTCGGCCCCGTTCAGCAGCAGGTTAAGGATTACTTGCTGCAGTTGAATCGAATCGCCAGTCACCCCTGGCAGGGTGGTGTCGAGGGTCATGAAAGAGATACCTGCCGGGTGATCAGGTCGCTGTGGATCAGTTTGCTGACCTCCCGAATGATCGCGTTGATATCCAGTGGCTGCCTTTGCACCTCACCTTTCTTGAGCATGGCCCGCACCTGACCAATCACCTCGCTGGCCCGCTGAGCGGCCGCCACGATGTCCGCCAGGATGGCGTTCAGATCCTCCACCTCCAGCCTGCCGTGCGCCAGCAACCGCTGAGCCGCCTGCGCATTGCTGAGGATGGCGGTGAGCGGCTGGTTAAGCTCGTGGGCGAGCGCCGTAGAGAGTTCCCCGAGCGTCACTACCCGCATCATGTGCGCCAGTTCCTGGCGTTGGCGCTGCGCCTCCAGTTCCACCTGCTTGCGCTCGGTGACATCGATCGATACGCCCAGCATGCGCAGTGGCTTGCCGGCGCTGTCAAAATAACCCCGCCCTTTGGCGGTGAGCCAGTGCAGGCTGCCGTCCGGCCGGACCACCCGGTATTCGCCGTGGAATTCGGTTTGCTCCGCCAACACCTGCTGAATGGCCTGGTGGGTGGGCTCGCGGTCATCCGGGTGCAGGGTATTGAGAAACGCCTGGTAGTTCAGGGGCGCTGCCGGCGCGAAACCGTACAAAGCCCGGCATTTCTCCGTGGCCTCGATCTGATCACGCGCGATGTCCCACCACCACATGCCGAGTTCCGCCGAGGAGGCGGCCAAGTTCATACGTTCTTCGCTGTCGCGCAGCGCCTTTTCAGCCTGGCGGCGGCGCCGTTGCTGGACCAACAGCGCGACGATGAGTAACGCTTCACCAAGGCAGAGCGCAAGGGTACCGATAATACGCCATCGATACTGGTCCCACACTGACGGCTCCTTGAACTGGACGCTGCTGCCCGCCGGTAACCGGTCTTCGTTGATTCCCCAGCGCCTGAGCTGTCGCCAGTCGACGCTGTCGATGTTGGGGACGGCTTCGGGAACGGCAATGGCTGCGGGCTGTTCCCCGGCCAGAATTCGCAGCCCAAGGCGCGCCGCCTGTTTCCCTTGCTGCGCAAAGCTGAGCAGCCGGCCGCCGACGATGCCATGCCCGAGGTACGTCTCAAAGAGGCTGTAGATAGGCGCGTTCGCGGCCTGCCCCAACTGCTCCAGCGCGTCGCGGGGTACGAACGCGGTACCCGCCCCGTCGCGGAGGATATTGAGATAGATAACGACGGTATGTTCCGGCAGGTGGGCCAATTCCCTGAGCAGGTCCGGCATCGGCAGACCCGTGAGATACGTGAAGGCAAGCCGGTCTTCATAGGGGCGAAACAACTGTCGGGCTTCCGCCTCTCGCCTCCGATCTATCGCAGCGGCGCCGCTGACGACCACTACCCGCCGGGTGTCCGGCTGTAATCGCAGCGCCAGCTCGAGCGTGCCGGTGAAATCGACCTGGGCGGGAACGCCGATGATTCGAGGGCCGATGGCCAGAGCATCGATTTCCCGCTGCTCCACTCCGCAGAATACGATCGGCGTATCCGGGAACAGGGTCGCGCGGTATTTCACCAGGAACTCGAGCGCCGGCGCCCCTACGGCGATCAGCACCGCAAGCTTTCGGTCGGCGTACTTCTCCCGCAGGAACTGCTGGAACACCTGTTCTTGCCGTTCACCCGGGAACCGGGTGAGTGCCAGAAACTCCGTAAAGAACTCGATGGGCTCGGCGGAGCCTGCTGTCAAAGCGGCCTGAAGACTGTCCTTGACAGCGAGATTCGCCGGTATGAACCGTTCCTCCGAAAACAACACAAGCACGTCCCGGGTGGCCAGCGCGTCAGCGTCCGCCACCCGGGCGCAGAGCCACCCAAGCAATATAAGCAGAATCGCGACTCCAGCGCGGGAGGCTCTCGACCATTTGCCGCTGTGTCTGCCTATCTTCATTGCCTAACACCCAGAGTGGAGCCGGCGCGAGCCGACGTTGAGCACATCTTTACCCACCGAAGCGCCGGCGTAAATAGTGGAATACGGCCCGGATTCCCATCGCTTCACCGCCCTCGGGCCGGCCGGGGCGGCTCCTGGTATTCCAGGCCATGACATCGACGTGCGCCCAGGCCGTTTCCGCCGGCACAAACTCGCGCAGGAACAGGGCGGCGGTAATGGCACCGGCATAGGGAGCATTGGCGGCATTGGCGATATCGGCGATCTTGCTGTCCAGCATCTCCCGGTAGGGCTTGTAGAGGGGCAGTCGCCAGAGCGGGTCCTGCTGCGCCTCCGCGGCAGCCAGCAGGCCGGCAGCCAGTTCATCGGAATTGCTGAACAGTGCCGGCACCTCGGTGCCCAGGGCCACCCGCGCCGCCCCCGTCAGGGTCGCGAAATCGATCAGCAGCTCCGGTTGTTCGGTCGCGCCCTCGGCCAGGGCATCGCAGAGAATCAGACGCCCCTCGGCATCGGTGTTGTCGATCTCGATGGTCAACCCCTTGCGGGAGCGGATGACATCGCCCGGGCGCAGCGCATTGCCGGCCACCGCGTTTTCCACGGCGGCCACCAGCACCCGCAGCCGCACCGGCAATTCGGTGCTCATGATCAGACGGGCCAGCCCCAGCGCATGCGCCGCGCCGCCCATGTCCTTCTTCATTAGCCGCATGCCGGTGGCGGACTTCAGGTCCAGCCCGCCGCTGTCGAAACACACGCCCTTGCCGACCAGGGTCAGCCGGGGGTTGCCCTCCTCGCCCCAGCGCAGATCGAGCAGACGGGGTGCGTGCACGCTGGCCCGGCCCACGGCGTGAATGGCCGGGAAGTTCTGCTCCAGCAGCGCGTCTCCTACCACCTGCTCGACCCGCACACCGAATTCCTTGCCCAAGACAATCATGGTATCCGCCAAGTGTTCCGGCATCAGGTCTTCCGCCGGGGTATTGATCAGATCCCTGACCAGGCCGATAGCCTGGATTTGCGCTCTGACCTGGCGCAGGTCACAGGTCGAATCTACCGAGAGCCGCGCCGTGGGGGGCTTGGCCGGCTTGTAGCGAGTGAACTGGTAAGCGCCCAGCCCCCAGCCCAGTGCCAACCGCTCCTTGATCGCCGCGCTCCACTCGCCGGCGAGGTAATAATCACCCTGGGGCAAGGTCGTCGATAGCCCACCGCAGGCCCAGGGATCGTCGACAGAGGCGATGCCGACGGCAACCCCGGCAAGCGCCCCGCTGGCGCTCGGCAACAGACACACGCTGCCCGGTTTGGCGGTAAAGCCAGTGCTGGTAACCCAGCGGCGCAGGCCTTCCTCCTGCCCGTCCAGCCATTCCTTGAACGAACGCTCCACCACCAGCGAGACGGGGATGGCGGTATCAGGTTTATGGTCCAGTAGGCAATCTTGCACGGATACTCCTTAACTAAGGCGAGAAATAAAGTGATAATCGTAACGCTGCGCGCACGGTTTCAAGTATGCGTGATCCAAGGGCTTCATGCGCATCGCGCACGCTACGCCCAGGCGCCGGGCCGCCTCGCAAGGTGCGGCCAATCACCCTGAGCATAATCACGATTACCGAGGTAAATTACCACTTTGTCCAAGATCTCTGAACAGCGCTTGTACCAGTTTATAGCAGCCGGTCAAGCACAGTTACTCAAGGGGAGCCTGATCGGTCTCGAAAAGGAAACCTTGCGGGTCTCGTCCGATGGTGTCATCGCACAAACGCCGCACCCGGCCGCCCTCGGCTCCGCGCTCACCCATCCCTACATCACGACGGATTATTCGGAGGCATTGTTGGAATTCGTAACGCCGCCCTTCGGCGATCTGCGGGAAACGCTGCGGTTTTTGAGCGACAGCCACCAGTTCGTGTACCGCAAGGTCCGCGAGGAAATGCTATGGGCCACCAGCATGCCTTGCGTGGTGGAGGGTGAAACCAGCATCCCCATCGCCCGCTATGGCAGTTCCAACGCGGGTCTCATGAAGCATGTCTACCGGGTTGGCCTCGGCTATCGTTACGGCCGTATCATGCAGGTCATCGCGGGGGTCCACTTCAATTTCTCCCTGCCCGAGGAGTTCTGGCCGGTGTTTCAGGCGCAGCAAAAAGACCCCAGGCCGCTGCGGGACTTCATTTCCGAGTCCTACTTTTGCCTGATCCGCAACTTGCAGCGCTTTGGCTGGCTGATTCCCTATCTGTTCGGCGCCTCGCCCGCGGTATGCAAATCCTTCCTGGTCGGCCGGCCGACCAACCTGGCGGAATTCGACGCCAACACCTATTTCGAACCTTACGCCACCTCGCTGCGCATGACCGATATCGGCTACACGAACAGCCGTGAGAAAAAGACTGGCCTCGCCGTCTCCTACAATAATCTTGCCGAGTACCTCGCCAGCCTGACCTGGGCCATCGAGACGCCCTGCCCCAATTACGAGAAGATCGGCGTCAAGGTGAACGGGGAATACCGGCAACTCAACGCCAATATCCTGCAAATCGAAAATGAGTACTATAGCTCCATGCGTCCCAAGCAAGTTCCCCAAGGCAATGAAAAGCCTAGTCTGGGACTGCAACGCCGGGGCGTGCGGTACGTGGAACTGCGCTCGTTGGATGTCAATCCTTTTGACCCACTGGGCGTCAACGAAAACCAATTGCGTTTCCTGGAGGCCTTTCTTATCCATTGTCTGTTCCACGACAGTCCACCAATCGACGCCGAGGAACGCAAAGCCATCGACTATAACCTGATGGCGGCTGCCAATCGCGGACGCGACCCCGCCCTGCGCCTGCAATGCGCCGGGCACACCCGGTCGCTGCGAAGCTGGGCGCTGGAGATCGTTGACTCCATGCAGATGTTTTGTGAGATTCTGGACGCCGGGCGCGCCGACCATCCCTACGCCAGCGTTCTGAACAGCCAGCGTGAGGCTATTCTCGACCCGGACCGGACGCCGTCAGCGCGAGTGCTGGCGGAGATGCGCGCGGCCAGTGAGGCCTTTTTCCACTTCGCCAAGCGTGTCTCCTTGCAACATCAGACCTATTTCAGGGAGTTACCCATGGCGGCCGAGCGTGTCCAGGACTTTACGGATGAGGCCCGCCTCTCCTTGCAGCGCCAGCAGGAATTGGAAGCCGGCGACACGCTCACGTTCGATGAGTATCTGCGCCAGTATTTCGCGCAGTCCTGAGCAGTCAGGTTCAAGCCATTGAATATTTTTGCCAACATACCCAGCGCCATTCCGGCGGAACTCTGCGAGGTCCTCGCGGCGGGCAAGGGCGTCAAGATCGAACGCATTCTCTCCCAGGGGCACGCATCGCCGCCAGACTTCTGGTACGACCAAGCGCAGTCCGAATGGGTGATTGTCCTGCAGGGCAGCGCGGCCGTTTTATTCAGGGGCGAGGAGCAGGCCAGGGTTTTGCGGGCAGGCGATTACTTGCATATTCCAGCCCATGCGCGGCATCGGGTCACCTGGACCGATAGAGGGCAGGTAACGCTTTGGCTGGCGGTGCATTATTCGTGATGACTCAAAACCGCAGGCGCACCCGGACGCAGGCACCGCCCAGGGTGCCGTCGGCGATTTCCAGGGTCCCCTGGTAGACTTCCTCGACGATGTCCCGCACGACCGCCAGGCCAATACCATGCCCGGCAACGCTCGGGTCGGCCCGCTCACCCCGCTTGAGAATGAGCTGCCGCTTGGCGCTGGGAATGCCGGGGCCGTCGTCCTCCACTTCCACGACCAGGCCGGCCCGCCGCGAGTCTGACGCGAAGGGGTAAGCGCGGATATCCACCCGGCTGTGCGCCCACTTGCAGGCGTTATCCGTCAGATTCCCAAGAATTTCCAATAGATCGCCCTCATCGCCGTAGAACACAAGCCGCTCATCGACGCGGCGCTGGAAACGCAAGGACCGATCCGCGTACACCTTGGCCAGCGCATCCATGACCTTGCGGGCAATGGGCGCCACCGGCACCGGCGCGGCCAGGGCAATGCGGCCAGAGGCGGCGGCTCGTTGCAATTGATAGTCCACGGTCCGGTTCATGCGCTCCACCTGTTCTTGCACGGTGTTGCTGAGATCGGAAGGCAGCGATTCTTTCTCCACCACGCCTCGCAACACCGCCAACGGCGTCTTCAGACTATGGGCGAGGTCCCCCAGGGCATTCCGGTAGCGTTCCAGGTGGGCCTGGCTATGCTGGATCAGTGCGTTCAGATTGCTGGTCAGCGCCCGCAGTTCCTTGGGGTAGGGGCCCGCGAGTTCAGCCCGCTGGCCGGCCTCGATTTCCGTCACCTCCCGGGCGACCCGGCGCAACGGCTTGAGGCTCCAGCGCAGGATGGCCCCCTGCGCCAGGAGCAGCACCACCGCCACCCCGAGCAGCCAGCCCCACAGGCTGCGCCGGAAGCCGCCCACTTCGGCGGCGAAGCTCTGGCGAGTCTCCGCCACCTGAAAGGCATAACGGCGATAGGTGTCGGGCAACACCTCCCAACTGACGGTAAACGACAGAGTGAAAAGCGGCGGGCTGTCCGCCTGGCCCTGCACCGCCTGGAAGTGGAACTCGCCTGGACTCTGCACCACCGGAAACGGGGGCAACGCCAGACCCAGTGTCGAGCGCGAACGCCAGATGATAATGCCATCGGCGTCGGTCACCCTGGCGTACAGACCCGAACCTGGGCTGGACAGCCTGGCCTCGGGAAGGGCGTCCGGCAGCAGCAGTCCAGCGCCTGGGTCGAACTCAGCGACGCCAAGCAACATGTAGACCTGGGCTTGCAGCCGGCTCCGCATGGCAGTAAGGGCGCTTTCTCGAAAAGCCTGGTCCAGGGTCAAGCCGGTCAGGCCGAGAAACGCCATCAGCACAACGCTGGCGGCGATGAGCAGGCGAGCGCTGACGGACAGCATCAGGCGCGGCGCAGGCGAAACCGGTAGCCGCGGCCTCGCAATGTCTCCACAGGGTTCAGGGCGCGACTGGGGTCCAGCTTGCGGCGCAGCCGGCCGACCAATACCTCCAGCACGTTGCTGTCCCGGTCGAAATCGTCATCGTAAAGATGCTCGCTCAGCTCGGTCTTCGACACTACCTCACCGGCATGCAGCATCAGATATTCCAGCAGCTTATACTCGTAGGCGGTGAATTCAACGGGCTGCCCCGCCACTGTCACCGTTTGCGTCCCGGTATCCAGGGCAATGGACTCACACTGCAGCACGGCATGGGTCCAACCCTCGGCGCGCCGCACCAAGGCGCGCAGCCGGGCCAGCAGTTCCTCCATGTGAAAGGGCTTGACTAGGTAATCGTCCGCCCCCACCTCCAGGCCCTCAACTTTATCCTGCCAGCGCCCACGAGCGGTGAGGATCAGCACCGGGAATCGCAGCCCGGCCTGGCGCCAGCCGCGGATCACCTCGATACCGGACAAGCCTGGCAGACCCAGATCCACCACTGCCACGTCGATGGGATATTCCTTACCCAGATAGAGTCCCGCGTTACCGTCGGCGGCGGCATCCACCGCATAGCCCTGGACGCGCAGGCGATCAACTACCTGTTCCCGCAGCGGCGTTTCATCCTCGATGACTAATATACGCATCGCAGTCTACCCTTCCGTGTGCAATTATCGGGCGCCATCATCATTCCGACAGCCTGCCGGAACCCGCATCCACACTGAGCACCCGCACCCGGCCGTCATCCAGCAAAACCTTGACTCGGTAGCCGGGATTGTTCTGTTGGTTGTTGGGTTCGACCCTGAGAATCTGGCCACCGGTAGCCCGGCGCACCGCGGCGGCGGCGGCATCTGGACCCATTGCCTGGCCCATCCGTGGCGCATTCTGGCCATTATCAGCCTCCACCCGGTCGGTAGCCGCCGCGGACAGGCAGATCACCAGCACCATCGACAACAACCACAGTGGCAATCGCTTTATATTAGCCATCATCGTCATCACAACCATCTTTACAAGCCCGCCATGGGGGGGGGGACTTAACCAGCCAGGGCACCAGCCTTTCCAACGCCGGTGCCAGGGGCGCTTTTATTTGTTACTTTACACACAATAATCGACTCAAGCTTAACAGCAACTGAACCGTTACTGGCCATTGCTCGCGGGTGCTCCTGGGTTAGCCAGCTGCGCATGACAGTTTCGCGCCCAACCCACGTGAGTGGGGGGGGGGGCTTTCTGGGGTAGGTTTTTAAGCAACTTGGCACTACCGAGCATGGTTGAATGAGGTACTTGGCAAGCCATCGTGGTGTGAGGCATGGTGTGGGAATCTTCTCTCCCCTTACCTCCGGAGACCCCCGATGGCTTGCCAGAACGCAGTGTATCAATGGACCACGGAAGTGACTACCCACTTGCCGCACCTGAGTAAACCCCAAGCAACCGTATTGGCATTATGGAGTTTGGGAATGGTACTGGCCCGCTCCTGTGCCCTGAGCGCGGTGGCTAGCTGGCTGGCCGCGTGGTTGGGGCGTAAAGAGAATACGGTACGTCAACAGTTGCGGGAGTTTTGCTACGAAGCACGGGCCAAGCGAGGCAGCCGACGCCAAGCGTTGGTGGTGGAGAACTGCTTTGCGCCGCTGTTGGCCTGGGTACTGCGCGGGTGGGAAGGGAGCCAACTGGCGCTGGCGCTGGATGCCACCCAGTTGGGACAACGGTTTGTGGTGCTGGCGATCAGTGTGGTCTATCGGGGCTGTGCGATCCCGGTGGCCTGGGCGGTACTGCCGGCGGGACACAAGCAGGCCTGGAGACCAGTATGGTTGCGGTTGCTGCGGCGCTTACAGCCTGCCCTGCCGCGCGCGAAGCTCGTGATTGTGTTGGCCGATCGGGGCTTGTATGCCCGCTGGCTGTTTCGCCGGATCGTGCGCCTGGGCTGGCATCCGTTCTTGCGGATCAACAATAGGGGCACCTTTCGGCCTGCCGGTAGCCCGCTCTGCCGACCCCTGCTCAGCTTTGTCCCGCGGCCGGGCACCGCCTGGCAAGGTGAAGGGATCGCCTTTAAGGGGTTCCAGCGCTGCTTGACTTGTACCCTGCTAGCGCGTTGGGAAACCGGCTACCAAGACCCCTGGCTAATCCTGACCGATTTACCGCCGATGGCGAGCGACGCCTGCTGGTATGGGCTGCGGGCCTGGATCGAGCAAGGCTTTAAAATCACTAAACGGGCCGGCTGGCAGTGGCAGCGTACCCGCATGAACGACCCCGCGCGGGCGGCACGCCTGTGGTTGGCGGTAGCCGTGGCTACCCTGTGGTTGCTCAGTGTAGGGGGCGAAGCTGACCACCGTATCCCGCCCAGCACACTACCCGATCTCACCCCGGTACTGAGTTCCCCTAGGCGCTCGCGTCAAGCCACCCGCTTACGCCTAGTCAGTGTCTTCCGCCAAGGCTGGATCACTATTATGGTGGCGCTGCTCAATCGCCGTCGCCTGCCCATCGGTCGTTTCGTGCCCGAACCCTGGCCCAGTGCCGAGTTAAGAGCAGGAAAGCGGGGAGCGGAGCAGGATGTCCCTCTGGCAGCATAAAAAACCTACCCCAGAAAGGGGGGGGGGGGGATTAAATGGCCGCGCCAGTCAATCGCGGAATTTGACCCAAGACGTTGGAACATAGTAGGATTTTTCGATTTTTTATTAAAGTACACTGCCTCAATTGGCACTGGGAGATAGTAAATTGAAAAAGATATGGCTAAATCGGTATCCAAAAGGGATACCCGCTGAAATCAACCCGGACGAATATCGGTCCATCGTGGAGATATTTGAAGAAACCTGCAATAAATTCAGCGACCACGGCGCATTTGCCAATATGGGCTATGCCATGTCATTCGCCGAATTACAGGCTAAGGCCCACGATTTCTCAGCCTATTTACAAAAAGACCTGGGTTTACAGAAAGGCGATCGCGTAGCGATTATGATGCCCAATCTATTGCAATACCCGGTCGCCTTATTCGGAATTCTCGGGGCCGGATTAACAGTCGTCAATGTCAATCCGCTTTATACGCCACGCGAACTCGAACATCAGTTAAAGGATTCGGGCGCCAAGGCCATCGTTATTCTCGCTAATTTCGCCCATGTACTGGCCGAAATAATCGCTAAAACTGGCATTAAGAAAACGATTGTTACTGAAATCGCCGATTTGCTGCGTTTTCCAAAATCCTTAATAGTGAATTTTGTCGTTAAGTACATAAAGAAAATGGTGCCTGACTATAATATTCCTGGCGCCATACCTTTGAAATCGGCACTCGCTGCGGGCCATAAGCTTGGCCTCGATCCTGTCGAAGTCAACGGCGAGGATATCGCGTTCCTGCAATACACCGGCGGCACTACAGGAGTTGCCAAGGGCGCGATGTTGACCCATCGGAATCTGGTAGCCAATGTGCTGCAAACGTCGGCTTTTGTGGGACCGGTTATCGAAGATGGCAAGGAAGTTATTATCACCCCGCTGCCCCTATATCATATATTCTGCCTGACCGTTAACTGCCTTACTTTTATGAAACGCGGCGGATTGAACATTCTCATCACCAACCCGCGGGATATCCCCGGCTTTATAGGGGAGCTGAAAAAATATAATAAATTTACGTTCATCACCGGGGTTAATACGCTATTCAACGGTTTGATAAACAACAAGGACTTTGCCCAATTAGATTTTTCCGGCCTGAAATTCGCGGTTGGCGGCGGCATGGCCGTCCAGCGGGCCGTGGCGGAAAAATGGAAAAGCATCACCGGCGTAAACATCCTGGAAGGCTATGGTCTGACTGAAACCTCTCCGGTGGTCTGCATTAATCCCATCGATCTGAAGGAATTCAGCGGCAGTATCGGTCTTCCGGTATCCTCCACGGAGATTACCTTGCGGGACGCTAATGGCGAGGAAGTGCCCATGGGTCAGCCCGGCGAACTGTGCGTCAAGGGCCCGCAGGTTATGCGCGGCTACTGGCAACGCCCTGATGAAACCGCCAAGACCATGACCCCGGACGGCTGGCTGCTCACCGGGGACATCGCCACTATCGACGAGCAAGGCTTCGTCCGCATTGTCGATCGCAAGAAAGACATGATCCTGGTGTCCGGCTTCAACGTGTTTCCGAACGAGATCGAGGATGTGGTCGCGCTGTGCGAGGGGGTCCTGGAGGCCGCCTGCATCGGGGTGCCTGATGAAAAATCCGGAGAAGCGGTGAAAGTGTTCGTGGTTTCCAAACCGGGTGCTGCACTGACCGTCGAGATCATTCGCGAGCACTGCAAGAAGGAATTGACCGGTTATAAACTACCCAAGCACATCGAGTTCCGCACCGAATTGCCAAAATCGAACGTGGGTAAAATCCTCCGCCGCGAGTTGCGCTAGCCCCCTAAAATAACGCCGTACAGGAACGAGGGAGGCTTCGCCTCCCTTTGGCATTTGCTCAATGCCGTTATCAGGGCAGGCGGCGTCTCTGGCATCGTTCTACGCGGTCCACTCCAATCTTGCGAAAGTAAGGCTAATTATCGTTGAACACGTCGTCCATATAGCGATGGATGGCTTGCTCAAGTTTTGCTCTAAGCGGGAGTAACAAGAATCCCAGTCGGACGTTGATCCTTACTACTTTTTCCTCAAGCTCCATATGACCGCTGATGCCGGAACGCTCGAAATGGAGCGAATCACCCTTCCAGTGGTAACTCAGGCTAAATTTCCTGTCGAGATGAGCTGCTATGCTCTCCGCTGCTTCACGCGCCTGCTCGTGACCCAGCGTGTGCGCCCTATGAATGTTGATATGAGACATAAGCAATTATTACCCGGTTGCAAACATCTAAAGAATTACAAGCCGCCCACAGCTTATCCAGAAAGCTGGTAACCGCCAGGACTCTGCCTACGAACTGCCCTGTTTACCGAAGATATACAGGAAGAATCCGACTGAAAACAACCCAACCCAAAGTAAAGAGGGGCCACCATGAACTAGCGTCAGGACCCCACCTATGATGCACGAACCCGCTATGATACTACTGCGCAGCCCTGCTATTGGCATTAGCGGTGCAGGTTCCCGGGGCGACTCTTCGAGGGATTTGAACCCTTCGGTTAATAATCTGGGTAACTGGACGAGCAGATCGAGCATTTCCGGACTATTACGCAAAGTATCGCGTAGTAATTCATGGGTAAGCAGTCGAGGATCGAAATGCTCGCGAAAAATGCGGGCCATGTGCGCTTGCGAGATGGCGACCACATCCAGGGTGGGGTCCATCATGCGGCCAACGCCCTCGAAAGTTACCAGCGCTTTCACCATGAGTATCAGTTCCACGCGAAAGAATACTCGGTATCTTCCGCCCAAACCTATGGATTCCAGAATCAACCGCGCGATACTGAAACCACCCTGCGCCGAATGCATGACGAACCGCCGTGATAAATCCATCACCGCGCGCCGGAAACCCTGGATATCGCTGCCCGTGCCTACCCTGGCGAGCTCGCTGAGATACTTGGTTGCCCACACGATGTCGCCATTCACCAGCGCATGAAAGTAATAGAGCATGCGACACCTTGTCTCATCCTCAAAACGCCCTACCATGCCAAGGTCGATGAACCCCAGGCGGATAGGTTCACCCGGTAATATAATCAGGTTGCCTGCGTGCAGGTCGGCATGGAAAAAACCGTGCTGGGAAAGCATCCGGAGAATCGCGTCCGCGCCCAGATCGACGATCCTTATCCGCGCTTCCTCACTGAGTTCATGGGTAAGCGACGACGTGGGCTTTAAACCGTCCAAGAACTCCATCGTCAGCACGTTATCAGTGCTCAGGGCGCGATAAATTTTTGGAAAAACCACCGCGGGCATAGCGCGGAAATTCATCGCGAAAATCTCACTGTTGTCGGCCTCAAAGGTGAAATCTATCTCCCTTTGGGTATAGGCACAAAACTCCTCAATCAACTGCCTGGGCTGATACCGGGGTATCACCCCTTGCAAGCAGAAGCTGAGAATCTGCAGCAGTTTAAGCTCGGCCAGCATGGCTTTGCGAACGCCGGGTTTGATAACCTTGATGACGACCCTGTCGCCGTGTTTAGTCTCGGCCAGATGAACCTGAGCAATAGACGCCGACCCCAGCGGGCGTTCATCGATGCGACTGAACAACTCTTCAACCGGCTGTTGCAGGCTACCTTCTATAATGGCGCGAATTTGTACAAAAGGAACTTCCGGAAGACGCTCAAAAAGGTTTTGCAACTCATTCGTTATCGAGCTAGGCAGCATATCCTCGCGAACTGCCATGATTTGCCCAAACTTAATATAGGTAGGTCCCGCCATTTCCAATCTCCGCCGTAATTGGCAGGGAAATGGCAGGCTGGCGATTTCCGGGTTAAGGAACGGTTTAACCAGCAGCGCCAAGAGGCGCACACCGCCGCACTGCAAGCCATGTTTCCGCTCTGCTGGCAGGGTTCGCACATAGGTAACGAGGCTGCCGGCCAGCAATCCACTTACATGCTGAAGCAAAAGCAAAAAACGCCTTGGCAATCCCTGGTAGGGAGCGCACGGACCAAAGCCAGGCTGATCTTGAAAATCCCTCATGCTTCCCGGCGGCACGATGACCCTAACACCCGTTCAGGGCCATCAGCCGCCGCCCACTTCTACAATTTCCTGGTATATTAGTTTCCGCAATCTTCTGGAGAAAGCCATGGCCAGATGCCCCACCCCGGCGACAGCCATGTTCTTGGCATGGTCATGGTTCAGCACCGAACTATCATGGGGTACGACAAGATTGTCATCGTAGCTGTGAATCGAGGTAATCGGCACCGGCGAGGGATGATTTTCCGCTGCGTTTAACTTGGCAAGCCAGCGGCTGCCTCGATGCATTTGCCGAACATTCCGGCCATTGACTGGCGACAGCCGAACGGACTCGGTGCCATGGTGTGGCGAACCCAGCGTGATGATCTTTGCGACACGGTGCCTGCCCTCGAACCAATGCACATAGGCACGCGCTACCAATCCTCCCATGCTATGCCCCACCAGGATGACCTGCTGTGCGCCGGTCAACGCGCAGAGTTGTTCTACCCGGTCGGCCACCTGTTCGGCGTACTGGTCGATGCTACCAAACACTGGCTCCAGATTGATGGTGAACACGTTATCGATACCGCGCTTTTGCAGGTACCTTGCCAGTGCCCACCAATAGGCCCCGTTACAAAAGTAGCCATGGATTAACAGCACCGGCAAGCTCCTGTGGGGATTACCCTGGGGATGACGATGCTGCCTCAACCATCTTTCCAGGGGCTGCAAGGCGCCATATAAAACCAACAGCGCGCTGAACTCCGCTAGAACCAGTCTCATGACTTCCGCAAATCCGATCCGCATCTCCGCTGGCCGTTCGGCCCGGTGGATCCAGGCATACCAGAACATAACCACCAGGATAAGGGCACGAACCCCTAGCGCTAACCCCAGGGCCATCAGCACGGCCAACCATGGCCTCAGCTCTCCATATTGCCACAACAGCACACCGCTCACGCTGTAGAGCACGAGTTCCATCAACAGTCCCAGATACAATATATAAGCAAGCACGGTCAAAGGCCCTTATGCCATTGATTCTTGAACTGAGCACGCGCCGCCATGCCGGATGATTTATCCATAAGTCTCCCACGAATAATTACCCATATCCTTTGATTCAAACATCTCGACACCAGTATGGGGATCGACCAGATAGGGCACCTGGTGCTTGCCGCCCAGTTCCTCGAGCCTGCCGATGAACCGTGCGCCACCCTTCGGACAGGGATAAAGCATGACCTCCAGATCGAGTTCGGTCAGTGCTTCCCGTACCAGGCGACAGCAGGGGCAACCTTCCATATCATAGAGTTCCAGGGTCTTCTGCGGGCGCAATGGAGGCAGAGTAGCGCTGGTCCCACCCCACAAACGCAGGCTCGAAGCCACGATGGAACCTAGCAAATTCAGAATGTTATTTAAACTATGCATGATTACAATGACTCGCTCATGAACATGATTGGTGAAACTGATTTCCGCCCCGCCTGGTGGCTGCCTGGCCCCCATTTGCAAACCCTGTGGCCCGCTCTGGTCCGGCGCGCACCCCGACCCGTCACCCGGCGCGAGCGTCTGGAACTGCCCGATGGCGATTTCCTGGACCTGGATTGGACCATGGGGGAAATGGGTCCCATTGTTGTGGTCCTCCATGGGCTGGAAGGTTCCAGCGATTCCGGCTATGCGCGAGGATTGCTGGCCACGGTGGCGCGGCACGGCTGGCGGGGCATGGTGATGCACTTTCGCGGCTGCGGCGGCGAACCCAACCGCTTGCGCCACAGTTACGACGCCGGGGGCACCGACGATCTAGCCTACGTCATCAGCGTGCTACGCCAGCGCGAACCCACCACCCCGCTGGCCTGCGTGGGTTATTCCATAGGCGGCAACGTCCTGCTCAAGTGGCTGGGGGAGGCGGGTGCGGCGGCGCCTCTGCAAGCGGCGGCGGCGGTGTCGGTGCCTTTTCTGCTGGACGCGGCGGCCCACCGCATGCAGCAAGGATTTTCCAGGTTCTATCAGGCCTATTTGCTGCGCAATCTACAGGCAAGCTACCGGCGCAAGTTCAAAACCCAGAAAAATCCGCCGGTTCCCCTCCAAGACGTGGCCAGGCTGCGGGACTTTTATGTCTTCGACGACAGCATTACCGCTCCCTTGCACGATTATGCCGGTGTCACGGACTACTACGCCCGCGCCAGTTGCCGCCAGTATCTTAACGGCATAGGAGTACCCACGCTGATCCTGCACGCCTTCGATGATCCCTTTCTGCTGCCCGCCGCCATACCCACGGCGTCGGAACTGTCCCCTAGCGTTGTCCTGGAGCTAAGCCGTTACGGCGGTCATGTAGGCTTTGTAAGCGGGCCCTCTCCATGGCAAGCCGGGTATTGGCTGGAACAGCGCATTCCCGGTTTCCTGGCCCCGCATCTAAAGCCGGCTACCCAGCCAGAACAGGGCCAACTCATGGAATTGCTAACAACCTGATAGTTGTAGCTTACGCTCGATGAACCGGCTCAGGGTACCAACCGTATCAAACAGTTCGGCACTGATCTCATCGTCATCCAGGGCAAAGCCAAATTGATCCTCCAGGGCGGCAATCAGGATGACAACGGCAATCGAATCAAATTCAGGAATACTGCCAAGAATAGGCGATGACTCGGTCATACCGGCAGTCACACTTTCATCCAGTTGCAGGATCGCCGACAGGATTTGCACCACACGGTCCACCATTGACATCATTCCACCCTTATCGAGAGGAGTATCGATATAAGCCAACCTCATAACCTGCCGCCAATACTTGGTCTGAAAGGGTTGAGATAATGAAGTAAATCACAAAATGATGTCAACAAAACGAAAACTACACGGGCACTTTCCGAAGCGGGTCCCCCGGCTGGCTGGCGCAACAAGCCGTTTCTCAATCCGCTTGCCAGGCCGGTTTGCAAGTCATGAAGCCTCTCCAGAGGTCCATAAACTGCCGCTCATGAAGGTGCACATTGCAGGCATACCAGCCTTCGATCAGGTGCCGGGTAGGGGTTGCCCGCCCCAGCCCAGCCTCGTCCAGCAGGCGTTCCGCCACCACTGCATCATTCAACGCGCCCAGGCTATCCTGCAAGCTGGCAGCCGCTTTCACATAGGCATCCACCGTGGGGCCCGGGTAGAGACTGGCGAAGAACTCCAGTGCATAGCGCAACTGCTTGATGCGGATGCGCAAGGTATGGCGTTCTTCGCGGCCGAGACGGACGAAGTCCGCGCCGCGCTTAACGACCCGGCGATGGTCGCGGGTCAGCAACTGGGTAGCAAATTCGACAACCGGATGGGCAAGCGCCTCCTGCTGAGCTGCGGACAGGCTTTGCCGCCAGTCCCTGCAAGCAAGCCAACCCTGTAGACGCAGGATCAGGCGGTGGTAACGCGGCTCCGCCAGCCCCTGATACAGAGCCTGGCGACGGGCTTGGCGGATAGCGTCCGCGTGCTCCTGCAGGGACTGCAAACCACGCCGGTCAGCAAAGCGGACGAAGACAGGCGCCATGCCCTCCTCCATGAAGACATCCCAGTCCCGGGCCGGACCCAGCACGCCATTCAGCCAGCGCAAATCTTCCAGCAGGTTGACACTGGCCTCCCGTGGGATGAGCGGGCGAAACACCTTCAGACAGGAACGCAGCCGCCGCAGCGCCACCCGCATTTGATGGACCCCTTCACTGTGGCCCGCGCGGGTAGCGGCCAGATTCAACCGTAATTGCAGCAGGCAGGCATGCACGATGGCCATAAACGCATCCTCGCTGCGGCTGTCGTCTGCGAGGACAATGGCGGTGGCTTTATGGTGCATGACCGGCGTAGCCGCCGCCAATTCATAACCGCGGGTCACCGGATCGGTGGTTTCCCATGGCAGCGCTCGGTGCTGCGCCAAGGCCAGTACCCAGGCATAAAAATCACTCAACGCGCCTTCCGCGAGCCGCAGTTCCACCACATGGACCGGCTCCAGACGCCCGGCGGATCTTATCTCTCCCTGGTCCAGGGTCACCGCTACCCGGGTTCCATGGGCGAGGACGCAGCCCCCCTCGGAACGCTGCAGTTCCACCTCGAAGATCGGTTCCACGGCTCGCTTTGCAAGCAGCTTATCCAGTTGCTTGCCAACCCTGCCATAGGCGGGCAGCTTACTGCGGTCCACCACCCGGCTCTCGATTTCCTGCACCGTCTCGGGGTGTTGCAAACTCTCACGACCGTCACTGTTGACTGCCTGCGCCCAAGCCCCACCCGCCCGGCGCGTGCTGAGCGAATAGCCATGCCGCCACAGTGCCAGTTCGTCGGTATCATAAAAAATAGCCAGCAGGCGCGCAGGGGTGCCGACCGAACCACGTAGCCGCAGCTCAGCCAGGAGACCAGGCACATCCACAGGTAGCAGGCATAAGCGTAGCGCCGTCTCCCTATACGCGCTGGTGGATCCTGGAGCTATTACGGGGGGCAAGGATCAGCCGCCGCTTGAGCGGCGGGGGGCCGTCCCTTTAGGCTTGCGCTTCTTGAGCCGCCGGGCCACCTCTTGGCGCTTTTGCGCCAGATCGATCATGATCTCCTGGACACCCCGGCTGTCCTGACCCTCACCGGGCATGCGCTGGCGATAGTCGCCATCCGGCTGCATATCCCAGGCGCTGCGCTGACTGTTCAACTGCACATCCAGGATTTGCCGCAAGTTCTCACGCAATTCGGGGGCCTCCACCGGCGCCACCACTTCCACGCGGCTTTCCAGGTTGCGCTTCATGCAGTCGGCGGAACCGATGCAATACTCCTCGTTGCCGTCATTGTGGAAATAATAAATGCGGCTATGTTCCAGGAAGCGCCCAACGATGCTGACGACCCGGACATTGTCCGAGAGTCCAGGGATACCGGGACGCAAGCGACAGGTATCACGCACGATCAGATCCACTATTACGCCCGCCTGGGAAGCCCGGTAGAGGGCGGCGGTGATTTCCTTGTCTTCCAGAGCGTTCATCTTGAACTGAATGAGACCCGGCGATGACGCTTTGTGCACAGCGATTTCGCGCTCGATCTTAGCCAGTAACGCGGGTTTGAAATGCTTGGGTGCCGGTAATAACTTGCGGTAATTGCGTTTGGGCACATAGCCTGTGGTGACGTAATTGAAAAACTCGGTGAGGTCCTCGCCGAGCACGGGATCGCAGGTCAGCATTCCCAGGTCGCTGTATAGACGGGCGGTGCCGGAATGGTAATTGCCGGTGCCGATGTGGGCGTAACGGCGCAGACCGTTATAATCCTGACGCACCACGAAAATCACCTTGCTGTGGGTCTTCAGCCCCAGCACCCCGTAACTCACGTGGATACCGGCTTCTTCCATGCGATTCGCCCACTGGATATTAGCGAATTCATCGAAGCGGGCCTTGAGTTCCACCGCCACCGCCACCTGCTTGCCGTTGCGCGCGGCATCGACCAGATACTGGATGATCTTGGAATCCGCGGACGTCCGGTACAGCGTCATCTTGATGGCCAGCACCTTGGGATCGCGGCTGGCCTCTTTAAGGAAGCGTTCCACCGAAGTGACGAAGGATTCATAGGGGTGTTGCAAGAGGATGGAACCACTTTCCCGGATCAGGTGAAAGATGTTGGGGGCACCGATGAGTTTCGGGTGATCCAGAGGATGGTGCGGCGGATCGTGGAGATCCGGCCGGTCAATGGCGGCAATCTGAAAGAGATCCCGCAACCCCAGCATCCCTTCCACTTCAAAGACGTCGGCTTCCTCATCCAGCCCCAATTCAGCGGCCAGCATGCCCCGATGCACTGGATCCATGCCCTTGATCACTTCCAGGCGCACGATGGGTGCGAACTTACGGTCCCGCAGTTCCGACTCGATCATCACCAGGAGATCGTTGGCCTGCTCTTCGGACTTGTCGGTAATGGCGTTACGAGTCACTCGGAAAAGTTCGCAAGCCTCTATTACCATGCCAGGGAATAGCAGATCCAGATTATTGGCGATCACATCTTCCAGCGGCACGAACAGCGCATCTTCACTTACCCGCAGGAAGCGCGTTATCCCCGAGCCAATAGGCACCTTGATACGCACTAAAGCACTGTGATCATCATTGGCGTAACGCACCGTCGCCAACAGATTGAGAGACAGATTGGAGATGAACGGGAAGGGATGCGCGGGGTCCATGGACAGGGGAGTTACCAGGGGAAAGATATTCTTCAGGTAATGCTCCCGCATCACAGACTGCTGCTCTGGGGTTAAGCGCCGATAACTGCTGATGCGAATACCCTGCTGGATGAGCAGTACGTGCAGTTCGCGCGCCAGCAGCCGCTGCTGTTCCTCCAGTGCCCGCACTACTGCATGGCACTCACTAAGTTGCTGCTGAGGGGTACGCCCATCCACGGTGAGTTCCCGCACGCCGGCCCCTGCTTGCTGCTTGAGGCCACCGATGCGCTTCATGAAAAACTCATCGAGGTTGGAACTGACGATGGCCAGGAACTTCACGCGTTCCAGCAGGGGCACGCGCTCATCCTGAGCCTCATGGAGAACCCGGCGGTTGAACGCCAGCCAGGTCAACTCTCGGTTCAGATACCACTCCGGTGAATCCAGGTCGAAGGTTGGCAACGCCGCTTTAGCACTAGCGTCATCCCCCTCCGGGAGATCTGAATGTTCAGTGGATTCAAGGGGTTTACCGCGGCCTTGGCCAGCCCTGGATCTGGTGGTCGGGACCTCCGCAGTGACGAAGGCTTGCTGTTCAGGTATTCCCGTCATTATATTATTACCTATAATTATTTCGAAAATGGCAGTACTAATTGCAATAATTATAGCAAAAGCGCATGGTTTCCGGGTCTTGGTTGCATGACAAGACCCGCTTGGGTAAGCCGCCAGGGCTGGTGCGGAGAATTGTTGCGAAAGGCTTTTTTAGATACCCGGGCTCCGATCTGCTAGGAATAATCCAGAAAATCCTCCATCATCCGGAGAAAATCTTTGGATAGACGACAAGCTCATGAGACACTGGAAGAATATCTAAGGTTCACGGCTGCGCAGCCTTCCAGGAACCAAGGTGGCACACAATCTTGTCAGGCCTGTGCAAACACATTCAGATCTCACCATGAGGCTCGCAAAGGTATGCATTCTTTCATGAAACGACATCTGTTAATGTTAGCGGCGTTGTTACCCTTCTCTGCTCCCTGTAACGCCGATATTTACTACTACAAAGATCTGAAAGGAGGCAGCCTTTATCTCACCAACATTCCCACGAATGACCCCCGCTATAAGCTCACACGGGTCATGACCACCCCCAAATACAGCGCGCCAAAACCGCCTCCTTCGAGTTATGCGCCAACCGGGCCTATCAAATTAGGGGCTAACTCGATCTTGTATGGCGCCCGCTACGGCAACCGGCAATGGACCCGGTCATCCGTCATCAATCAGGTGAATCGCAACCGCTATACCCAGGACATCACCCAGATCGCAGCGCAATACAGCCTGGACCCAGCCTTGATGCACGCGGTGATCAGTGCCGAGTCGGCCTATAACCCGTCGGCGGTCTCCAACAAAGGCGCCATGGGGCTCATGCAACTTATGCCAGACACAGCCAGGCGCTTTGGTGTGCAAGATCCCTTCGATCCCATCGCCAACATGCACGGCGGGGCCCGCTACCTGCGCTGGCTTATCGACAGATTTAACAATACCTATCTGGCGGTGGCTGCCTACAATGCCGGCGAGGGCGCCGTAGAACGTTACGGTAACAGCATCCCTCCCTACGAGGAAACCCAGATCTACGTCACCCGGGTGCTGAATTATTACAATTCCTATCGGCGGATCAATTGATTACCTGATGTCACTTGCCAGCATTTCCTGGCCTTTCGCTGTGGGTGCCGAGTTACCGGTATAGCGGATGGCTTTCCCAAGAGTTTGCTGGCCAGCCCTGCTTTTGGCCATCACGACCCTCCATGCCAGCATCGTCCCGGGTGCCGATCTCGGCATCCAGCGACTGGCTTTTCAAGCCGCCGATAACGCCTTACAACGCGGTGATTCGGTCTCTATCAGCGAATTCAGGGATTATCCGCTCTTTCCTTACCTGATCTTCCGGGATCTGGATCGGCGCCTCGACCAGTTGCCTGCCGCCGACGTGCGGGCGTTTCTCAAAACCTACCCTGATTCCCCCCTGGCCAGACGCCTGCGCCCCGCCTGGCTGCGACAATTGGCATCGGCGCAACGCTGGGTTGAATTTCTGCAGGACTATCAACCCGGCGGGGATGTGGCGATCGAATGTTGGCGTCGCCAGGCCCTGCTCAACACCGATCGGGTGGATGAAGCGCTGCAGGCGCTTGAGCAACTCTGGATGAGCGCTACCGCACTGCCGGATGCCTGCGATCCCCTGTTCAAGCTGTGGCAGGAGCGGGGCGGCTTGACCGTCGAGCGGACCTGGCAGCGCTTCGACTTGGCCATGGCCAAGGGTGAGCGCCGCCTGGCCCGCTATCTGCAAGGTTTGTTGCCAGCCGCCGTGGATCGGGCCATAGCCGAACTCTGGCTGCAGGTCGACGAAAATCCCCGGCTTATCCTGGAGGCTGGCCGCTTTGCCAACAATAATCCGCACACGTCGAACATCCTGATCCATGGCTTGCAGCGTTGGAGCCGCAGTGATTCCGTGACCGCGGCCGCTGCCCTGGATGTCCTCAAGCAGCGTTACCGCCTGCCTGAAGACCAGGTGGCTCAGTTGGAGCGCACACTTGCCCTGTTCGTGGCCAGTCGCGGTCAGCCGGATGGCCTGACCCGATTGACCGGCTTGCCACCGCAACAGGTGAACGCCGCGGTGCGGGAATGGCGGGTGCGGGCCAGCCTGCGACGGGGCGATTGGAACCTGGCGCTCAAGTGGCTGGATGCCTTGTCACCCGAGGAGAGTGAGGTGGCACAATGGCAATACTGGCGAGCCCGAACCCTGGAAGCCCTCGGCAATAAAAGCGGGGCTCAGGCCATCTACTCGCAACTGGCCGGCAAACGCGACTACCATGGTTTCCTCGCGGCGGACCGGTTGGCTCGGCCCTACCAAATCAACGATGTCCCCTTGCAGGTACCGCCCGAGGAACTGGATGCTCTGGAGGAACGCCTGCCGGGCCTGCAGCGGGCACGGGAACTCTATCTGCTCGGCCGCGGCTGGGAGGCTCGTGGGGAATGGGGCTATGCCATCCGCAACCTGACTGATGACGATCTCAAGACGGCCGCCAAACTCGCCCACCGTTGGGGCTGGCACGACCAGTCCATTCTCACGCTGGCTCGCACCGGTTATTGGGATGATCTGGAGCTGCGTTTCCCACTGCCACACCGCGACCAGGTATTCACCCGGGCGCAGGGCGAAAATATCGATCCCGCCTGGATCTACGCCGTCATGCGGCAAGAAAGCATTTTCCAGAGCGATGTCAAATCCCCGGCCGGCGCTCTTGGGCTCATGCAGCTCATGCCGGCGACCGGGCAGCGCATTGCCAGGGATCTGCAACTCAGCCTGCCCGACAACTACGCCCTGCTCCAAGCCGATACCAATATTCTGTTGGGCGCACACTATTTACGCTATACCCTGGACAAATTGCAGGGTAACCCTGTGCTGGCGACCGCCGCCTACAACGCGGGACTCGATGCCGTCACGCAATGGCTGCCCAACCAGGGGGATCAGGAAGCCGATCTATGGGCGGAAACCATTCCCTACGAGGAAACCCGCACTTACGTCAAGCGGGTCATGGAATACGCCACCATCTACCAGCAGCGTTTGGGCCAATCCAGCGACGGCTCCATGAAGACCCGCATGAAGCCGGTGCAGCCCAATTCCTAAGGCATGGTTTGCTGCCGTTCAAACAAGACAATGGATTCCACATGGGCGGTATGAGGAAACATGTCCATGACCCCCGCGCTGAGCAGCTTGTAGCCGAAGCGGTGTACCAACTCTCCGGCATCGCGGGCCAGGGTGGCGGGATGACAGGATACATAGACCACCCGCCGTGGCGCCAAGGCTGCCACTGAGGCCATTATCGCCAGCGCGCCCGAGCGCGGCGGGTCCAGCAGAACTTTGTCGTAACCCCGCCGCAGCCAGGGTTGCGCCGTCGCCTCCGCAGCCAGGTCAGCGGCGAAGAAACGCGCATTATCGATGCCGTTGCGGGCGGCGTTGCGCTGTGCCCAGTCCACCAGGCTCTGCTCGCCTTCCACGCCCACCACCAAACGAACGGAGCGCGCCATGGCCAGGGTAAAATTGCCAAGACCACAGAACAAATCCAATACTGTCTCATCCGCTTGCAAATCCAATAGGGTGATGGCCTGTTCAACCATCTGCCGGTTGATCGCGGCGTTGACTTGGATGAAGTGAGAAGGCTGAAATTCCAACTCCAGGTGCTGAGCGGGCAAGCGGTAGCTTAACCTACCCTGCTCTGGCCACAGCAACGCGGTGGTCTCCGGACCCTTGGATTGCAGATAGATCTGGATGTCATGGCGTTGACCGAACGCAGCAAGCCGGGTCTTGTCCTCATCATTCGGCGCCGCCAGGACGCGGAAATTCAGTGCCAGCGCCGCATCGCCCACCGCCGCCTCGATCTGCGGCAACCGCTGGCGAATGGAAAGGCTTTCAACCACTTGCGTCAACTCCTCCAGCAGTCCGCCTAGGCGTGGGTCCAGAATCTCGCAGCGCCGCAGGTCAGCCAGATAGGTGCTGGCGCGTTCCCGGAAACCTACCAGTACCCGGCCCTTCTTGGGCACATCCTTAACGCCAAGGCGAGCCCGGCGCCGATAGCCCCAGAGAGGGCCGAGCAAAGGTTCCAGAATCCGCTCGGGCCTGACCTTACCGATGCGGCTTAAGTTATCCAGCAGCCATGCCTGCTTAACGGCGATCTGCTTGCCTCCCTCCAGGTATTGCAAGCTGCAACCGCCGCATATGCCAAAGTGGGGACAGCGTGGCTCCACCCGATCGGGGGCGGGATTGCTGACCTCAACCACAGCGCCTTCGTCATAGCCGGCATGGCGGGCGGTCCGCTGGAAGCGCACATCCTCGCCAGGCAACGCGCCATGAATCAGGACAGCTTTGCCATCGAGGCGGGCAATTCCCCGGCCATCGTGGGCCAGCGCATCTACACGCACGGTAAAATACTCCGGCGGTCTTGCTCGTCGGCGCGATCGAGTCATGGCAATCCTTGGGATGGGCTGGGGAGGGGGGAGTTGGGCGGCGGCATAGCAAGCTCCCAGGCTCGCAAGAATTCCTTGAAGTGCGGTTTGTCCTCGACGGACAAAATACTCTGCAACAGCTGACATTCCCGAAGATATTCAGCCGCCTGCAAGCGGCCCCGCAGCAACTCGAAGCGCAGATAAACCAGGTAGGTATTGAGTACGTCGGTCTCACAATACGCGCGGATACCTGCGATGTCTCCATCCTGATAGTGCTGCCATACCTTGGAGCCATGCATGCCCAGTTTGCCCGGCAATCCCAGGAGCGTAGCGATTTCATCCAGAGGGGCCGCGGCGCGGGGCTGATAGCCGGACAGCACATCCATCAGATCGATATGCCGCCAGTGGTAACGGCTGATATAGTTACTCCAGCGAAAGCCGCTGTCACCCTCGCCGGCCTCCCAATAGCGAGGCGCGCTGACACCGTGCAGCAAGGCACGGTAGTGCAACACCGGCAAATCGAAACCGCCGCCGTTCCAGGACACCAGGGTGGGTGTGTACTTGGCGAGCCCGTCGAAGAAACGCTGAATGAGTTCCCCCTCCAGCGCTTCCGGATTTCCCAGCGACCAGACCCGGCACCAGTCTGCGGTGCGCAGCACGGCGGCAATAGCCACCACTCGCTGCAAATGCGGGCGCAGGAACTCAGTGCCTGCCTCCTGACGGCGTTTCTGGAACATAACCTCGGCCACCTGCGCGTCCGTCAGGTGCTGTAGATTATAAAGCCGCCGGCCGCCGGCCACGTCGGGAATAGTTTCGATATCAAAAACGAACACGTTCATCATCTAGCAGACCACGGTCTAGTTGTCGGGAAATACACCCGTGGACAAATAACGGTCGCCACGATCGCAGACGATAAAGACGATCATTGCCTGGGTGACCTCCTGGGACAACTTGAGCGCCGCCGCCAGCGCGCCAGCGGCGGAAATCCCAGCGAAAATGCCCTCTTCCCTGGCTAAACGCCGGGTCATCGCCTCGGCTTCCGCCTGGCTGATATCGATCACTCGATCGACCCGCGACGCATCGTAGATACTGGGTAGATACTCTTCCGGCCAACGGCGGATACCGGGTATGCTGGAGCCATCCGTGGGCTGTACCCCGATGACCTGAACGGCGGGACTGCACTCCTTCAAGTACCGGGAAACCCCCATGATGGTGCCTGTTGTGCCCATGGAACTGACAAAATGGGTAAGTCGGCCGTGGGTATCGCGCCAGATTTCCGGACCGGTCGTCTCGTAATGCACCAGCGGGTTGTCCGGATTAGCAAACTGATCCAGGACCTTGCCCTTACCTTGCCTTTCCATGTGCGTCGCCAGGTCTCGGGCACCTTCCATGCCGTCCTGCTCACTGACCAGGATGATCTCCGCGCCGAAAGCGCGCATGGCGGCGCGCCGTTCGGCGCTCATGTGAGCAGGCATGATTAACACCATGCGATAGCCCTTGATGGCCGCGGCCATGGCCAGGGCAATGCCGGTATTGCCGCTGGTCGCCTCGATCAGGGTGCCACCAGGCTTGATATCACCGCGAGCCTCGGCATGTTGAATCATGCTCAGCGCCGGGCGGTCCTTGACGGAACCGGCGGGGTTATTGCCTTCCATCTTACCAAGGATTATGTTGCTGGTAGCGCCGGGAATGCGCTGCAGACGTACCAGGGGGGTATTTCCGACAAAGGCTTCGATGGTGGGAAAATCCGTCAACTTACTCATGGACCGTGACTACCTAGGCTTGAGGATCTGCGGGAATCCGTTTCCATGCGGGCAAATTCCTGTCCGCGTATTATATATCCCGGTCAAGCGAGCACGTCGGAATAATGTCAAGTGCAACGGTGCATAGTCTGCAAATCCTTAACAGTATCTCACGGCGAGGGCATCGACATGAAAACGGATATCCGCGCGCGCCTGTTATTGCTAACGCTGGCGCCAGCCGCCCTTACTGCCGGGGTGTTGGCGACTTATCTCATCACGACGCGGATTCAGGACTTCGAGAAATCCTTGCGGGAGCGCTCCCAGACCATAGCCAACCAATTGGCCTTTGCCTGCGCCGATGGCGTGGCTTCGGGCAACAAAGAGGTATTGAATGCCTTGGCGCGATCGGCTTTCCAGGAAGCCGACGTTAAAGCGGTCCTGATTCAGGATGCCAGCGGCAATCGCCTGGTCAGCCTTGGCAAGGATAACAGTGTCGCGCCAGCAGTTCCCGCTTCCCCCTACTGCCTGTCGAAGCCCCGATCCACCGCAATTCGCTGGAGATTCATGGTAGTCCGCCCTCGCCTGCTGCCATTGGCCGGGTTAGCCTGGCAATCTCCCGCGACAGGCTGCTGATTCACCGGCAAGAAACCATCCAGACCAGTGCACTGCTTGGTTTTTGCTGTCTGCTGCTGGCGGGAATCCTAGGGCAACGCATCAGCCATAGAGTCTCGGTCCCACCGCTGTGGATGGACGAAGCCATCAAGGAGCCACGCGATAACCACCACGACATTCCAACTCAAGAACCGTCGGCCAGCGGCTGGCATGAGGTGGAAAGCAATATCAAGGGGAGGGCCAAACTCCCCAAGACGGCCCATAAACAGCTTCAGGAAAAGATTGATGAGGCTACCGCCGAATTGCGCGAGACCATGGAAGAACTGGAGATCAAGATGGTAGAATTAGACATCGCCCGCAAAAAAGCCCTACAAGCCAGTCGTGTCAAATCCGAGTTTCTGGCTAATATGAGCCACGAAATCCGTACTCCCATGAACGGCGTGATGGGCTTTATCGAACTATTATCCAAAACCAAACTCAACCGCACTCAGCATGGCTATTTGAAGACCTTGTGGGCGTCGGCGGAAAATCTTATGGTCATCATCAACGATGTCCTGGATTTCTCGAAGATTGAGGCCGGCAAGTTCAAGATACGCCAACGCAACTTCGATCTGCGGGAGGCGGTGGAAAATGCCGTGTTGCTGTTCGCCGCCAATGCGCATTACAAGGGCATTAAGTTAATCCTGGATATCGAACCCGAGGTTCCTTCGAACCTGATGGGAGATGCTTCACGTATCGCTCAGATCGTCACCAACTTCGTCAGCAACGCCGTCAAGTTCACGGATCGCGGTGAAGTCGAGGTCCTGGTGCGCAAGGTCAGCGAGTCAGCGCAGACCATCACCTTCAAGCTGAGTGTTCGCGATACCGGGATCGGCATCGCACTAACCGACCAGAAGCGCCTGTTCAACGCCTTTCACCAATTGGATACCTCCACCACCCGCCGACATAGCGGTACCGGCCTGGGACTGACCATCTGCCAGCGTCTGGTAACGATGATGAACGGTCGACTGGAAATGGAAAGTCGGCCGGGCAAAGGATCGGTATTTGATGTTACTCTGAAGCTGGCCAAACAGGAGTCGGCCGACCCGACGTCCGAGAAGCGGGAATATCCCAAGGATTCGGTCCTACTGATAGTTGGGGACGCCCTCGCAGCGCGCGCCGTCACTCATATTTTGGAGTTTGGCGGTATCCAGCCACACCTTGTCCCGAATTTCACGCTGGCGGCAGACTATCTTTCCCGGACAGCGGCAGAAACCCGTAAACTGCGCTCCATCATCATCGATGAGAGCAGCATGACTTCGGCTGCCGAGCCTCTGCTAACGCAAATAAGCAACTACATGATTGCAAACCGCGGTAACTTGATACTCCTCGGGATCAATGAAGAACACCCCAAGATTCCGTATTTACGCCGGCTATTCCCTACCCTCTACTTCGCCAACAAACCGCCTACTTCGCGGGAAGTGCTTTCCCTGCTGGATACGAAACCACGGCCCCCAGATCAGTCTGAGGACGCGGATCACGGTGATCAGGCGAACGGCCTGGCCAGTAGGTCCCTGGCTAGAGCCAGGGTACTGCTCACCGATGACAATCTTATCAACCGCCAACTAGCGCGTATTTTCCTCGATCAATTGGGGCATCAGGTGGATGAAGCCGCCAATGGCATGGAGGCCCTCAATGCCTGTCAAGGCGCGTGCTATGATCTTATCCTGATGGACATTCACATGCCCGACATGGACGGTTTGGAAGTAACCCGGCGCATCCGTGCCCTGTTGGATAATCCCAATAAAATCACGCCGATTATCGCCCTGACGGCCGATGTCATGAACCAGGAGCGCGCGAACTACCTGCAAGCGGGCATGAATGATTACCTGTCAAAACCGATTACCGAGGCCGCGCTCCGGAAGATGCTGGACAAATGGTGTAGCGCCGACAAACCCCAGCCGGCCCCGTGCCAACGGTTGAATGAGGACACGGCATGAACCAGAAATCGCACGAACCCGCTGTATACGATCAGAACCTGGCCACCGAAATTGCTGGTGGGAATCCCCGAATCGCCGCCGAGTTGCTGATTTTGCTACTTAAGGAATTGCCCAGTCAGAAGGAGGTGCTGCAGAACGCTTTTGCTGCTGGCGATTGGCAAGCCCTGCGGCAACTTAATCACAAGCTGCATGGCTCGGCGCGCTACTGCGGCACACCGGCCTTAATCAATACTACTCGTGATCTGGCGAACACTTTGGCGGGAGACGCCGTCCCCGAAGTCGTGGCCAGGGCATGTGACGCCGTGTTGACTGAAATTAATCACCTGCTGGCGTTAAAACCCGCGCTTCTCTACCCATCAGAACGACAAACGCCACCGCATAATTGCGTTCGTCGGAAATGCTGACCAGGCTGGCCGCGATGCCGGCCTCCCGAATGCAGTCCAAAGCCCTTCCGCTATACACTATTGCGGGCTTGCCGTAGTCATCATGGGTCACGCCTATCTGGTTTAATGCCAGCCCGTCCCGAAACCCCAGGCCCAATGCCTTCACTACCGCTTCCTTGGCGGCGAACCGCTTGGCGATGAAGCGCTCCGGATGGACGCTGGCCCGGAATTCCAGAAATTCCGCCGCAGTCAACACCCGCTGGGCGAAGTGTTCACCGAACCGTCCCAGGCTAGCGCGGATACGGTCAATGCTGACGATATCGGTGCCGATCCCAAAAATCATGGCTAACCGCGTGCGTCTCGCATGAGCTGCTTCATCTCCCTTACCGCCGCCTGCAAGCCGCTGAAGATTGCGCGCGCCACGATGGCATGACCGATATTGAGTTCACGAATGGCGGCGAGGGCCGCGATGGGTTTGACGTTATGATAATTGAGGCCGTGCCCCGCATTGACCTGAAGACCCAACTCCGTACCCCGACGCACCGCGGCTTCGATACGTGCCAATTCTGCCAGACGGGCAGCCTCGCTGGCGGCATCGGCATAGCGTCCAGTATGCAATTCCAGCTTGGGCGCGCCGGTCCGGGCGACAGCCTCGACCTGACGCACATCGGGATCGATGAACAACGACACCAGGGTACCCACCGCCGTAAGCCGCGCGCAGGCCTCGGCGATTCTTGACAACTGTCCCGCCACATCCAGACCGCCTTCTGTGGTCAGCTCCTGGCGCCGCTCCGGCACCAGGCAACAATCCGCCGGACGGATGCGTTCCCCGATGTCCAAAATCGGGTCACGCACCGCCATCTCCAAGTTCATGCGGATCAACAACAGTTCTTTCAGCAATTCCACATCCCGGTCCTGGATGTGGCGGCGGTCTTCCCGCAAATGCAGCGTGATGCAATCGGCGCCGGCCCGCTCGGCCTCCAGGGCCGCCTGCACCAGACTGGGATAGCGGCTGGCCCGCACCTGACGCAGGGTTGCCACGTGGTCGATGTTGACCCCCAACAGGATATCTTTCTCTACGCTCATAGCATGTCCATCAAACGCTGAAATCATGGTTGCCGCACCCTGCTGCGCGACCAGAACAGCAGGCTCAAACCAAGGGATGGCGCCGGTAAGTTGCCGCAAGCAACTCTCGGGTTTTGAGGGGGCGCCCTTGCAAGTGCACACCCAGTGCCGCACGGGTCAGCCGTTTAGCCTCCCGCAACACGGCAGGGTCTTTAAACTCCTCATGCCGCAAAGCCAGCAGGCTGTTCCCGGAGATGCTGATACCGGTGCCGGTCGCGGCGGCGTTTACCGGCCCACGGTCTAAAATATAGCGATAATTGCCGTGGGGAAGAATAGGCGCGCCGGTCATGGCTTCGGTTTCCAGCAGCAGACCATAGCCGATCTCTGCTAATAGGCGCTTTTCAAAAATGCGTAGAGCCTGTTCCTCGCCCGCCGCATCTACCAGGGATTCCAATACCCGCCGGTAGGGTTCGAACAAGCCTGGATGCGGATCATGGCGCTGCACCAGGCGCAGTAGCAGTTCATTCACATACAATGCGCTCAGCAGCCGGCCTGGCGGTATGGGGACCGCCAGGCCTGTCTCTTCCACCGCCAGCAGATTAAACAGTTCACCTTTGCCACCGCAGGACAGCAGCAGCGGCATAAACGGCTGTAGCATACTTTTTATTCGCGACCGCGAGGTGCGCACCCCACGGGCCACCACCCCAATCCGGCCATGCTCCAGGGTTAGCACTTCCACGAGCAGGCTGGTATCGCGATAGGGCCGCCGATGCAACACGAAGGCTGGCTGCAGAACGATGCGCATAGGCAGGCTTCACGCCTGGTGATCATCCTGGTCCTGGTAACCGAAACTGCGAAGGGCACGCTCGTCATCGGACCAACCCTCACGCACTTTCACCCAGGTCTCCAGAAAGACCTTGCAGCCAAAGATTTTCTCCATGTCCATCCTAGCCTGGCGGCCCACCTCTTTGAGCGTCGTGCCCTTTTCACCGATAACGATGCGCTTCTGACCCTGGCGCTCTACCCAGATCACCGCACCGATACGCAGCAATGACTGCTGCTCGGCGAAGGTCTCGATGCCGACGGTCAGCGCATATGGCAATTCCTCGCGCAAGTAGCGGGTCAGCTTTTCGCGGATCAACTCGGCGGCAATGAAACGCTGGCTGACGGTGGTAACCTGGTCTTCGGGAAACAAGAAATCTGACTCGGGAAGTAAGTCGGCGATCAGTCTTTCCAGGACCGTGACGTTATCCGCCTTCAGGGCGGAGATAGGCACCAACTCGGCAAAGACCCGCTTGCCACCCTGTTCCTGGAGGAAAGGCAACAGCCGGGCTTTTTCCGCTACCCGATCGACCTTATTCACGGCGAGGATAACCGGCCCTTCGAAAGCCGCCAAACGCTTTAACACCGCGTCGTCCTCTTCGGACCAGCGCAGGGCTTCTATAAGGAACACCACGACATGCACATAGGCGAGGACACTGCCAGCGGCTCGGTTCAGATAACGGTTCATGGCTCGCCGGGCGTTCAGGTGCAGCCCCGGGGTATCCACATAAACGATCTGGGTATCCGGCAGCGTCTGGATGCCCAGGATAGTGTGGCGGGTAGTCTGCGGCTTCGGCGAGGTAATGCTGATCTTTTGAGCGAGCAAGCAGTTAAGCAGCGTCGATTTGCCGACATTGGGCCGCCCCAGCAGCGCCACATAGCCCGCCCGTTTTGGATATTCAGTCATGAATCAGTTCCAGTGCCTGCCGCGCTGCTTCTTGCTCGGCCTTGCGGCGGCTAGTACCGACAGCAACGGTGCGCAAAGAGTCGATACTGCACTCTACCGTAAAATTCTGGGCATGCGGCTCGCCAGTCACCGCCACGATATTGTACACGGGCAGCGCCTGCTGGCGGGCTTGCATATATTCCTGCAAGCGTGTCTTGGGGTCCTTGAGTTCATCGACTGCGGGCAGTTCGGCCAGGCATTCTTTGTATAAACCTAAAATCAAGCGCCGGCAGGTCTCAAAATCGCTGTCCAGGTAGACAGCGCCAAACACTGCCTCAAGCGCATCCGCCAGAATGGAAGCACGGCGAAAACCGCCGCTCTTCAATTCACCGGAACCCAGCCGCAGATACTCGCCAAGCCCCAAACCCTGCGCCAGCTTGGCCAGAGAATCACCCTTGACCAGGGTCGCCCGCAACCGGCTCAAATCCCCCTCGCTCGCATGGGGATAGGTCTCGAAAAGTTCCCCAGCGATCACGAAGTTCAGAATGGAATCCCCCAGAAACTCCAGGCGCTCATTATTGAGTCCCGTCGCGCTGCGATGGGTAAGCGCTGCCTCCAACAATTGCGGTTGGTGAAACTCGTACCCTAGAACACTATGAAACTTGACGATAGGTACGCTCACTGCGTCGCTGGCAACGTAATCGTTTCGTTGAATTTGGCTATCACATCCAGATTGCCAAGCAGGGGCCGCCGATCCTCATAGGCAAGTTCGAGAACCTTATCCCTACCCTGCTGGCGGACTTTAATACGCCTGGCGTCGATAATGTTCACATAGCTGATATCAAAGCGTTTTTGTATCCTCTGCTGGACATCCAGCAGCGTCATTCGCTCGATCTCCGGTTCCTTCTTCAAGCCCTCAAGGCTGGACCTGATCGAAAAGTAGTCGATGTAGATGGGCAGAATACGCATCACGATCAGTCCCACAAAGGCGATCATGATCAGAATGATCAGGACGCTGATGACGGTCATGCCGCGCTGTCGCGCTATCGCGAATATGCTGATTCCTTTGCTTGCTATCATACTCACTTGATGCTCCTTCCAATACGATTACAATTGCCCCTAAAAGTAATGCAATCCCAATTCATCCAGATTAAAAAGGCTTTGCCTATCAAATTCTGTTCGGGCAACGGGCCCCAATAACGGCTATCCCGGCTATTGTCGCGATTGTCGCCCATGGCGAAATAATGACCGGCTGGCACTGAATATTGCCAGGACCGGTTGTTCTGGCCTTGACTCAGTTGTATATGATGGCGCGTATCGCCTAGTTGTTCCAGTCGCTGCTCATAGCCGCTGACAACCCCTTCGCTCTCGGTAGGCACCGGCGCTCCGTTCACGTAGAGTCGCTTATCGCGGTATTCCAGCAGGTCGCCGGGCAATCCTACGATACGCTTGATAAAAGCCACCGACGGGTCCTCGGGATAGCGAAACACGGCCACATCGCCACGCCGAGGCTCGCCCGTGTCCAGAATCTTGGTATTCAGCACTGGCAGCCGCACGCCAAACGCAAACTTGTTGACTAGGATAAAATCGCCATCCAGCAAGGTCGGCATCATCGAACCTGAAGGAATACGAAACGGTTCCACAACAAACGAGCGCAGCACCAGTACCGCCACAATCACCGGAAAGAAGGAATGGGAAAAATCCACATACCAGGGCAGACTGGATTTCCTGCTCTCCACTTCCTGCCCGGCACCCTGTTCAGTTGACTTGACCAAAGCTCGGCGCGGCGCCAGGACGAGTTTATCCAAGACCCAAATACTGCCAGTGATGAACGCGAGTAACACTAACACGGCGGCGAAATCAAATTGCATCATTTATAACCGTTAGTTGCAGGAATCAGAAAACGTTATTTCTTGTCGACTTGCAGCACCGCCAGGAATGCCTCCTGGGGTATCTCGACCTTACCCACCTGTTTCATACGCTTTTTGCCGGCCTTTTGCTTCTCCAGCAACTTACGCTTACGAGTCACATCGCCACCATAACATTTGGCGGTAACGTTCTTGCGCAGAGCCTTGACGGTGGAACGGGAGATGACATGACTGCCGATGGCAGCCTGAATAGCCACCTCGTACATCTGTCGCGGGATTAAATCCTTCATCTTCTCGGTGAGTTCCCGGCCACGGTATTGAGCCTGGTCGCGATGCACAATCATGGATAACGCATCCACACGCTCGCCATTGATGAGCACATCCAGCTTGATCAAAGGCGCGGCCTGAAACCGATCCAACGCGTAATCAAAGGAAGCAAAACCACGGCTGACCGACTTTAGACGATCAAAGAAATCCATGACCACTTCGCTCAGGGGCAGTTCAAAACTCAGCGAGACCTGCTTACCGGCAAAGTGCAGATTGCGCTGCACCCCACGTTTCTCGATACACAGGTTAATCACCGCTCCCAAGTACTCCTGGGGCACCAGAATATTCGCCAGGATAATCGGCTCCCGGATCTCAGCGACCTTATTGACCGGCGGTAACTTGGCGGGATTGTCGATGTATAAGGTCTCGCCGCTCGTGGTCAACAACTCATAGACCACGGTGGGCGCCGTACTGATGAGTTCCAGGTTGTATTCACGCTCCAAGCGTTCCTGGATAATCTCCATGTGCAGCAGGCCAAGGAATCCACAGCGAAATCCGAATCCCAAGGCTTGCGAGGTCTCCGGCTCAAAGTGCAGGGCGGCATCGTTCAAGCGCAGTTTTTGCAGGGCCTCCCGGAAAGCCTCGTAGTCCTCGGAGTTGATGGGAAACAGCCCTGCAAACACCCGCGGCTGGACTTTTTTAAACCCCGGCAGGGGCCGGTCAGCGGGGTTATCCAGTTCTGTGAAAGTGTCACCTACCGGGGCACCATCGATATCCTTGATGCCGGCTATCACATACCCCACTTCGCCGGTCTCGAGGCTTGGCTGATCATTGCGCTTGGGCGTGAACAACCCCACCCTGTCGACCTGAAATACCCTCCCCGTGGACAAAATCTGGAGCTTCTGTTTTGGCCAGATACGGCCGTCCACGACCCGCACCAGGGAGATAACGCCGACAAAGTTATCAAACCATGAATCGATGATCAGTGCTTTCAAAGGAGCATTGGGATTACCCTTGGGTGGGGGAATACGCTCGATGATTCGTTCCAACAAGTCCTCGACGCCAAGGCCGGTCTTGGCGCTAACCCAGATAGCGTCGCTGGCGTCGATGCCAATGATATCACCGATCTCCTCGGCGACGCGCTGTGGATCGGCTGAGGGCAAATCGATTTTATTCAATACCGGCAATACTTCCAGGCCCTGCTCGATCGCGGTGTAACAGTTGGCAACGCTTTGCGCCTCTACACCCTGGGCGGCATCCACCACCAACAGTGCGCCTTCGCAGGCGGCCAGCGAGCGGGAAACCTCATAGGAAAAATCCACATGCCCTGGCGTGTCGATGAAATTCAACTGGTAAGTCTGCCCATTCCGCGCGCGGTAATGCAAGGACACGCTTTGCGCCTTGATGGTGATGCCACGCTCCCGCTCCAGATCCATAGAATCCAGCACCTGATTGCCCATTTCCCGTTCGCTAAGCCCTCCGCAAATCTGAATGAATCGGTCGGCCAGCGTGGACTTGCCATGATCGATATGAGCGATGATCGAAAAATTACGGATATGTTGCATGTAGTGCGTGTGAAAACCAAGGTGTAAAGCCACCCGACTGTTCAGGTACCGGCCATCGATATAATAACAAAAGGTTTCCGTCCCCGTGGGACAGGAAACCTTTTTCCCCTTGTAAATTAATGCTCTTGCAAAAAAGCAGGTTTATGCGGTGCAGAATGCGGGGTAGAGTCAGGGTATCCTCCTTGGTCACCATAAGCATTACGCAGCAGCCACCATTACCCGATCGCGCCGCTGCCGCGACGCCAAGGAATGGCAAGCATTTGACAGAACTAACTATCGTGCCGGGAAAGACGTGGGCGGATTAGGCCGCTAATCCGTCGCATAATTTTGAAGTCGGAGTCAGTCAGGGACGGATGCCCAAGGTGCGGGAACGAAGCGACGTAACACTATTGGCTGAAACCGGATATCGGCCTGGATTCCCCGCGCGAAGGCCCACAACCAGGCAAACCCCGCCAGCAACCCCAGTGCTCCGAGCAAGATGGCTATCTCCTCATTGGCAGCGGTAAATCCCCACTCTCCAAGCAGGGCACCACACAACATCAGCAAGAGAGGAACCATATAGACCGCGAAGGCCCCCTTGACGAGAGCATTCTCGCTTAAACCGACAATTACTTCATCACCTGCTTGCAAGGGAATCCGGGCCAAGGCTCGCACCCGTGCGCGCCGGTTTCCCAAAACCTTGGCCAACGCAGCGGTACCACAACCTTGGTTAGCGCTGCAAGCGCCACAGCTCGTCTGACGCTGGGTCTCAACCCATACATAATCCTCCCCAGCTTCGATAACTACGGCGCGTTCTTCTATCATTTAGAGGCAGATCCCTTAGCATACTGAATGCCAGAGGCTATCATCTGGACCGTCGCTAGCGGCGCCTCGCCAACCACAACGACTTGGTGATCGGCTATTACCAGACCAAAGGCATTCATGGCGCCAATTTGAGAAGCTCCCGTGAGCAGGGGTTTGGTGCCGTCCAGTGCTTCCAGAAATACCGATATCGTCGCCAAGCTATCCGTGAACACGATATGTTCGGTGGGATGCTTGCTGGAAGAAGCGGCCGAAAAACGATTGTGCATGATCTGAGTAAAACCTGCGGGCAGCTTGGCAACGCTCCAGGCCGATTTTGCCACCGCCTCATCCTCGCTCTTGGTTTCTGGCGGTAATGTCGCAGCGGGAGTTGCCGATGGCGTCAACAGGGCCATGTCAATCTCTGGCTTCAGTTGCACATTCGTGAACATCAGCTGTTCGATAATGTCCCCTTTTTCATTGAGTAGAGCCGAACGCAATACCAGACCGGTTTGGCGCTCCAGCCATAGACGATAGCCAAACCGCCATTCGTCTCGCGGCTGTATGGCGATTATCCGGGTTTCCATACCTGCAATTCGATCTTCACCAAGCATTTCAAATCGATAGCTTTCTTCCAGTTTGCTCAATTCACGTGGTAACGAGATGGGGAAGGGTGAGCGCTTGTAAGCGGAGGCACTAAACGCTACTTTCTGTTTCGGCAGCAGACAAGTGACCGAGTTGTCTGCCACCAGCACCTCCCGCACCGAACCGTTGAGGGAGGACATAAGTTGTCGCTCGCCATGTTGACCACCGCTGTGGACAATGTGCATCGCATCCAAATTCTGGCCCTGGACATAGACGAAAGTCCCTTCGTAATTGAGGCTCTGGGCCGCCTGAATCATACGTTCCAGCCATTGCTTGGCCTCTTCCCTTCCAGCGTCCGCCCTCGTTATCTCAACCGGCAGTACAATCAATAACAGCGCTGCAAGATGCCTTATCTTGAAACTCATGGCGCCCTTAGCGTTTGGATTCGTAACCAACCATACGTACATATGGCAGCACTCCGTGTACGCCATTCATAGACGCGTATTCATTATGGTTAACAAGATAACTGTTGAGGCGCGATTCGAGAACGCTATTGCCAGCCGTGTCGGTGCGCCGTTCGATGGGTGCAGTGACGGCAGCCAACGTTTCAGGCTTGAGGGTTGCACTTGGCTGGCTGAGCCTTAGCCCGATCAACGCCAACGCCACCGAAGCGGCTAGCGCAAAACCCGTGACAGGCTTGTACCAAGAAGGTAGGCGGTGAGGTAAGCTGGTTTGCAGGGGGGGAGGATCTGCCGAAATCTTACTGCTTATGCGCTTGGCAAAATCAGCGTCTAGCATTTCCGGGATGTTATTTTTCATCGCGTCGCTGATTAGATGATAGCGCTGCCAGCGCGCCCTAAGGTCTGCGTCTTTAGCCAAACGGCGAAGGGCCAGTTCTACTTCAACTGCTTCGCATTCGCTATCCATCAGTGCAGACAGTTGTTCACCTATTTTATCCGCCATGACTCTATCCAGAAACTGAGTTTAGTCCAAAAGTGGACGTAGCTTAGCGTCGATCGATTCGCGTGCTCTGAAAATACGCGAGCGCACGGTACCAATCGGACACCCCATGGTTTGCGCGATCTCTTCGTAGCTCATACCTTCAAGCTCACGAAGGGTTATAGCCGTGCGCAAATCCTCCGGCAGTTCATCGATCGCCCTGAACACCGTTGCCTCGATTTCATCCTTGAGCAGCAAGCGCTCCGGTGTTTCATACTCCTTAAGTAAGGACTGTCCCTCATATTGTTCAGCTTCCTGGGCATCAATATCAGAACCGGGAGGGCGCCTGGCTTGGGCGACCAAGTAGTTCTTGGCCGTGTTAATAGCGATCCGGTACAGCCAGGTATAGAAGGCACTCTCCCCGCGAAAACCCGGCAACGCCCGGTAGGCCTTGATAAAAGCTTCCTGAGCAACATCCAGAGACTCGCTAGGATCGTGTACATAACGGGATATCAGCTTGATAATTTTGAATTGGTACTTACGAACAAGTGCATCAAACGCATTTTTGTCGCCTTGCTGAACCCGTTGTACCAGTTCCCGGTCTACATTACGTTCGCCCATTCGGGCAGACCCCTTCTGAAAACCGGCAATGTCCATACGGCCAACAAGGTAGACCGAGGCCCTCCCAATTAGTTCGCATAGCTGCCGAGAATGTGATTATATTGCTTAAGACGAATTGGCGGGACAAATCTGGCTCAACTTGAAGCTGCTTATCCCGCGCAACGATAACCTATTCATGGAGTCACTCTCAAGCCATGGCCAACAGCTATTCCACCGATATATTGATTATCGGCTGCGGTGCGGCCGGCCTGAGCCTGGGCCTGCGCATTGCTGACGTCGCGCGGGTTGTCGCCCTGGCTAAAGGTCCACTTTCCGAGGGCAGCACTTACTATGCACAGGGTGGTGTATCGGCGGTACTGGACGCGAACGATTCCATCGAATCTCATATCCAGGACACCCTAGTCGCCGGGGCCGGATTATGCAACCCCGACAGCGTGCGCTTTACCGTCGAGCATGGCCGGGAGACCATCGAATGGCTGCGCGAACGGGGCGTTGCCTTCACGACCGAAGCTCGCTTCGATGGCTCGGTTGATTACCACTTGACCCGTGAGGGTGGCCATAGCCACCGCCGCGTGGTTCATGCCGCTGATGCCACCGGCCATGCCATTCAAACAACCCTGGAAGCACGCGCCCAGCAGCACCCTAATATTAGCCTGTTAGATCACTACATCACGGTGGATTTAATTACCAGCCGCAAGCTGGGCATGTCAGGGAATCGCTGCCTGGGGGCTTATGTTCTGAACCGGCAAACCGGCAAAGTCGAGGTATTCAGGGCGCGCTATGTCGTTCTCGCCAGTGGCGGCGCTAGCCGAGTCTACCTCTACTCCAGCAATCCGGACGGTTCCACGGGCGATGGCATCGCCATGGCTTGGCGTGCCGGCTGCCGGGTGGCCAACATGGAGTTCATGCAATTCCATCCCACCTGTCTCTATCATCCGCAAGCCAAATCCTTTCTCGTGACCGAGGCGGTACGCGGCGAAGGTGGACACCTGCTGCTGCCAGATGGCAGCCGTTTCATGGAACATGTTGATCCCCGACTGGAGTTGGCGCCCCGCGATATCGTTGCCCGCGCCATCGACCACGAGATGAAGCGCCTTGGCATACCGTGCGTCTACCTCGACATCAGTCACAAGCCGGCGGATTTCATCAAGTCTCATTTCCCAACGGTGTACGCCAAATGTATGGAGTACGGTTTCGATATGACCCGCGAGCCATTACCCGTGGTGCCCGCCGCGCATTATACCTGCGGCGGCGTCGTCACCGACCTGTTCGGCCGCACCGATCTGGACGGGCTGTATGGCGTTGGGGAGGTCGCCTTCACCGGCCTGCATGGAGCCAACCGGATGGCCAGCAATTCGTTGCTGGAGTGCCTGGTTTTCGCAGCCTCGGCCAGCGCAGACCTTAGCAACAGACTCGAACGCGCATCCATACCAAGCGAACTACCCGCCTGGGATGAGAGCCGGGTAACGGATTCCGATGAGGAGGTGGTGGTTACCCATAACTGGGCGGAACTGCGTCGCTTCATGTGGAACTACGTGGGCATCGTGCGCACCAACAAGCGCCTCCAACGAGCCAAGAGCCGGGTGGATTTGCTGCTGCGCGAGATCGACGAATACTACGGTAACTTCCGCGTCAGCGGTGACCTCATCGAGTTACGCAATCTGGCGCTGGTGGCTGATCTGATCATCCGCTGCGCCCTGGCTCGCAAGGAGAGCCGCGGCTTGCACTATACCCTGGACTACCCCGCTGCCAATGAAACCGCGCCGCCACGCAATACCGTACTGGTGCCTAATAACTTCGCGGGTAGCGACCTGCCGCCTCAGTGGCGGGACAATAGCGTTTGAACCGGCAGTAGCGAACCAGGGCTGCGATTCCTTCGCAAAGGCGGGCGTGATGCGCAGACCGGTGGGCATCCTAATCACCACCCACACACTCATGAGCAAAAGGCGCCAAGCCTTTGGAACGGAGCAAACGAGGCCGTGATGAAAGCGATGGTATTGAGCAAGCTTTGCAACCTTCAAGAAAACAAGACCCCGCTAGAGCTGATGAACTTGCCTGATCCAGTTCCGGAAGCAAATGAGGTCTTGATAAGAGTTTCGGTCTGCGGAGTCTGTCACACAGAGTTGGATGAAATCGAGGGGCGCACCCCGCCAGCGCATTTTCCCGTTGTCCTTGGCCATCAAGTCGTCGGCAGGATTACTGAAACTGGCAGCAAAGCCAATCGCTTCAAAATTGGCGAACGAGTTGGCGTTGCCTGGATCCATCTGGCATGTGGAAAATGCCCGTACTGCCTGGAAGGCAATGATAATTTATGCAGCGATTTCCAAGCGACCGGCAGAGATGTGAATGGTGGATACGCCCAGTACATGACCGTTGCGGAAAACTTCGCCTATCCAATTCCCGCTATTTTCTCGGATTCGGAAGCAGCCCCGTTGTTATGTGCCGGTGCCATCGGTTACCGGTCACTCAAATTAACCGGCCTCCAGGACGGCCAAAACCTGGGACTCACCGGCTTTGGCGCCTCGGCCCACATCGTACTGAAGATGGCGCGCCATCGATATCCACACTCCAAGACCTTCGTATTTGCCAGAAGCCAACAGGAAAGAGCCTTTGCGAAGGAACTGGGCGCCGCCTGGGCAGGCGATACCGAGGAGGAATCGCCCGAAAAGCTGGATTGCGTCATCGATACGACGCCCGCATGGAAACCGATCATCGAAGCCTTGAAGAACCTGAAGCCTGGCGGCAGGCTAATCATCAATGCCATCCGTAAGGAAACAACGGACAAGGCATGTCTTATCCAACTCGATTACCCTGCCCATCTCTGGATGGAGAAGGAGATCAAGAGCGTCGCCAATGTCAGCAGGAATGACGTCAGCGAATTCTTGGAGTTGGCGGCGCAAATACCTCTTAAACCCGCAGTCCAAGAGTTTGCGCTGGAAGACGCCAATACAGCACTGCTCGAACTCAAAGAGCGAAAAATTCGTGGCGCAAAAGTTCTGAGAATTGCGTGAATGCTGGAACAATCCCATCCCAGCAGGAGCTACAAGGCCCGAGCGCCGCGTATGCGCTTCTGAAACGCTGGCTGGTACTTGCCGAGGTCATGCCATAACCCCGCAAGACGTGCCCGGTCGCCGCTGCCGAAAGGGCCGATCTTAAAATTTCGCTGCCGGAACGGCGATACAACAGCACATGCTAACATAAGGACAGATTTCCGGTTTTTACGGAAGGAGCAGTAATGGTCATTCAACCCTATTCCGCTTATATAAGCGGCGCCGAGTACCTCACCAGCGAGGAACGCGGCGACCTGCGCCACGAATACATTGGCGGCCGGATTTACGCCATTACAGGCGCCAGCTACCGGCGCGACAACGACTGCCAGGCAGCCGTCGTCACCGACCCGCAGACCGTACTCGCCTTGCCCTGCGCCGGGCTGGATCTGTCTCTGGCGAGCGCCTATGAGGACGTACCCCTGGGCGCGGACTCCTGATTCGAGCAGCCGTTGCCGCAACGTGCCACCCCCACCAAGCCCCGCGAATGCAAGATCTGTCTCCCCACTATCACCGTCAGAACGGCACGATCCTGATCGAGATCCGCCTCGACAACATCATGCAGTTGTTCAATTCGCTCGATCCCTTCCCCTTCCATGGCCGGGACCTGGACAGCGATGCCGAGGCGTATATCGTCGGGGCCGCCCGTGAATTCGCTCTCAAGACACCCCTTAAACTGGTGTTTTATCTGGCGTCGGCCGCCGCTGAAGATCCCAATAACTACGAACTGGAGCGGGCCATTCATCATTATTTCCTGTACAAGGCTCAGGCAACGGACCGCAAACTGCGCCTCACGCTGCGCCAGGGCCGCTTAAGCCTGATGATTGGACTGGCGTTTTTATTCGCTTGCCTCAGTCTGATCGGCCTCATCGGCAATCTGGGGGCAAGTCCCTTGAGCAAACTGATTCAGGAAGGACTGCTGATCGGCGGCTGGGTCGCCTTGTGGCGGCCCATTGAGATCTTTCTTTACGATTGGTGGCCCATCCGCGACGAGCGCAATATTTACGCGAAACTGAGCCTTATAGAGGTCGAATTGCACAGAGCATAAGACTGCTCAGCCCCCTTCAGGATCCCTCAGTATCATGGCTAACAAGGCCCCAACGGTTCGATGGGCTTCGACCGAATGGCGGAGGGGTTGCTCGGGATGGATCTGATAGCGATTGCACCGACCAGCCCGGCTGCGCGTCAACACGCCCGCGCTCTCCAGATCCGCCACGATCTTCTGCACAGCCCGCTCCGTGATGCCTACCCAGTTGGCGACATCACGCAAGCGCGCCGTAGGGTCATGGGCCAAGCACACCAACACATGCCCGTGATTGCTGAGGAACGTCCAGGAAGCCGGGGCATAGGTCTGTTGACTGCTCATACCGGTCTCCTTAGCTAAATCCAACTCATTCATTTTGCGGTCGTAGGCAATGATGGCAGGGATTTCAGGTAATTTTCTTCATTAGAATAGCAAGCTCTTAACGAATTCACCTGATTTTTTAGGCTGCCGTCAGTTCGCGCCATTGGCCGGGACTTAAGCCTTCCAGGGTCCAAGCACCAATCTGGTAGCGGATCAACCGCAAGGTGGGATGGCCCACGGCGGCGGTCATGCGCCGCACCTGGCGGTTACGGCCCTCGCGCAGAGTGAGCTCGAGCCAGGCGGTGGGAATAGCGGCCCGCTGGCGAATCGGCGGATCGCGGGGCCACAGTCCCGCAGGTTCCGCCATGAACCGGGCCTCGGCGGGCGCAGTCAGACCGTCCTTCAATTGGATCCCCCGGCGTAACCGCTTCAGCGCAGCGGCAGCAGGCACACCGTCCACCTGAACCCAGTAGGTCTTGGGCATTTTATAACGGGGTTGGCTGATGCGCGCTTGCAACTCCCCGTCGCCGGTGAGCAGCAACAGCCCCTCGCTGTCGCGGTCCAGACGCCCGGCCACATAGACGCCAGGGATGCAAATGTAGTCCGCGAGGGTGGCGCGCCCTTCACTGTCGGTAAACTGGGTCAGTACCCCGTATGGCTTATTGAACAAAATCAATCGGGACATGCGCATCGCCGGTTTCCAAACCCAGAAAGCTAAAAAGGCTATCAGCTAAAGCGGCGCATCCTTGCGGAAATGAATCGATAGTGCAAGCAACCACCCGGCACTATTTTAGCGCATATCAGTTTTAAGTGGTTGTTCATAAAATTGTTGGTAGCGTCGGCTCAAAATGTCAAATAACCTTTTGCTGGATACTTATGTGCGCTAGAGCACAGACGCCTCCATGTGGGTCATGGTAATTTTTACCTTTAGTGGAGTTAATCAAGAAGTAATTGGTGCCTGACTCGGTAGAAAACGGCTAACCCTGCACTGAGCGAGCACCATAAGCCCTGGCGATTTGCCAGATTATAAGATTCAGAGAAGGGGCAAGCAGATGTCAAAACGAGACGACTATGTGGAAAAAATGAAGCGACAGCTTGATAAGTGGGGCGAAGAGACTGATGCATTGGAGGCGAAGGCGAAGGAAGCCAAGGAAGATGCCAAGGCAAAATACAAGGAGCAGATCAGCGCATTGCGCACTAAATATAAGGAAGGCGAGACAAAATTAGAGGCCATGAAGGCAGCCACCGAAGACTCCTGGGAGCAGCTAAAAGACGGAGTTGAAAATGTTTGGGAGGCGCTTAAGGATTCCGTGAATCAATTCAAATCGCATTTCAAATGATTTAACCCCTTAAATGATTGAACCCCTTCCCTTCCAAAAGGAAGGGGTTAATGCTGTTAAATGCTTCTTAAAGACCTTTATCAGGAGTATCACCATGAGACCATTCAATCGATTCGCTACGTTTTTCTTCGTTATTTTTCTGGCTTCTCTGCTGGGATGCGCATCGACGTCAAATCAAGAGGGGACAGGGGAATATGTTGACGACACCGTCATTACTAGCAAGGTAAAGGCGGCAATCTTCAACGAACCCTCGCTGAAGTCGGCCGAGATCAATGTCGAAACCTATAAAGGCGTGGTCCAATTGAGTGGCTTCGTCAATTCCAAGGGAGACATTAACAAGGCGGTCGACATTGCGCGCAGCGTCAGTGGCGTGACGTCCGTTAAGAATGACATGCGGCTTAAGTGATGAGAGACTGATGCATCGTGAACTGGTCCCCGGGCATCAAGTCCGGGGACGGGTTCGTTTCGAGGCGGGGGATCTCAAACTTGAAGATGAGCAGCCAGACTATTCGCGGGAACTTGCTCCAGGTGAAGGCGCACCTCTGGGGTAACGGCTTGACAAAAAAGTACGCCGGCGACGAACCACCGCTGCGCTCGGAACTGTTCAGCAACGCCCAGATGGAGCAGCATGGCAAAACCCTGGCGGGCTCGCACCAGTTGACTCCGGGGCGCGCGCCGGACCAGCTTCTGCCCCGGCTGGCGGTGAACGAAGGGGTCCTGATTAGCGTCTGCAACCTGCTAACGGCGGCGGTAAAGGCGAACCGCCGAATCTCACCGGCCGGAGAATGGTTGCTCGATAACTTCTATCTGATCGAGGAACAGATCCGCACGGCCAAGCGACATCTGCCAAAGGGTTATAGCCGGGAACTACCGCGCTTGGCTCACGGCACATCGGCGGGGCTTCCGCGCGTGTACGACATCGCGCTGGAGGCGATCTCGCACGGCGATGGGCGCTTAGATCCGGAAACTCTTAGCAGTTTCGTAGCGGCCTACCAGACAGTCACCGCCCTGAAGTTAGGCGAATTGTGGGCAATCCCTATCATGCTGCGTCTGGCACTGATCGAGAATCTCCGACGTGTTGCCGCCCGGATCGCCGCCAGCAGGATCGACCGAAACCTGGCCGACGCTTGGGCGGACCAGATGACGGAGATCGCCGAGAAGGACCCGAAGAACCTGATTTTGGTGATCGCGGACATGGCGCGGTCGAACCCGCCGATGTCGAGTTCATTTGTTGCGGAACTTGCGCGCCGGCTGCAGGGACAGAGCCCCACTTTGGCATTGCCGCTTACCTGGATCGAACAGCGGCTCGCTGAGTCTGGCCTGACGATTGAGCAGTTGGTTCGGTTAGAGAACCAACAACAGGCCGCCGAGCAGGTCTCCATAAGCAACAGCATCGGCAGTCTCCGCTTGCTGGGGGCGATGAACTGGCGCGAGTTCGTCGAGACGATGAGTGTGGTCGAGCAGATATTGCGCGAAGATCCTGGCGAGGTGTACAGCAGGATGGATTTTGCGACCCGTGATCGCTACCGTCACGTCGTCGAGAAAATAGCCAAGAGCAGCCGGCTATCCGAGGGTGAAGTGGCGCGCCAGGCGATCCACTTGGCACAGCAGGGCATGACCAAGCAAGGCGCTGACGATCGAACGGCACATGTTGGGTTCTACCTGATCGACCAGGGATTGCGCCGGCTTGAAAGCATGGTGGAGATGCACCTATCCCCCGCTAAGGTTCTGCAGAGAATCAACCGCCGGTTTCCTTTGCCCTTGTATCTTGGCGCGATCCTGCTGATGGCGGCGATCTTGACCGGGAGCCTACTGGCGAAGGCGCATGGCGATGGGTTACAGGGTTGGACACTTGCGCTGATTGGCATCCTCTTGCTGCTGTGCACAAGTCAACTGGCGGTGGCGCTGGTGAACTGGCTGGTGACGTTGCTGGTGACGCCACAGCCGCTGCCGCGCATGGATTTTTCGGGAGGAATTCCCCCGGAATCGCGCGCTTTGGTGGTGATCCCGACGATGCTTATGAGCACTCAGAACATCGAGGATCTAGTCGAGGCGCTGGAAGTCCGGTTCCTGGCAAATCGGGACCAGAACCTGCACTTCGGCCTGCTGACTGATTTTCGCGACGCGCACGAGGAAACGCTTCCGGAGGACGACCTGCTGTTGCGGCTGGTTCGGAAGAGGATCGAAGAGCTGAATGAAAAGTATGGGAGGACGTGCAACCAAGGGCGATACATTTTTTCTGTTTCATCGCCCGCGCCGCTGGAATCCTCAGGAGCGGATCTGGATGGGCTACGAGCGCAAGCGAGGGAAGCTTGGGGACTTGAATTCGCTGCTGCGCGGCGGCTCAAAAAACTGCTTCTCACTTGTCATCGGCGAAACAGCAGTCCTATCGAACGTGCAGTACGTGATCACCCTGGACACGGATACGGAACTACCGCGCGACGCGGCGTGGCAGTTTGTGGGAACTATGGTGCACCCGCTGAATCGGGCGCGGTACGACGAGGGCAAGCAGCGGATCTGCGAGGGATACGGTATTCTGCAACCACGCGTGGCCATAAGCTTGCCTGGCACGAACCGGTCGCGCTATGCACGACTGTACGGGAATGAGCCAGGCATCGACCCCTACACGCGCGCCGTCTCCGACGTTTACCAGGACCTGTTCCGCGAAGGCTCGTTCATTGGCAAGGGGATCTATGATGTCGATGCGTTCGAACGGGCACTCAACGGGCGCTTTCCCGAGAACCGGATCCTCAGTCACGACCTTCTGGAAGGGTGCTACGCACGGTCGGGGCTGTTGAGCGATGTGCAGTTATACGAGGATTATCCAGCGCGCTACAGCGCGGACGTGAGCCGCCGGCACCGCTGGATTCGCGGGGATTGGCAGCTTGGACGGTGGTTGCTGCCGCGCGTTCCCGGCCTGGACGGACGCCGCCAGAAGAATCCGCTCTCGGACTGTCACTCTGGAAACTTTTCGACAACCTGCGCCGCAGTCTCGTGCCTGCGGCATTGACCCTGCTGTTACTGCTGGGTTGGACGGGGTTGTCGTCGGCGTGGTTTTGGACCTTGTCGGCGCTCGGCATCATCCTGATTCCTTCGTTGATTACCTCGGCCCTGAATGTGCTTCAAAAGCCAGGCGATGTGCTGCTGGGCCAGCATCTCGCCGCCGTGGTAGGCTCGGCTGGCCGGCAATTGAGCCACGCGGCGTTCACGCTCGCGTGCCTCCCCTACGACGCGTTCTTCAGTCTGGATGCGATTGTGCGCACAGTCTGGCGGATGCTGGTCACTCGCCAACGACTCCTCGAATGGAACCCGTCGGGCGACGTGGATTGCAATAGCCGCACGGACCTCGTCGCCTCTTATCGATCAATGTGGATCGCCCCCGTGATCGCCTCTGCCGCGGCGATCTATCTGACGGCAGCGAACCCGGTCGCGCTGACCGTTGCAGGACCTATTCTGGTTCTCTGGTTTGCCTCACCCGCTATCACCTGGTGGATCAGCCGGCCACTCGCTCGCCGCGAAGCGGGATTGACGACTGACCAGACCCTCTTTCTCCGGAAGATTTCCCGAAAAACATGGACGTTCTTCGAGACCTTCGTCGGCCCGGAAGATAATTGGCTACCGCCTGACAATTATCAGGAGCATCCTGTTGCCACGGTCGCGCATCGCACGTCGCCGACCAACATGGGACTTGCATTGCTCGCGAATCTGTCCGCGTACGACTTCGGCTACCTTTCGGCGGGACAATTCATTGAGCGTACCGCGAATGCACTGCGCACGATGGCTACCTTGGAACGCGACCGAGGTCACTTCTACAACTGGTACAACACCCAGTCGCTGCAACCGCTGCAACCCGTCTACATTTCGACGGTGGACAGCGGAAACCTCGCGGGCCATCTGCTGACCTTGCAGCCGGGTCTGCTCGCCCTTCCCGATAACAAAATCCTAGGGGCGCGATGGCTTGAGGGCTTAAGCGACACACTCAGTATCCTGGTGGACGCTGCGGGAGGAGCGACTCTGGCCCCGCTCGCTCGATTTCAGAAGACTCTGGAATCTGTAGACGTTTCTCGGCCAACCACGCTGGTGGCGGCGCGACTTTGCCTCGACCGGCTGGCGACAGCCGCCGAAGACGTAGTCGGTGGCCTTAATGCTGACGCTAAGAGCCAAGCGATGTGGTGGGCACAGGCGCTGGCCCGGCAATGCCGGAGCGCGCTCGATGAGCTGACGTTGCTCGCTCCGTGGACAGTGCTGCCGGTCGCGCCGGGCGGGTTCAGCGACTACCTCGGCATGGCCAAGATCCCAACGCTGCGAGAATTAACAACACTTGAGCTGGAGTTGCTGCCGACCATTGAGCATCGGCTCGACGAGAACCCGACACTTGAGGAGCGCGACTGGCTGAATGAGTTGCGGCCGCTCATCACGGAAGCCAGCTGCCGCGCCAAAGAGAGGATTGCGGCTATCGAACGGCTTGCACTGCAAGCCGGCGAACTCGCGCGCATGGAATATGCCTTCCTGTACGATAACACGCGTCATCTGCTGGCTATTGGGTACAACGTAAGTGAGCGCCGGCGGGACGCGAGTTACTACGATCTACTGGCCTCGGAGGCGAGATTGTGCAGTTTCGTGGCGATTGCGCAGGGACAACTGCCCCAGGAGAGCTGGTTTACCCTGGGGCGCCTGCTTACGACCGCCGGCGGCGAGCCACTGCTCCTGTCGTGGAGCGGTTCCATGTTCGAGTACCTAATGCCGCTCCTGGTGATGCCGACGTACGAAAATACGTTGCTTGATCAGAGTTATAGGGCGGCCGTGGAGAGCCAGATCGAGTATGGGAGGCAGCGTGGCATACCATGGGGCGTTTCGGAATGCGGCTTTAACACGGTCGACGTTCATCTCAACTATCAGTACCACGCGTTTGGCGTACCCGGCCTGGGGCTCAAACGTGGACTGGGCGAGGATCTAGTCATTGCACCGTATGCCTCGGCGCTCGCGCTGATGGTGGCGCCCGAGGCGGCGTGCCTGAATCTGCAGCGACTTGCCGCAGAAGGGTTTGTAGGAGAATTCGGCTTCTACGAAGCCATCGACTACACGCCTTCCCGGCTACCACGTGGGCAATCGAGCGCCGTGGTTCGGTCCTTCATGGCCCATCACAAGGGTATGAGTTTCCTCTCGCTGGCCTATCTGATCCTGGATCGACCGATGCAGAAACGCTTCGAGTCAGATCCCGTTGTTCCAGGCGACCACACTGTTGCTTCAGGAGCGAATTCCAAAGACCACGGCGTTCTACTCGCACATCACCGAGCTGTCCGACTTACAAACGACCGCCAGCGTTCCGGAGACCCCGGTGCGGGTTTTCAGCAGCCCGAGCACGCCGCTACCCGAAGTGCAGTTGCTGTCGAACGGCCGATACCACGTGATGGTCACGAACGCGGGAGGCGGCTACAGCCGCTGGAAAGACCTTGCCCTCACCCGCTGGCGCGAAGACAGTACCTGCGACAACTGGGGCACGTTCTGTTACCTCCGCGATGTGGCGAGCGGGGAATTCTGGTCAACCGCCTATCAACCGACGCTCAAACGAGCGGAAACCTACGAAGCGATTTTCTCGCAGGGGCGAGCGGAGTTTCGCCGCCGCGACCACGATTACGATACCCATACGGAAATCGCTGTGTCGCCCGAGGATGACATCGAACTGCGCCGAATTACTATCACCAACCGCTCTAGAACCCGCAGAGCAATCGACGTCACGAGTTATGCGGAGGTGGTTCTCGCCGCGCCGGCCGCGGACGCGCTGCATCCGGCCTTCAGCAATCTCTTTGTGCAGACTGAGATCATCCGCAGAGCAGCGAGCGATCCTCTGTACACGCCGGCCCCGTTCCCGCGACGAGCGGGCGCCATGGATGTTTCACCTGATGGCCATGCACGGGGCAGATATCGGTGAGATTTCCTATGAAACGGACCGCATGCAGTTCATCGGCCGCGGCAACACTGTCGCCGGTCCCCACGCAATGAGCGATGGCGCGATGCTCAGCGGCAGGCAGGGTTCAGTGCTGGATCCGATCGTGGCAATCCGGTTTTCGCTGACACTCGAGCCGGAACAATCGGCAACGATTGATATGGTTTCCGGCATCGGTGAAACCCGCGACGCCGCCTGAGGCCTGGTCGAAAAATACCAGGATCAGCATCTCGCCGATCGCGTCTTCGATCTGGCGTGGACCCACAGCCAGGTGGTTCTGCGACAGTTCAATGCCACCGAGGCAGAGGCGCAACTTTATGGACGTCTGGCCAGCTCGGTCATCTACGCCAACGCCTCGCTGCGCGCCGACGCCAGTGTTCTCAGCCAGAACCGCCGCGGGCAATCCGGGTTGTGGGGCTACGCCATTTCTGGCGATGTGCCGATCGTGCTGCTGCAGATTGGAGACCGGACCAATATCGATCTGGTGCGCCAACTCGTGCAAGCCCACGCGTATTGGCACCTAAAGGGACTGACGGTAGATCTGGTGATCTGGAACGAAGATCACGCCGGTTATCGGCAACTACTCCATGACCAGATCATGGGGTTGATTGCCGCGGGCGTCGAAGCCCATGTCATAGATCGACCCGGCGGCATCTTCGTGCGACCTGCCGACCAGATATCGAACGAGGACCGCATCCTGTTCCAAACGGTCGCGCGGGCCATCATCACCGACAGCCGGGGAGCGCTGGCTGACCAGATCAACGGTCGCGGCACAGTGAAAATGCTAATACCCCGCTTCACGCCGACCCGCACCCACCGCGCCGAGTCCCTGGCGCCGACTGCGCTGCCACGCCGCGACCTGATCTTCTACAACGGGCTGGGAGGCTTCACCCCCGATGGGCGCGAGTACATCATTACGACCGCGCAGGGCCAATTAACGCCAGCACCTTGGGTGAATGTACTGGCGAACCCGCGCTTTGGAACCGTCATCTCAGAGAACGGCCTGGCCTATACCTGGAGCGGGAATGCCCACGAGTTCCGCCTCACTCCCTGGCACAACGACCCCGTCAGCGATGCGAGCGGAGAAGCTTTTTATCTCCGCGACGAAGAGAGCGGCTACTTCTGGTCCCCCACGCCGCTGCCCAGCCGCGGAGCGACGCCTTACGTCAGCCGGCACGGCTTCGGCTACAGCGTTTTCGAGCACACGGAAGACGGCATTCGCTCGGAGCTGTGGGTTTACGTGGCACTGGATGCGGCGATCAAGTTCTCGGTGCTGAAAGTGCGAAACGAGTCGGGCCGATCGCGTCGACTCTCCGCCACCGGATACGCGGAATGGGTGCTTGGTGACCTAAGGCCGAAGTCGGTCATGCACGTCATCACCGAAATTGACCCCGACAGCGGAGCGCTGTTCGCGCGCAACTCCTACAACACGGAGTTCGCCGACCGGGTTGCCTTCTTCGACGTGGATGCTGCGGACCCGGACCGTAAGCGGCGACCGGACTGAATTCCTTGGGCGCAACGGCACGCTCAAGAATCCGGCCGCGATGACTCGGGCGCGGCTGTCCGGCACGTTAGGGGCTGGCCTGGATCCCTGCGCCGCGATCCAGGTTCCCTTCGGGCTAGCCGATGGCGAAGAACGCGAGATCATCTTCAGGCTCGGCGTAGCAGGAAGGCGAGGCGCTGATGACGCCAGCAGCCTGGTGCATCGCTTCCGGGGGTCAACCGCCGCGCGGGGCGCGCTCGACACGGTGTGGCAGTACTGGAGGCACACGCTCGGAACAGTGCAGGTGGAGACACCCGATGAGTCCCTCAACGTGCTGACCAACGGCTGGCTCTTGTACCAAACCTTGGCGTGCCGTCTGTGGGCGCGCAGCGGTTACTACCAGTCGGGGGGCGCCTTCGGTTTCCGCGATCAGTTGCAGGACATGATGGCGCTCATTCACGCCGAGCCTAAGCTCGTGCGTGAGCACCTGCTTCTCTGTGCGGCTCGTCAGTTTATGGAGGGGGATGTCCAACACTGGTGGCATCCACCGTCGGGCCGGGGCGTGCGCACTCATTGTTCGGACGATTACCTCTGGCTGCCATTGGCGACGAGCCGCTACGTGCTGACCACCGGGGACACCGGGGTGCTGGATGAACCCGTCCACTTCCTCGAAGGCCGCCCGGTCAATGCGGAGGACGACTCCTATTACGATCTTCCTGGCCGGTCCGAACAAGCAGCCAGTCTGTACCAGCACTGTGTGCGAGCCATCCTGCACGGCCTCCGGTTTGGTGAGCACGGCCTGCCGCTGATCGGCTCCGGTGACTGGAACGACGGCATGAACCTGGTGGGGATGCACGGCAAGGGCGAAAGCGTCTGGTTGGGCTTTTTCCTTTGTGACGTGCTCAAGCAGTTCACGGAGATTGCGCGCCTGCAAGGCGACCGATCCTTCGCCGAACGTTGCCAGAAGGAGGCGGCACAAATGCGCCAGAGTATCGAGGAGAATGGCTGGGATGGCGAGTGGTATCGCCGCGCCTACTTCGACGATGGCTCGCCGCTGGGCTCGGCGAGCAACGCTGAATGCCAGATCGATTCCATTGCGCAAAGCTGGTCGGTGCTGTCCGGGGCAGGTGATGCCGAGCGCTCGCGCATGGCCATGGAAGCGCTGGATGAGCGCCTGGTGCGCCGCGACCATGCGCTGATCCAACTCCTGGATCCGCCTTTCGACAAGTCGACTTTGAATCCTGGCTACATCAAGGGATATGTTCCCGGGCGTCAGGGAGAATGGCGGGCAGTACACGCATGCGGCGATCTGGGCAGCGATGGCGTTTGCCGCGTTGGGTGACAGCCGGCGCGCGTGGGAACTCTTCGCGATGATCAACCCGGTGAACCATGCGAGATCTCCGGAGGGGATGGCGACCTACAAAGTGGAACCCTACGTCGTCGCGGCCGACGTCTATGCGGTCTCGCCGCATACCGGCCGCGGTGGATGGACCTGGTACACGGGCTCGGCCGGCTGGATGTACCGGCTGATCGTGGAATCACTCCTGGGTCTGAGGCTGGAAGTGGACAAACTGCGTTTCGCGCCGTGCCTCCCGGCGGATTGGAAGGGATTCAAGGTGCACTACCGGTATCGGGAGACTGTCTACCACATCGCCGTCCTGCAAACGCCTGCCGGGAATGGCGAGACAAGGGTGACCGTGGACGGCGTCGAGCGACCCGACCAGGCGATTCCCCTGGTTGACGACCGTCAGGAACACTCGGTCGAGGTGAGCATACCTGGCGTGCGCAGTTACCATGCAGCTACTTTGCATAGAGATAAGACGTTCGCCAACAACCCGATTCCGGCGCAAGCGGGAATAACGGAAAGCGAAATTCCTGAAGATTAAGGAGTCGCCGTGAAGATGGCGAAACGCAACGCCACCCTCGTTCGTCCTACTGGCGAAAGCCGGTATTCAGTTTTTCAACGGGTTACGGCATTCCGGCTTTGGCCGGAATGCCAATTGTGCGTAAGTCCTGGGTGAATCGCATTGCTTGCAGGGAGACAGCTCTGCAATCGACGGCTACTTGTCCCACATCACGTCACATTTCTCCGTTGCGGCGGCCGTCAGCAACTCAATCAGGGGTAAGGCACGATGCGCTAGATTCACCGTGCGCTCGCCCGAGTCGTCGTCCTGGACATTGCCGGGCGCGTCCGCCGCCGCCGATGGGTTTGCCTCGACCGCCTTGTGCAGGCGATCCAGTGCGGCGGGAACATCCTCGGCCAGGATGGCTCCAGGCACGGTTCCACTGTGTCCCATCAGCTTAAGCAAGCTGATGGCGATGTCGCCAAACAGGGTGATATCCGCGTACGCTTTGCTTCGAAAGGTGACTAGCATAAAGGCCTCCTCGGTTTGGTTTTTTGCAACTTGCGCTGCTTGAAGGTTCGAAGGGGATGCGATCTCTACAGAATAGCCTAGCCTCGCGGCTCGCGCCTGGTAAGCCGCATCCAAAACACAATATTGGCTTGGTCGTAAGACCACACACAGTCAGTTCGATGGCGCACATTATGCCATGGATAGGGTACAATCAGCCGCGCCAAGGAACCACAGCACCTTAACCCTAATGCGCCGCCTGATCATCGTTTTCGCTATTGGCGTTAGCATCGCCCTGGGTATCTGGTATTGGCGGCATCCCGCGCCGGTTGCCGTCGTGGTCCGCGCTGTAGAGACCGGTCCCGTGGAAACCACCGTGGCCAACACCCGCGCCGGCACCATCAAGGCCTGTCGCCGCGCGAAACTGTCGCTGCCCAGCGGTGGCCAGGTGAGTGTGCTCGACGTGCATGCCGGCGACCGCGTCGGCGCTGGCCAGATCCTGCTGCAACTCTGGAACGCGGATCTGCGCGCGCAATTGCGGCTGGCGGAAAGCCAGTTGACCGCCACCCGCTCCCGCACCGAAGAAATCTGCCTGAACGCCGACATGGCCAAGCGTGAGGCAGACCGCCTGCGTCCCCTGCGGGACAAAAATCTGGTCTCTACCGAGCGGTTGGACCAGGCGGTGACCACCGCCCAGGCCCAGGCCGCCGCCTGCCGGACGGCGCAGAAGACCGAGCAGGTCAATGCAGCCCAGGTGGCGGTGGCCCAAGCGGCGCTGGAGCGCACCATCCTGCGCGCCCCGTTTACTGGGGTGGTGGCGGAAGTGACCGGCGAAGTGGGCGAGGTCGTCACCCCCTCACCGCCGGGAATCGTCACTCCGCCCGCGGTGGATCTGCTCGATTGCAGTTGCGTTTACGTGAGCGCCCCTATCGACGAGGTGGACGCACCCGCCCTCCGCCCCGGCATGACCGCGCGCATCAGCCTGGACGCCTTTCCCAAGCGGGTCTTCGAAGGTTTAGTACGGCGCACCGCCCCCTATGTGCTGGAGTTGGAAAAGCAGGCCCGCACCGTGGAAGTGGAAGTCACTTTCGCAGCAGCCGCCGGCGATGGCTGCGCGACCCTGCTGCCCGGCTATAGCGCCGATACCGAGGTGATTCTAGAATCCCGTCCCAACGCACTGCGCATTCCCAGCGAAGCGGTGCTGGAGGGCGGGCGCGTGCTGGTACTGGGGGACGACGGTCTCCTGCACGAGCGACGCTTCCAGGCGGGTTTGAGCAACTGGAACCATACCGAGATTCTGACTGGCTTGAATGCCGGCGAGCGGGTCGTGGTGTCGGTGGACCGGGCCGGCGTGAAGGCGGGCGCGGCGGCGGTGGCCGAACTATGATCCGGCTTGCGGATGTCCAGCGCGTCTTTCTGGTGGGCGGGCAACCCGTGTATGCCCTGCAAGACGTGAATCTCCAAGTGGCGGCGGGCGAGTATCTGGCGATTATGGGGCCGTCCGGGTCCGGCAAGTCCACGCTGTTGAACATCATCGGCCTGCTGGACCGCCCAAGCCGCGGTCGCTATGAATTGGACGGTGGGGATATGACGGTCCAGGATGACGAGGCCCTGGCCCAGATCCGCCGCGCCAAGATCGGTTTCGTGTTTCAGTCCTTTCACTTGATCGCCCGCCTGTCCGCCTTCGAGAACGTGGAACTGCCGCTGCTGCTGGCAGGCATGGCGGCGACCGAGCGGCGTGGCCGGGTGGAACGGGCGCTGCGGGCGCTGGGACTGGGGGCGCGCGCCCGCCACCGTCCCGATCAACTGTCCGGCGGCGAGCGCCAGCGGGTAGCCATCGCCCGCGCCATGATCATGGAGCCTCGGATGCTGCTGGCCGACGAACCCACCGGTAATCTGGACCGGACCGCTGGGCGCGAGGTCCTGGCCATTCTGGAGGAACTCAACCGTCGCGGTATCACCTTGCTGGTGGTGACCCACGACCCCGAGATCGGCGAACGGACACGGCGATGCTTGCGGTTGCTGGATGGCCGCATCGTCGCCGATGTTAACCAGACGGCCGGCCATGCGCCCGCTTGATCTGTTGGACTTCGCCCTCAAGGCAGTCACCCGCTACCGTTTGCGCACCGGTCTGCTGCTGGCGGCCATGGCCATCGGGGTGGCGGCGGTGATACTGCTGACGGCACTGGGCGAGGGTGCGCGGCGCTATGTGGCCAATCAGTTTTCGGCGCTGGGCACCCATCTACTGATCGTCCTGCCAGGTCGCAACGAGACCCGCGGCGGCCAGCCGCCCATGCTGGGAGAAACGCCCCGCGATCTTACCATTGACGATGCCCTCGCCCTCACCCGCAGCCGGCTGATCCGGCGACTGGCGCCGCTGGTGGTGGGCAGTGCAACGGTGTCCTTCGCCGGTCGCAGTCGGGAGACCAATATTCTGGGCAGCACGGCGGAGTTGCTGGCGGTGCGCCACCTGGAACTCGCTCAGGGGCAATTCCTGCCGGCGCTGGACCCGCGCCGAGCAGTGCCGGTGTGCGTGCTGGGCACCCAGGTGCGCAATGAGCTGTTCGGCCCCGAACCGGCCGTGGGGCGTTGGCTGCGCATCGGCCACCGGCGCTTTCGGGTGATCGGCGTGCTGGCCCCCAAAGGCCAGTCCCTGGGCACCGATGTGGACAACACCGCCATCATTCCGCTCGCCTCGGCCCAGAATCTGTTCAACACCGCCTCCCTGTTCCGGGTGCTGGTGGAGGTGGACCGGCGCGAGGATACGGCGCGAGCGCAGCAGGCCATCCTGACCCTGATCCGCGCCCGCCATGAGGGGGAAGATGACATCACCGTGATCACTCAGGATGCGGTGTTGGCCACATTCGACAAGATCCTCCGCACTCTGACCCTGGCGGTGGGAGGAATCGCGGCCATCAGCCTGGTAGTGGCCGGCATCCTGATCATGAACGTGATGCTAGTGTCGGTGGCCCAGCGCACCCAGGAAATCGGTCTGCTCAAGGCGCTGGGCACCACGCCGCGCACCATTCGTGGGATCTTCCTGGGAGAGGCCGCCATCCTGGCCTGCTGGGGAGCCGGTGTCGGGCTGGTCATTGGCGCGGCGGGCGTCGGCGTGGGACGGTTTCTGTACCCGACGTTTCCCCTGGCCACGCCCTGGTGGGCGGTGCTGGCGGCGCTGGGGGTGTCCATCGGCACTGCTCTGCTGTTCGCGGTGTTGCCAGCCCGCCGCGCCGCCCGTCTGGACCCGGTGCAGGCACTGGCCGGGCGTTGACGGCCGATGAGCCTCCAGGACTGGCTGTGGCTGGTAACCGGGGCACTGCGCGCGCACCGCATGCGCTCCGCGCTGACGGCGCTGGGCATCGCCGTAGGCATCGCCGCAGTGGTCCTGCTCACCGCCATCGGCGCGGGTATCGAGCGCTATGTGCTGAATGAATTCACCCAGTTCGGCACGCATTTGATCTCCATCGCGCCCGGCAAAACGTCCACCATCGGAGTGTCGATGGGTGTGTTCGGCACGGTGCGCCCACTCAGTCTGGACGATAGCGAGGCTCTGCGCCGCCTCCCGCAGATGGTGGGCGTAGCGCCGGTGATCCGCGGTAACGCGCGCGTAGAAGCGGGCCAGCGCAACCGCCGCACCGAGGTGCTGGGGGTAGGTCCGGACACCTCGACGGTATGGGGTATCGACGTGGCGGCTGGGCATTCGCTGCCACGGGACGATCCGCGGGCGGCGCGCCCCTTCGCCATTCTGGGGGCGGAACTGCGCCAGGAGTTATTCGGGTCCGCCAGTCCGCTGGGTCAGATTGTGCGCATCGGCCAGAACCGGTTTCGCGTCATCGGCGTCATGGCGCCCAAGGGTCAGGTGCTGGGCTTTGACATGGACAACGCCATTTATATCCCCGCCGCCCGCGCCTTGGAACTGTTCAACCGCGAGGGTTTGATGGAGGTGGATGTGCGCTACGAGGCGGCAGCGTCCACAGCGCGCATCACTCAAGCCATCCGCCGCCTCCTGATGGAACGCCATGGCCGGGAGGACTTCACCGTCACCACCCAGGACCAGATGCTGGACGTGCTGGGGAATATCCTCAGCGTGCTCACCGGTGCGGTAGCGGCGCTGGGCAGCATTTCCCTGCTAGTGGGTGGGGTGGGCATCCTGACCATCATGACCATCGCCGTCACTGAACGCACCCAGGAAATAGGCCTGCTGCGGGCCATCGGCACCGGTCGCCGCCAACTCCTGCTGTTATTCCTGGGTGAATCCGTGTTGCTGGCAAGCATCGGCGGACTGGCGGGGCTGGCGCTGGGGGTCGGCCTGGCCTGGCTGCTGGAGTTGCTGGCCCCCGCCCTGCCGGTACGCATCTCCGCGTTCTACACCCTGCTGGCGCTGGCGCTGTCCGCGCTGATCGGGTTGCTGGCCGGCGTGCTGCCGGCCCGCCGCGCCGCGCACCTGGACCCTATCGAGGCCTTACGGGCGGAGTAAAGGCATGAGCGAAGGAACCGTCTAAAAATCAGGGGCCATTCAAAGTTACAGAACCGCTGCGATAAACCGTCCCATCTCCACCAGCGCGCGCGCGCGGGCCTGGAGATGGGGCACATGGGCACAGTCGGGGATCAGCAGGGTTTCCACCGGCCCGGAAACTCCGGCGGCGATGGCCCGCACCTGCGCCGAGGTGCCGTATTCATCATCGTGTCCCTGCATAACCAGGACGGGGCAGATGATCCTGGGCAGTTCCGCTTGCATGTTCCAGTGCCGGAACTCCGGCCGCAGCCAGGTATCGCACCAGCCCTTGAACATGGTCTCGGTATTGTCGCCGTGGTAACGGGACAGCCGCTGCGGCAGATCGGTGGTTTCATAAACCTGCTTGGCGATGCGGATGCCGGCCAGAGTGACCTCCTCGATAAAGACATGGGCGGCCTCGGTGATGACAGCCCTGGGCCAGTCCGGATAGGCGGCAGCGAACAGCAGTGCGATGGTGCCACCATCGCTGTGGCCGATCAGGATAGGGGGATCGGCAATCCCGCAGTTCTCCAGCACCTCTGGCAAGCTCTCCTGGGCCTCCTGATGCAGGTAATCGGACTGGCGCGACCCAGTCAGGGCTTCGGCATTGCCGAAGCCCCAGCGGTCGTACACCAGTCCCGGCAAACCGCTGGCCAGGCACAGTTGGGCTGGGAAACCCTTCCATTGGGCGATGCTGCCAAGCCCCTCATGCAGAAAAACGAGGGCCGGGCCAGCGGCGGCGCCCGGCGGGGTGAGGCGTTCCGCGTGCAGCCGCCGGCCGGCGGCCTGCAAATCAAAGCGTGAGCGGGAAAGAGTCGCGGTCATCTTCGAAATGGCCAGTAAATTTATTGTCCAGGCTGCTGTTCTCTCAGCATGGCGTTCACCACGTCCAGACGCTGCACGGGATCGCTCAACACCAACAGCGCCTGTTTGACTTCCAGCGGCAGGGGCAGGATTTCCGCCAGGCGATTCCCTACCCAGGCGGCACTGTCCCAGTCCGGCACGAGGAAGCGGGTATAGGGCCGTATCTCCTCCCGGCTCAGGATGTTCTTCAACAGCGTCAACAGCAGATCTGCATTCCGGGGCAGTGGACTATCCGGTTCGGCGGGCAGCCATTCCACCTGGCCCAGCAGGAGCCGATCGTCCTGTACCCGCTGCGCCAGAACGCGCACGCGTTGCTCGCCCACACAGGTAATGCCCAGCAGCCCGTCTTCCAGGCGGTCGAAATCGACGATGCGGGCAAGCGTACCGATACCGTGGCAGCGCAGCTTTTCCCCCACTTCGCGGCCTTCCTGAATGGCGACCACGCCGAACCCGCCAGCGTTTTTCATGCAGTTGCTCACCATCTCCAGATAGCGACGCTCGAAAATGCGCAACGGCAGGACGCCGCCGGGGAATAACACGGTATTGAGGGGAAACAGGGGGATTTCGGTTTGCTGCATGCCTGACTTGCCTCATTGCTTAGCCTGGCCCCAGCGCGGAACCAGGGAATTGGCTATACCCAACTGGTCCAGTATTCTGGCAACGATAAAATCCACGAGTTCAGCCACGCTGGCGGGACGATGGTAGAAACCGGGATTGGCCGGCAGGATGGTGGCGCCACAGCGCGCCAGCTTCAGCATGTTCTCCAGGTGGATGACCGAAAACGGCGTCTCCCGCACGACCAGAATCAGCTTGCGGCCTTCCTTGAGGGTCACATCGGCAACCCGCTCGATCAGGTTGTCGCTGGTTCCGCAGGCGATGGAGGCCAGCGTGCCGGTCGTGCAGGGGCACACCACCATCGCTCTCGCCACCGCCGAGCCGCTGGCGATGGGCGCGGTCCATTCCTCCTTGCCATACACCTGCAGTCGGCCTGGGGCGCAGCCGCAGCGCTGGCTGAGAAACTCCCGGATCTCTGCCGTCCGCCCCGGCAGTCCCAGATCCGTCTCCATGCCGATAACCACCTGGGCCGGTTTGGACAGCATCAGATAGACCGTCTCCCCGGCCTCGAGCAGGCATTCCAACAGCCGCAGGCCGTACTGGGCGCCGGACGCGCCGGTCATGGCGAGGGCGATGGCAGATGGCCGGGTAACCATCATACTATTCGGCCTGTCGGATAGCCTTGACACCGCCACGACGGCCAAGCCCATAACCCACCCGGTATACATCCGGCAAGTTTACGCGCCCATCATCCATGATCTGAAACACACCCACGTCCTTTCAGGTCATCACGTACCCCATCCACACCATTTTCCAAATGTTGAGGTGGAAGTTGCGTCGCCCCCAAGGTCTTTAAGGTACCTTCAGATTGCCAACAGGTTGCAATCCTTTCAAACGCGCATGGGACGGTTAATCCCCGCAACGGCTCCATCAATTTCTGTATCCAGGGATAGTCCTCCTCCATCTCACGAACCCTAACCCTAGACGCTTCCTGCACACCACGTTTGATTCCCTCATAATGTAGGGCATAGATCTGTTGTGAGCGAAACACATCTCGTGATGCTTCACGTAGTGCGGTAAGAAAACTTCGCGGGCTGGTTTGGCGGCGCGCGTCTGCCAAATGACCTGGCAACCAAGTATATGGGAACCCACGTCGCCGATCCCGCCCCATCCATGGTCCGCTGATGGCATGGAAGATAGAGCGCTGCGTCTCTTCGGTACGCATGGCCTGTGGTATGAACCAGACGGCATCCTGCTGCTCCAAGTATGTCTGAATCCTTCGCGACAACCTTTGCGGAAAACTTCTCCATGTTCCCGTTCGTTAGCTAGGTATTGCCAAAGCAGTCCATAGAGATCCACGGTTGGCCAAATCAATTCGACCTTGTTGTTCAAAACCTTCGATGCATCAGGAAATGCCCTGACTTGGGGATCTTCCATCATCTCAGGCCGTACAAAAGCCTTAGGTCGGATACTAAGAGTGTCACGAAACTCTAAAAGTACCTGCAATAAGCCCTTAAGTAAGCGGCGCATAGTAGGCCAGTCATCCGCCGTACGATCCAAGGCATCGAATAGAATCAGATGTTTCTGCTGTTGACTATAAAGATCTTGATCAGCCTTATACAACGCTCTTTCAACATTTTCCGGGTTATCTTTGATCCAAACAATGCGCTCGCGCCAGTCATTCGCTGGCAACTCACTTGCGTTACCTAACACATGCCTTATAACTATGGCGCGCCAGATATCTCTTGGCTCGTAGTCTTCAAGAAGCTTGGCCAAGATTATTTTTCCTGGAAAATTATTTGGGTCGATGGCCGCCCCAAAGCCTGGGCTAATACGAGTATTATCGTTGACCTCAGCTCGTTGCAGGCAATTAGCCACCAAGCGTCTATGCTCGGCGGATTGGAGGGCCGTCCACCAAAAACTTTTGCCGGAACCCCGGATGCCCACCACTAGCATGGTATCCGGATGCAAGGCCCGAGCATGAATTGTGGGCACATAAAGATTTCTCGGCGCTGGCATTTGGCTACCGAACACCGCCAGTTCTTCTGGAATAGCTTTTGCTAATAGAGTTCTTAGCTCATTTGCAGGAAATCGGTAATCGCTCACACGATTTTCTCCGAGAAAATCCAACGCTCCGCCTCCTGAAAAAAATCACCAAACCCGGCCTGCAATACCGTATCGGTCACGTTTTCTGGACGCTGCACAGGGTCAAATTCTTGTAGTGCCCGATGCCAATTGATTCGAAGTGGATTATGCGGAGCTTCTTCGCTATCCACATCGAAATTAAAGGCGTCCAGATCATCGGCAACTGCCTCTTCATAAAGGTTCTCAGAAAACAACCTATAGGCATTCTGGCGAAATGACTTAACATAAGTATCTGCGTCAGTCTCAGGAACCATCGCCGCTATCATTTGTAAGTGGTCACGAAAAGCCGCCAACTGCGGATGCGTCTTCCAATGCTGGAACAACAACTCGTAACCTCTCCAAGTCTGCTCGCTGTTCATAGCAAACAGGAAAGCATCGGCCTCAAGGCGGGTAACGGTCACGGCGGCAATATCGTGCAAGCCGGCACGGCTGTCCAGAAATACCACGTCCGGTTCTTCTTGTTTTTCCAATTGTTCCACCAGGCGAGCTATACGTTCAGCCCATTGTCCTGCTGGATTCGCAAATTCCAAGTAACTGCGGGAAAGCTTGGGGAGGTAATCACCAGTAGTATATACCCCAAGCAGGCACAACCCGGATTTCACCTATCGACGTATTACTTAACGGACTAGACGCCACCATGTTACGGCGCAGCGTATCATCAGCTTGGCCCACAGCGTCTTCCACAAACCAATCTACAAGACCAAAGTCAGGATAACGTGCGATGGGCAGCAGTGTGCTACTGAGGCCCGGCGATTCCAAATCTAAATCAAATACCAAAACCTTTTTGCCGACACGAGCCAGATGCCAAGCCCAGACTGCCAGCGCAGTCGAACGACCTACCCCACCTTTCAACCCGAAAAAGGTTATGCGCCGTATCTGCAATTGCCTTGTAAGAGGTAGGCGATTCCAATCCTGACCGATAAGCTGACGATCTATTAAAAAGAGGCATTTTTGCTGGTCTTGGATCAACAACCGCCTGTCGGGAGAGTTATAAACCGCATCCCGATCATACAACTGGTTGCCATATAAGATAACCTGATCTTGAGGTCCAAAAGCGCCAAGTTTTGTCTGAAATTCTCTAGCGAATGCACTGTGCGCCTGCTTAATCTGTTCTGTTTCTGGGTCGTTCTCCAATACCACACGAATACGACCGTAAAGATCGCGAACTAAGATAACTTGCTCACCGAATTCAGGCCAGTAAGCCTGTAACAGTTTAATGGCATTATCTAATGCTTCATTGAAGCGTATGATTTTGGTTGCAGACATTACAGCACTCCATCTAGTACAGCCTTTTGGAGAACCTTCATCACCCCTTCAGCGGCTACGCGATGAGCGGAAACATGAGGATTGCCAAAATGGCTTTGTGCATGATAGCGCTCATTTACATGCCAATTAGCGAATGGCAATCCACTGGGCATAATTTGTGCGTAACGGGCACCATTTCGTCCATGCGCAAAAATGATAAACTCATTCCATAGCTTATCGATATGCACCATATGGGGTTGCTTTAACACTGCCATCGGTCGAAACTGGAGCACCTAGACCTATCATCACTGTCTTAAGGCTACACTCAGAAGCTAATCCATAAAGATGGTCGGCATTAGCCAACCTTCCTTGGCTGTAGAGTAATTCAGCATCATGAAAATGGCGATCTGCCGCATCTCGGTAATCCACTGGCATGTCAGTTTTGATTCAGCCCCGCCAGGATCTTGCCGTGAATTCCCCCAAACCCGCCGTTGCTCATGACCAGCACCTGATCACCAGGTTGGGCCTGGGCGCAGACCGCGGCGATGGCATCCTCGATGGAGGCACACACCTGGCCCCGCCCAGCCAGGGCCGCCGTCACTTGCTCCAGATCCCAGCCCAAATCGGGCGCCTGGTAGAGGATAACCCTATCGGCAGCCGCCAGCGCCCCGGCCAGATCATTCTTGAAAACGCCCATACGCATGGTGTTGGAGCGCGGTTCCAGCACCGCGATGATGCGGTTACCGCCAACCCGCGCCCGCAGGCCCACCAGGGTGGTGGCAATCGCGGTGGGGTGATGGGCGAAATCATCGTACACGGTGATTCCGTTCACGGTCCCGCGCAGCTCCATGCGCCGCTTGACGCCCTTGAATTGTCCCAGGGCATGAATCGCCTCGGCCGGTGGCACGCCGACATGGCGGGCGGCGGCGATGGCGGCCAGCGCGTTGCTGACACTGTGAGCGCCTTGCTGTGACCATTCCACGCGACCCTGCAAATTTTCCCGCCAGTAGACATCGAAAACACCGCCGTCCGGGGTGATGGCGCGGGCCTGCCAGTCGCCCGCGTCAAAGCGCTCGACCGGCGTCCAGCATCCCATGGCGAATACTTCGTCCAAATTGGCATCCTTGCCATTGGCTACGATCAGGCCCTGGCCCGGCACGGTGCGCACCAGATGATGAAACTGTCGCTGGATGGCCGCCAGATCGGGGAAAATATCGGCGTGATCGAATTCCAGATTATTGAGAATCAGGGTGCGGGGCCGGTAATGGACGAACTTGGAGCGCTTGTCGAAAAAGGCAGTGTCGTACTCGTCAGCTTCCACCACGAAGAACGGCGCCTCACCCAGGCGCGCCGATACCCCGAAATCGGCCGCGATGCCGCCGATCAGAAAACCAGGTCGCAGCCCCCCCTGCTCCAGAATCCAGGCCAGCATGGAACTGGTCGTGGTCTTGCCATGGGTGCCAGCCACCGCCAGCACCCAGCGCTCCCTCAGCACCTGTTCGGCCAGCCATTGGGGACCGGAGGTATAGGGAATATTGCGGTTAAGCAGGTGCTCGACGATGGGCCGGCCCCGCGACATGACATTGCCCACCACGACCATATCCGGCGACGGTTCCAGGTGCTCAGCGAGATAGTCCTCCCACACCTGGATACCCGCCGCCTCCAGTTGGGTGCTCATGGGCGGATACACATTGGCGTCGGAACCGCTCACATCATGGCCTGCCGCTCGCGCCAGCAAAGCCAGGCCCGCCATGAAAGTACCGCCAATCCCGAGGATATGTATGCGCATCAACTCACCAGCAACAGCAGCTTTGAAAGAAGCATGGAAATAAACAGATACCCCAAAGTGTACAGTATGCTCTGGTTGCGCGAGACGGATAGCGCATGTTGCAGGATATGGGACACCACGGCGATGCTCCAGCCCAATAACAGCAGAAACACCAGCAAGGGCAGTTCCGCCTCGCTGCCATCGACCGTCTCCTTGTCCATCCAGAAAACCACCGGCAACGTAATCAACGCCAGCAGGGCGCCGACACCCGCCAGCGCCGTCAGGGTCTGCACAAAGCGAGTCCGGTAGCCGCGCCTGCTCAGGACCCCATAGGTCAACCCGCCCAGCAGTGCCATATCCAGTGCGGTCTGGAGCAAAGCCGGCGCCAGTTCCATGCTCACCAGCATGATCAGGAACCCAGTTATCCCGTAAACGAGCAGACTCAGCTTCAGCAGCGCGAGGGACGCCGGCACGTCCTCAGGCCCTTTGCGCAGCAGGCAAATATCCCAAAACAGGTCGAATAGAGCGAGCATACGGGGGTCAGTGCCGGGTGCCGGGAACATCCGGCTGCACAGTCGTCATCAGGTTTAACAACTCCGTTTCGGTCGCGGCATCCAGATGAGCGATCTCGCCTCGCAGGGAGCGCTTTTCAGAGAGGAAGCGACATAGGGAATCGTGCTCTTTCATCAAGGCTTTGCATTGTGCTTAGCGGGTTAGCTTCTTCAGCAACAAGTCATTGACCTGCTGGGGATTGGCCTTACCCTTCGAGACCTTCATCACCTGGCCCACGAAGAACCCCAACAGCTTGTCCTTGCCAGCCCGGTATTGCGCCAACTGCTCCGGATTGGCCGCGATAGCCTCGTCGATGACTTTCTCGATCGCCGACGTGTCGGTGATTTGCTGCAAGCCGCGTTTCGCGATGATGGCATCAGCGTCGCCCTCGCCGTCCCAGAGCGCCTCGAAGACCTCCTTGGCAAGCTTGCCGGAGATGGTCTGGTCCCGAATGCGCCTGAGCATGCCGGCCAGTTGTTCCGCGCTCACCGGGCTCGCCGTAATGTCCTTGTTCTCCTTGTTCAGAAAGGCAGCCAGATCGCCCATCACCCAGTTGGCGCAGAGCTTGGCGTCACCGCCCAGCCCCGTCGCCACCGCTTCATAGTAATCGGCCAGCTCGCGGCTGGCGGTGAGGACGCCGGCGTCGTAGGCGTTCAACCCATAGTGTTCCACAAACCGCTGTTTCTTGGCATCGGGCAATTCCGGCAACGCCGCGCGGGCGGCCTCGATAAGGCTCTCGTCCACCACCAGCGGCAGCAGATCCGGGTCGGGGAAATAGCGGTAATCGTTGGCCTCCTCCTTAGAGCGCATGGAGCGGGTCTCGCCTTTGTCGGGATCATAGAGGCGGGTCTCCTGCACCACCGCACCGCCACCCTCGATCAGGTCGATTTGCCGCTCGACCTCGAATTCGATAGCCCGCTCCACGAAGCGGAAGGAGTTCAGGTTCTTGATCTCGGCGCGGGTACCGAACGCCTGCTGGCCCCTGGGACGCACCGACACATTGGCGTCGCAACGGAACGAGCCCTCCTGCATATTGCCGTCACAGATACCGAGATAGCGCACCAGGGTATGGATCTTCTTCATGTAGGCCACGGCGTCCCTGGCCGAGCGCAGATCCGGTTCGGAGACGATTTCCAGGAGCGGCGTACCGGCCCGGTTCAGATCCACCCCGGTCATGCCATGAAAGTCCTCGTGCAGGGACTTGCCGGCGTCCTCCTCCAGATGGGCGCGGGTGATGCCGATGACCTTGCTGACGCCGTCTTCCAGATCGATGGTGAGCCGGCCACGATGGACGATGGGCAACTCGTACTGGCTGATCTGATAGCCCTTGGGCAGATCCGGGTAAAAATAATTCTTGCGGGCGAACACCGAACGGTGAGCCACCGTGGCTTGGATGGCGAGTCCAAACATGACAGCCATGCGCACGGCCTCCCGATTCAATACCGGCAGCACGCCGGGCAGTCCCAGATCGATCGCGCAAGCCTGGGTATTGGGCGCGGCGCCGTAAGCGGTGGCGGCGCCGGAAAAGATTTTGCTCTTGGTGGCGAGCTGGGCGTGAATTTCCAGTCCAATGACCGTTTCCCATTCCATATTCATGACTCTCTTGATCTGTGCGAGGGTTGGCGTGAGGGAATCAGAACCCTTGCGGCATGCGCTGATGCCAGTCGCTGACCTGCTGATAGCGGTGGGCTATGTTCAACAGGCGCGCCTCCGTGAAGTAATTGCCGATAAGCTGCAAACCTACCGGTCGGCCAATCGCAAAGCCCACCGGAATCGACATGCCTGGCAGGCCCGCCAAGTTTACCGCAATGGTATAGATATCCGACAGGTACATGGTCACCGGATCATCGACTTTCTCGCCCAGATTGAAGGCCACCGTCGGCGAGGTCGGACCCATGATGACATCCACTTGTTCAAACGCCCTACGAAAATCCTCACTAATCAACCGGCGAATCTGCTGGGCTTTTAGGTAATAGGCATCGTAGTAGCCCGCCGACAGCGCGTAGGTGCCCACCATGATGCGGCGCTTTACCTCGGCCCCGAAACCTTCACCGCGGGAACGGGTGTACAGGTCCAGCAAGTCTTTCGGATTCTGGCAGCGATAGCCGTAGCGCACACCGTCGAGCCGGGCGAGATTGGAGGAACACTCCGCGGGCGCCACCACATAGTAGGCGGGGATGGCGAGCTGGCTGTTGGGCAGGCTGATCTCCACCACTGCAGCACCCAGCCTGCGATACTCGGCGACGGCCTCTTCGATGACCCGCGCAACCCCCGCATCCAGGCCCGCGCCGAAATACTCCCTGGGCAGGCCGATCTTGAGACCCTCCAGGGAATCGTTCAGGGTCGCCGTGTAAACGGGCACCGGCCGGTCCACGGACGTAGAATCCCGCTCGTCAAAACCGGCCATGACCTGCAGCAGCAACGCCGCATCCTCGGCGCTACGGGCCAGCGGTCCACCCTGATCCAGGCTGGAGGCATAAGCGATCATCCCCCAGCGGGACACACGCCCGTAACTCGGCTTGATACCGGTAATGCCGCACAAAGCGGCTGGCTGCCGGATGGAACCGCCAGTGTCGGTGCCGGTAGCGCCTGGCGCCAGGCGCGCCGCCACCGCTGCGGCGGAACCACCCGACGACCCACCCGGCACTGCATTGAGATCCCAGGGATTGCGCACCGGCCCGTAAAAACTGGTTTCATTGGACGAGCCCATGGCGAACTCGTCCATATTGGTCTTGCCCAGCAACACGGTACCCGCCGCATTGCATCTCTGCACCACTGTGGCATCGTAGGGGGCGATAAAGTTATGCAGTATCCTGGAACCGCAGGAGGTCAGCACCCCTTGCGTACAGAAGATATCTTTATGGGCAATGGGCACGCCGGTAAGCGGACCGCCCCCGCCGGCGGCGATGCGGCGATCGGCAGCGCGCGCCTGGCGCAGAGCCAGCTCCGCGGTAACCGTGATAAAGGCATTGAGTTGTGGATCGAGGCTCGCAATCCGCGTCAACAAGCTGCGGGTGAGTTCCTCACTGGAAAAATCCCCGGCTTTCAGGCCGGCGGCAAGCTCAGCGATAGTTTTGTTATGCATATTCGATCGGTTGAATAAGGGTGAACTACTCAATGACCTTGGGAACCAGATACAAACCGGCTTCGGTCTGCGGGGCGATGGCCTGGAAGCACTCGCGCTGATCGCTCTCGGACACGCCGTCGACGCGCAGGCGCTGCACCATGTCCAAGGGATGCGCCATGGGTTCCACGCCGCTGGTGTCCACCGCATTCATTTGCTCCACCAGCGCAAGGATGGAAGACAGGTTACGCGCATACGCGGGAATATCCTCCGCGCCGATGGCGAGCCGCGCCAGATGCGCGATCTTGGTTACCTCCGCAGGCCCTAGTGACATTGGCTACTTCTCCGTGACAGGAATGGATGGAAGCACGGTATCATATTTGTTTGCTTGCCCCCAATCCCTACCCCTTGCTAGGATTAGTGGTTGTTAATTGAAAATGATCAGGGAGTGGCAAAATTATGTTCAAATGGTTGCGCGGCCGTTTTTCCCATGATCTGTCGATCGATCTCGGCACTGCCAATACGCTCATCTATGAACGCGGCAAGGGCATCGTCCTCGATGAACCGTCGGTTGTCGCCATCTATCAGGATCCCAACAAAGGCGGTCAACGGACCATCGCTGCGGTCGGGGCGGAAGCCAAACGCATGCTGGGCCGCACGCCTAGCGGCCTTACCACCATTCGGCCTCTGAAAGATGGCGTTATCGCGGATTTCACGATCACCGAGAAGATGCTCCAGTACTTTATCCGCAAGGTGCATACCCGCAAGCTGTTCAACCCCAGCCCGCGGGTGCTGATCTGCGTGCCTTGCGGTTCCACCCAGGTCGAACGCCGTGCTATCCGGGAATCCGCAATCGGCGCCGGCGCCAGGGAAGTATATCTGATCCAGGAGCCGATGGCGGCGGCCATCGGCGCCGGCATACCGGTGGGCGAAGCGCGCGGCTCCATGGTCCTGGACATTGGCGGCGGCACCTCCGAGGTGGCGGTGATCTCGCTCAATGGCATTGTGTATTCCGCCTCGGTGCGCGTCGGCGGCGACCGTTTTGATGAAGCCATCATCAACTATGTGCGCCGCAATTTCGGGGTGCTGATCGGCGAACCGAGCGCCGAACGCATCAAGCATGAAATCGGCAGCGCCTATCCGGGCAGCGAGGTTCGCGAAATCGAAATCAAGGGCCGTAACCTGGCCGAGGGTGTGCCACGCAGCTTCACCCTGAACAGTAACGAGATCCTGGAGGCCCTCCAGGAGCCCCTGTCCAGCATCATCGAGTCCGTCAAGATGGCCTTGGAAGCCACCCCGCCGGAACTGGCGGGAGACGTAGCCGAACGCGGCATCGTGCTTACCGGCGGCGGCGCTCTGCTACGCGACATCGACCAACTCGTCATGGAGGAAACCGGCATCAACGTAACCATCGCCGATGAACCCCTGACGTGTGTGGCGCGAGGCGGCGGCCGGGTGCTGGAACTCATCGACGAACAACACCACACCGGCTTGTTTTCCCTCGAGTAAACACGCTTACATCCGGTTCCATGCCGGATCAATCCCCGGTATCAGCAGCCCCCTTGTCCCGCATCAAGCCTAGCGACAGAAAGAACCTGTTTACTATCGATACGTCGACGAATGTCCATATCATCGTCTTCGTATTGCTGTCTCTTGGACTGATGACCGTTGACCAACGCCTCCATTGTCTGGAGGGGGTGCGGGATGTCCTATCGACTATCGTGTATCCCTTGCAATATTTTATTCAGTTACCGACCGAGGCGAGCGGTTGGCTGTCCGAAAACCTGGCGAGCCGCAGCCAATTGTTGGATGAAAACGCCGAACTGCGCAGAAAACAAGCCTTCATCAACACGCAGTTGCAGAAACTGACCGCCCTGGAGACGGAAAACCGTCGTTTGCGCATGCTGTTGGAATCGTCGATCGAGAGACCTGAGCGGGTGCTGATCGCCGAATTGCTCAGCGTCGACTTCGATCCCTATCGCCACCAGATTTTGCTGAACAAAGGCACCCGCCATGGTGTCCATGTGGGACAACCTCTACTGGATCAGCAAGGGATTATCGGCCAGATCGTGCATGCCAATACCTTTACCTCCACAGCCATCCTGATTACCGATCCCAATCATGCCCTGCCAGTACAGGTCAACCGAAATGGCTTACGCACCCTGGCCATAGGCACTGGCCATTTCCAGGAACTGGAACTGCTGCATATCCCCAACAACGAGGATGTCCAGGTTGGCGATTTGCTGATTACCTCGGGCCTTGGCGGCCGCTTTCCACGGGGTTATCCGGTAGCCAAGGTTACCAAAGTGGAGTTCGACCCGGCCCGCCCCTTCGCCCGCATTATTGCCCAGCCCACCAGTCAACTGGACCGCAGCCGCGAAGTCTTGTTGATCATCAGCGACCCCAGCCCGGTTGGCGACATCCCGTTGGACACCGACAAATCACCGGCCAGTCCCCGCAAGCAACCATGATGCTGTCACGCCATCCAGGTGGCTGGGTAATCCTGCTTAGTTTCGTCATCGCCCTGCTGCTTGCCAGCATCCCGCTGCCGACATGGATCGATCGCTTCCGCCCCGACTGGCTCAGTCTGGTGCTCATCTACTGGTGCATGGCCCTGCCCGGACGAGTGGGCATCGCCACTGGCTGGTTCTGGGGCCTGCTGCTGGATGCCGCCAAGGGCACTCTGCTTGGACAGCACGCCCTGGCGCTCGCGGTAGTGGCCTTCCTTACCCTGAAAGCCCATCGCCGCATCCGGGTATTTCCCCTCTGGCAGCAGGCCTTGAGCGTATTGCTCATTTTATTGATCAATCAAGTGCTGGTGATCTGGATTAACGGGATTATCGGCTATCCGCCCCATAACTGGTGGTTCCTGGCGCCAGCCGTGGGCGGTATGCTGCTGTGGCCCTGGGTGTTTATCATTCTGCGGGATCTCCGCCGGCGTTTCCGGATATCCTGAACCATGAGCTTGCGTAACATAACTAACCCTCTCACCAGTCAACTCGCCAAAATGAAAGATCTTTTGGCCGAGCGGAGGCTGTTTTCCAGGCGCGCTTTCCTTTCCCTTATCCTGACGCTGGGTGGGCTGCTCAGCGTGGTGGGCCGGCTGATTTACCTGCAGGTGATCAACCATAAGCACTTCACCACCTTATCCGAAAACAACCGGGTCAAACTGCAACCCCTGGCGCCAACCCGCGGTTTGATTTACGACCGCAACGGGGTCCTGCTGGCGGAAAATTTATCCTCCTATCGCCTGGAGATTACCCCTGAGCAAGTCAAGGATTTGGACGCCACCCTCAGCGAACTCAAGGCTCGTATCGAACTGAGCGATGTCGACATCGAGCGCTTTCGCAAGCTGGCAAGCCGCACTCCCCCCTATAACGGGGTACCGCTGCGGTTCCGCCTGAGCGAGGAGGAAGTCGCCAGGGTGGCAATCGATCTATATCGCTTCCCCGGCCTCGAAATCACCGCCGACCTGACCCGCCACTATCCGCTGGGTTCCCTAGCCGTCCATGTGCTTGGTTACGTGGGGCGTATCGATGAAGCCGAATTGCAACAAATCGACACTCGCCAATACCTAGGCAGCACCCACATCGGTAAGACCGGGGTAGAGAAATCCTACGAGGACCTGCTGCGCGGCGAGGTAGGCTATCAACAGGTGGAAACCAACGCCGAAGGCCGCACTCTGAGGGTCCTGGAGCGCATACTCCCGGTTCCAGGCAAGAATATCTTCCTCACTATCGATACCCGCCTGCAGGCCGTGGCAGAACAGGCGCTGGATGGACACAACGGCGCCATCGTAGCCATCGATCCGCGCAATGGCGAGGTCCTGGCCATGGCCAGCATGCCTATTTATGACCCCAATCCCTTCGTCAACGGCATCGATTTCGCGTCTTACAAGGCGCTCAGCACCTCTCCCGACCGCCCCTTGTTCAACCGGGCGCTGCGGGGTGTTTACCCGCCCGGTTCTACGATCAAACCGCTGATGGCGTTGGCGGGGCTGGAGTACGGCACCACCAGCCGCAATAAAACCGTGTTTTGCTCCGGCTCTTACCAGTTGCCTGGCAGTGACCATAGATTTCGCGACTGGAAAAAGGGAGGCCACGGTACCACCAGTCTGGACAAGGCCATTACCCAATCCTGTGATGTGTACTTCTATGATCTTGCCCTGAACACGGGCATAGACCGCATCCATGAATATCTGGACAAGTTCAGTCTGGGGCGCCGCACCGGTATCGATCTCCCCGGTGAGAAACCCGGTTTGCTGCCATCCCAAGCCTGGAAACGCGAAACCTATAGTAAACCCTGGTACGCTGGCGAAACATTGAACACCGGCATCGGCCAAGGCTACATGCTGACTACTCCCCTGCAATTGGCTCACGCCATCGCGACCCTGGCTAGCAAGGGCCAATCGTTTAAACCCCGGGTCCTGCACGCCACTCAGGAGCAGAGTTCTCAGGAAAAACATCTGGAGCCACTCCGCCTGCTGCCGCCCATCGAGGCCAGAGACTCCCACAACTGGGACTTCGTAACCGCCGCGATGGCCCATGTCGTGCAGTTTGGTACGGCCCGCAAGATCGGCCAGGACTCTCCTTACACCATCGCCGGGAAAACTGGCACGGCCCAGGTCTTCTCCCTGGGCCAGGATGAAAAATACGACGCCAAGCGATTGGCTAAACACCTGCAGGATCACGCTCTGTTTGTGGCCTTCGCCCCTGCCGAAGCTCCCCGCATCGCGGTAGCCGTGATCGCGGAGCATGGCGGCGGCGGCAGCGCCACGGCGGCGCCGATCGCAAAACAAGTCCTTGATGCCTACCTGTTGCGTGCTTCATGAACATCAGCATAGGCGGACAATTTAACGGAATCGACCAAGGCTCTCGCAGCGGTTTACGGGGACGCTTTAATCTGGACATGCCCCTGCTGCTCGGTCTACTGGCCGTATCCGCGCTGGGGTTGATGATTCTCTATAGCGCGGGACGCGAAAACCTGGACCTGTTGATGCGCCAAGGCATTCGTCTGGGGTTGGGCTTTTTGATCATGGTCGTGCTGGCGCAAATCCCGCCCCGCCAACTTCGGCTGTGGACGCCGTGGCTGTTCTTCGCCGGGGTGTTGCTGCTGGTGGCGGTATTGGCGGTCGGTGAAATTGGCAAGGGCGCGCAACGCTGGCTGGACCTCAAGGTGGTGCGGTTTCAGCCTTCGGAAATCATGAGGATCGCCGTCCCCATGATGATGGCCTGGTATTATGCCGACAAACAGCTGCCACCGCGTGCTCACCATTTGCTCGTGGGGGCCTTGGTTACCCTCATCCCATTCCTGTTGATCGTCAAGCAACCAGACCTGGGGACCGCCATGCTAATAGGCTTTTCCGGAGCCTTTGCAATGTTTTTGGGAGGGCTGAGTTGGAAGATCATGGCGGGGCTCGGCGCCATTGTAGCAACCGGTGCACCCCTGTTCTGGGAATTCGGTATGCACGACTACCAGCGCCAGCGGGTATTGACCTTTCTCAATCCCGAAACCGATCCTCTGGGCACCGGCTATCACATCATCCAGTCCAAAATCGCCATCGGTTCCGGCGGGCTCTATGGCAAAGGCTGGCTGAACGGAACCCAGTCCCATCTCGAATTCCTCCCCGAGAGCTCCACGGATTTCATCTTCGCGGTGTTCGCCGAAGAGTTCGGGCTGATCGGCCCGTGCATACTGCTGACCCTGTATTTCCTCATCATCGCGCGCAGCCTGTATATCGCCAGCCAGGCCCCGGACACGTACAGCCGCTTGCTGGCCGGCAGCCTCACCCTGACCTTCTTCGTCTACGTGTTCGTCAACACCGGCATGGTGTGCGGGCTGTTGCCCGTGGTCGGGCTGCCCCTGCCGCTGGTGAGCTATGGGGGAACCTCATTGGTGACGATCATGGCGGGATTCGGTATGCTGATGAGTGTGCATTCACATCGCAAATCGACCTACCGCTAATCCAACCCGCCGACCGCAAAGGCAATCCGTCATGAAATTCTTTTACGCACTCAGCGCCGCCCTGCTGCTCAACGCCTGCGTTCAGCCGCCCCAGCAGGCTACGGTCCGCAACGAGGCCATTGTTCCCATGGCAGCACCCGTACCGCCTCTCGCTCCCCCCCCTGGAGCAACCGCGCAGCTGCCCGCAGCGCCAATCCAGCGTGCTGCCGCGGGCGGCTCTCTCGTTAGCCGTGCGGATACGCAGGCATTCATCCGCGAAATGGTCGCCAAAGATGGCTTCAACAACAACGACCTCCAGGCCCTGTTCAGCCGCGTCCGCACCCAGCCGGAGATCATTGAAGCGATAAGCCGCCCCGCCGAAGCCAAGCCCTGGTACGCCTACCGCGCGATTTTTCTGACCCCGCAGCGCATTCAGGGCGGCGTGGGGTTCTGGCGCACTCATGAGGCCGCCCTAGCCCAGGCCGAACAGGTTTACGGAGTACCCGCCGAGATCATTGTGGCCATTATCGGCGTGGAGACCCAGTATGGTGGCAATACGGGCAAATACAGGGTGTTGGATGCGCTGTCCACCCTGGCTTTCGATTACCCGCGCCGCGCCGATTATTTCCGCAAGGAATTGGAAAACTACCTGCTGCTGACCCGCGAGGAAGGCATCGATCCTCTGTCACTCAAGGGTTCCTACGCCGGCGCCATGGGTTTCGGCCAGTTCATGCCCAGCAGCTACCGGGCTTACGCGGTGGATTTCGACGGTGACCGCCATCGTGACCTGTGGAGCAATCCCCGCGACGCCATCGGCAGTGTCGCCAATTATCTCAGCAGGCACCGCTGGCAGCGCGGCGCGCCCGTTGCCCTGCCTGCCCGGGTCAGCGGCAGCCGGTATCAGACCCTAGTGACCCGGAAAGCGGAAAAACCGTCCACCACCGTCCGGGCTCTGCGCCAACTGGGGGTCACCCCCCAGGGAACTGTCACCGATGAGCAATCGGCTACGCTGCTGGAACTGGATGGCGACAGCGGCCCTGAATACTGGCTGGGATTTGACAATTTTTATGTTATAACACGCTATAATTTAAGTCCGCTTTACGCCATGGCCGTGTATCAACTGAGCCAGGAAATTCGCGGGCAGCGTAGAGGTTGACCTTACTTATTGGGGAGTCACGCCGGCCTCACGCACTTGAATTAACAAGAAAAGGGAGGGACGGTTAAGTGGATAGACTTGTCACAACCATTCTATTAGCAACTCTCGGGGCCGGCTTGTTCACCGGTTGTAGCACCCCGACCCCTGTCCCCCGCTCCACCAAGGACATGGCTAACGTCCCCGAACCCGTCCCCAGCAAGGAACCGCCGAGTGCTACCGGCAATCCGGAATCCTATGTAGTATTTGGCAAGCGCTATTACGTCCACAACACCAGCGAAGGTTATCGGCAGCGCGGTACCGCTTCCTGGTACGGTTCCCAGTTCCATGGCAAAAAAACCTCCAGCGGCCCAACTTTCGACATGTATGAAGTAACTGCCGCTCACAAGAACCTGCCCATTCCCACCTACGCGCGGGTCACCAATTTGGGCAACGGCCGCAGTATCGTGGTTAAAATCAACGACCGTGGCCCCTTCGTGGATGATCGTGTCATCGATCTTTCCTATGCCGCCGCCACCAAGCTGGGCATGGTTGAAGCCGGTACCGCTCCTGTGGAGGTCGCGGCCCTGCCGCCCTATCAGTATTTGTCGGACTTTGTGCCTGGCCAACCCGACCGTGCGCTTGCCTTGGAGCGTAATGCTGACGACAGGCCCGAGGCCCTCCCCCAGCTGGCCTCGGCAACACCGGCAGCGGCTGTCAACGTTTTTGTCGCCCAACCCCTGCCGCCCAGTGACAAGCCCCGATTCGTCTCTCCGCTTGCGTCCGCGCCTGCTGTAATAGCGGCGCCCGCCGCCCTGACCGCCCCGCAGGCTCCGCCACCACCGCTGCCGGCCGTTGCGACGGAGAATTCCACCGTCCCGGTGTATTTGCAGGTAGGTGCGTTTTCTGAGCGCGTCAACGCCGAACAGTTGCAGCAGAAGCTGACCGGTCAAATCAACCAAGCTGTTCGCATCGACTCCAGCGCCGGCAACCTCCACAAAGTGAGGGTGGGTCCACTGAATAACGCGGATGAGGCCCGGCAGATTATGTTGAGACTCGCCAGTTTGGGCATCAAAGCACATCCGGTCGCTTTCTAGTTGGCTAGCCCGGCGGCGACGCTGCCTGTCGGCGGCCGTATCACGACAGTGGTTTGAATTTCAGCGGGGCTTACCGCTAGAATCCCGTTCCTGCACTTTTCCAATCGATGAGACATAGCACGGTAACATGCGACACTTGACAACCTTCCGCCCCCTAGTTTTTTTCCCACTATTGCTGCTCGGCTTCGGTTTTTCAGCCTGGGCGGAGACCATTCCCGACCCACCCCAGCTCCCCGTGCGCAGTTATATCCTGATGGACTACCACAGCGGCAAGATTCTCGCGGAGTCGCACAGCGACGAACGAGCCGAGCCGGCCAGCATCACCAAGCTGATGACTGGCTATGTGATCTATGCCAATCTGCGTGAAGGCCATGTCAAACTCGACGATCAGGTTACCATCAGCGAGAAAGCCTGGCGCACGGAAGGCTCACGCATGTTCGTGAACGTAGGCACCAAGGTACCCCTGGAAGACCTGCTGCTGGGCATGATCGTGCAGTCCGGCAACGATGCCACCGTCGCTCTCGCCGAGCATGTCGCTGGCAGCGAGAGCGCGTTTGCCGACCTCATGAACCAGCAGGCCACCAAGCTCGGCCTGACGAACTCGCACTTTATCAATTCCCCCGGTTTGCCGGACCCCAATCATTATACGACAGCCCGCGATATCGCCCTGTTGCTGCGGGCCATCATCAAGGAATTCCCCGAGGACTACAAGCGTTACTCGGTGCGTGAATACACCTACAACAACATCACCCAGCCCAATCGCAATCGGCTCCTGGGGCTGGATGACTCGGTGGATGGCGGCAAGACGGGCCATACCAAGACCGCTGGCTATTGCCTGGCCGTGTCCGCCCAGCGCGGGGACATGCGCCTGATCAGCGCGGTGTTGGGCGCCAAGACCGAACGGGAGCGGGTCAGTGCCACCCAGACCTTGTTGAACTACGGCTACCGCTTCTTCGAGTCGCGCAAACTCTATGACGCCAACAAGCCGCTCACCGAGGCGCGGATCTGGAAGGGCAAGGAAAACAAATTGCCTTTGGGGCTGTCCGAGGATTTATACGTAACCACGCCCAAAGGTCGTGCCCAGGAAGTAACGACTGCCCTGAAGGTCAATCCCCTCATTGAGGCCCCCGTCCAGAAGGGGGCGCCATTTGGCAGCGTTGTGGCAACCCTGGGCGCGGACACCCTCAGCGATACGCCGCTGGTAGCTTTGCAGGACGTCGCCGAGGCCGGTTTCTTCGGGCGGCTGTGGGATCAGATTGTACGATTCTTTTCTTCGCTGTTTTAAGTGAAACCAATGGATCAATTTCCTTCCATCGCACACCTGAATGGCGCGTTCCTGCCCCTGGCCGAGGTGTGCATCTCCCCTCTGGACCGCGGTTTTCTGTTCGCGGATGGCGTCTACGAAGTCATCCCCGTCTATCACGGACGGCTGTTTCGCCTCGCCGAGCATCTCCAGCGGCTAGCGAATAGTTTGGCCGGCATTCGCCTGGACGCCGGTCTGGACCGCGCCAGTTGGGCAGGTCTGCTTGAGGAACTGGTTGCCCGCAATGGCGACGGCGATCAGGCCATTTATCTGCAGATCACCCGCGGGGTTCCGACCAACCGCGATCATGGCTTTCCCGCCGGCAAAACCCGGCCCACCATTTTCGCCATGGCCAGTCCGCTCAAACCCGTGCCGGCAACCACGCTGCGCCAGGGCATTGCCGCGGTCACCCTGCCGGACATCCGCTGGGGCGCCTGCCACATCAAGAGCATCGCCCTGCTGGCCAATGTGCTGGCCCGCCAGCAGGCCCTGGACCAGGGGGTTGACGATGCCGTTTTGGTGCGGGACGGCCTCTTGATCGAGGGTTCGGCCAGCAATTTGTTCCTGGTGCAGGGGGATGTCCTGCTCACTCCACCCAAGGATCAGCGCATCCTGCCGGGCATTACCCGTGACCTGATCCTGGAACTGGCTACCACCAACGGCATTGCCTATCGCGAGGAGGATATTTCCAGCGAGGCATTGGGGATGGCGAGTGAAGTGTGGCTGACCAGTTCCACCAAGGAAATCCTGCCGGTCACCAGGGTGAATGGACGCCCTGTCGGTGCCGGCGTCCCCGGCCCCTGGTGGCGGCGGTTGATCGCACTGTATCAGGCCTACAAGCATACCGTCTGTCCGCCCGCCACATCGTGATCTATCACCGCGCCAACTCCTTCAATAAGGCAGAGATCATGAACGATTCGTCCACCCTGGAATTTCCCTGCGACTTCCCCATCAAGGCCCTAGGACACAGCGGCGCCGATTTTCAGGTGCTGGTGACCGAGCTCATCAGTCGCCATGCCCCCGATATCGACCTGCGCACGCTGCGCATCCGGGACAGCCGCAACGGCCGCTATCAGTCGGTAACGCTCACCGTCCACGCCAGAAGCCGCGACCAACTGGATGCTATCTACCGGGATCTCAGCAGCCATGAGCGGGTAATCATGGCGCTGTGACCCGACGCTTCAGTCTCCTTCGTGACGGACCAGGCCCTGGAAATCAAGATGAGCGCGGCAACACCGCTGGCCCGCCTGTTGGTTGTTCGGCACTTGGGCCAGATCGGCTATCCAGCCGCCTTCGCCGCCATGCAAGCCTTCACCGACGCCCGCCAGGCCGTTACCCCGGATGAACTGTGGCTGTTGGAGCATCCGCCGGTGTTCACCCTGGGTCTGAACGGTAATCCGGAACATCTGCTGGCCACGGGCGATATTCCCGTCATAGCGGTGGACCGCGGCGGCCAGGTTACCTACCACGGTCCCGGCCAACTGATCGTCTACCTGCTGATCGATGTCAAGCGCGCCCACCTCGGGGTGCGACCGCTGGTCACCCTGATGGAACAGGCGGTCGTGGAACTGCTGGCGGGCTTTGGAACCACGGCTTATGCCCGGCCGGACGCCCCTGGCGTGTACGTCGAGCAAGCCAAGATCGCCTCGCTGGGTTTGCGAATACGCCGTGGTTGTTCCTACCACGGTCTGAGCCTCAACGTGGCCATGGACCTGGAGCCCTTCGGCCGCATCAATCCCTGCGGCTATCGCGGCCTGCGAGTCACGCAACTGCGTGATCTGGGAATTTCTTCGGAAATGGCGGAAATCCGCGAACGGCTGTTGACCATCCTGGTAAAAAATCTTGGTTACACTACCTTTAGAGTGGTGGACCAGTTCCCCAACCTCCCCGATTTGGAGACCGCACATGCCTGAACAGAAAGCCTCCAGTGAGAATCCCGCTGCCCCACTCGAAGCGCAGCCGGTCAAACCCGTCCAGGCGGTGCGGCGTGGGGAAAAGCTGCGGGGCGCGGATAAGATGGCCCGCATCCCGGTGAAAATTGCACCTACCCAACCGACAGAGCGCTTGCGCAAGCCTGCCTGGATACGCGCCAAGTTTCCTGGCACCCCGGCAGTGCTGCGGATCAAAAAGGTGCTGCGGGAAAATCGCCTGCATACCGTCTGCGAGGAGGCTAACTGCCCCAATCTGGGTGAATGTTTCGGCCATGGCACCGCCACCTTCATGATCATGGGCGATGTCTGCACCCGGCGCTGCCCCTTCTGCGACGTCGGCCACGGCCGCCCCAATCCGCTGGATGCCGGGGAACCCCTCAACCTGGCCCGCACCGTGGCCGCCATGGGTTTGCGGTATGTGGTCATCACCTCGGTGGACAGGGACGATCTGCGCGACGGTGGAGCCGGCCATTTCGCGGACTGCATCCGTGAGGTCCGCGCCCACACGCCGGACATCGCCATCGAGATCCTGACCCCCGACTTCCGCGGCCGCATGGGGGTGGCCCTGGACATCCTGGAGCAGGCACCGCCCGATATCTTCAACCATAATCTGGAGACCGTTCCCCGCCTCTACCGGCAGGCCCGGCCTGGCGCCGACTATCACTATTCCCTGGATCTGCTGAAGCGCTTCAAGGAGCGCCATCCCGATATCGCCACGAAATCTGGCCTGATGCTGGGCCTCGGCGAGACCCTGGAGGAAGTGACAGCGGTGATGCGCGACCTGCGCGCTCATCATGTAAACATGTTGACCCTGGGCCAGTACCTGCAACCCAGCGTCCATCATCTCAAGGTGGAACGTTACGTGACCCCGGAGGAGTTTGCGCATCTGCAACAGGCGGGGCAGACCATGGGTTTCTCACACGTCGCCTCCGGTCCCATGGTGCGCTCCTCCTATCACGCCGACTTGCAGGCCAGGGAAGCGCTGGACAGCGTATGAACTGGCAAGAGGTTCGCGCGCACTATCCCTCGTGATGGCTTTTAGTCATGTTTGTTTATTCCCCCCTGACTGAAGGATGGTCGGTTAACCAAGTAACTCCCAAATCTTCATGCAGACACTCTGGAAAACCTTTACTGCCGCTCCCCATCGCGTCATGTTTATGGGAGGCGCTCTCCAGGGCGTAGTGATTATGGCCTGGTGGATGCTGGATATGGCCGGACGTTACGGCGGACTCTATGCTCCGCTGGCATGGCCACTACCGCCCGCTTGGGTACACGCCTTCCTGATGATCTACGGCTTTTTCCCGTTTTTCATCTTCGGTTTCACCCTGACGGCAATGCGCCACTGGGTGGGTTCGCCAGCCGTCCCAGCTCGGTTGTATATCTCTGCCTTCCTACCGTTAATATTGGGCACCGCGATCTTTTACACGGGCCTGTGGTTTCCGCGGTTGCTGCAGTTAGCTTTCCCCTTGCTGCTGACCGGTTGGGGCATCGGCATTTACGCCCTGGTCCAGGTCATTCGCAGCGGTTCAGACCCTGACAAACGGCATGCAAAGGTCCTGACCGTAGCGCTGGCGCTCGGCTGGCTTGGTATATGGTGTTATTGGCTTTGGCTGCTAACCGGTGTGACGCTGTTCATGGCCTACGCCCGCTATGCCGGGATCTGGTGGTTTCTCCTGCCTATTTACGTGACGGTGAGTCACCGCATGATCCCCTTTTTCTCCAGCGTGGAGTTGGCAAACTACACCCTCTTCCGCCCGTATTGGATGCTGTGGGCACTGCTTGCCTGCATGGGTGTGCATGGCGCGCTCGACATCGCCGGCCTGCGCGCCTGGTTGTGGCTCCCTGATCTGCCTATCGCGGTATTGGCACTGTATCTCTCGGCGGCATGGGGTTTTAAACGCAGCCTCAAGGTGGGTTTGCTGGCGGTGCTGCATCTCGGGTTCCTCTGGCTGGGGATCGCGGCGCTGCTGTATGTGATCCAAAGCGCCAGTCAGTTCATCACCGGTATTCCCTGGCTCGGACTGGCGCCCCTGCACGCCCTGACGATCGGCTATTTCGGCACCACCGTGCTCGGCATGGCAACCCGCGTCACTCTCGGCCATTCAGGGCGCGCGCTGGTGGCGGATCGGATCACCTGGTGGTTGTTCATGGGGTTTCAGGCGGCGGTGTTGTTGCGCGTTGCCGGGGATATCTGGACTGGCTGGCCGATGGCGATCTGGCATCCACATCTGTTAGCGGGGCTGGGGTGGCTCGTCTGCTTCGGGATCTGGTTCGCCAACTATGCGCCCATTTATTGGCGGCCGCGGGTGGATGGTAAACCTGGCTAAGGGCACTCGGCGATGGACTATTTTCTAATCAAGCATATCCACACCACGGCGGTTGCGATCAGCTTGGCCGGCTTTGTATTGCGCGGCATCTGGATGCTGCGGGACTCACCGCTGTTGCACGCGCGTTGGACCGGGATTCTACCCCACGCCGTGGATACCATACTGCTGCTCAGCGCCATCTGGCTTGCCGTCGCCATCCAGCGATACCCGTTTGTGGATGGCTGGTTGACGGCCAAAGTGCTTGGACTCATCGCTTATGTTCTGCTGGGGACCGTGGCGCTGAAGCGGGGTCCCAGCCGTCCTATCCGCCTGGCGGCCTGGATCGGCGCGTTGCTGGTGTTTGGTTACATCGTATGGGTAGCGCTGACGAAAAACCCCCTCCCCGGCATGCAAAGCTAAGGCACGAGGGGAAGCCCCAGGGCATATGCTGTGCTTTAACCCCACTGCCGGTGTTGATGATCTCCTCGAAACGCGGCGTGCCGGTCATAGCCTAACTGCGCGCAACGGCTCATGGTCCGCGAACTGCGATCAACGCATGATTCACCGCTAGGACAGCCGAAAATAAAAGCACTGCTCCACCCTGATGAGCCGCGGCCAGCGGGACCGGAACCACGTACAGCAGGGTGGTAATTCCCAGAGTGATCTGCACGGCCAGCATGATGAGCAATAGGTTGCACGACCAGCGGGCGCGTGGCGACAGCGGCAGCCGCCGTGACTTGAGCCAGAAGAGCGGCACCAGGAAAGCCAGCAGCCAGGCGATCAGCCGGTGATCAAACTGGACCGTCGCCATGTTTTTGAAGAAATTGAGGTACCACGGCTCCAACATGAAGATCTCCGGGGGTATCCAGTGACCGTTCATCAGCGGGAAGGTGTTATACGCGAAGCCTGCTCGAATACCGGCGACGAAACCGCCCGACAACACCATCACGAAGATCAAGCCGGTGAGTACCCAAGCTAGCCGTAACAGAGAACGCGACTTTTCATCTGCTGGTGCAACGGTTTTTGGAAATAACAAACCCAGCGCGACCCAGAACATCGCCGCATAGATCAGAAAAGCCAACCCCAGATGAGCGGTAAGCCGGTATTGACTGACCCGCGGATCGTCTATCAGGCCGCTTTTAACCATATACCAACCCATTGCTCCCTGCAGCCCACCCAGTAGAAAGATGCCGACTAGTTTCGGCAACAATGACTGGTCGATTTTTTTCCGTGCGAGGAAAAAGAGAAACGGGAGCAGATAAACCATCCCGATGGCACGGCCCAGCAGGCGGTGCGCGTATTCCCACCAGAAGATCTCCTTGAACTCGGCCAGGCTCATGCCGCGATTCACCTGTTGGAACTCGGGAGTTTGCTGGTACTTCTGAAACACCTCATCCCATTGCGCCGGGTTGAGCGGCGGTAACGTACCTACGATGGGCTGCCACTCGACGATGGAAAGACCCGAATGGGTAAGCCGGGTCACCCCCCCCACCACGACCATCGCCAACAATAGAGCGCAACAGAGCAGCAGCCAGCTCGCCAGCATCCTGCGCGAGGATTGGTCTTGCGCTAAGCCCTGCACCGATGGATTCAACGGTAAATAATTACCTGAGGATTTGATCGATAAATCTGCCACCTCAATGCTCCTGTTTTTTTCTTTCGTAATCGGTCACCTGACCCGCTCCGGCTCTTGCCCTTCATCCGCTGAATTTTATCAGATCACATTCGAATCTTTTTTTCTTGATACGTATCAAGTTTTTTCAACCCGCCGGTGAAAAGGTTTGACTCCCGTGCACCGTTTATGATCCCAGATCAGGCGCCTACCGCCTGAATGACGGGCTCTTCATCGAACTCCTCAGCGGACTCAGCGTCATCGGTTGCGTCCTCATCAACGAGTGGCGGCGCAACCGAAAAGTGCGCGATGCCTGACCGGCGGCAGCTCACTCCGCGCTTTGGCGAGCGCCGTTGCAGTATAATCATCGAGGAATAGCAACCCTGATAGGACAACCAGCTAATGATGGCTGCCGAGCGGCCTTGGTCAAAACGGGTACCGCGCTGATGGCTTTGTCAGATTACGTCAATACGTTCGGTCAGCACCTGCTCGGCCTTTATGGTGAGCGCGTCCACAAGATAGCGATCGACGCCGGCTTCACCTGCCCCAATCGGGACGGCAGCAAAGGCATCGGTGGCTGCACCTTCTGCAATAACACCTCATTCAGCCCCAACGGCCGCCAACCGCTGCCGATACTCGAACAGATTGCCAATGGCCGGCGCGTCATCGCGAAACGCACCCGGGCGCGTTCGTTTATCGCCTACTTCCAGGCTTACACCAATACCTATGCTGACATCGAGCAGCTCAGCAGCTATTACCAACAGGCGCTTGCCGAGCCGGACGTGATCGGCCTGTCGGTGGGCACCCGCCCCGACTGTGTGCCCGCACCGGTGTTAGACTTGTTAAGCGCGTATCGGCGCGAAGGCCGCGAAGTCTGGCTGGAACTCGGCCTGCAATCGGCCTTTGATGAAACCCTGCAGCGCGTCAACCGCGGTCACGGCTTCGCGGAGTACCGGGATACCGTCGTTGCCGCCAGACGGCGCGGCATTCCGGTGTGCACTCACCTGATCGTCGGTCTTCCCGGTGAAACCGCCCAGCACTGCCAGGATACCCTCGAGGCGGTGCTGGCGCTGGGCACGGACGGGCTGAAACTGCACCCGCTGCACGTCGTCAAGCACACGATACTCGCCAACCAGTGGCGGCGGTGTGGGTATCAGCCATTGGGCCTGGCCGAATACATCCGGATCGCCGCCGACCTTATCGAGCGCACCCCTGGGCAGGTCGTCTTTCACCGGCTGACCGGCACTGCATCCAAGGACATCTTGCTGGCGCCCGCGTGGTGTTCACAGAAATGGAACGTCTTGAACGGGATCGAGCGCGAGCTGCGTCTTCGCGGCCACCGCCAAGGGGAATTCGCCAAGGCTTTCCAAAGCAGTGAAGCCGCGCGGCGCATCGCCTGAGTCTCGCCGTTCCCAGCTCGGCCTAGAACACACGGATCACTTCTCCACCATGCCGCAACCCGCAACTCTCCACACCAAGCAGGTATTTCTCAGCTACAGCCGTACGGACCGGGAGGCGGCCATCGCGCTGCGTTTGGCGCTGGAACACGCTGGCCTGAGCGTTTTCCAGGACGACGATGCGATCCGCGCCGGCGACCGCTGGGTGACCTGCCTGGAGGACACCCTGCGGGGCTGTTCCGCCTTCGTGTTGCTGGTGGGACGGGACGGCGTGCGGCGCTGGGTCGGCGCCGAAGTGCAGGTTGCGTTGATTCGGCACCTGTCCCCCCAGGACGACGCGCAGCGCCTGCCGATCTTTCCCATACTGTTGCGAACACGCAACGGCGGAGGATCTGCCGCCGTTTCTCGCCCTGTTCCAGTCCGCCCGGTGGTCACCCGCCGAGCCGCTACCGGGCACGCTGCTCGAAGCCATCACCACCCACGCAACCCGGTTCGATGTCCCGCAAGCCCATCGAGGGCTGCCCCTTTCTTGGCCTCAATGCCTTCGGAAAGGGCGATGCCCGACTGTTCTTCGGGCGGCGCCAGGAGACCCTGGAAGCGCTCGCCTGCCTGGGCGACCAGCGCGAGTCGAATCCGGACCGACTGCGCGGCAGCGGCGGCACGGCCTACCACCGCTGGCTGCAGATCGAAGGCAACAGCGGCGCGGGCAAGTCCTCGCTGGTCAATGCCGGCCTGCTGCCGATGATCGAACAGGGCGCGCTGTGGGCGCGCACCGGCTTCGAGCGCTGGCAAATCCTTGGCCCGATGATGCCGGGCAAGGACCCGCTGGCCAAGCTCGCGGAAGTCCTCGAACACGGATTGATCGATGACCCGGCCAAGCGCGATTCCCTCGGCCGCATGCAGAAGTTGCAACAGGACGAACGCGCCATGGCCTTCACGCTGAGGGATTTCAGACAGGACCAGACGCGCGTTTCTGCTCATCGTCGACCAGTTCGAGGAACTCTTCACCTTTGCCGAGGACGCGCCGCGCCAGCGGTTCGACGCGCTGCTGGCCAACGCCCTGCAAGACCCGGAATGTCCGCTGTTCCTGATCAGTACCGTGCGGGCGGACTTCCTCGACCGCCTCGAGCAACTGCCGCGCCTGCAGGCCCTCTACAACAGCCATTGCAAGCGCTACTTCCTGCCGACCATCTCCGAGCACGGTCTGCGCGAGGTCATCGAACAGCCCGCGCGCCTCGCCGATCTGGACGTGCAGCGAAGTCACCACCGCGATCCTGGACGATGCCCGCGATGAAATCGGCGCCCTGCCGCTGGTGGAAAATGCCCTGTTCACCCTGTGGCAGCAGCGCGAAGGCAACCGCCTGAGCGGCGAACGCTACCGGCGGGAGAACGGCATCGCCGGCATGCTGAGCACCCAGGCCGACGCCCTGCTGGAGCGTATCGACCACGCCGTCCCCAAGGGCCGGCAAGCGGCGCTGGAACTGCTGCTGCGGCTAACGCGCATCAACGACGAAGGCCGCCACACCCGCCAGCGCATCACCCGTGAAGAGGCCGTGCTGGTGGCTGGCGATGGCAAGCACGCCGTGGGCGAGTGCGTGGTGCAAATGCTCTCCGGCGGGCGTGACCCGGACCTGCCCGTCTCGACCCACATCGGTGCCTTGCGGCTGATCACCACCAACATGGAGCAAGACCGCCAGTACGTCGACCTCATCCACGAAACCCTGATCCGCGCCCGCGGCAAGGACGAGAAAACCGGCAAACGCATCGGCTACTGGCCGACGCTCTACGACTACATCGAAGCCAACCGCGATCGCGACATCCACCGCCAGCAACTCAAGTTTCAGACCGAACACTGGTTGCACAGCCACGGGTTCGGCCGCGTGTGGGCTCTGGCCGGCTGGGCCAGCCTCAGGCTGTATCGCCGGCTGCGTGTCCCCAAGGACAGCCCTGAAGGCCGCTTCCTGTTCTGGAGCCGCTGGGTGGCGCATGGGCTCACGGTGTTGGTGTTGCCGTGAAAGTAGGGGCCTCTTATTGTCCTCCGAGGCCCCTACTTTCACGGCAACCTACGCGAACTTTGCCGACCACCGCAAGGTCAAGGTCCGCCACGCCAGCCGCCGGCTCGGGCAGCGCTACGCGGCCTATTGCGCCGGGGAGATCGCCTTCGCCGAGTTCGACGCCAGCGTGCAGGGCTGGATCAACCACGTGCGCCAGGGGCATAACGCGGCTCCTGGCCATTCGCCAAGCTCGGTCGAAAAATATTTCGAGCGCCGCGCTGCACTCCGCTCAGTGTTCAGGATTCCAGCGGCCCAGTGATCAGCGCCACCGTGCCCCGCTATTCCGTCAGGGGTGAACACACTACCCGAAAACCGACAAAGTCGTACCGGTTGACTGGATCGCCGCCGTAGCGGGAGGCCGAGCGCGCGTAGACAGGATCGTCGTCCCAGGACCCGCCGCGCACCACCCGGGCCCCACTACCCCCTGCTTCCCAGGCCGAGCCGTCCGCCGGCGCACCGTTGTAGTCGCCGTGCCAGGCGTCCTGACACCATTCCCACACGTTGCCGTGCATCTCATGCAGCCCGAAGGCATTGGGCGGGAAAGCGCCTACCGGCATGGTCCGCTGGCGGTATTCGCCCTTGGCCGAGCCGTTGTAGGTGTGCTCGCCATTGACGTTAGCCTGGTCGGTACTGAGGCGGGCGCCGAAATGAAACGGCGTGTCGGTGCCCGCCCGACAGGCGTACTCCCATTCCGCCTCGCTAGGCAAGCGGTAGGGCTTCTCCGTCTGCGCACTCAGCCAGGCACAATAGGCTCGCGCATCCTCCCAGGAGACGTTGATGACCGGCCGGTTTCCCCGCCCCCAGTTTTTATCTTCGGGTTTCTTACGCTGGGTGCCGTCGCAGCAGCGGTCGTAGTCATCGAAGGTCACCGCGTAGACGCCCAGGGCGAAGGGTCTGGCGATACGCACCTCATGTTGCGGGCCTTCGTCAACTGACCGCTCCGGCTCCTCCGGCGGCGAACCCATGAGAAACCGACCGGCCGGGATGACCACCATCAGCGGGCCTGCGCCGCCCATTTTCAGCGGGTCGCGGAAGGTTTGGCCCGGCGCGAGCAGGCGTGGCGCAACGGGCTTATCCCGTGGGGGTGACGGCACGACTACTTCGCGCTGCGCGACGAGTAGGGGAGGGTCAGCGCCTTGCAGATACAGCCGCAGGGATGCCAGAAGTTGCTCCCAGCCGGGATGATCCGGCTCCCCGGCCCAGCCGATCAGGTTCGCGGTTTGAATATGCCCGAACCCAAGGGGCAGATTCATGCGTTCGATGAACGCGGGAAAGAGAATGTTCTTGTCCCTGCCAATTTTGGCTTCGTCCCGGACGTCGTGACTCTTGCGGGATGCAACTGACCAGAGGACGACCACGGCCCGAGCCGTGTACAATTCCGTTTCGATGACCTCGTCATAGCGTCGACCGACATGGGTTTGCACGTCCATGAACACCGACCACCCCTCCGCCCGCAGCCGCGCCGCCAGTGTGCTGGCAAGGGTACTGTCCGTTCTCGAATAGCAGATGAATATGTCGCTCATGTCAACGTTTCATTAACCTAAAAAGAGCCATTGACCCCCAATAGCGCCGGATTAGGCCGGAGGCCGTAACCCAACATCCTGCTATTCGATGGGGGACGAACACACCACCCGAAAACCGAGAAGGTCGTTACGACCATCCGGCAAGTTGTTGAAGCTGCGAGCGGCCGAGCGCGCACCGCCTGGAGTGCCGTCCCAGGACCCGCCGCGCACCACCCGGGCCATATTACCGACCGCTTCCCAGGCCGAACCGTCCGTCGGCGCACCATTGTAGTCGCCGTGCCAGGCGTCCTGACACCATTCCCATACGTTGCCGTGCATGTCGTACAGCCCGAAGGCGTTGGGCGGGAAAGCGCCTACCGGCATGGTCCGCTGGCGGTATTCGCCCTTGGCCGAGCCGTTGTAGGTGTGCTCGCCATTGACGTTGGCCTGGTCGGTGCTGAGGCGGGCGCCGAAATAGAACGGCGTGTCGGTGCCCGCCCGGCAGGCGTACTCCCATTCCGCCTCGCTGGGCAACCGGTAGGTCCTCTCCGTCTGCGCGCTCAACCAGGCACAATAGGCTCGCGCATCCTCCCAGGTGACGTTGATGACCGGCCGGGTTCCCCGGCCCCAACCCGAGTCCGTGGGTTTCTCACGCTGGGTGCTATCGCAGAAGCGGTCGTAGTCATCAAACGTCACCGCATACACCCCCAGGGCGAAGGGTTTGGCGGTACGCACCTCATGGGAAGTCACCGCGTATACCCCCAAGGCGAAGGGTCTGGCGATACGCACCTCATGTTGCGGACCCTCACTGTCCAACCGTTCCGGCTCGTCCGGCGGCGAGCCCATGAGAAACCGACCCGCGGGAATTACCACCATCAGCGGGCCTTCGCCGCCCATTTTCAGCGGGTCGCGGAAGGTTTGGCCCGGCGCGAACGGGCGTGGCGCAACCGGCTTATCCGGCGCGGGTGACGCCACGACCACTTCGGGTTGCGCGACGAGTAGGGAAGGGTCTGCGCCTTGCAGATGCAGCCGCAGGGGCGCCAGAAGTTGCGCCAAGCCGGGATGATCCGCCCCCCCCGCCCAGCCGATCAGGTCGGCCGTCTGGATACGGCCGAATCCGTAGGTGAACTCCACGCGCTCGATGAACGCGGGGAAAAGGATATCCTTGCGCTTGCCGTACTCGGCTTCCTCCAGCACGAAATCGCTGTCACGTGACTGGGCCGACCAGAGCACCACCACGGCCCTCGCCGCATGCAACTCCTTCTCGATTTCCTTGTGCCAGTGTCGGCCGACATGGGTTTGGACGTCCATAAAGACCGACCACCCCTCCGCCCGCAGCCGCTCCGCCAGTTTGCTGGCAATGGCACTGTCCGTTCTCGAATAGCAGATGAAAATATCGCTCATGTCAAAGCTTGCTTAATCAAAGCCGGTGCGGCCAGGCGTCCCTGTTCCGCCTTCAGTCACCAGGGTGCCGAATAACCTTGCGCATCCCATCAGTGCCCCGTGCCTGGAAGCCGTTGCTGTCCACGCCTATACTATCGGAATTATAGGCCAACGCCTCGCGCAACGACGGATAGGTAAAGCAAGCCGTGGACAACCCGATTCCCGAGATTTTCGTGCTGTGGCACCCCTCCTGTGGGCTGGGCGAATTGCTCGCGCGGCGCGTTCATGCGTGGCTTAGGCCCGAAAAAGGCCTAGGGCCCCAGGTTTTCTACCGCAGCCTGCCGGCTCCAGATGCGCCGCGCGGCGGTCTGCCACTGCCCTTGCCGGAAGAGGCGCGGCCGGGCACCACAACATCGGTGGGCGGCTCGCGCGTCACCAACCTGCAGATCGTGCTGCTCCTGATCGACGAAAACATGATCGCGGATGCCGCCTGGCGGCACTGGCTTGCGCAACTCGCCTCCGCGTCGGTTCCCGCTGGCCGGCGCGTGTTCTTGCCGGTCGCTCTCGATGCCACGGCGTTCAACATACCCGCCCCGTTGCGCGAACTGAATTTTCTCCGGCCCGCGGGGTTGCCGTTGCCGGTCACCGATTCACCGGGACCAGCCGCCGCCATCGAAACCGTGGTCCGTTCATTGTTGAAGCAGCTTACCGAAGCCTTGTGTCGCTTGCTGCTTGGCAAGGGGGTATCACCCCCGGCGCGGAGTCCCGCCCATCCGGCGGCGACAACGGACGATGGCACGGCGAAGATCATGATTTTTCTCAGTCATGCCAAAGTTGACGGCACGGTTGCGGCCAAACGGATTCGCGACTATATCTACAGCCAGACGCAGCTTGCCGCCTTTTACGACGAGAACGACATTCCCTTTGGCTCGGTGTTCGGCCGCGTCCTTGACGCGAGCGTGCAGGGAACGCAGACCGCCGCGCTGATCGTGATTCAGAGCGCCCAGTATGCCAGTCGTCCGTGGTGCCGACGCGAATTATCGCTGTTTCGCCGCCCGCTCCCGGAGTCTTCGGCGTCGGGTCGGGCCGAACGGTGGCGCCTGAACCCCAGCGTCGTCGTCGATGCGCTCGACGGCGGAACCTCAACGCGCGGTATTCCGGAATTCGGCAACGCTCCCATGATCCGTTGGGCGGACGAAATGAAGGACCAGGAGGAGCAGGTGGTCACGACCGTTCTGCGAAATTCCCTGCTGGCCGCGTTTCACGCGGCCGTCGGGCGGACCGTGCTGGATGAGCCGGATCGCATCGTCCTGAACTGGTTGCCCGATCCCACCACGCTCCTGCATATCCCGCGGGTGCAAGCAGCCAACGAGGACCTCCGCGTGTTTTATCCCGGACGCGGGCTGTCGGGACTCGAACTTGATATTCTTGACGAGTTTTTCCCGCGTCTCACCTTCCACAGTTTCGACACGGTGATCGCATGAGCAAGCGCGGCAAGTATCGTTCGAAAGCCATCGCCAACAGCCTCATCGGGCTGTCCGTTTCTTACCAGAGAGACCATTTGCTCGCGCGGGGCCTAGGCCTGGAGCATCTGCGCGAGCTGCTGGTTCGCCTCGCGCGGTCGCTGCTCAGACAAGGGGCGAGCCTGGCCTATGGCGGGCATTGGAAAGAGACCGAGGACAGCTTCACGTTCGACCTGCTGCGGCTGATCAGCGCGGAGCAGGAGGACAACATTCTCGGCGGCCCGGATACCAACCTTCCGATCGGCCGACTCTACAATCACTCGCCGTGGCCGGATTACCTCGATATCACCCCCCGGATCGAAGCCCAATGGATCAACTGCTGCCGCATCGTGCGGATCACTCAGCAGCGGGCGGGCATCGCCGCCGCGGACATCGTCCCGGACAGCGAGGCCCGGGCGGAATCCGATCGCGCGATTTTCAATGCAGCGGTAACCCTCGGTGCGATGCGCCGCCTGGCGATGGACGGGATGATGATCGACATTCCCGACGTGCCGAGTCCGGAGACGGTGCCACCGATCGTGGCTCGGGTGCTGCTGGGCGGCAAGGTGGACGGCTTTCGCGGCTTCCTGCCCGGCCTCTTCGAAGAGGCGCTCGTGACGCTCGAACGCCGGCTCCCGCTCTACCTGCTCGGCGGGTTTGGCGGCGCCGCCGAAGTGTTGGCCCAGGCGCTCCTGGATCCGGCCGCGAGCCGTCCCGACGCGTTCACCGCGGCGTGGCTGACGGCGCGGACGCCCAACGCCGCCAGACTGCTAGCCCTGGAGTTCCCGCGGCCAGCGGGAATTCGCACGACGGCGGACGACCTGGACGCGCTGGTACAGTGCATCGAGACCGCGAGACCCAACCTCGCCGGCGCACTCAGTACCGGCCTGGATGAGCCGGAGACTCGCGAGTTGCTGGTGACACGGGATATGGGCAAGGCCGTCCAGTTGGTGCTGAAAGGGCTGGAAGCAAGAATGCTCCTGCCTGCGCTTCCGGCATAGGATGGCTCAATGTGCGGCATGGGCTGCCGCTAAGAGGCGCCTCGTTACGGCGGATGATTTTGACTCTCATGTTTCCGCGGGGTCTCCGCGGTTCTCCGGCAATCGAGGAAAAGCTTGACCATGAAACGACGTGACTTTCTCGAACGATGGGGCCTCTCTTGCCTGAGGATCAAACTCGGCTTTCTCGAAGGCCAATTCAACCCGCTCGACCCTGATCGGGAAGCCGCCTGGAACCTCTACGTGGAGCTGCTCACCCGCGTCACCACGCAAGGCCTCGCCCCCGAGGACGGCGACGAGAAGACCGCTCTCGACAGCTTCCAGGCGATCTTTCCGTTGACCCGCGAGATTCTGAGACAACACGGCTCGGGTTGCGGCGAATTCGCCAAGCTCGCCATCCCGGTGCTCAACCAGATCATTCGCCCGTTCACGGCGAAATGGCATCGACTGTCGCTCGCCGGTGCTTTCCAGGATGCCGACCGCTGTCGCGATTTTCGCGTCGAATTGGCGGCCCTGCAACAACTCTTGCGCGGCTACACCCACGCCCTCGCCGAAATGGCGGATGTCGAGGATTGGACGGATTTGGAGGACCCCGGCGTTTAGCTGGCGGGCCCGGCGAAAAATCGCGAGCGCCGCTGCGCGGCGCTCAGTGTTCAGGATTTCAGTGGCCCAGTGATCAGCGGTCCAGTGGCCCGCTATTCGATGGGGGACGAACACACCACCCGAAAACCGACATTGACGTCCCGGAAGACCGGATCGTAGTAGTCGCGGTAGGTCGAGCGCGCGTCGGCAGGACTGTCGTCCCAGGACCCGCCGCGCACCACCCGGGCCACGCTACCCCCCGCTTCCCAGGCCGAACCGTCCGTGGGTGCACCGCCGTAGTTGTGGTGCCAAGCGTCCTGGCACCACTCCCACACGTTACCGTGCAGGTCATGCAGACCCCAAGCATTGGCTTTCTTCTCGCCTACGGGATGTGTGGAGCCCTTTTGCCAATCCTCGCCGTACCAGGCATAGTCGCGCAGTTGTTTCTCGTCGTCGCCGAAACAATACGCGGTACCGCTTGCCGCCCGACAGGCATATTCCCATTCCGCCTCGCTGGGCAGCCGATAGGTCCGCCCGGTCTGTTCGCTCAACCAGGCGCAATACGCTCGCGCATCCTCCCAGATGACGTTGATCACCGGCCGGTTGCCCCGACCCCAGCCTCGGTCTTCGGGTTTCGCCTGTTTCGTGGCATCGCAATAGCGGTCGTAGTCATCAAAGGTCACCGCGTAGACACCCAGGGCGAAGGATTTGGCGATGCGGACCTCGTGTTGCGGACCTTCGTCATCTGACCGCCCAGACTCGTCTGGCGGCGAACCCATGAGAAACCGACCGGCCGGGATGACCACCATCAGCGGGCCTTCGCCGCCCATCTTCAGCGGGTCGCGGAAGGTTTGGCCCGGCGCGAGCAGGCGTGGCGCAACGGGCTTATCCCGTGGGGGTGATGGCACGACCACTTTGGGTTGTGCGACGAGTAGGGAAGGGTCAGCGGCGTTCAGATGCAGCCGCAGGGATGCCAGAAGTTGCGCCCAGCCGGGATGATCCAGTTTCCCGGCCCAACCGATCAGATCCGCCGTCTGGATACGGCCAAATCCGTAGGGAAATTCCACGCGCTCGATGAACGCGGGGAAAAGTAAATCCTTGCGCTTGCCGTACTCGGCTTCCTCCAACACGAAATCGCTGTCGCGCGACTGGGCCGACCAGAGCACCACCACGGCCTTCGCCGCATGCAGTTCCTTCTCGATTTCCTTGTGCCAGCGTCGGCCGACATGGGTCTGGACGTCCATGAACACCGACCACCCCTCCGCCCGCAGCCGCTCCGCCAGTGTGCTGGCAATGGCTCTATCGGTTCTCGAATAGCAGATGAATATGTCGCTCATCCCGGAGGATTCCCCTCAATGCGGTCATTTTCCAAGCGCGATCGCCTGCGCGCCGACCTAAACTGTTACGATTATGAGCGAAGTTCAGGCGGCCCGAAAGCTCAACCGCTCCCCGCCTGACCCGCACAATGGATCTCAACCGAAGGGGGCAGCCGTGATGTTTCGTATTCTCAGTCTGGATGGTGGCGGCAGCAACGGGGCGAGGCGGTGAAGAATGAGAATCTCGACACTGTAAAGCCGCGTTTTCTGAACGGCACAGCGGCTGCGCCATTCGCACCCAAGCATACGGTATTCGCATGACTGCAAGAGGGTTCTGACCTATGAATACACGCCCGCCACTGCATTTGCACGTGCTTGCTCACCCCAAATCCGCCGAGGCCAACAAACTGGCATCGGACCTGATGCGCCGCTTCGTCGAGCCCCCCGCCAGCGGCGGCTTGCGCATCCCGGTGTTCTTCACGCCGGATCGCGGCGACGATCTGCCGCCGGAACTCAACACGGAACCGGGCCTGAATCTGGAGGCGGCTCAGCACAGCATCGTCGTGGTGCTGGCCGATGAACGCATGGTACGTAGGGTCCCTACCGGGACGGGCGACGCCTGGAGAGCATTCGCGCAGCAAGCGCTGGAGCTGACCCCGCTCGATTCGAGTCCGCACCATGTCCTGCCGGTGGCGCTGGAAGAGGAGGGCTTCCAGTTGAGCGCGCGCCACCATGTTCTGCCCGCTACCCTGAAAGCCCGCATGAAGGCCCAGGAGGCGGCGGAACAACGGCTGGCGGAAGTTTCCTTCCACATCGCGGCTCGCGCCATTCAACTGCTGGCGCATGGCAAGGTACCGGCGGTGGCACCCGATCGCATGCTGGCGCCGGTGACGATCTTCCTCAGTCACGCCAAGGCCGATCTCGCCGAGGACCAGCAGGATCCGGTGCGCCAGACCCGTAAGGTGCTGAACGAACTTCCGGTCGAGACCTGGTACGACGCCGGAGAGATCGCCACTGGCCAACGCTTCGCCGATTCGATCTCGGCCGGGATTCGCGACTGTTCCATCATGCTGGCGTTCCACACCGATCAGTACAGCTCGCGCCCCTGGTGTCGGCGCGAGGTGTTGGAGGCGAAAAGACTCGGCGCGCACATCCTGATCGTGGATGCGCTGGAGTCCGGCGAGCCGAGAAGCTTTCCCTATGGCGGCAATGCGCCCACCGTCCGCTGGCGGTTCGGGGAGCCCGCAGTGGCGGCGCGCCGCGTGATCGACCGGGCGGTGCTCGAAGCGCTGCGCTTCAAGCACAATCGCGCCATCCTGGACAGTGCCGCCGAGCCGGACGAGGTGGTCCTCCCCGCGCCGCCCGAGGCCGTCACCCTGGCCAACGAGTGCGGCGACGGGGAGAGCGAAAAGACCTTCCTGTACCCCGACCCGCCGCTGGGCCGCGAGGAGCTGGAGGTGTTGCAGCGATTGCGCCCCAAGGCCCGGTTTCTCACTCCGCTCACCAAGCTCGCCCAATGGCACCGGCCCAGCCAGGTCGCGACCATCGCCGTGTCGATATCCGAGAGCGACGACATCCGAAGATACGGGCTGTCGCAGGACCACTTCGCCACGCTGACCGACGAGATCCATCTGTACCTGCTGCTGGCGGGGCTGAAGATCGCCTACGGCGGCGCTCTGAAGGGCGACTTCTCGAAAGCCTCCAACCTCACGCTGCGCCTGTTCGAACTGGTTCGCGCCTACTCGAAACTCGCCGAGGGAGTGCAGGCGAAGCCGCTGCAGGACGCCATCCTCAATGTCGCGCCCTGGCCGCTTTGGCTGGGCTATGGCGATAGCGAATGGAAGCTGTTTGCCGGGGACATCGCGACCTACGAGCAGAGTCCCTGCCCTGATATTCCCTGGAGCGATGATGAGCTATTTCCGCCCACGGCGGCGGGGCGAGTGCTTGGCTCCGATACCCCGCAGCGGCGCTATGCCTGGGCGCGGGGTCTGACGGCGATGCGCGAGCGCATCACCGGGCTGTCGCAGGCGCGCTTTGTCATCGGCGGCAAACTGGCAGGTTTCTCCGGTCTGGTGCCGGGGGTGGTGGAGGAAGCCTGGCTGTCGCTGGTGCAGAAGAAGCCGCTTTACGTCGCCGGCGGGTTCGGCGGCGCGGCGCGGGCCGTGAGCGACCGGCTGCTGGGCATCGAGCGGGCTGAGTTCGCTGCCACCTGGGCCCCACAGACGATCGCCGATTATGACGCGGCGGTTGTCCTGTACGAGGAGCATGGAGGTGATTTCCGTTCTATAGAGCGGATGGGAGCGGACATCGCGGCCAGCACGGCTACCGGTCTCGCCCAAGCGCTCAACAACGGCCTCGACGAGGTAGAGAACCGCGAGTTGATGCGCTGCACCGATCCACAACGCATCGCCCGGCTGGTGCTGACCGGGCTCGGACGACTGTGAGGTCGATCGGAAGGATCGATCACGCTGGAAATAAATCGCGAGCGCCGCTGCGCGGCGCTCAGCGATCAGGATTTCAGTGATCCAGTGTCCAGCAGCCCTGCGTCCAGCGTTTCGATGGGGGCCGAACACACCACCCGAAAACCGACAAGGCCGCCCCGGCCGCCCGGACCGACGTCGCCACGGTCGGCCGAGCGCGCGAAGGCAGGATTGAAGCGCCAGGACCCGCCGCGCACCACCCGGGCTTGTCGCCCCGTGACTTGGACGTTCTTCGGAGTGTCGTACTCATTCAGACACCACTCCCAGACATTGCCCGCCAGGTCCAGCACGCCTTCGGGCGAAGCCCCCTGCGGGTAAATCCCCACCGCCGTGGTCCTGCCGATGTCATAAGGTCCGGATACATCGCGTGTCTCTTGACAGTTCGCGCAGCCCGAACGATAGTCCTCACCCCAGGGATAGTCGAACCCCCGCGTTCCCCGCGCGGCCCGTTCCCACTGCTGCTCGGTCGGCAGGGTAACCACGAAACCCAGCCGAGTGCTCAACCAGCGACAGAATGCCACCGCCTCGTACCAACTCACCGTCTCTCGCGGCGCATTGGGCTCGTCCCACCTCGGCGAATCCGGCGCTTCAAATCGCTCAGCGAGCCCCGCCCACCAGCGAGTCCTCCCGGTACCCGCCTGCCTGGATGAAGGCGTCGAACTGGGCGTGGGTGACGGGATAGCGGGCGATGTGGAAAATCGGCAGTGCTCGATGCTCGCGTTTCCTGATAAATGAACGGTGCGGCGGGAATCTTTACCCAGTCGATATCGGGCAGTCCATCCGGGCGCAGCCCCACGCCCGGGCGTCGATCCAGGCCGAAGCGTCCCAGCGCCCGGCCGATGGCCGCACGGGCACGCGGATCGGGTTCGCGTTCGACGTCGGTCAGGTGGACCAACCAACGGTTGGAAATGGAAGCCAGCGCTTCGGGCAGATCGGGCTGTCCCAACCGCCGCCAGACCTCGGATGCCACCTCGGGATTGGCGGCGCCCAGCCAGGCGATAAGTTGGGTCTGGGCTTGCGCATCTGACCCACAGGACTCGGCGGCGATCTCCGCCACCACTTCCCAGCCGGTGCGTTCCCACCCGGTGGCGGTCGGCCAGAAGTCGCTCGCCGCTCGGCTACCCGAACGGCTAGCCTCCCGCAGCAGGTGGCTGGCGAGGTATTCCTGGAGCAACTGGTGGGTGAAGCGGAGGTCGTCGCCTTTGAGCTGCAACACGCTCGCATCCACCGAGAAGTCGATGATCTCCCGGCTCACGCTGCTCGGGCACTCCGCGCGCGGCAAGGCGGTCTGGGCGCCGTCCGCCGCCTGCGCGCCGCCCTTACGCTGGAGGGTCTCGGCCAGTTCGACCAGGGCCGCCTCCCAGACTTTCCGTGGTGGTACGCGGGCGGCGTCGTGGCGCTGTTCGCGGGCCGCGCGCTCCCGGTCGAACAGCACCTGCAGAAAACCCGCGAACAACTGGGCACGGTTGCGGGGGATCGCCGGCAGCGCCGTCATGATCGTCAGCAGATAGGGGTTGGCGGCGAGGCGGATCAGGCCACGGGGGTCGAAGCGCACCCGACGCCAGATGGCCCTCTGTTTTCCGGAGGTCGCGAAATACACGTTGGGCGGAATGTCCTCTGCCCTCCAGAACAGCTCGAAGATCGCGCCCGCCTTTTCCCAGGCTGCCCACACCTGCCGGACGTCCTCGCCGCCGGCGATCTGCCAGAAGTGCGCGTCGGCTTTGGCCGGCCCGTCCTCCGCACCGTATTGGCGGGACAAGGCGCGGTGCAGAAACAACTGGATCTGGGTCGGGGTGAGCGGTTGCAGCGTCAGCGTGTCAAACGGCAGCCGGAAATCCGCCGCGAAATCCTTTTCCCGGCAACTCACCACCACGCTGGCGAAGCGCTCGTCCTCGGCCAGGCGCTGGATCTGGGAAGCCTTGAAGGTGCGCTGGCCCGGCGGGATTTCGTTCATGGCATCCAGCAGCAGGACCGCCCGCTTCTGATCCCGGAGGGGGGCGAAGTACCGGCCCAGTTCGCCCAACTGCCGGGCAATGAAGTCTTCGAGATTCTCCGCGTCCCGCGTCCAAAACCCCAGCGGCACCAGCAGCGGAATCGGCGCCTGGGAATCGTCCAGCGCGCGCCGGGCGTACTCGACGGCGATGCGCTCCAGGGAAAAGGACTTGCCGGCGCCCGGCTCTCCCAGCACGGCCAGCCGCCGGATCGGCCGTCGTTGCAGGTCCCGGTAAGCATCGAGCACATCGGGGTAGGTTCCTTCGCGGCCCTGGTCGCGCGCCAGCCCGTCCTGGCCGAACGCGCGCAGGACGGCCTCGGTGTCCATCCGCAAGCCTTTCAGGGAGCGGGCCAGGGACGGGGCTTGCCGCTCTTTGCCTTCCACGGGGACGTAGCGGCCTTCGCGATCCGAATAGTCGCCGTAGAGCAGGTCGCTGAGGTAAGCGATTTCGCGCTGATGCTGAAGGGTTATCGGGCCGTGGAGGGTGTCGACCCCGACCGCGGGCGCCTCTTCACCTGGAGAACGCGCGCGGCACTCCCGCCAGACGGCGGAAAGCGCTTCCGTGAGGACCCGCAAGGTTTCCTGGTTGTCTCGCCGAAGCTCAACCGGCTGTTTTTCCTGGAGGTAGAGGGGCAGAGCGACGGCTGCGATGCGCAGCGCCACAATGGGCTTCTGGCGCGCGACCGCCCGGAGCATTTCCCGTTCCTGCCACCCACAGTGGTCCGTGTCCTGGCCAACGAGGCAGGCCAATACGTCGGACTTCTCGAGCCCCTGCTCGATACGGCGGTACCAGTCCTGCTCCCCCTCGCGGATCGACTCCTCATCCCGCCACACCTCGGCGCCAAGCGTTTCCAGGTGGCGCTGCACCGCTTCCGCCCAAGTATGGCCCAGCCCCCCGCGGGGGTAACTGATGAAGACTCGCAGCCTTTCGAGATTCGCCTCTGTGCTGGCCATGGCTCTTGGAGATTTTCCAATCCGACAGACAAGGATATTGACATCAATCGCGCTTAATCCAGAAACATAGTCGGACCGAATGGTAACGATTGCAAGCAGCCTGAGAAAACGGATAGCTACCTTGCTGGAGCCGCTCGTAAACGCTACCCGATCCGAGCAGCGCTAATCCCACCGTTCCAGCAACACCTCCAGTTCCTCCAGCGTCCTAATCTCGGCATCCGCCTGTGCACCGCCGGGCCAGTCCTTGCCGGTGCGATTCACCCACACGGCTCGCATGCCCGCGCGGGCCGCGCCCAGCACGTCGTGCTCTGGATCATCGCCGACGTGCACGATCTGCCGGGGTAATACGCCAAGATACCGGCAGGCCGCCTCGAACATGGCCGGTTCCGGTTTAGCCGAGCCTACATCCACCGCATTGATGGCGAAGGCAAACAGGTGATCCAGGCCTATGAGGCGGAGGTCGGCGTTACCGTTGGACAGGGCCCCCAGCCTATAGCGCCGGGACAAGCGCCCCAACACCGGCAGCACCTCCTCAAACAGCACCACGTCATTGCGGGCGGCGAAGAACACCTCGAACGCCGGTTCCACCTGAAATTCCAGGTAGTCCGCCTGTTGTGCCGCCCGGCACAGCGCCTCCTTGCGCAGCAGGGTGCGGTCATGGGCAAGTTGCGGGCGCTCGTTGGCAATGTCGGCGCAAAGCGCGCGCAGTTCCAGGGTGGTGAACAGTGCCGGGATGCGCGGGTAATGCTTCTCCAGCCAGGCGTGCAGGCACCGTTCGGCGCGTGCCACGATGGGCCAGATGTCCCACAGGGTATCGTCCAGATCGAAGGTAATGGCGCGAATCGGATACGCCCGTGCTGGCTCAGACATTGGATATTTCTCAACCACCCTGCCACAGCATAGCCGCATCCAGGCCGCTGGTCAGGGTAGCCGTCACTAGCGCAGGCTGCGCCGCAGATCAGCCTTGATGTCGGCGACCTCTTCCAGGCCCACCGAGATCCGCAGCAGGCCCTCCCGAATGCCGGCAGAGTCACGCTCCTGCTGGCTCAAACGGCCATGGGTGGTGGTGGCGGGATGGGTAATGGTGGTCTTGGCATCCCCCAGATTGGCGGTGATGGAAATCATCCGGGTAGCGTCGATGATCCGCCAGGCGGCTTCGCGGCCGCCATGAACCTCGAAGGACACGATGCCGCCAAACCCCGACTGTTGAGTGCGCGCCAGGGCGTGCTGCGGATGGGAAGGCAACCCTGGATAGGAAACCCGGCTGACCGCTGCTTGTTCCTCCAGCCAGCGCGCCAATTGCAAGGCGCTCTCGCTGTGAGCGCGCATCCGCAGTGGCAGGGTCTCCAGACCCTTGAGAAATACCCAGGCATTGAAGGGACTCATGGTGGGACCGGCGGTGCGCAAAAAAACGTAAATATCTTTACCGACTCGCTGGGCGTCGCCCACTACCGCTCCGCCCACACAGCGCCCCTGTCCGTCCAGATATTTGGTGGCCGAATGGATGACCAGGTCCGCCCCAAGCTTCAAGGGTTGCTGCAAGGCCGGGGTGCAGAAACAATTATCCACCACCAGCACACAATCATGGGCGTGGGCGAGATCCGCCAGCTCCCGGATATCGGCCAATTCCATCAACGGATTGGACGGCGTTTCCAAGTAGAACAGCTTGGTCTCGGGACGGATGGCCGCGGCCCAGGCAGTGGTATCGGTGAGGGGCACGAAGGTGGTGTCGATCCCGAATTTGCGCAGGTAATTGTTAAACAGAGAGACCGTGCTGCCGAACACACCATAGGCGCAGACGATGTGATCCCCGCTCTTCAACAACGTCAGGCAGGTGGCCAGAATCGCCGCCATGCCGGAAGCCGTGGCTATGCAGGACTCGCCGCCCTCCAGCGCCGCCAGCCGTTCCTGAAAGGTCCGCACGGTAGGGTTGGTGAAGCGGGAATAAATGTTGCCCGGTTCCTGTTCGGAAAACCGGGCCGCCGCTTGCGCGGCGCTTTGAAACACATAGCTGGAGGTCGGGAAGATCGGTTCGGCGTGCTCGCCTTCCAGCGTGCGTACCTGACCCGCCCGTACCGCCAGGCTGGCAAAACCAAGTTCAAGATCTGCATCATTCATAGCCCATACCTCCGCGCTGCCAAATGGTACGGCCTCGCGCACCATGCTATAGGGTCAGTTACGGAGTAGCAACGCCACCCTTCCATTCGCGGGCGCAAAAAAACCCGCGTTCAGGCAGGGCTAAAGGCAGGTCTACCCCGCTTTAGCAACATTTGTTAAGCGCCTGCAAGCTGAGAGTTCAAATCGGCGCCATGTTCAGATTAGGCCAGTTTCGCGGGGCTGTCAAAACGCCCACGCGGTCTTTCAGTGGTCGTTGTGGAGATCGATGATATCGCTGTCTTTGCTGTCGCGATTGATCTTGGCAGCGTCAGAGCGTCGCCGCTCCAGGGATTTCAGATAACCACGGTCGATATCGCCGGTAACGTATTCGCCGGTAAAACAGGATGTATCGAATCGCTTCAATCCCGGATTTCCCCGGCGCACCGCTTCCTCGAGATCAGCCATATCCTGGAAAATCAGGCGATCCGCCCCGATTGCATTCCCCACTTCCTCTTCGCTGCGGTTGTGGGCAATCAGTTCACGGGCCGCCGGCATATCGATGCCATAGACGTTGGGATAGCGCACCGGCGGCGCGGCGGAGGCAAAGTATACGCGGCGGGCGCCGGCATCCCTGGCCATCTGGATGATCTGCGCGGACGTGGTGCCGCGCACGATGGAATCGTCCACCAGCAGCACGTTCTTGTCCTGAAACTCCAGGTCGATGGCGTTAAGCTTTTGGCGCACGGATCTTTCCCGCAGTTTCTGGCCAGGCATGATGAATGTGCGGCCGATGTAGCGATTCTTGATAAAGCCTTCCCGATACTTTACTCCCAGGGCCGAGGCCATCTGCAGGGCCGAGGTACGGCTGGTGTCGGGGATGGGAATCACCACGTCGATGTCATGATCCGGCCAGACCCGGAGAATCTTCTCCGCCAGATAATCACCCATGCGCAAGCGCGCCTTGTGCACCGACACTTTGTCGATAATGGAGTCCGGACGGGCCAGATAAACGAATTCGAAAATGCAGGGCGTGTGGCTGACAGACTTCGCGCACTGGCGGTTATACACCCGCCCGTTCACATCGATGATGACGGCCTCCCCAGGGGCCACGTCGCGCACCATCTCGAAATCCAGCGCGTCCAGGGCCACGCTCTCGGAGGCTACCATGTATTCCGTCCCCCGATCGCTCTCCCGCCTGCCGTACACCAGCGGGCGGATGCCATGGGGATCGCGGAAAGCCACGATACCATAGCCGGTGATCATGAGAACGGCGGCATAGGCGCCCCGGGAGCGGCAATGCATGGCCGCCACCGCGGCGAAGATGTCCTCGTGATCGATAGACAGCTTGCCGCACCGTTGCAAGGCGTGCTGCAACTCATGCGCGAATACATTGAGCAGAATTTCGGAATCGGAATCGGTATTGATGTGGCGCAGATCGGAACGAAACACCTCATCCTTGAGTTGCGCGGCATTAGTCAAATTGCCGTTGTGCGCCAGGGTGATGCCGAAGGGTGAATTCACGTAAAAAGGCTGAGCCTCGGCGGAATTGGAGCTGCCCGCCGTGGGGTAACGCACATGGCCGATACCCATATTGCCACGCAGACGCAGCATGTGACGGGTCCGGAACACATCCCGGACCAGGCCATTGTCCTTGCGCAGAAACAGCCTGCCGTCGTCACAGGTAACCATGCCGGCCGCATCCTGGCCACGATGCTGGAGAACGGTAAGACCGTCAAATAGCGCCTGATTGACGGGACCATGTGCAACGATACCAATGATTCCGCACATATTAGACCTCAACACACCGGGCGGCGGTTACACCGCAAAGAGAAACATATCACGGAAATCGAAAATTCTCCGCGACAGTGGGCGGTAAAAAATTCCGCAGCCACAGCGCTGCCTGCTGAAAATGGGGTAACAATAAGGATTGCTGCCACCATGGGTCCTTGGGCAGCGGCGTCAAGCTGGCCAGCAGCACCAGGATCGTGATGATGGCCCCTCCCCGCACCAGCCCGAAAATGATGCCGAGCAGGCGATCCGTGCCCGTTAGACCGGTTTGCAGCACCAACTGCGCGACCAGAATGTTCACCAGCCCCCCCAGAAACAGGGTTGTCAGGAACAGGCCACCGAAGGCCAGTATGATGCGTACCGACGGTACGCCGACATATTGAGTTAAATAAGCAGCGCCGTCATCGACGAATAGGAAGGCGACGACGAATGCAAACACCCAGGCCGCCAGGGAAATAGCCTCTCGCAAAAATCCCCGCCACAGGCTGATCAGGACGGACAGGGCGATGACCCCTATAATAAAATAATCTACCCAAAGGATATCGTTTGGCATCGCCCCGGCCTGCTTATCAGCAGTGCTAGTTCAATAAACACAAACGCTCCGGCAGCACGTTCAACCGAACCGCCGCCGAGAACGCAACCCTATTAAAGTCCAACGCTCAGTCATTCAGGGACACAACCTGACCCGCGACTCCCGCCTCGCGTTGCATGCGCGCCGCGATCGCCTCACTCTGAGCACGGGAGGTCCGGGGTCCGACCCGCACCCGGTACAGCGTGCGTCCGCCCGCCGCGATACGTTCCACAAATGCGTCGAACCGCTGGCTGCGCAGCTTGTCCCGCAACACATTGGCATTCTCTGGCAAGGAAAAACTGCCCGCCTGGACTATCCAGCCTCGATCACTGGCGTCCGACCTGGCAGTCGACGCCGGCGCTGAAGCCACCGGTGGGGCGCCGGCTCGCCCAATCAATTCAAGCTTGGGCAGTTCAATGGGCTTGGGCGGTTCGGGCTTGCGAATTTCGGTCTTGAGCGGCTCAGGCTTGGGCGGCTCAACCTTGGCAACCTCAGGCTTGGGCGGCTCAGGCTTGCGAATTTCGGTCTTGAGCGGCTCAGGCTTGGGCGGCTCAACCTTGGCAACCTCAGGCTTGGTTTCGGCCTCCTTAGCCGCCTTGGCCTTGGCCGCCTCTTCACGGGCCAGCCTGGCCTTGACTTCGGCCTCCTTGGCCGCCTTGGCCTTGGCAGCCTGTTCACGGGCCAGCCTGGCCTTGGCTTCGGCCTCCTTGGCCTTGGCAGCCTCTTCACGAGCCAGCCTGGCCTTGGCTTCGGCCTCGGCCTCGGCTGGATTGACCGGTTCGGTGACGTCCACCGGTTTTACTGGACGCTCGGGTTTAAGTTGGGTTGCCGCGTCCGGCGGAAACTGAGGTGGCGCAGGCGTATGTGGCGGAGGTACCTCGGCCACCGGTGCAGGGGATGGCATGGGCGTTACGGGAGCGGGCGGCGGCGCGGCCTGGGGCAGGGAGATGGTCACATCCGGCGGTTTTGGAGGCTCCTGAACCGGACGCGGGGGTATCGGGGTAGTAACGGCCGGACTGCCTGGTCCGACCGGTTCCTTAACCAGTTCCGGTATAATAATGACCGCCAGAGCCACCACGACGGCAACTCCTATCAAGCGTTGTTTCAACCGGTTATCCACATTGATCTCCTCAATCTCCTCAACGATTGTATCGACAGCGATCTATACTACAGCACACCCGCCACCAGAGCCTCGGCGACAGTGTGGAACGAACCGAATACCACAATACGATCGCCAGCGACGGCGCCTGCGCTGGCAGCGCGACAAGCTTCCGCCACGCTGGCAAAGGGGAAAACCTCCCAAGCGCCGCCCACCGCCCGCAAGGCTTCCGCGAGCTGCCAGCCGAGCCGCCCGCGAGGCCCCTGCAGAGTCGCGGCATACCACCGATCGACGACGCCCAGTAGGGCGAGCCCCACCGCAGCGACATCTTTATCGGCCAGCATCCCCACCACCGCCCAGGTACGCCCGCCACAGGGGCGGGACCGCAGGGCGCGGGCCAGGGCCGCCGCGCCGTGCGGATTATGAGCGACATCCAGAATCCACTCAACAGGTCCGGCAACAATCTGCAAGCGAGCGGGAATGTGCGCCCGCTGCAAACCCGCGCGAACAGCGTCGCCACCAACCGGCAACTGCTCGGACAGGGCGGTCAATACCATCAGAGCGCCGGCGGCGTTACCGAACTGATGTTCTCCCATCAACCCCGGCAGCGGCAGGGATTCCAGGCGCGTCCTCCCCTGCCACCAGGTCCAGCCAGCGGCCTGATTCCGCCAGCCGAAATCCTTATCCACCCGGTACAGCGTCGCGCCGATCGCATTCGCGTACTCCAGCAAGCTGGTTGGCGGATCGGGGTCGGCGCACACCGCCGGGCGGCCTGGCCGGTAAATACCCGCCTTCTCCCGGCCGATGCTGTCCCGGTCCGGTCCCAGCCATTCCACATGATCGATGGCGACGGAGGTCACCAGAGCGGCGTCGGCGGCCAGCACGTTGACGGCGTCCAGGCGCCCGCCCAGACCCACTTCCAATATCGCCACCTGGACCGCGGCCTCCTGGAAAATCCGCAGGGCGGCCAGCGTGCCAAATTCGAAATAGGTCAGGGAAATATCGCCCCGAACCGCATCGATGTCGGCAAAGGCGCGGCACAGCGCGGTATCGCTCACGTCCGCGCCAGCAACCCGGATGCGTTCGTTATAGCGCAGCAGGTGCGGCGACGTATAAGCCCCGACTCGATAACCCGCAGCCGCCAGGATGGCGTCCAAAAAGGCGACCGCGGAACCCTTGCCGTTGGTGCCGCCCACGGTAATCACCTTATAGGCCGGAGACTCTAACCCCAGCCGCTCCAGTACTACCCGCATCCGTTCCAAGCCGAGATCGATGGCGCGCGGGTGCAACCCTTCCTGCCAGGCCAGCCATTGCGCCAGGGTAGCGAACCGTGGGCTGTTCACGAATCAGTCATTGCCTCAAGGAGCCAACCGGTGGGTGAGCATGGCCAATAACCCCGCCAACCGATCGCGCAGTTGCCGGCGGTCGACAATCATATCGATGGCGCCGTGTTCCAGCAAAAATTCGCTGCGCTGAAAACCTTCGGGCAGCTTTTCCCGGACGGTCTGCTCGATCACCCGCGGACCGGCGAAACCGATCAGCGCCCTGGGCTCCGCAACATTTACGTCCCCCAGCATGGCCAGGCTCGCCGATACGCCACCGGTGGTGGGGTCGGTCAGCACGGAAATGAACGGTATGCCCTCGGCGGACAATTGCTTCAGCGCAGCGCTGGTCTTGGCCATTTGCAGCAGGGATACCAGGGACTCCTGCATGCGCGCCCCGCCACTGGCAGCAAAACACACCAGCGGGATACGCTGCTCCAGACAGACCTGAGCGCCCCGCACGAAACGCTCCCCCACCGCGGAACCCATCGAACCGCCAAGAAAGCCGAATTCGAAAGCCGCCGCTACGACCGAAATACCCTTCACCTGACCGCGCATCACCACTAAGGCGTCTTTTTCACCGGTCGCTTTCTGAGCCTGCACCAGGCGGTCCTTGTATTTCTTGCTGTCCTTGAACTTGAGAAAATCGATCGATTCCACGTCTGCGGCAATCTCGGCGCGTCCTTCCTCGTCCAGAAATTTCTCCAGGCGCTGGCGCCCCCCTATCCGCATATGATAACCGCATTTTGGGCAGACATGCAGGTTGCGCTCAAGCTCGGCACGATACAGCACCGAGTGGCAACTCTCACACTTGTTCCACAGGCCCTCCGGGATGCGCTTGGTGGCGCCGCCGTCGACGCGCGCACGAATGCGCGAGGGCTTGAGTTTGTCAAGCCAGCTCATGGCGATTTCCATGCCAAGGATTTCCTTACTCATGCTCACCATCCATGGCTTGACGCATGGCGGACACCAACACGGCGACCTCGGCCCGCATGGCTGCCCGGTCAGAAGCCAGTGTCTCCATTTTCGAGACGATGGCGCTGCCCACCACTACGGCATCGGCTACCCGAGCCACCGCGGCGGCCGTCGCGGCGTCCTTGATGCCGAAACCGACGCCCAGCGGCAGGTCGGTAAAGGTACGGATGGCGCCAAGCTTCTCACCCACGTCGGCCACGTTCAAAATCGCGGAACCGGTCACCCCTTTCAAGGAGACGTAATACAGGTAGCCACGCGCCAGTTTCGCCACTCGTCGGATGCGCTCCTGAGAACTGGTGGGCGCCAGCAGAAAAATCGGATCGATGCCGGCGGCATTGAGCAAAGCAGTCAGATCGTGGGCTTCTTCAGGGGGCAAATCCACCGTCAGCACCCCATCCACGCCGGCCTGGGCAGCCGCTTGGGCGAACGCTTCATAGCCCATGGCCTCGAAGGGATTCAGGTAACCCATCAGCACCAGGGGGGTGGTCTCATCGTCCTGGCGGAAAGCACGCACCAACTCCAGCACCCCGTGCAAGGACATCCCTTGCGCCAAGGCCCGCTCGCAGGCTTTCTGGATCACAGGGCCGTCCGCCATGGGGTCGGAAAACGGCACTCCCAGTTCGATGATATTGGCGCCGGCGGCAACCAGGCTATGCAGCATGGGCACGGTGACGTCCGGGTGCGGATCACCGGCGGTGATGTAAGGGATCAGCGCCTTGCGCCCCGTCCTGCGCAAGGCTTGGAAACAGTGGGTAATTCGACTCATGGAAGCACCTGGAAAAGAAAGCCGCGGTAGCGGTTTAGTCCACCCTTTTGCTGAGGTGGTGAACGAGGATTTACTGCTCAAAGGGTAATGCCATCCAGAGCGGCGATGGTGTTGATGTCCTTGTCACCGCGCCCGGACAGGTTGACGACGATAGTCTGCCTCCGTTCCAGGGTCGGCGCCAGTTTGTTCACGTAGGCCAGGGCGTGACTGGATTCCAGGGCCGGTATGATGCCCTCGACACGGGTTAATTCGTGAAAGCCTTGCAGCGCTTCGGCATCGGTGGCGGAGACATAAGTCACCCGCCCGATATCCTTTAGCCAGGCATGCTCCGGTCCCACGCCGGGATAGTCCAGGCCAGCCGACACCGAGTGGGTGCCGATGATCTGGCCATCGCCGTCCTCCAGCAGATAGGTGCGGTTGCCATGCAATACACCAGGCCGGCCGGCGCACAGGGGCGCGGCGTGGCGACCGGTTTCGATACCGTCGCCGGCGGCCTCCACGCCGTACATGGCCACCTCATGATCATTCAAAAAGGGATGAAATAGGCCGATCGCGTTGGAGCCGCCGCCCACGCAGGCCACCAGGGCGTCCGGCAGGCGGCCGGTCGCCGCCAGTATCTGGGCGCGGGTTTCGCGGCCGATGACGGCCTGAAAATCGCGGACCATGACCGGGTAAGGGTGAGGGCCGGCCACCGTGCCGATGATATAGAAGGTGTCGTCCACGTTGGTGACCCAGTCCCGCAACGCTTCGTTGAGGGCGTCCTTGAGGGTCTTGGAGCCGGACTCCACCGGTACCACCGTGGCTCCCAGCAACCGCATCCGGTAGACATTCAGGGACTGCCGGCGAATATCCTCGGCGCCCATGTAGACCATGCACTCCATCCCCAGCCGGGCCGCCACGGTCGCGGTGGCGACGCCGTGCTGGCCGGCACCGGTCTCCGCGATCACGCGGGTTTTGCCCATGCGCTTGGCCAACAGCGCCTGCCCCACGGTGTTGTTGATCTTGTGCGCGCCGGTATGGTTGAGGTCCTCGCGCTTGAGATAGATCTGGGCGCCGCCCAGTTGCCGGCTCCAGCGTTCGGCGTGGTAGAGGGGCGAAGGCCGGCCCACGTAATTCGCCAGATCCGACTCCAGTTCCGCCAGAAAGCCGGGATCGAGACGATAATGCTGATAGGCGTCGGCCAGTTCCTGCAGGGCGCCCATCAGCGTCTCGGCAACGAATTGCCCGCCATAGCGCCCGAAATGACCACGGCCATCGGGAAACTGGCTAAAATCGATCGCTGCGCTCAAATCCACGTTCTTTAGTCCGGCTCTCACCACGTTCCACACCTCGCATGAATGCTTGCATCAAGCCGAAATCCTTGATGCCCTTGGCCGACTCCACGCCGCTGCTGACATCGACCGCAAAGGGCCGCAGTCGTTGCACGGCCTGGGCGACGTTGTCTGGGTTCAACCCGCCGGCCAGAATAAGGGGCTTGCCGGCATCCGCCGGAACCCGTTCCCAATCAAAACGGTGTCCGGAACCACCGGTCCTGCTGCCGCCGTGGCTGTCCAGCAATAGCCCCGCCGCCGCCTGAAACCGTCGCCCGTACGCTTGTGCATCCAGCACCGCGCCCATCGGCACTGCCTTGATGAAAGGCACTCCGAAGGCAGCGCAGTAGTCGGGATCTTCCTCGCCATGAAACTGCAACAGCCCCAGCGGCACCTGGCGCAGGATGGTCTGGACTGCGCCAGGAGCGGCATTCACAAACAACCCTACCACGGTGACGAAGGGCGGCAGGGCGAGGATGATTCGCCGGGCGATCTCGGCATCCACCGCCCGGGCGCTCGCCGCATGAAATACCAAACCGATGGCGTCCGCCCCCAGTGCCGCCGCCGCCTGGCCGTCCTCGGGTCGGGTAATGCCACAAATCTTAACACGGGTGCGATGCATCGAGGTTGATTCCAGCAGGCGTAACGGCGGACTGTTCAAGCAGCGTGAAGGTTACCAGAAATCCACTGCCTTGGGCGATTTCAACAGCTTCGCAATTTATGTATTTGCTTTGCTGGCGGAGTTAGAAACCATCTAAGATATCTGCACAGATGCCAATGAGGTAACCGCGCCATGCCTGCTTCCAACCGCCGTGCTGGGTTCGCCACCCGTGCCATCCACGCCGGACAGCCGCCGGACCCGCTGACCGGCGCCATCACCACGCCGATTTACGCAACGTCCACCTACGTCCAGTCCAGTCCGGGCGTGCACAAGGGCTTTGATTACGCGCGCAGCCAAAATCCCACGCGGTTTGCCTATGAGCGCTGCGTGGCCGACCTGGAAGGCGGCCATGCGGGCTTTGCCTTCGCCACGGGGATGAGCGCCATCGCCACGGTGCTGGAACTGCTCGACAGCGGCGCCCACGTGGTCGCTTTGGACGATCTGTATGGTGGTACGCGGCGATTGTTCGAGCGGGTCCGGCGCCGCTCCGCCAATTTGGATTTCACGTATATCGACATGCAAGACCGCGCTGGGCTGGAACAGGCGCTGCGCCCCGAAACCCGCATGCTCTGGGTCGAGACCCCCAGCAATCCGCTCCTGAAGCTGGTCGATCTGGAGATGGTGGCCGCAGTCGCCAGAAAGCGCGGTATTCTGACCGTGGCCGACAATACCTTCGCCACGCCTTGGGCGCAGCGACCCCTGGAACACGGCTTCGATGTCGTCCTACACTCCGCGACCAAGTACCTGAACGGCCACTCCGATATCGTGGGCGGCATTGCAATCGCCAAGGATGAAGCGCTAGGCGAGCAACTGACGTTTCTGCAAAATGCCATCGGTTCCATCTCCAGCCCCTTCGATTGTTTTCTGGTGACCCGAGGGCTCAAGACGCTCGCGCTGCGCATGCGCCAGCACAGCGACAATGCCTTAGCCGTGGCGGCTTGGCTGGAAGCGCATCCGAAGATCGAAAGGGTGTATTACCCGGGCCTGCCCAGCCACCCTCAGCATGCGCTGGCGCGGCGTCAGATGGATGGCTTCGGTGGCATGGTGAGCGTCTACCTGAAGGGCAGACTGGAGGAAACGCGGCGCTTCCTCGAACGCTGCCGCATCTTCACACTGGCGGAAAGCCTGGGGGGCGTGGAGAGCCTGATCTCACATCCGGCCATCATGACCCATGCCTCGGTTCCCGCCGAAGTCCGCCGCGAGATCGGCATCAGCGACAACCTGGTAAGGCTCTCGGTGGGCATCGAGGACGTGGACGATCTCTTGGCCGACCTCGACGCGGCGTTGGGGTAAACAACTATACCCTCACCGAGGTGCGGCGGATTGCGCGGTGTCTGATAGATGACGCAGTAACGTTCGGTCAGCGTAAAAGAGCCAATCGCCTGAATTCCTGAAGAGAATTGCGTTGGAGGGTATACTGCCCTGCATCAAGATCAGCGTTTGTTGGATGTTATCCCCCATCACCCTGGAATAAGCCCCTGCATGTTACCCTTGATTGCCCTGGTGGGCCGACCCAATGTGGGCAAATCCACCTTATTCAATTGCCTGACTCGCACCCGTAACGCCCTGGTGGCGGACTTGCCGGGTCTGACCCGTGACCGCCAGTATGGGATCGGCAGGGTCGGGCCCCGCCCCTACCTGGTGCTGGATACCGGCGGTCTTAGCGACGCTGTGTCCGGCCTGGAAGGCTTGGTCGCCCAACAAGCCTGGCGAGCGGTTGCGGAAGCCGACGCCGTGCTGTTGCTGGTGGACGGTCGCGCCGGACCGAGCAGCGACGATCAAGACATCGCCAAGGAGTTGCGCCGCGCCGGCAAACCCCTGTATCTCGTGATCAATAAAACCGAGGATAAGGACCCCGCATCCGCCGGCATGGAGTTTCATGCCCTGGGGTTGGGCGAGCCCCATGCCATCTCCGCAGCCCATGGCCAGGGCATCGAGGACCTGATGGCAACCGTCCTGACCAACCTCCCGGCGCCAGCAGAGGAGGCCTCCCTCGCCGGTGAGGAAACCGGCATCCGCCTGGCTATCGTCGGGCGTCCCAATGTCGGCAAATCCACCCTGGTTAATCGCCTGCTGGGCGAGGAGCGGGTGCTGACCTTCGATATGCCGGGTACGACCCGGGACAGCGTGGCTATTCCCTTTCAGAAGGATGGCCGGTCTTACATCCTGATCGATACCGCTGGAGTACGGCGCCGTAGCCGGGTTGACGAGGCCATCGAAAAATTCAGCGTCATTAAGACCTTGCAAGCCATCGAGCAGGCCAATGTGGTGATCATGGTGCTGGACGCCCGGCAAGGCATCGGCGAACAGGACGCCACCTTGCTGGGTTTTATCCTGGACAGCGGCCGCGCGCTCGTGCTGGCGGTCAACAAGTGGGATGGCCTCGACCAGTACAGCCGGGATAGCGTCCGCCGGGATCTGGAGCGCAAGCTGGCGTTTCTGGATTTCGCCAAGCTGCATTTCATCTCCGCCCTGCATGGCTCAGGCGTCATGGACCTGCTGCGGTCCGTGGACCAGGCTTATGAAGCCGCCACCCGCAAGCTATCCACCCCGGAACTGACCCGCATCCTGGCGGATGCCGTGGCCAGCCATCAGCCACCGCTGGTGCATGGTCACAGCATCAAGCTGCGTTACGCCCATACGGGTGGCCACAACCCGCCGTTGATCATCATCCACGGCAACCGCACCGAGCACGTGCCGGCGTCCTATAAACGCTATCTGGAAAATGTTTACCGACGGACGTTGGGACTGTGGGGCACACCGGTACGCATCGAGTTTAAGAGGGGAGACAATCCCTATCAGCCAGGTGGCAAGCCGGCGCGCAAACCGTTGCGCGGACCGCTAAGTCAGAGACCATCTGGTAGGAGACTAGCCAAGACCAAAGACAAGACTCGCAAGCGTTAGGCCGTGGTGATGAGACGGTCACTCCCTGGAGGTTCGCGGAAAGTCATTATTCCTGCGGTCAATGCCAGTGAGTGGAAGCTACGCATCGGCGGGGATGCGGTGCAAACGCCGGTAGAATTCACCCTGGCCCAGCTCAAACGGGAGTTCGAGGCGGTGGAGATCGCCGCCGTTTGCCAATCCAATGCGCCGGCAACCGCCGCGTGCGTTCCGATCCCCCTGTCGCCGGCGTGCAATGGGGCTAAGGTTGGGAGGGCTCGGTCAACAAAATGGTCAAGGTGATGGGGGATCCCCTGACGCCGGAAGAGATAAGCCAGAGCGCAGACTACCTGGCCAGCACCTACGGGAAGTAACGGTCCCTAAATCAGGAGACCACCATGAACGAGCCTTTCACAGCCGAGCAAATCACCGCTCTCTCCGCCGAGGTTGACGAGCAGTTGCAGGAACTCAACTCAATCTATGGCACAGACCAGCTCAAGGGCGTTAAATCCAAGGACACCCTTCCAGATAAACAACGCCAGGTTATCGCAGTCGCCACCGGTGAGGAGACCACCAGTTTTCTGAAGCGCTTCAAGCAGGCCGCCCACCAGGATCTGTGCGAGAAAGACGGGGTGCTTTACAAGCAGTGGAAGTGGAAGAAGTGGGGCGACCTCAGTAACAAGCAGGTCCTCAAGAGCTTCGGCGCCGTGCTGGTAGCCATGGGCTTTGCCGGCAATGCCTTGCAAATCCTAGCGGTAGCGCTGGCGGTGGTCGTGCTCCACATCGGCGTGAAGGCCATCTGCGAGGAAGACGAGACATAGCCATGGAACTGAACCTGAGTTTTCCTGATCCCGCGCGGGCCATTGTCCGTCAATGGTGGCGTCGCAACTGCACCACTGATTTTCGACAGCCCTCTAAAGCCAGAGGACCAGAAAGACCTAAAATGGTATCTGGAAATTTACGCTGCCCACTACACCACCGATGTGGATGACGAGCGGGCCGAGCGCATCGCAGAAAAGCTGCCGAATTGGGGCGCGGCCCTGTTCGAGGCAGTATTTCAAAACAACAGACATGCCCTTCGACTGTTCGAGCGGTTTCTGGACGCCGCCGAGCCGGGCCGGCTGTTGACCGTGAGCAGCAGCCATCCGGCTATTCTCGCTCAGCCTTGGGAATTGCTGCGCGATCCCAGCGGCACTTATCTGTTCCATGAGAACCCCCGCATTTCCATTCGCCGGCGGCTGGCCGAAAGGCCTGGCAGGGACGAGCGCTTTTACAAGCCCGCCCTAAAGATCGCTTACGGCTGCTGTTTGTCGTCAGCCGGCCTATGGAGAGCGATTCATCGATCCCCGCGCCGATGCCCAAGCGGTCTTGGATGCGCTGGATGACAAAGCGCCGGGACGGGTGGACGTGGAATTTCTGCGTCCGGCCAAATTTCAGAAGCTAGTGAAGCGGTTGGAGAACGCCGACTATGCCGCCGGTGGACATTCTGCATTTCGACGGCCACGGGGTATTCGATCCGACGGCCGACTGGAGAAACAGGCCGGCAAAGCGACCGTACCCGCCGGTATGGAGAATCTACTGGGAGACAACGCCAGCGGCAATCAGGCTATCTGCTGTTTGAAGAAGAGGACGGTAGCAAGGCGTTGATTGGCGCCGAGCGACTGGGCGACATGCTGCACCGGAAGGGTTGGGACTGATGGTACTCTCGGCCTGTCAATCGGCTGCTGTCGGCGGGGAAGATCCCTTGGGCAGCGTCGCCGCCCGACTGACCCATGCTGGTATTCCCACCGTGCTGGCCATGACTCATAGCGTGCTGGTGGCGACCACCCGTGCCTTGTTCAAGGCCTTCTACGAGCAACTCGGTGCAAGGCAAGTCGGTGGGAGAATCGCTGGACAACGCCCGCCGCCAGTTGTACCTGCATACTGAACGGGGCGAACGCCAGCGCGGCAGTCAGCGCATCACGCTCACATTACAGGACTGGTTCCTGCCGGCCCTCTATCAGGTTGGTAAAGATATTCCGCTCTTAAAGAAATCGAAGGCTGGGACAGCGCCGACACCGGCCCACCGGGACAACCTGCCGGAACTGCAAGAGTCGGGTTTCTTTGGCCGCAGCCGCGAACTGTGGGAAATCGAGCGGGCCTTTGTGCATGGCACCCGGCGGTTGACCATCACCGGCTTTGGTGGCCAGGGCAAGAGCTATCTGGCCGAAGAAGCAGGGCGCTGGCTGCAGCGTACCGGTATGTTCGACCGGGTCTGTTTGGTGAATTATGCAGGTTTTCAGGGAGTAGACGCCGTGGGGATGGCGGTCAGCACCTTGGCCACGGTGCTGGAACAGAATCTCCTGGACGCCAGGGCGGCGACGGCTGCCTTACAGGCCCAGCCAGTGTTGCTGATTCTGGACAACCTGGAAAGCCTGGCACCGCAGCCCTTGCGGGAACTGCTGGACGCAGCAAAAGACTGGTCGGAAGCGGGTAACAGCCGGCTGTTGCTGACCACACGCCAGGCAGATCTAAAACATCCTGCCTATCCCCGCGCGGGTAGCAATAAGCATCGACATATTGAGCTTAAAGGACTCGATCAGGAAGACGCCCTAGCTTGGTTCCAGGCGCTGATGAAACTGCCGCCGGAACCCCAGGTGCCGTTGCCAGGTAGAGAAGCCCTGTTGGAACTGTTTCGGTTGGTGAGCTTCCATCCCCTGTCCATCGGCTTGCTGGCGCAGCAACTCAAATTCCAGCGGATTGCAGAACTGGGCGAACGGCTGGAGCAACTGCTGCAGGACACTCCGGACACCAAGGACGATCCGGAAAAATCCTTGCTGGCGTCCCTGAATCTGTCGCTGGAGCGACTGACCCCCGCCGCCCGGCAATGGCTGCCACGTTTAGGGGTGTTTCAGGGTGGAGCATGGGAGCCTGCTCTGCTGGCGATCACGGAACTGGCAGAGGCTGAGTGGTCTGGCTTGCGGCAGGAACTGGCGACCACCGGGCTGATTCAGGTGGAGCACATTCCGGGCGTCAATCCGCCTTATCTCAAATTCCATCCCACCTTGGCGCCCGCGCTGTGGCCGCGCCTGACCCCAGCGGAGCAGGCCGACCTGAGCGCCCGTCACCGGGAACGCTATTATGCGCTGTCCGGCTTTCTCTATCAGGAAGACAGACCCCATCCCCACGAAATCCGCGCCATCGCCCAGCGGGAATTGCCCAACCTGCTGCACGCGGTGGACGGGGCGCTGACCGCCGGGGAGGACGGGGCGGTGGATTTCGTCAATAATGTGAACTGGTTTCTCAACTTCTTCGGCCTGCACCGGGACCGGGCCGCGCTGATTCAGCGGGCGGAAGCGATGGCCGGGGCGGTGGGTTCCCGCAATTGGTATTCTGGCCCGCAGCAACCGGGGCGAGCAGTTGCAGAGCGCCGGCCGCCATCGGGAAGCGCAGGCGGTATTCGAGGAGGTGCTGCAAGGGCTGGGGACGGCGCCGAGTTACGAGCGTTGCCTGACGCTGGTCTGGCTGGGGCGGTGCTTTCGGGCCAGGGGCAATTGGAACCGGCGGAGGCCCACTACCGGCAGGCGCTGGCGGTGGCGCAGCAGTTGGAAGCTTCGCCCGACGTGCGGCGGCAGATAAGTAACTTGCAGGCCGATCTGGCGGATGTGCTGAGGGACAAGGGCGATTATGCGGGCGCACGGGCGGCTTATGCGGCGGGGCTGGTGATTGCTGAAGAACTGGGTGATTTTCGGAATGCAGCTGTCCAGCAACGGCCAACTCGGCACCCTGGCGTTGATGCAAAACGATCTGCCGGAGGCGGAACGCCGTTACCGGGAAGCGTTGACGATCTTCCAGCGACTGGGAGAGCCGGCAACACGAAGCCATCTATTGGCATCAACTGGGCTACGTGTATCAGGAAGCCTGCCAATGGGACGCTGCCGAACGGGCTTATCGGGAGTCAGCGCGCATCAAGGAATCACTGGGCAACTTGGCCGGCGCCGCAACGACCTGGAACAATCTGGCTATAGTCACCCAATCCGCCGGCAAGCCCGCCGCCGCGAAGGGCTGGTGTCGCAAGGCGCTGGCCGGATCGGAAGCGGCCGGCGATCAATTAAATGCTTCCAAAGCGCTCAGCAACCTCGCCAACCTCCTGCGAAACGAACCCAGCCGCTTGGCCGAAGCCCGGCAATGGGCGGAACAGGCGCTCGCCATCAAACAGACCCTCGACCCGGCGTAGGGCCGTCGGGATGCAAACAATTGCTACAAACGCCATCGGCCTGAGTGCTCCAATATATACACATCTCTTTCACCTTACTAGTATTCCATTGCATTTGAGGGGCATAATCTTGAACATCTGCCCACTTTGAACACTGCAATACGGTTTTTTTAACGTTTTGGTATCACATCGAAAGTGCTGGGCACACCAGCAAGCAGCTTTCACAGTGTTCAAGAGAATTTTTTGCCTAATACATTATAGTTTAGAGGACTCCTATTAACTTATGATTTTCGGCAGATAGGTTTTCCATTTTCTCTCTGATGCCGAGAAATACTTATTAATCTGCAGACTATCAATTGGCCTTTAAATTACAGGAGACGGAAGGAGAAGAAATTCGATGGTGCCTGAAAAGGTCGAAGAGACATGTAAGAAGATTATGGGTTGGCTCTCTGAAGAGGCCCTTTATAAGGATAAAGTATACGACGAGAACCTATATTTTCATCTTGCTGCCGAGTATCCGGCAAGGTCCGGACGGCATGTGAACATAATCCAGCCAAACAACAGGGACGATATGGTAGTTGTCTTGAGCACTATACGGTTAGCGGAGGTTCACCAAAAAGCCCTCTTGGCAATGCCTAGGAAAGAAAAGGAGAAATTCATCTGGGATATGCGATTTGACCTTGATATTCCAGGACTCGGACTTTGAAATGGAGCCAAGAGGATTTGACATAGACAGCATCCGGTTCACAAGGGAAATATATTACGATGGTTTGACAAAGAATAAGCTCATGGAGGTCTTGAAAGGGAACTTCAAATGTGAACTATATGTAGTCTGGAAGTTTCAAGAGACCTTTGGGGACGAGCCCGCGCAGGACATATTGAACAGATGTACGGATGAATGCGTGTTAGATCTAGGCAAAAGAGCCTATGGCAGTACATTCTCGTGCCTATAAATTTGCAAAATCCTGAACGTATAAAGATAAAACAATGAAAAAATAAAGTAGCTTCGGCATATTAAGCCGACTTTATTATTTCGTAGATTACATTGACATTTGCTGTAATTTCCATCTCCCCTGTAAGGACTGGTGTTGAGGCAGCTTCGAATGAGTAGGCTGCTCGTGGAGCATTTGACGAAACATAAGCATAACCTTCAGACAATTCGAGTATCTTCGCCTAGTTTAACTCCAGAAGCCTTTGCCATAACCTCTGCTTTCCTTCTGGAATCGTTGACTGCTTGCATAAGTGCTTTGTCCTTCGTGGTTTGGGATCTCTAAGACTGAAACTGATTCCCGCAATATCGTTCGATCCAGCAACTACGGCAGCATCAAGGACTTTTCCGATGTTTTCAGACACGTTCATAATAGCTGTTACCTGGTTGGTAGCAACGAACATCAGCGGCATCTTCTCGTTTGCTGTATTATCAGTGCCCGATGGACTATCTTCATCTTCGGTTGTCAACGAATAACGGCTCGTTTGGATATCCTTCTTCTTAAGTCCAGCTGCAACAAGAGCGTTAACAGTGCTTGTCATCAACTTAGCATTATCATTGGCTGCTGCAGATGCGCTGATGTTCTTTGTCTCAACACCTAGGGTGATGATTACTATATCCGGAACTGCATTCACTTTTCCTTCGCCGTTGCAGACTAACTTTGATACATTCTCGTTCTCACTGCATGAACCGGCAGCGCAATAGCGAGAATTATCATTAGTCCCAGTATGATAATCTCAATTCTTCTCATAATATCTAATTATTCTACTTCAATAGATCTTTAAAGATTCTGGCATCCATCCAAATCCGATTACGATTTTCTATTGAATGTTCTAAAGAAAAACGTAATATGCAATTGTTCAATGCACGTTGCAGATAAATCAATGCCTGCTTCTCAAGCAGGCTTAACTACTGCAATTCAATTATAATATTTCATAGGTCACTGCCACATAAGCGGTAACGCTCACTGTTCCTCGCATTTCACCTTATTATCCGAAAGGCTCATTCAAATTGATATCAGGGTATCCAAGATCCTTTATGTCGATGGCTTTTCCTAGTTTCACTCCAGCCGCTGATGCCATATCTTGTGCATTGGACTTGGCATTCTCGATAGCCTTCTTTCTCGCATCTGCAACAACTTGATCTTTATCGCTAAGGCTGTAACCCTCGATCGATGCAACCGCTCCAACGGAATTTGCCGTCTCCAATATTTTGTTGACGCTGCTTTGATCAGTGGTCTTCAATCGAATCGCAATTGAGTTGCTCAAGATGTTCGAAGTGTTGGAAGTATTCTCGCAAACAGTTGTGTTATTCACTGGCCTGCAAATGTTACTTTCAAAATGCCTACTGACTATTCCGCTAGACTGGCCGGGCATAATTTCTTCATTCTTAACCCCTGCAGTCTTCAGTGCGTCGATCGTTTTATTTAGGAGTTGTGCGTTTTCAGCCGCTGCAATTGTGATATTGTCATTATTGCTCTGCGCTCCGACCGAGATTATGACGATGTCCGCAGGAACAGTCGCAGTCCCTTCTCCCAAAACATTTATTCCTTGTGTTCCTTGCCCTGCAGCGATAGCAGTCAGGGAGAGAAGAACCATGATTCCCAATGATATATCTAACCTCTTCATAGTAATCCCCAAGAAGTCTTGAAATTGGAATGTATTTAAAGAAATCGCTCTGGGCCAGATTATCGATCCAAGCTTGCAGTTTTCCGGACCTAAATGGTTCAGCGAATTTGAAGATAATGCGTGCAAAAACAAATAGAATATGCTTTCAAGGATAAAATAATAAATTCCTTGTTCACCCGTCGCCTTTAACTCCTTTCGGATTATCCCTATCGACCATGAGCAAGATCGGAAAACAGATCAGGATAGAGAGAATCCTTGATCGAAAAACTCGATAGAACAGTTATAGTTCCAATGGATCACGGCATAACTGTTGGGCCTATTCCAGGATTAATTGATCTTCCTGCTGCAGTGGATAAGGTGGCAGAAGGAGGAGCAAACGCAGTCTTAGGACATATGGGCCTTCCGCTTCACGGTCATCGAGGCTACGGTAGGGATATCGGCCTCATCATCCACCTATCAGCAAGCACAAGCCTTGGGCCTGACCCAAATCATAAGGTCCTTGTTACTGAGGTTGAGGATGCTATAAGGATCGGAGCTGATGCTGTAAGCATCCATATAAATGTTGGAGCAGAGGACGAGGCGGAGATGCTTCGTGACCTTGGCCGAGTAGCACGCACCTGCGATCTTTGGGGTATGCCGCTTGTGGCCATGATGTACCCTAGAGGTCCGAAAGTAAACTCAGGCACCATGTGGAGTATGTCAAGCTTGCAGCAAGGATAGGAGCTGAGCTTGGAGCAGATATTGTCAAGACCAATTACACCGGCTCTCCTGATACTTTTAAAGAAGTAGTAAAGGGCTGCAATGTTCCAGTAGTAATTGCGGGCGGTCCAAAGATGGACACTGAGCATGACTTGCTGCAGATGGTGTACGATGCCATACATGCTGGCGCAACTGGAGTTGCTATTGGAAGGAACATATTCCAGGCCAAAAACTCTACCCTCTTAGTAAGCAAGCTATGTACAGTAGTGCACAACGACTATAGCGTCGAAGAGGCTGAAGCGCTAAGAATGTGAGATGCAGTTTTGAAGAGCAACTCTCTTTGCACTTCTCTTTATTTCTATAATAATTCAGGCTATTTTTGGCAATATGCAAGATGCAGCTAGTCGCAACATCCAACCGAAAGGTATATCCACTTCCCCTAAGATATGAAAAAGCATGAAATATATTGCAATTGTTATCTCTCTGTTGGCTTTAATCATGGTGACGTCTGCTATCGAAATAAATGCTCATGACGCATGGTACAATAAATCTGCAGCAGATTATAGAAATGGATCATATTATGTGGCCCTTCAATATGTCAATAAATCCATTGAGCTTAATCCAAGTGATTCCGAATCGTTGAATCTTAAGGCTGCAATATTTGAAAAAATGGGTAACTTCGAGGCTGCTTTGCTGACTTTAGACGATGCTATAGCTGCAAATAGCTCTAATATTCAGGCTTGGAACGACAAAGGGCTTCTTCAGGCAGGATACCTTGGTGATTACAACAGTTCCCTCAAATCTTTAGATAAGGCCATCGCGATAGATCCGACCAGGTCAACAACTTACTACAACAAAGGATTGGTACAGGAAGCCATGGGAAAGAACGACGATGCTTATCAATCTTTTTTAAAAGCTACAGATCTTATGCAAAGCTTTGTCATGGCTTGGTATAGAGAGGGATTAATACTTGCCAAAGATGGGCAAGTACAATGAATCACTGAATCCCTTCCAGAAAGCAATCGATCTCGCCCCCCAAATTTGCAGAAGCCTGGAACCAAAAAGGATTGTCCTACTACTCTCTTAACCAGTACGAAGAGGCGCTTAAGAACTTCGACAAGGCTTCCCAGCTTGACCAGACAAATAAAGATGCTTGGAACAACAAAGGCAACACACTAAAGGCTCTTAAACGAGATGCTGAAGCTAAAATCGCTTTTTCCATGGCCGGAAAGAATGGGGCTTACAAGCCCCTCCTTTAACTGAAAGATAATTATGTGGGAGCATTATTCAATGGGACAAGAACATGGGAGTATATTTAAGTAATAGCAAAGAATGCTATTCGCCGAAGTAGACTTTATGAGAATACTATTATTAGCTTTATTCATATTCTCCGCTCGCAGTTCTCGCCAACGGCTCTTCATCTATCCACATAGGGGGCGATGAATGGCATGGCCTCTATTAAAAGCCTTGACCAACAACTCATCGTCTTGTGCAGTACAAAACGGCATAATGGGCAATCTATCAATCGCGGACCAAATGTCGGCCATGCCGAAATCCATAGGCAATAATGGTAAGGTTCCTCTAAAAAATCTGACCAACGTCTCATTGAACATAACTGATGCAAAGAACAATACTAGCGATCTCTCTACTTGGGGAGGCAAACCGCTTACACCACCACCACCTCCGGATTTCTCCAACTATCGGAATGCCATGGTGATCAAGACAAATCGGGAAGAATGAGCAGCATCCTAGATCGCATTGCATGTCACGCAGCAACGACATATAGTAAAAAGACACACCTTGAAGCAATCTGCTGGGTATTCATTTTAAAATAAAAAAGAGGATAGTTCGTGATTTCGCAGTAGAGCCGTCAGCTTCTCATTGACAAGGCCTTTCGTCCAAGATCCGTGATCCTAATTTTTGCAATAAAATTAGGAAGAGTCATACTTGATACGAACTCTCTAGTTATGACATCG
>CAVOJV010000064.1:0-74323 GCA_963696325.1 uncultured Gammaproteobacteria bacterium
TAGAGAGCTTGCGTATTTGGTATCGATCGTCTCTCGGAATGTTCGTATGCCTTCGATAGTCAGCCCATCTTGAGAATCAAGGATGGCGAAGCGATCTTTGAGCGTCTCGCAGTGCTGAATGAGCGCCGACTGAACAGTCGTCGACCACATGCCCGGTGCTAGACAGATGCTTATTTCGTCAATATCTTCCAAAGCCTGGATGCCGGTGCGATTGCCGCTGCCGCCGTCCACGCCGACAAAGTCATCCGGAGACAGGCGATCCAGACATCGTCGCCGCCGGAAACTGCTGCCAGCCGCCGTTCGTCGCACAGGGAAATTGGCAAGGATACTCGCGGAAAATCCCGCGCCTGTGCTGAGCAACTCCACGAAAGCGGACTTAGCATTCAGTAATTACCCAGGTAACCGATGCTCCCATCGTTTACCAACCTCAGCGAGGTGAAGTTCTCATCACACCGGCACGTCCGTGGCGCATAACGGACGGAGACCTCGGCCTCGATCACTCGGAGCACATGGCCCTCGTAATAAGCTCCGAATGTTGCCGGACAAGGTGACGATATCGCCCGCGATGCCAGAGACGGTGAAGGCTTCCTTTCGTGTCACCGTTATCGAGTTCCACGATGGCACCGACGTAAAGGTTTGCGGCGCCCCAAACGCCGATAGTATGCAGGGGCGGCAGTATCGTTGGCGGGACGGAGGCGCTGGATGGAACTTGTTCCTAAGGCCGCGTCGGAAGGCAAACGGGGGGTTATATCGAAAGTCCTTGGCAGGAGCCGTACTTCGGCGCCGATGGCCCAGCCGGGGCCCGCGGGCACGGCGGGACCGATGTCGAAAGTGTTGGCGGACAGGGGCCATGTTGCTCAGGGTATATTGGGCCCGCCGATCTCGACGTTGTTGCCGTCGGTCAAGCCCGCGACGCTGGCCAAGGTGATCGTCGTGGCACCGGCGGTGGCCGCAACCGCCAAGGTGGTGGTCGGATCGGGGGACGTTGCTCAGCAGATATTCCCGGCCGTTGATCAGGACCCGATCGCCATTGACGAAGCCAGCACGCTGGCCACTTCGATCGTGAATCGTTAGCCAGGCGGAACTGCAACTTTCGTTCTGGCCCGGGCGCCGCCGAATACGGCGCTGGGTAGTATTTTATAAGTCGAACCGACCACCGGCCGGACCCGGACAGCGAGATCCTCACCCCATATCCCCCGCGATTTGGCCTGAAAAGACAGCGTCATGCGGAGTTCGGAACCGGGGTTGCCGATCTCGGGTGAATCTGACAAAATCGCCCCGTTTGGCGCGGTCCGCCCGGTCAGCTCAGGGTTATCCTGACCCTCCCTGACGTTATCGTAGGCGGTCATTGAAAGTTGCCGCCGGCGGCGATCTGGATTAGTGTCGCGGCGAATAATCTGAACCGTGGAGTTGTGGAAAATATCGACCAGGTGTCGCACGTGAAGTGTTCCGTGGCCGCCGCGTCGTCAAGGATCTCGCTGACCACCCCGACCGAAACCAACCGAGAAGCGGTCGACGTATGGCTGAAGACCCGCTTGACATAAAGACGTTGTCCGCCGTTATCGAAGAAGCCTTGACGGCAAGGGAAACTGCCACCAGCGACCACCATCTGGATTCGGCGCCCAATCGATGCGGATAGCGTTATCAGGTTCGGGAAGGAATCCGCCAAACTGCCGACAAATTCGGCAAAGCTGGTTACCAATTCCGGTTTGCCGGAAGTCGGCCCAAAGGCGGTGACCCCACCGCGCCCGCTGTGCTGGTGCTGACGCCTTCGATCGGCTTCGGACCCGCATCGATCTCTTCGACGTAAACGCCAGGACTCAAATATTCAGGCATGGCCATATCCTCTCAATTAATGACTATGGTGTGGTTTTTTACAGGATTTTCAGGAATGTTGACTGTGATCATCCCTTTTCGGATGCCGCTTCGATCCTATCCGCGAAAGAATGGCAATCTAAGTGTGTTTTGCTGTACCCATCTGTAATGGCAGAGCGAATCACCCCGTTCATCGGTGAGGACGCGCGTTCCTTCGCCCCTCCATTGTCACACAAAGGCATCCGCCACCTTCACGCCCGCCGCGTCGCGTACATCGCCATGAAGCACATGAATATGAGTTAGGAAAGGGGTAATTCGTGGCCGGTTTCAGTAATACGTCCTGGCTCCGCGAGCAATCTTCTGAGGCGGATTGTCATCGTTGTAGGGAAAAGCGTCGAATTCGTAACCATCCGTCCCGGGCGGATAGAGTGGACGGTACAATTCGGCATCGAGCCGGATGCGATAACGACGGGGGGGTTGGCCGACCACTTCGGCGCGCCGCTCCAATCCCGGAAAGGTGATTACACCGCCCGGTGTGATCACAGGTTTGATGTCGGTTATCTGCCAGTTGCCATTTCCATCCTTGATATCAAGATTTACTCTGACTTTGCCTAGCGGGGCGACCCCCGTGATCTCGTCCACGGGACGCAACCCGATAGGACTATATAGCTCGGTATGTTCACCTGGCAGATTTCGCCATCCAATCATTACATCGCTCCTGCCTCGGAATAATCGAGGGTACGGCGATTAACTATAGGAAGATGCTCCACACTCTCGGGGTCAAGATTCACCACTCGAACCTCATACGAAACGGAGAGACGATAGGGTTTTTGCACTGAATGCCAGACGCGGGTCCGATCTTCGAGATTCAATGGAGCCAATGTGACTTTCAAAGCCTGGTCTGTATTTTTCAAACTTCCTTGGAGATCTGAACCGCTCAGAATGGCGCCGTCATAAAGAACCTGCATGGTTCGTCCCAGAATCGTGTGATCGGTTAACCGATCTCCGCTCCAGGGCGTCATCAAGTAGCGCAACAAGAGAGCCATTGGCGGCTTTTTTTGAGTGAGATCGGATTGGTCGATTCCTCGCACCCTTGGTCGATTTCGGGCACTAGGGTCTTCTGATGCGTCGAACAGAAAGATGGTTAGCCGGGCGGGACTCGTGGAAATGTTTCCTTGCAGGTCATGCACTTCAGCCACAGGCGTAGGATCTGGTTTGAGGACCGTAAACGCCTCTGTCAGGACCGACTGCAGGTCTCTGAGGCCGCAGCAATAACACTGTAATCCGGCATGATTAATCCCTTTCAGTTTCCTGAGATCTCATACCAGCCCTTGACGCAATAACACTGCCATTTTTGAATTTATAATTTAATTTTTATAGATCAATTGGTTACGGAAGACATTAAGAAGGTGACACGGCTTTGGTAGATATATAAATCCATCTCATAACATCGCGTGATCGCACTCCGCAAAGATTTCCCGATCCCGAGATAAATTTTATATGTTTGTTTATTAAATGATTATTTGTCGACAGATCGCTTAGTTTTTATGGATAAGGGTAGGACTTTTTTATCCACGTTTCTGTGACTCGATCCCCGAGTTTTTCGGGCTTGACGCAGAAGCGTTCATGGGTTATTGGCAGTCTGGCACGCACCTTCCTATCCGGTAGCTCGGTATCTCAAACTTGGCGTGGGCTCCAAACGGCCCAGATCCCGCCCGACCATATGCTTTGAAGAGGCCGCGGCAGGATAGAGCTGCTGGAGTGTTTCGGCCAAGTGCTGGAGTCGCGCTGGCGGGTCTGGTCAGCGACCACCGCTTGGATGACCTGGACCAGGCTCTCGACCTTGGGGTGGTGAATCAGGCTGCCCACGGTGCGCGCGGGCTGGCGGTGTTCGACGCAGGCGGTCTGCACCGGATGCAGCAGCAGGCAGTGGTCGAGCAGCAGGCTCAGGCTGGCGCCGCCGCACCGAACCCTCCTCACCGGGCTGCTTGGCCAGCTTGACCCAACCGTGATGGGCTTTCCAGTCTTCGAAGAACACCTCGATCAACCACCTCAAAGAACGGGCCTGGGCAATATCCAGGGCGCGCCAGGTCATCTCGGTAGCGACGATATAGCGGTACTCGTCATCCCCGTCGTAGTTGAGCGCTATGACAAAGCGTTTCTTGCCGTGGCAGTTGACGTATAGCCGGGCACTGCCCAACACAACCGGGATCGGCTCGCCGCCACGGCGGCGAAGCGCCTGGGCACGCCCGGGAAGCGCTGAAAATAGGCCGCCACCGAGCGGGAACGCCCGCGGTAGCGCACGCGCTGGTTATGGCGGAGCTGGCCGATGGTCGTACCCCGTCGAAGAGGGCGCTCGCCCGGTCGAGAAAGTCCCCGCTGCTGTAGAGCGCATCGGCCACCACACAGCGCACCCGCACCTGGGGATGCGCCTGGCGAAAGGCGGCTAACAGCGCCAGGGCCAGCTCGAGCTTGCTCGGGTAGCGGGGATCCCGCGCCGGGGGCTGCGGCCGCTGACGCTTGGGCAGGCCCTGGCGGCGCAGCCGCCGGTCTTCCCGACGCCACTGCTGAGCGACCGGGTCAGGTTGATAGAAGCGAAAGTCAATCGGGATCGACACCCGCTCGGTCACCAGCAGTAATACCACCAGATTCTGGCCGTTGACAATGCCGTGCCGCCAGGGTGCTTACTCTTGTGGGCATAGCCGATACGCTCGGTGACCTTGGCCCGGGGGTTGGTGACATCGTCAATGATCAACACGCCCTGGCTGATCCCATAGTGTTGCAAGACCACCATCACGCTGACTCGCAACAGCCACTTCCAGGGCAACTTGGCGTGCCGGAACATCCACGTCAGGGCCCAGGCCGAGTAGCGTCCGGCGCTGGCCCGCTCAAAGCGCGCCCAGCACAGTGACTCCGTGATCATCATCCCCATCAGGCAAAAGCCCAACCAGTGCCGCTGGAGCCGGGTCAGGCCCCGCTGGGCGCTGCTACAAGCCCGTCACTGGGTAGCGAGCGCCTCCAGGTAAGCGCGCACAAACGGTAAGGGTTCGCTGATGAGCATCGCAAGCACCACAGACAGGTTAGCACAGAGGCGCTATTCTCTACCCTGTGGGGGCGGTGGGCCAGCCGTCCGACGCCGAAGGCCCACGTCGAGACGCAGGCTGGAGTCGTGGCTATTCTACACCGCCGTCCCCTCTACCTGTTTGCTCCCCTTGTCAAGCTCTAAAAACTCGGGGAATCGAGTGTGAGCGTTCACAAAAACACTGATCGGCAAATCCCATGAGGACTTAGATTTATGACTCGACTATCAAGTTAGGCAGGGCAATCGCGCTATGCGGTAGCCGGGCTCGGATGGCAGAAGAGCAGACGCAACCGATACTCATCGTTGAGCGCGGCGCGGCGTTGGCGGCGGCGGATGCTATCGCGGGGTAGGCCATTGTGGCGCAGCAGGTTGAGGGCCAGGCGGCGTATCAGGGCCAGGTTTTCGGCGGAATGGTCCCTGCCGGGCCCGGCAGGCATCCTCGCCGAATTGCACGTCCAAGACCCAGTGCTGTTGGTTTTCGATCCCCCAGTGGCTGCCGGACGGTGGCCGCGAACCGGTCTCCGACCGAGCAACGAGCACAGGAAATAGCGGCATTCCGTACTGGTCTGGTCGCCGATGCTCCGAGTGGACTCGACCCGCCCGACCGCCGGGAGTCCGGCCCAGTCCGGTTTTGCGTTCCTAGCCAGTCGATCCGGGCTGCTGAGGGCAAGCGGCGGATCTCGATCCGCCCGTGGTCTTTGCCGGCGTTGCCTGGACCGGCAACCGGCCGCGGGCGACTTCGGTATCGAGCCACCGTTGGACGTCTTCGCATAAGGTCGGATGGTTATCCTTGAGGGCCAGGACGTATAGTCAGCGCCCGCGGCCTACGATCGCCTGAGCGATGGCTTTTCTGGCAGCCCATGGCAGCGATCGACACCACTGCCCCCGTGCCGGGTCGAGCATCGCCAGCAAGCCGGGATCGCGGTGATTTCGTTAGTTTTTTCCGCCACCGCCGGCTGGGCCAGCACCCAGCGCGCCCGCTCGGCAAACGCACTCATCAGGTGGGTCGCCCGGGCCGCCCCGTCCCGACCGCCCCGCTCCCGTCTTCCCATCCAGAACACCCGTGCTCGTCCTGCCAACCCCGCCACGGCCGTCGTTCTCCAGGCGGTGAAGGCCGCCGCGAACGCCGCCGGCTCAAGCTCGCCCCCGGCACGTCGCTCAAGGTGTCGTGCGAGGGAATCCCGTTGGGGCAGCTCCAGAAAGCCCCCCAGCCAGGCTTCTCTTTCTCGTTGGCAAAGGTCCGCCATCCCCACCCAGTCCTCCACCCCGCTCAGCACCGCGCCAATAGTATCATCACGAGGTCGTGCAGGGAGGTGCAGCTGGTTGCGGGTTTCCCGGGGCGGGATCAGGCAGTTTCGGCAAAACTACGGGCGGGGGACTAGGTAGCACGACGGAGCATCAGGCATCTCCACAGGATCAAATCCTCTCCCCGTTATCCTGTTACGGTCAGCCTCTTGTCAACCCCCCACATAGCGCGATTGCCCTGGGATTTGGAGCTAGGATGATATATGAGTTGTATCGATCACCATCATCGGAATTGCCTCCCGTTACCCGCGCAAAGATCTGTTATTTTGATTACAATATGACGATGGAGACTGGATGAAAAAGAGGCCATTAAAGTTATAAATTTCAGGTACTTAAACCACTTTTAGATGAGCGGAGCCGTCGATGGTGGGCGGCTTGTGAGGCCGAAGTACTGGGTTGGGGCGGAATAGCGGTCGTGTCACAAGCCACGGGAATCTCCCGAACGACGATTGCGGCAGGTTTGCGCGAATACCGACAACCAACAGAGAGGTCGCAAGCGGTGGCGGTACCCCGGACACGGCAGGCGGACGGGGGTCGAAAACCGCTCGCGCAGCAAGATCCTCATCTGTTGCGCGATTTGGAATCACTGGTCGATCCGGTCACGCGGGGTGATCCGCAATCACCCCTGGCGGTGGACGTGCAAAAGTACCTACAAACTGGCGAGCGAACTCGACGGGATGGACATCAGGTGGGGGCGCGCACGGTTGCACACCTCTTGCGGAAGATGCACTACAGTTTGCAAGCGAATCGGAAGACGCACGAAGGGGGAGATCATCCCGATCGGGATGCCCAGTTCCGTCATATCAATGACCAGACGAAAGCCTTTCAAGTCCGTCATCAGCCGGTGGTGTCGGTGAGACCAAGAAGAAGGAATTGGTCGGGGACTTCAAGAACGCCGGGCGAGAATGGCGCCGCAGGGACAGCCCGAGGCGTTCGGGTCACGACTTCCTCGACGGCAGCTGGGCAAGGCCATTCCCTACGGCGTCTACGATCTTGCCGCAACGACGGCTGGGTGAGCGTGGGCATCGACCACGACACGGCGACCTTCGCCGTGAACACCATCCGGCGCTGGTGGCAACAGATGGGCCGCCGCGCGATTCCCCGAGGCTGCGGGAGCTGTTGATCACGGCCGACAGCGGCGGCAGCAACAGTCCGCGCGGTCCGACTGTGGAAGTGGCAGTTGCAGGAGTTGGCGGACGAGACGGGCTGATGATCACCGTCTGCCATCTTCCGCCCGGCACCAGCAAGTGGAATAAGATCGAGCATCGGCTGTTCTCGTTCATCACGCAGAACTGGCGCGGCCGGCCGCTGTTGACCCATGCCACCATCGTGAACCTGATCGCCGCTAATACCACCCAAGCGGGACTGAAAGTCCACTGCGCGATCGAGACACTCCCAAGTCCGTAAAGGTCACCGACGAGCAAATGCTGCGACACATCCAACTGCTGCCCGACGCCTTTCACGGTGAATGGAACTACACCATCGTGCCCGCGATAGGGAAATTCACCAAGTTATTTTTTCGCAGGCCCTTAGAGCCTGTTTATGATCTTTTGAGAGGAAAGCGATTCTAAGGGGACTCCGGCAACCGAGGAGTCAGCCATGGCCCATACCTACCCGAGCGACATCAGCCGCGAACAGTTTGAACGGATCCGCCCTCTGCTTGAGACTGCCCGCAAGAAGACCAAGCCGCGCGACCTTGACTTGTATGATCTTTTCTGCGGCATCCTGTATGTGCTGAAAAGCGGTTGCCAGTGGCGGATGGTGCCCAAGGAGTTTCCGGACTGGAGCAATGTGTACGCCTACTTCCGCAAATGGAGCGCGAAACGGGAAGGACAACCAAGCCTCTTGGAAGAGGCCTTAAAAAATGTGGTTGGCGAGGTCCGACAAAGCCTTGGGCGGAGCGCACGGACCACCTTCCTCATCGTTGCCGCGCACAGTGTGAAGAACACGGATACCGCAGAAGACAAAGGCTATGGGTGTGGATCTTTTCGGCCACGAGAGATCGCTTGCGGATCAAAGACATGATTTATCAATGGATTGTCAAAGATGCCTCGGAGGTGGTATGTAACGGCTTTCAAACCGATTACCTATGCCCAGGAGACCCCTTGAGATGCCAGGAGAGACCAAAGAGACCTGTTTTGACGAGTTTGTGGCGGCCCGCGAGCAGTTTGAGAAACTGATGGGTGAACTGCGATCGGAGTCGGCGCGAAGCCTGGAGCATGGGGAAGCCGAATCACTGATCGCGCGCGAGGGGAATGAGCTGATGCGGCGCTTGATGCAGGGGTACCTGGACCAACGAACGGCGGCGGAAGAAAGGTGTGAAGGGGTGACCGGGGCGGACGGAGAGGAGCGGCGGCATTGCCGAGCCAGAAGCCGATCGCTGGTGACGCTGTTCGGCGAAGTGACGGTCAGGCGCCTGGCATACAGCGGAGCCCGGCTGAAGAGTGTTTTCCCCTTGGATGCCGCGCTGAATCTGCCGCCGAACAAATACTCCCAAGGGGTGCGGCGCAAGGTGGGTTTGGAAGTAGCCAAGGGCTCGTTTGAAGAGGCGGTGAAGGCCATCCAGGAAGGCACGGGTGCGGAAGTGCCGAAGCGACAAGCCGAAGAACTGTCACGGGCGATCAGCGTGGATTTTGACGAGTTTTACGCCAGTCCGCCGGTGGCGGAAGACACTCGGCCGGTAGAGGAAGCCAGTGCGCTGGAGGGCACCAGCGATCTGCTGGTGATGAGTACCGATGGCAAGGGCATTGGTGTGCGTAAGCAAGACCTGCGAGAAGCGACGCGCAAGAAGGCAGAAGCGACGACAGCACAAACTCAAGGCCCGTTTGAGTAAAGGAGAGAAGCGAAATCGCAAGCGGATGGCCACGGTCGCTTCGGTGTACGAAGTGGCCCCGCATCTGCGAACAGCCGAGCAGATCATGGGGCAAGACGAGTCGTCCGCACCGAAGCGGCCCAAAGTACGGAACAAACGGGTATGGGCCAGCCTGCGTCAGACCCCGGCGGAAGTGATCGAGGAGATGTTCGCCGAAGCCGAGCGTCGTGACCCCAAGCATGAGAGAACGTGGTTGGTGCTGGTCGATGGCCAGGAAGCTCAACAGCGGGAAGTCGAAGCGGCGATTGCGCGCCACCGAACGGACGTCGTGGTCATTCAGGATTTCGTGCATGTCCTCGAATACTTGTGGAAAGCCGCCTACTGCTTCCACGCCGATGGCACGCAGGAAGCCGAAACTTGGGTGCTGGAGCGCGCACACGCCCTGCTCCAGGGCAAAGTCAGCGACGTGGCTGCGGGGATGCGCCGCAGCGCCACCCGCCAAGGCATCTCCCAAGAGGCGCGGGCGCCGGTCGACAAGTGTGCCGACTACCTGCTCAAGAACAAGGAACGTTTCGACTATGCCACCGCACTGGCCAACGGCTGGCCGATCGCCACCGGAATCATCGAGGGCGCTTGTCGTCACCTGGTCAAGGACCGCATGGACCTCACCGGCGCCCGCTGGAGTCTGGACGGTGCGGAAGCGGTGCTCCGCTTGCGCTCCCTTCGTGCCAGCGGTGACTTCGAGGAGTACATGGCCTTTCACCACCGCCAAGAGCGCCAGCGCAACTATGTGTCGGCACCGCAGAACAATGTCGTCAAATTGGCTGCGTGATCGCAGGAAAACCGTGGCTCAAAAGAGCCGCACCCAAAGGCTATGACGGCGGCAAGCTCGTTTCCGGTATCAAGCGTCACATCGCCGTCGACACCAACGGCCTGCCCCACGCGATCCACATCACCACGGCCAACGTCACGGACCGCGCTGGAGCCTTGGAGGCTTTTGCTTTGCACAAAGAGGCCCTTGGCAACGTCCAGAATGTCCTTGTCGACGGCAGCTATACCGGAGAGCCGTTCGCCACAAGCGTGCAAGCCTTGCTGAGCGCGACGGTCGAGGTCGCCAAGCGCAGCGAACTTCACATCTTCGCCGTTATCCCCAAACGCTGGGTTGTCGAGCGTTGCTTCGCCTGGCTTGAAAAGTGCCGCCGCCTCTGGAAAAACTGCGAACGCAAGCTCAACACCAGCCTTCAGATGGTCGCACTTGCCTTCCTCGCCCTGCTCCTCAGAAGATCGTAAACAGGTTCTTAGCCTGATGCATATGGGCCCAGCCCCCCGCGGGGGTAACTGATGAAGACTCGCAGCCTTTCGAGATTCGCCTCTGTGCTGGCCATGGCTCTTTGAGATTTTCCAATCCGACAGACAAGGATATTGAAATCAATCGCGCTAAATCCAGAAACATAGTCGGACCGAATGGTAACGATTGCGAGCCATTGGCCGGGAGGACTTCAGATTGGCAATATTTGATGAGACTATAAATACTTCTTGAACGTGCTTGCGGTAACGGCAACCGCCAACGCAAACAGCCCCGCAAACGGCAAGATCACCGCGTTCGGATGCACGCTGAACGGCAGACTTAGATAGACGATCCAGGCGAGCAGCAGCGATGGGAACAACAATCGCTTGGCGTGATGGTAGACAAAGGAACTCTCCCGACCCCCACCCCAGCGGCGCAGGTCTCGCTGAACCAGGCCGTCGACCAGGCCGACAATGCTGAAGAGAAGAAAAGCCGGCATCGCCAGAGTGAGTACCGCCAGGCGTACCGCGAACACCTGGGTGATGGTGATGGCCGCCAGCACGAAGTCCGTCACAGTCTGGTAACCTGACTTGAGTTTTCCCAGCCAACGCGGGTCGCCGGGTGAAACAGGTGTGTTAAGCCAGGCGATCAGGTCCGCGAGCCGCGTCCACTCGAAGAGAACTTCGTAGCTCATATCCACGAACTGCCGGACGTAGGCCACGGTATCGCGGGTGACGACACTGCGGCGGAAATCCGTGTTGAGATACTCGAGCTCTTGTGCCAGCAGCCGCTGACTGTGCTCGGTGCGCGCCTCCGGCCACCACAGCACCATCCCGACCCACTCCACCACGATCGAGAAGACCAATGCGAAGAACAGCCAGAATACCGCTTTGGCTACCGCCGTGATCAATCCGGCCATGAGGCCCTGCCGTTCCGCGGGATGGCGGGGCGGTGTCGAGGCCACGCTTAAGCGCTCTCCGGCGCCTGCGGTAAATCCGCGGACGGCGGATCCGCCGGCGCCGACTGCGCTGGTGGCAGCAGCGGTGCCTCTCGCCACCCGTGCTCACCGGTGGTGTAGTGCCGCGTCATCGCCGTCGCAATCGCCTGCAGACTCGCCGGCATCTCGACATCGCGGCCAGGATCGGGCAACGGCATGCGCAGCTTCCACAGTTGGCCGCCCTCAAGCAGGGCGAAGGCCTGGCCCTTGGGCAGGGTGACGAGATCGGCAGGGGTCAGCAACGGCACCTCCGAGACGCTGATGCGATCTTCGTTGCGGGAGGTGAAAGTCGACCGCTGAGTCCGGATTGGAGGAATCGTCGCTGGCCGAGATCGGGGTCAGCGAAAAGATCTCGACCCGCGGCAACGGGTGCGTCAGCAACTCCGCGGTGGCCAGTTCCTTCACCCGCAGCATGACCAGCGTGTTGAAGTTGCCGGTCACTTGACCCGGCTTGGGCGCGGTTACCCAGTCGCGCTTCGATATCCGACCAGGTCTGGGTGTAGGCGGTGACCTGGAAGCCGGCCCCGCCGGCCTTGTTCAGCAGTGGAATGAACTCCTCGCCGATGAGTTCAGTTGAATTCGTCGGCGTGCACCGAGATCGCGGATTCGGGATCGCGTTGCCCATCTCGGGCAAGCCCCGGCCGAGGCCATGCTTGTAGAGTTCACCCGCCACCGAGACGAGATCCGCAAACATGGCAGTTGCCCACCGCACTGGCGACCGTGGTGTCGGCCAGCGCATCGAGGCCGACATAGACGATACCATTGGTGCGGATCACCTGGCGCCAGTCGAAAATGGGCCGGGAATCGGTGGTGTCGAAATAGTCGGGCGAGATCAGCTCGGCCGTCTTGCCGGTGGTGAGCTTTTCCAGCAGCGGCAGCACCGAGGCGACGATCTTGTCGAAGTAGGTCCGGTCGTACTCGATCGCCGTGACGCAAGCCATCGAGCACCGGGTCGTAGAGATCCTGCTCCGGAGGTACTGGGTCAGCGCCACGCACTTGACTGGAACGGCCCTTCAAGGTAAGCGGGTGGGTCTTGATCGTCGCGGCCTTCCGAGCGACCGCCTGCTCCCAGTTGCCTGGCGCTGCCTTGGCTAACCACTGAGTGCCATAGTCGAGAAAGAGCGGTTCGATGTGCGTAGATGTAGCGGCGCGATCTGCTGGTAATCGGGCCGCCGGCCCAGCGCCACCAAGGCGCGGGCGATGATATTGACAAACCGCCAGCCAAACTCCTTGAAGGCCGCGGAGTTGCCCTCGCTGGGGAGTTGGTTGGCGATGCGGGTGGCGACCTCGGTGATGCGTTCGAAGGAGCCGATGGCGTTGTAGCGGGCGGAGATCTCCGGGTAGCCCAGATGAAACAGATAGAACCGATCCTCCCGGCCGGCCCGTTTGGCTTCGGCATAGACCCGTCGCAGCAGCGCGGGATCGCCCTTGGGGTCGAAGACGATGACTACCTCGCCGCGGCGGATATCCTGAGCGATGAGGAGTTCGCCAAGCGGGTCTTGCCGACCCGGGTGGTGCCGATGCACCAGGGTATGGCCCACCCGCTCGCCGAGATCCATCCAGACGTCCTGCTCATGGAGCTCCACCGCATGCAGTTGCGGGTTGCCGCCTACGGGGGGTAGCGGCGCCAGCGGATTCCACCCCGCGCGGACGGACAGGCCTCGTGCCAGCCATTTCAGAATCGGCGTTGATTCCCACGCGGTTTCCTTACGCCGCGCCCAGCGATACCCGCAACCCGGCTCGATGTAATGCTGGACTTCGGGACGCAGCGTATCGCGCAGGCGCTGGGTGTGCTGCTGAGTCCAGGGGAAGCCTCTGCCCAGAAAGAGCTTCTGGCGGCTGACCGGGATCTGACTGGCGGTGAGCGTATAGGTAGGCAGGCGGCGCAGATTGCGCTGGTAACGGACGATGCGCAGCCCCTGGCGCCAGCGGTAACCCGCCAGCCACAGAAAAATGGCCGCACAGGCCCCGGCGACAGCCGGCGTCATCAGCAAAGCCCAGGGCGCGAGCAGGGCGATCAGGGCCGCCAATAACGCCACCAGGGCCGACCACAACTCCACCGGCGGGCGCAACAGGGCCTCGATGGGATAGCGCCCGCTCACTGCTCGATGCCCGCGCGGGAAATCAATACTGGATAATGCCGCAGCCCCAGCAGTTGCGCCAGCATCGAACCGGATGCCGGCACGATCACCAGATCACCGCCGGCGCGCTCCACCGCGGCCAGCTCAGCCGCGCTGTCCGCCTGCACCAGCAGCCCGACCGCACCCAGGGCTTGCAGTTGTTCCCGGTGCTGCGCCAGCCAGTTCAGAGACTCATGCTCGGCGCCAATCAGAAAAACAGGCCGAGTGAGTTGTGAAAGACGTTCCAGAAGTGCGGGTGTCGGTGGCTGTTCAGCAAGCCGGCCGGGCGTCAGCTCGGGGGTGCGAATGGGCAGCAGCAGCGATTTATTGAAACCGCCCATCGGCAGTCTGACCTCCGGCAGCTTAGCTTCCAGCCTCGCTGAGGGAGCTCGTTTGACGGTCACTGCTTCCAAATACGGCGCCAGCGGCTGGGTGTTGCCGGTATCGTAAATCACGATTGGTTCCGCCAGCACGGGCGCCGCCACCATGCTCAGCACCGCCAAGAGCCACCAGACCATCAGCCCGACCCCGTGAGCTGCGCCAACTGCTTGGCGACGTGATGGCGGTAAGTCTTGGCCAACGCCTGACTGCGGCTGGTCGCAGCCGGGGCATGGTAGCGCCCCGCCGCGGTCAACCAATCGCCGCATTCCCGATAGCGATCGCGCAGCAGACGCGCCCCGGTGCGCAGGTTGTGGTAAGGGTCCAAGGCCTTCCAGGGATCCTGGAGGGTCTCCCTATGCCAGCGCCAGTTCACCTGCATCAGCCCGATATCGATGGACCGCCGGCCGGCGGCCAGATGCCGCCGAATCGCGCGGTAAGCGTCCGCGCGGCTGGCATGGTACTCGGTCTTGCCGTTGACATTGAGGCTCCAGGGCCAGGGCTGGACCGCGGCGGTACTGAAACGCAGCGCGCTTTCCGTTACCGTGAAAGCTCCCGGAGCTGAGGACGAACACCATCCTCCCGATGACCGGGCCATTTTTTCGAGAATGGTCGTTCTGCTCAGTGGGCCAGAACAGGCGTCGGGAGTTGAGTCGACGCGAACTTCGGCCAGTAGCCGTATTTTTTCAGTGCCTGGATCCAGCGCGGTGCATTCTTGGTCACCACGATCGCTTGGTAATCAATCCCAGGGTCGCGATACGCTTCGCGGCGGGTGAATAGAACGTAGATCGTGCGGATCATCTGGTGAGCCACGGCGATGATGGCTTTTTTGTGGCCTTTGCGGGGCACCAGGCTTTGATACTTGTCGCGCAGGGTGCTGTGAGTTCGTCGGGCGGCATTGGCCGCTTCGCACAACAAATAGCGGATCGCGTGGTTGCCCTTGCGGGTTTTACCGGTTTTGCGCTTGCCCGCGCTTTCGTGGTTGCCAGGACACAGGGCCGCCCAGGAAGCAAAATGTTGGGCGTCGCCGAATGCACTCAGATCAGTGCCGATTTCCACCAGAATCATGGCCGCGCTGATTTGATCGATGCCTGGCAGGGTTTGCAGGAGATGCCAATATTCGGCATAAGGCGCCATGGCATCGATCAGTTGGGTATCCAATTTCGCCAACTCGCTTTCGAGATAGCGGATATGGCCATGAATCTGTTCCAGCACGAAACGGTGGCGGGACGAAAGTTCCCCTTCCAACGCGGGCTCCAGGGTATCGCGTTTCGCGCGCAAAGCGCCCTTGGCCCGGTCCAGCAACTGCTCGATGGGTTGCCCTTCGAGCAGTCCCTCGATCATGGCGCGGGCGGACACGCCATCAATGTCCGAAACCACCGCGCCGAGCTTGATGCCGGCGTCATCGAGCACCTTGTGCAGGCGGTTCTTTTCGCCGGCCAGGGTTTGGGCCAATTTCTGGCGGTAGCGCGACACCAAACGCAGTTCTTGCAGGTCCTCGGGCGGAATGAAGCTCGGTTTGACCAGACCGAACCGCCCCAGCTGGGCGAGCCATTCCGAGTCGGACACGTCGGTTTTACGTCCGGGCACGTTCTTGACATGCCGGGCATTGACCACCATGGCCGGGATGCCGGCTTGTTCCAAGCCGGCATAAATGCTTTTCCAGTAGATGCCGGTGCTTTCCATCACCACCATGCCCACGCCGAGTTCGAGGAGCCAAGCCACCAAGGCGCGTCGGTCACGCTTGAAGCCACCGAAGGAGCGTTGCTGTTTGGCAACCGTACCATCGTCCTGTTCGATCAGCACGGTCAGAACATACAGCATTCGATGGACGTCCAAGCCGGCAATGCATCGATAAAGAGGGTTCATGTGCGTTCTCCCAAGGATTACATTGAAACCGTGAAAACGGTGGACATGTCGGTCCAGAAGCCTCACGCCATCGAATGACGAACGTGGGTCACTTTACCGTGCGTCCTCTAGGGAACAATCTGGGGTACGAAAGGGCCGAACAGGATCGGGTTAGGCGTCGGGGTCAAACCACCAAACGGACAACGACCTCTTGTCCTCCGTCTTCCCCTCAAGGATGGCAGAAATTCAACCGGCTTTCATGCTCGGGGGCGAGCGGAAATCCCGCTCATGACGGGTTAGGGCGACGGCATACAGAAGGCGCGGCGGGACGCCCACCTCACGCGCGATACTGAGATACGCAGGCGGTATCAACGGTTCGGTCGCGGCTGACAGCGAGCTGCTGTGCAGCAACGCCAATGCGGTCGCGGCAAGGGTTCGTCGCACCGCCTGATCCCTCACCGTGAACGCGCCAGGCTGGCGGGCGCCAGCGCGGTGAAACGATCGGCGCGCCGGTGCACCAGGGTCGGTACCGTGGCGTTATCCACCAACTGGGTGAGAATGCCATTGTCATGGTTCAGGGTGATCGCCCGGGTCCGCACCAGCGCCGCTGGAATCGCCTGCGCGCGCGCCCAGGCGCGGACTTTGTCGTCCTCGCCCGCGGCGGCGTCGAGCAGGTAAATATCCAACCCGACGCCGGGATGCGCCTGGAGCGTGTGTACCAGTTGGGGTAACAGTACCGTACAGCGCCCGCAGTCGGTGCGGGCAAAGAACAGCAGGCGGTCGCCCGCGTTGGAAACGGATCGCCGGGGCGGCACCGGGAAGGTTACCGAGATCGATCAGCGGCTCGGCGGGATAAAGGCGCTGAAACGCCTCACTGTAGGCGCGCTGGAAGGCCAATACCCGCTCGGCGTCTTCGTGCATCAGCAGCGCCCAGCGCTCCGCATAACGGCGGCGCTCGGCATCGTCTCGCGCATGGAGGCCCAATACCTCGACGGGGGAGATGGTGGCCACGCTGAGACTGCCGCGAATGCCTGCCATGAGATCTGGTAACGCTGCCATTCGGCTTCGCTGAGCTGCCAGTACTGCGCCTGGCGGCGTTCCGTTGCGCTGAGTGCCGTGGCGGTCACCGTGGTCTCAGGGTGGGGCCTGTCGAGCGGATCGGCGCCGGCCAGTGCTGAGCCGAGGAGTAACAGCCCAACCCGGGTGATGCGCACGGCCGTCCAGCCCATGCCGCGGTCCTCAACAATCATCCCGGCAGGCTCGTTTAAGGCGACCCGCCCCGCCGGGTAGGCTCGGCCGAGTCGGGGGTGGTCGGCGCGGCTATTCCGCCAACGGGCAGCGCCGGGTAGGGCCTTGGCGTGCAGAGCGCGCCGGTATCCAGCAGATACCCCCGCCGACGGAATGGCACGGTGAGATCCCGTTCCAGCGGTCGGCCGTCCGTAGGCGGCGGACAGCGTGAGGCCAGGGTTGACTTGACCCCGCTGGGTGCCACCGTACTCGCCGGGGTAAAGGCAGCCGACGGGGCCGTCGACGCACAGCCCGCTAACGTCGACAGCGCGGCCAGCAGGAGCATCGACATCAGCCGCTGGCTGGGCGCTACCCCGGGTACTGCTTGGGCAAGCCCGCCGCGCGGAACCCCGCTCCGCGCGCCATCCCGGTGGCGCTGCTCGTCAGCGTCGCAGGGTGGCATTGCCGGTAGCCTCGCGCGCCTGAGCGGCATCGGAGTCGTGGATCAGGGTCCGGTAGTGATCGGTCAGCTCGAACGACACCAGCCGATGCGGCGGATCGACGACCAGCCGGTAGATGGGGCCTGCCAGGGTCGTCAGCCCGTCCTGTAAGCGACAGGGTCCCAACTGCCGCTGAACGGCGGGCAAGGGCCGGCTCACCAGAATCTGCAGCGCCGGATCGGACGCCTCCGCCGCGGCCAATCGATAACCGCTCTGCCGCAACAGGTGCTGCAGGGCCTCGCCCACGGTTCGCACGGTGCGCCGGGGGAACGCCACAGTGACCATCGCGCTGAGGGGGTTGAGCTGCTCCGGCCGCGGCGCCGCCGCGACCGTGGAATAACGCCCCACTGGCACCGCCGCGGTACCGGCTGGCTGAGCCAGCGCCCACCCCGGCAGACAGGCGATGCTCGCCAGCAACCATTGCACACCTCGCCGGGCCGTCATGCTCTCCTCTCGGGTGGTTGCCCGGCGGCCGTGGGCGCGGGCGGGTTACGGGAAGGGCCTTGCCCGGACAGACGGTCGTCCGGACGCGGTCATCCTCGACCACGGCGGGAGCCGGCGCAAGGGAAAATCCTTATTCCGCAGCGAGGGGATTTTTCAGGTGACGAGCGGCTTGGATCGAGAGCTTGAACGGCCCAGGTACACGGCGGTGATTGGCGCCCGCGCGTGGCCGAACTCGCGGCTGATGATCAGCCGTGCCAACGGGTCGAGTGCTCTCTGCGCCGGGCTCCGCGGTGTCGATGACCGTGCGATTAGGGTCCTTGACACCACACTGCCGTATGGCATGCTAACTCCTCATGAGGGCGCGACAGCTGTTCCGTTATAAGAGCCGGCAGGGTGACGTAGCGGTGGAAATGGTCATCTGGGCACTGCCCGCACCGACCGCCGATCGGCCGCAGGGTATCAAGTACCGGCTCTACTGCGGCCGCGAGGGCCGGTGTGTGGTGCGTTACGACAATGAAACGGGCAAAGGTGACCACCGCCACTATGCCGAGGATGAAGAGCCTTACCGTTTCGAGTCTCTGGACACGCTGATCGCAGACTTTCGCCATGACTGTACCCGCTTGACGGGTTGGAGATGGGAATGAACCGGATCGAAGTTACCGTACTCAAGCCACAGATGGCGTTAGCGGCCTTTGCGGAAACCTGGCGGGGGGTGGAAGCCGGCCAGCAGGACCGACCGCGGTTGGCCTTCGGAAGCCTTCGGGAGCTGTTCGCGGCGATCACCGAGAAGCGGCTGGAGCTATTACGCCACGTAGCGACTCAGGGGGGTTTGAACGTTCGCCAGCTGGCTCAGGCGCTGGGACGCAATTACAAGAACGTCCATACCGACGTCAGGGAACTCGTTGAGCTGGGTTTGTTGGAAAGGAGCGAGCAGGGGCAGCTCACCGCGCCCTTCGACGAAATCGTCATTCATGCTGAGCTGCGCGATGTCGCCTAGGGCTCCACCCGGGCCAACCAGCGCCTGCTCAGGCGAGGTACCGGCGGGTTAACCGCCGTGGATCGAGGGCTTCAGCGCCCGAGATAAACGGCGGTGATCGGTTCGCGTTCGTGGCCGAGTTCGCGGCTGATCGTGAGACGGGCCTCGCGATCGACCCCTTTCTGTTCCGGGTCCAGCTGCTTCGCGGTGGGTCCGCCCACGGCCGGCGCCGGCCAGCCGGTCAATTCCTGATAGCGGCGCTGGGCATAGGCATGGCGTAAGCCGTGGAGCTTGGAGAGACCGGCCTGGCCGGTGTGGCGCTCATAGATCCTGAGTTGCTGAACGTAGCTCCGATCGGAAGGGATCAGCGAACCCCGGCCGGCCAGCCGGTGGGCGCGGTCGAGCACGTCCCGCTGGCTCTGGGTACGGATCGGAATCTCGCGGGCTTTGCCGCCCTTGGTCCAGGAGGCCTTGAGAACCAGCGTATCACCGCGATCGGCGACGCTGGGTGAGAACTTGATGCTCTCTTCCCGGCGCAGGCCGAACGCCCGTTGCAGTTCCAGGCTCAGCCGGACCTGGTCGTCGCGGACTTGGGCAAGCTGATCCTCGGAAAGGGTTTGGGCCTTGGATTGAGCGCTGACGTGCTGGCGCTCGGGAATCCCGTAGAAACCATTATCCCGCGCCATCACCCCTGGCTTGCCGACTTTCTCCGCCCACCAGCGCAACGCCGCCAGGCGGTTCTTGAGGGTGCCGACGGCCTTCCCCTCGCCTTGCCAGCGATGGATCAGCGCCTCGACGTGTTTAGGCTTGAGACTGTCGGCCGACAGCCGCCTATAACCCAGTTCATCGAGATGAGTGGCAATCAGGCTCAGCAGTCGTTCCCGCGCGGTGCGCGTCGCGAAGCTGCCGTCGCGGTTCCGCTGGCTGAGCTGTTTGAGCTGGTAGTTCAGGTCTTGCAACGCAGAAATACTCGGTAAGTGTTTCTGACCAGCCGTCAGGCGTTAGCCTCAACGGGTCCCGTTACCGGGTAAGGTCATGGGGTGCGTACCCCCGGTACCTGAAAGCGTCCGCTTGGACACACGGGGGTTCATCGGTAGATGAAGCCATCCCATGATAGGTACCCGCTCGCCTCCAAGAGAGGCCGGTTGGAACCGCTTTTGAAAACTTTACTCATCACCTCCTTCAACGTCGTTGGTTACTGATTATCTTCATTCCACTGCCCAGATCCTGTGGTTGGGCTCCGCTCGCAGCTGCTCATCACGCCGCCGTCATTCGCTGGCATCCCGTATCGAACCGTCGGCAAGCGCCGCCGCCGGTGGCGTCGCGCGACGCGCCGGCGCGTCGTCACTACCCGGCTGCGCCTACTAGTGACGACGCAGGCGTCGTTGCACACCCTGGCCACGGCATCGAGCCGCGGTCAGGGTGACAGTGCGGAATCCCTGCCGGGCTGCAGGAGCCGGATGTCTCCGCATCCCGGTGAGACACCCGGCCGGCAGGTCTGGCCGCTCCAGAGCATCCGGCTACAACAGGCCCCGTTCCGCGAACGACACGGTGGCGGTGGCGCCGATCACGAAGTGGTCCAGCACCCGGACATCGATCAGGGCCAGCGCCTCGCGAAGCCGCACGGTGATTTGCTCATCGGCGCGGGAAGGTTCCGGCTCGCCGCTGGGGTGCTGATGCGCGAAGATCACCGCGGCACAGTTGTGCTGCAGTGCCCGTTTGACCACTTCCCGCGGATGCACCGAGCAACCGTCGATGGTCCCGTTGAATAATACCTCCCAGGCAATCACCCGGTGGCGGTTGTCCAGAAACAGGCAGCCGAACTGCTCATGGTCCTGCGTCACCAGCTTGGCGCGCAGGAACCGCGTGGTGTCGGCGACCGACTGTACCTGCCCCTCGCGCAGAAACCGCCGTTCGATAATCGCCTCGGCGGTGGCCAGGATCTCGGTTTCACTGAGCAGGAAGCGGGTGGCGAGGTAATCACCACTCGCATCGCGCAACAGCGAAGCCGCCGGGACTTTCTTCAAAGCTTTGCTTGGCATCGAGTCTCTCCAGGAATGCACCCAGGGTAGACCCGGCCCGCACGGGCGGACTGCCCTGGCGGGTTGCTTGAGTTTGCTAACTTGATTTGGCCCCACTTGAAGGGATTTTGATATCGAGAGTTGGCCCCACCCCCATCCCCCTTTGCCGTAGTCTGTGGCGCTCGATGTCACAGTAACAGCGAGGGTATGAGAGGTGACCAAAGTGGAGCTATTTGAGCTGATCAGACGCGACTATTACGTCGGGGGCCACGGCATCCGACACCTTGCTCGGCTGCGGCAAGTGCATCGGCGGACGGTGCGGCAAGCGCTGGCAGCGGCACTCCCTCCGCGGCGGAAGGCGCCGGTGCGAGAACCCTGGGTGTTAACGCGGGCCTTGCGGCAGGTCATTGATGGCTGGCTGGCCGCGGATCGGGAGGCGCCGCCCAAGCAGCGGCATACCGGGACCCGGGTTTATCAGCGGTTAGTCCGGGAGCACGGCTACCCGGGAGCGGCAGTGACCGTGCGGATGTACGTGAGCCAGCAACGACGCGGGTTGGGTCCGCCGGCAGAAGCCTTGGTACCGCAAAGCTATGGGCCGGGTGAGGAGGCGCAGGTGGATTGGTATGAGGCGGCGGTGGATTTCCCCGAGGGGCGGCGAACCGTGCAGTTTTTTGTCATGCGCGCCTGCTTCAGTGGCCGGGAGTTTCATCGGGCCTGTTGGTGCCAGACCCAGCAAGCCTTCCTGGAAGCGCACGTCGCGGCCTTCGCAGACTTTGGCGGGGTTTTTGCCCGGCTCCGGTATGACAACCTGGGGTTGGCGGTGAAAAAGGTGCTGCGCGGGCGGCGCCGGGAGGAGACAGACCGGTTCATCGCCCTGCGTTCCCATTACTTGTTTGCGGCCGACTTCTGCCAACCGGGCTTGGCCGGCGCCCATGAAAAAGGCGGGGTGGAGGGGACGGTGGGCCGGTTCCGGCGGAATCACCTGGTCCCGGTCCCGGTCATGGCGGACTTGGCGGCGTTAAATAGCTATCTCCACCGGGCCTGCGAAGCCGACGGGGGGAGGCAGATCACGGGCCGGGACCGTTCGGTCGCGATGGACTGGACGCAAGCGCAAGGGGTGTTGCGGCCATTACCGGCGACGCCGTTTGCCACGGCGGAGGTGCTGACCTGTCGGGTGGACAGCAGTAGCCGCGTCCGCGTCCGCACCAACCACTACTCGGTGCCGGTGGCGTTGGTAGGCCAGCCGGTGGAGGTACAGCTGCATGCCCAGCACTGGGAGGTGCTACACAAGGGGCGGAGCGTGGCCACCCATGAACGACTGCCAGGCCGGTTTGGGGAGCACTGGGTGCTGGATCACTACTGGGAGCGGTTGCAGGTCAAGCCGGGTGCCCTGGCGAACGCCCGCGCCCTGCGCCAAGCCCGCGAGACCGGTCAGTGGCCCCCCGTGTATGACCGCTTGTTCGGGGTGTTGAAACAGCGCTATGGGGACACCGAGGGGACTCGGCAGCTGCTCCAGGTGCTTCTGCTGCATCGCGACAACGACTCGGCGGCAGTGCATCAGGCCGTCACGCAGGCGGTAGCCCTGGGTTGCTGCGACGCCGGGGCGATTGCGGTCCTGGTGCGTCAGCAGGGAGCCTGTCCCGCCCCGCCAGCGGTGGTTGGGGAATTGGGAGCCCTCGCCCGCTACGGTCAGACCCGTCCGGAGAGTCTGCACCTCTATGATGGCCTGCGGCCGAGTCAAGCGGTGGAGGTGACCCATGGCGGCCCCAGCGCTAGGGCTTAAAGCCCTGTGTCAGACCCTCAAGCTGCCCACGGTAGCCCGCGAGGCGGAACGCTTAGCGGAAGCCGCCCACCGGCAAGGGCAGGGACCGCTGCCCTACCTCCAGCAGGTACTGGAACTGGAAGTCGCCGAGCGGGCAGCCCATCGAGCGGCCCGGCGACTCAAGGAAGCCGGGTTCCCGTTGCCCAAGACCCTGGCCAGCTTCGACTTCCGGCGTGCCCCGGCGCTCCCGGAAGTGCAGATCCGGCAGTTGGCCGAGGGCGACTACATCGACCGGGCTGAAACCGTGATCCTGATGGGGGAACCGGGTACGGGCAAGACACACTTGGCGACCGCCCTGGGGGTAGCGGCGGCCAACCAGGGGCGGGCGGTACGCTTTGCCAGTGCCGGGCGACTGGTCAATGAACTGGTTGAAGCCAAGGATGCCCGCGAGTTAGGGCGGCTCGTGGGCCGCTACAGTCGGCTGGATTTACTCGTCCTCGATGAACTGGGTTACCTGCCGCTCAGCAAGGCCGATGCCGAACTGCTGTTTCAGGTGCTCAGCGAGCGCCATGAACGGCGGGCCTTGGTGTTGACCACTAATCTGCCCTTCGGGGAGTGGACCGCGGTCTTCCCGGATCCCCGCCTCTGTCGGGCCGTGATTGATCGACTCACCCACCGGGCGCACCTCATCGAAACCGGCATGCAGTCCATCCGCCTTCAGGAGGCCCTGCGTCGCCATCCGTCAACCGCACCACCGGAGGGCTAAAAGACTACCACCACAACCGGCTCTCTCTGGGGAGAGAGCCTCCATGAACAGCAACGTGGTGGGGCCAAATCAGATTATCAAAGTGGGGCCAATGCAAGTTGACAAACTCAGTTGCTATAGAAAATCCTCACGTCGCGTTAACGACGGTGTTGATCGACCCTCAAGAAGCGGAGCTTCCGCGAGGTCGTGGGTGGAATCAGGCGCTGACGCTGTCAGCGCACTGGCCCTGTTTTGGCAGGGTCAAGGCCGAGAGCGCCAAGGTCTGGCCGTCGACCTTCACCCAGGTAATCTTCAGGAGAGTCGCCCTGAGTGAGATGCCGGTGTCGCCCTGCCGCTCGCCTTGTTGGTAGACAAACGTCTCGGCAACCAGGTCGCCGAGCCGGAAGCCGACGAGCACGGTTTTGCCGAGGGCCAACCACGGCATCAGCCGCCGCACCAGGGTTTGGGCGTCTTTGCCGACCACTTTACAGTCGAAGCGGGTCTTTCGGACCTTATCGGGGTGGCCTTGCAGGGCCACGATGTCGACCGCCAACAGCGGCTGACCTTGCTTGATAGGAATTTCCCGCGCCCGGTTGAGATAACCGAGGCCGGTGAAGTGGAGGTCATAATAAACCTCTCGGGATGGATCGCTCATGATGGTTTCTCCGGTTACGACTAAAGTGGGGGAAACCACAGGCGGCCCGTCCGGGCATGGTTTCCCCGGTCGGGTGGGTGGAACACGGGCTTAGCGCAAAGGCTTCCGCTCGCGAAGGACCGCTGATCGCTCGATCAGTACGCCTGTCGCACGGTCCGTCCAAGGCGCTTGGGGGTGCTGGCGTGACCAGCGAGAGTGCGGTTCCAGACCGCGGGGTGCTTGGGTAGACCGCCAAGCGCGGGTTAATAACAGGGACTACGCTAGCAAAGGAGGAGCTGCTGTCAAGCGGAAATCGTTATTGCAACCAACCAGGGGTTTCTCCTGCGGTTGCCCATGGCAAGCTACCCCTCTGGATTGTATGACGAACCTGATTGCGATATGTTCATGCTGTTGAAAAGTGAGTCCCAGCAATTGGAACCGTCCAGTGGGCCGCCTGCGAGCTAAACCGTGACCAGAATACTGCATAACCCAGGAATGGATTCCCGCCATGGCCCATCTCGATAGGGCCGCTCAACAGGAACTGCTGGATCTGCTGGCGCCGCTGCTGCAGCGTGCGGAGGACCGCTGTGCGTTGCTCAGCCTGGCGCTGGGCACGACCTGTCCGGTGCTGAACCGCGTCGATTGCAGCGGCGCCGCGGAGCCCTTCATTCTCAGAATGACCGACGAGCTGGCGGCCTTCGGGGAGATCGAAGCCGATAAACCCGCTTTGTGGGCACTGCTCGACGTGGTTCGGGAACGGGTCGGGGTGGACCGGCAAACCCGCATCGACGCATTGCGACCGTTGCTCAGCGCCGCACCCCGCTCACCGCCTCCGCTAGCCGGCGCGCGTTTGCCCTCACCGCTGCACCTGCGGGTGTTCCTGGCTTCGCCAGGGGATGTTGCAGACGAGCGTGCCCTGGCGTTGAAGGTGCTGGAACAGCTCCAGTACGATCCCCTGCTGCGCGGCCGGATCACCGTGGAGACCGTCGCCTGGGACAAGCCGGGCGCGGGCGCGCCGATGCTGGCGACGCTGACGCCCCAGGCCGCCATCGCCCAAGGCTTGCCCAAGCCCTCCCAGTGCGACATCCTGATCGTCATCCTCTGGTCGCGCATCGGCACGCCACTGCCGGCGGAGTGGCAGAAACCCGACGGCAGCCCGTATCTATCCGGCACCGAATGGGAGTATCACGACGCCCTGCAGGCCGCGGAGCAAAATGGCAGGCCAGCGATTCTCGTCTACCGCCGCGACGAGGAACCATCGTTCAAACCCTCGGACCCCCATTTCCTGGAGAAATACCAGCAGTGGCAGCAGGTGGAGCAGTTTTTTGCTGCGTTCCAGGCACCTGACGGCTCGATCCAGCGGGGCTATAATCCCTACGACACGCCGGCAACCTTCAGTCGGCAGCTCGATCTCCATCTGCGGGAGCTGATCCGCCGCCGGCTCGACAGCCACGCCACCCCCGTGGTTACCGAGATGGCCCGCCCGGCCACGCCCATCGAGAAACTCCCGCTCTGGGAAGGTTCACCGTTCCCCGGTCTGCGCGCCTTTACGCCGCAGGATGCCCCGATTTTCTTCGGCCGGGGCCGGGAAACCGACGAGCTGATTCGCAAGCTGGCCGACCCCGCCAACCGCTTTTTTGCCGTGGTGGGTGCCTCCGGCTCCGGCAAGTCCTCGTTGGTCGCCGCCGGGCTGCTGCCCCGGCTGCAAGACCAGGCCATCGGGGTGCGGTTCACCCCGGGTGGGGCCAGCGGCAACCCCTTTCGCGCCTTGGCGGAGGCGCTCGCGGCGACCCTGCAAGATCGAAGCGCCGACGACCTGGAGCTGCAACTCTGCGCCGGTTCCGATGCGCTGGCGGAACTGGCGGGCGAGATTCTGAAGAGCCAGCCGGCCACGGCCGACTGGCTGTTGTTCATCGACCAGTTCGAGGAACTGTTCACCCTGATTCCGGAACCCCGCCGTGGCCCCTTTATCCACTGGCTGACCACCGCGACCCGCACGCCGCGGCTGCGCCTCGTGGCCACCCTGCGGGCCGATTTTTATGCTCACTGCGTGGCGTATGCTGAGCTGGCGGAACTGCTCCGGAGCGGGTCTTATCCACTGGCCGCCCCCAGCTTGGGCGCGCTCTACGAGATGATCAGCGGACCGGCCGAGCGGGCCGGATTGACCTTCGAGCACGGACTGATCGCCCAACTGCTCGCGGACACCCGCACCGAACCCGGCGCGTTGGCGCTGCTGGCCTTCGCCCTGGCAGAGCTTTACGACGGGCGCACGGATGATGGCCGCCTGACCTGGGCAGTCTACGAGGGCTTTCACCGCGTGCAGGGCGCGATTGCCCAGCGGGCGCAGGCGATTTACCGCACCCTCGCGAGCAACGCCCAGGCCGCGTTGGGCGATGTCTTCTGGGGACTCGTGGAAGTGGACGAACGGGGGACGGCTACGCGGCGGCGCGCACCGCTCCGGCTGGTCACCGGGTCGGATGCGGCCAAAGACCTCGTCAATGCCTTGACTGCTGGGCGGCTGCTGGTGCAGGACAGTGGCCAGGACCGGCAACCGGTGGTGGAAGTTGCCCACGAAGCTCTGTTAAAGAACTGGAAAACGCTGGCAGACTGGATCGAGAAGGCGAGCGATGATAAGCGACTGCTGCGGCAGTTCAGAGTGGCGGCGGCCGACTGGCAGCAGCACCAGCGCGCCAACCATTACCTGTGGCCTGAGGAGCGTCTCAGGCCGGTTCGTGCCATTGTTGAACGCCTGCCTCTGGAACTCGACGAGCTTGAACAGGACTTTCTGCGCCCGGAGCAGGAACGGCTGCTGGCGGAACTCGACGATCCGGCCACCGGCCACAAGCGGCGCTCGGATATTGGCGAGCGCTTGGCGGAGATCGGCGATCCTCGCCCTGGGGTGGGCGTGCGCGAGGACGGTCTGCCGGACATCGTTTGGTGCCCGGTGTCGGGTGGTGAGGTAACGCTCGAGGGGGTCAAGGGCCGCTTTACGGTCGAGCCGTTCTGGATCGCCAAGTACGCCATCACCTGTCTTCAATACCGCCGCTTTTTGAAAGCGGCGGATGGCTATCAGCAGGATGCTTGGTGGACCGGATTGAAACGGGCGGAGGGTGCCTGGGAGCAGAGACGGAAGTTCGGCAATCATCCCGCAGATACCATCGATTGGTATCAAGCAATGGCCTTTTGCCGTTGGCTGAGCACCCTGAGTTTGTCAACTTGCATTGGCCCCACTTTGATAATCTGATTTGGCCCCACCACGTTGCTGTTCATGGAGGCTCTCTCCCCAGAGAGAGCCGGTTGTGGTGGTAGTCTTTTAGCCCTCCGGTGGTGCGGTTGACGGATGGCGACGCAGGGCCTCCTGAAGGCGGATGGACTGCATGCCGGTTTCGATGAGGTGCGCCCGGTGGGTGAGTCGATCAATCACGGCCCGACAGAGGCGGGGATCCGGGAAGACCGCGGTCCACTCCCCGAAGGGCAGATTAGTGGTCAACACCAAGGCCCGCCGTTCATGGCGCTCGCTGAGCACCTGAAACAGCAGTTCGGCATCGGCCTTGCTGAGCGGCAGGTAACCCAGTTCATCGAGGACGAGTAAATCCAGCCGACTGTAGCGGCCCACGAGCCGCCCTAACTCGCGGGCATCCTTGGCTTCAACCAGTTCATTGACCAGTCGCCCGGCACTGGCAAAGCGTACCGCCCGCCCCTGGTTGGCCGCCGCTACCCCCAGGGCGGTCGCCAAGTGTGTCTTGCCCGTACCCGGTTCCCCCATCAGGATCACGGTTTCAGCCCGGTCGATGTAGTCGCCCTCGGCCAACTGCCGGATCTGCACTTCCGGGAGCGCCGGGGCACGCCGGAAGTCGAAGCTGGCCAGGGTCTTGGGCAACGGGAACCCGGCTTCCTTGAGTCGCCGGGCCGCTCGATGGGCTGCCCGCTCGGCGACTTCCAGTTCCAGTACCTGCTGGAGGTAGGGCAGCGGTCCCTGCCCTTGCCGGTGGGCGGCTTCCGCTAAGCGTTCCGCCTCGCGGGCTACCGTGGGCAGCTTGAGGGTCTGACACAGGGCTTTAAGCCCTAGCGCTGGGGCCGCCATGGGTCACCTCCACCGCTTGACTCGGCCGCAGGCCATCATAGAGGTGCAGACTCTCCGGACGGGTCTGACCGTAGCGGGCGAGGGCTCCCAATTCCCCAACCACCGCTGGCGGGGCGGGACAGGCTCCCTGCTGACGCACCAGGACCGCAATCGCCCCGGCGTCGCAGCAACCCAGGGCTACCGCCTGCGTGACGGCCTGATGCACTGCCGCCGAGTCGTTGTCGCGATGCAGCAGAAGCACCTGGAGCAGCTGCCGAGTCCCCTCGGTGTCCCCATAGCGCTGTTTCAACACCCCGAACAAGCGGTCATACACGGGGGGCCACTGACCGGTCTCGCGGGCTTGGCGCAGGGCGCGGGCGTTCGCCAGGGCACCCGGCTTGACCTGCAACCGCTCCCAGTAGTGATCCAGCACCCAGTGCTCCCCAAACCGGCCTGGCAGTCGTTCATGGGTGGCCACGCTCCGCCCCTTGTGTAGCACCTCCCAGTGCTGGGCATGCAGCTGTACCTCCACCGGCTGGCCTACCAACGCCACCGGCACCGAGTAGTGGTTGGTGCGGACGCGGACGCGGCTACTGCTGTCCACCCGACAGGTCAGCACCTCCGCCGTGGCAAACGGCGTCGCCGGTAATGGCCGCAACACCCCTTGCGCTTGCGTCCAGTCCATCGCGACCGAACGGTCCCGGCCCGTGATCTGCCTCCCCCCGTCGGCTTCGCAGGCCCGGTGGAGATAGCTATTTAACGCCGCCAAGTCCGCCATGACCGGGACCGGGACCAGGTGATTCCGCCGGAACCGGCCCACCGTCCCCTCCACCCCGCCTTTTTCATGGGCGCCGGCCAAGCCCGGTTGGCAGAAGTCGGCCGCAAACAAGTAATGGGAACGCAGGGCGATGAACCGGTCTGTCTCCTCCCGGCGCCGCCCGCGCAGCACCTTTTTCACCGCCAACCCCAGGTTGTCATACCGGAGCCGGGCAAAAACCCCGCCAAAGTCTGCGAAGGCCGCGACGTGCGCTTCCAGGAAGGCTTGCTGGGTCTGGCACCAACAGGCCCGATGAAACTCCCGGCCACTGAAGCAGGCGCGCATGACAAAAAACTGCACGGTTCGCCGCCCCTCGGGGAAATCCACCGCCGCCTCATACCAATCCACCTGCGCCTCCTCACCCGGCCCATAGCTTTGCGGTACCAAGGCTTCTGCCGGCGGACCCAACCCGCGTCGTTGCTGGCTCACGTACATCCGCACGGTCACTGCCGCTCCCGGGTAGCCGTGCTCCCGGACTAACCGCTGATAAACCCGGGTCCCGGTATGCCGCTGCTTGGGCGGCGCCTCCCGATCCGCGGCCAGCCAGCCATCAATGACCTGCCGCAAGGCCCGCGTTAACACCCAGGGTTCTCGCACCGGCGCCTTCCGCCGCGGAGGGAGTGCCGCTGCCAGCGCTTGCCGCACCGTCCGCCGATGCACTTGCCGCAGCCGAGCAAGGTGTCGGATGCCGTGGCCCCCGACGTAATAGTCGCGTCTGATCAGCTCAAATAGCTCCACTTTGGTCACCTCTCATACCCTCGCTGTTACTGTGACATCGAGCGCCACAGACTACGGCAAAGGGGGATGGGGGTGGGGCCAACTCTCGATATCAAAATCCCTTCAAGTGGGGCCAAATCAAGTTAGCAAACTCAGGTAAGCCACGAGACGCTGCGTAGGACACTAAAAAAAACTAGGAAAGTAAACCTGGCTTGAGGGTCTAACGTGGTATCCCGACTGAAACGCGGGTGGAGGAGGATGCCATGGCCAGGATCACGCCACGACCGCCACCGACGCAAGCGCTGGCGCTAAGCTGCCTGAACCAGCGCTGCCCGGCGTGTGGGGGACCACTCTGGTTTGCCTATGAGAACAATCGTACGGTCACGACTCTGGATGCGGTGACTGCGGTCACCTTGCAGATCCGGCGCTGCGTGAATCCGGCCTGCGGGTTTTACCACCGGCCGTACCGACCGGAACTGGAGGGGCGGCTGGCGCTGCCGCATCACGAGTTTGGCCTGGACGTAATTGCCTGGGTGGGGGCCTGTCGGTACCAGGACCATGACACGGTGACTGAGATTTACCAGGCGCTCACCGGACGGGGCGTAGCGATCGCGCCGCGGACCGTGAATCATCTGCTGGCGCGCTATGAGGAATTGGTGAGCGTGGTGCTGGCGACGCCGACGCAGCGGGCGGGCTTGCGCCAGCAGGGCCGGCTGATCCTGGCGGTGGATGGCTTGCAACCGGACAAGGGGCATGAAGTCCTGTGGGTGGTGCGGGAGGTGCTGTCGGGCAACATCCTGCTGGCTCGCAGCCTGCTGGCATCGGGTCGCGACGAGCTGAGCGCGCTGCTGCGGGCGGCGGTGGCGGGGTTGGAAGACCTCCCGGTGGTGGGGGTGATCAGCGACGGCCAGCTGGCGTTACGGCAGGCGGTCGCCGACGTCTTTCCCGACATCCCGCATCAGCTCTGTCAGTTTCATTATCTGCGGGAAGCCGGTCGGCCGATTTGGGAAGCGGATCGGCACGCGCAGAAGGAATTGCGCAAGCGGGTGCGCGGGGTACGCATGATCGAGCGGGCGGTGGAGGACCGCACCGACCCGCCGGCTGAGATCATCCGCGGTTACTGCGCGGCAGTCCGGGGCGCCCTCGGCGAGAGCGGCCATCCCCCGCTCGACGCCGGAGGACTCCAACTCCAGCAGCGCTTGTCCGCCATTACCGCCAGCCTCGACCGGGTGGCGCAAAAAGGGGGGGCCTGCCACCCCTCAGCCGCCTGCAACAAGCCCTCCAGCGGGGGTTAGACGCGACCGCGCCGCTCTGGCCGGAGGTGGTCATCGGGCAGGGTTGGCTCGCGGAGGCGGCCCAGATCCTGGCCAATCCCGACGGCGCGGACCGCGCCACGGTCGAGGCCCGCTATGCCGTGCTGCTCGCCGATATTCAGGAGGAGGCTGCCCCCTCGGCGAGCGTGCAGGCGCTGGCCGCCCAGTTTACCAAAGTGACCGCCAGCTATGGCTCGCTGGTGTTCACCTGCTACGACGTGGCCGGTTTACCCCGCACCAATAATGATTTGGAGCAGTTGTTTGGGAGCTTGCGCCATCAACTGCGCCGCGCCACCGGACAAAAAAATGCCCCGGCCAGCCTGGTGGTGTGCGGCGCCACCCGCTTGCCGGCGGCGGTGGCAAGTCAGATCCACACGTTTACCGCGGCAGAACTGGCCTCCGCTGATCTTCCGCGGTGGCGGACCGTGCGCGCCCGCGGGGAGCAACGCCGCTTGCCCCGCGTGTTGGGTCGGCGGTTTCGGCAGGATCCAGACGCCTATCTGCAAGCCTTGGAAGAACGCCTTATCAAGCTAAGTTTGCCACCCTAGAAAAAAATCACTTCACGACCAGGAAGATCGCCTATTGGGTGATTCCGCCGGACGCCGATGCCGAATTCGCCGCCAGCATGGAGGAAGTGCTCGACGTCTACGCCCGGCTCTACGATCCCCGCTATCCCGTGCTCTGCATGGACGAACAACCGATCCAGCTACTGAAGGAAACGCGCATCCCCATCGCCGGGACGCTCAAGCATCCGCGTCGGGTAGACTATGAGTACGAGCGGGCGGGCACCGCCAGCATTTTTATGTTCTGTGAACCCCTGGTGGGCTGGCGGCACGTCTCGGTGCGCGAACGACGGACCAAGGTGGACTGGGCCCAAGAAATGGCGCACTTCCTGCGTACGCGCTACCCCTCGGCGCAGAAGGTGATCTTGGTCTGCGACAATCTGAACACGCACACCAAAGGCGCCTTCTACGAGGCCTTCGAGCCGGCGACGGCGCGGTGGTTGGTACAGCGGGTGGAATTTTGCCACACCCCCAAGCACGGCAGTTGGTTAAATATGGCCGAAAACGAACTGAGTGCGATGACTCGGCAATGTGTTACGGGTCGGCGTTTTGCGTCGATCGAGGAACTCCGCGCACAAACGACCGCTTGGCATGAGCACAGTAATGCCCACCAACGAACCGTCGATTGGCAGTTTAGGGTCGATGATGCGCGGGTGAAACTGAAGTCAATCTACCCTAAATTAGAAGTGTGACAAAGCACTAGTGGGTCGTTTGGTTTGCATGTAGCCATTAATGGGCGGGAGCAAGTAAGCTGATGGCGGAGGAGGTCACCATGTCCCACTGCCCAAAGAACCCGCTGCGCCCGCTCCTGGAGGAGGAGCGTCGGCAACTGATTCACCTGAGTCGGTGCCAAGCCGCTCCCGCTGGCCAAGTGGCCCGCGCCAAAGCGGCGGCGCGCGGCTGGAATACCTCCCTAACGCCCTTCATCTAGGGTGGCAAGCGTGCGGCGCGGCGCCAGCGTAAGTGGGAAGACACCATCGCCTAGGCGGTTCCGGCGCCGTTACTCACTTGTCGCTTTGGTAGCAAGCAGGCGGGTAACTATGGCGATATGCAAACCAAACGACCCACTAGGTGCCTTGCTCACATGGGGGTATCCGACACGTTTCTTAATCGGTGTCTGGAAAGATATTTCACTATGCCGTTAAGGAGCTGTCCATTACACACATCTTGATCCCAGGAGCCACCGCCCCCATCTGAAGGGGTAGGTCAAGGTGCGTGAGGCGGAAGTGATGACGGACACGGCAGCGGTAAGTTGGGCGGCGGCGGAGTTGGGCGGTGCCAACCTGGGCGATGCCCGGTTGAACCGGCGGCTGGTGCAGGTGGCGGAACGACTGGGGGCGCAGCCCGGCGCCAGCATTCCGGTGGCCTGCGGGGGCTGGGCGGAGACGCAGGCGGCCTATCGGTTGCTGGCGCACGAGAACGTCGCTTGGGAGTCGGTGCTGGCGCCGCACTGGGACTGTAGCGTCGCGCGAATGCGCCACCATCCGATCGTCTTATGCGTGCAGGACAGCACGGAGTTGAACTATACCGCCCAGCCGGGCATTGCCGGACTGGGGCCGTTGAGCTACTTGCGGCAGCAGGGGTTGTACGTGCATCCCACCTTGGCGGTGACGCCAGACGGCGTGCCGCTGGGGGTGTTGGACGCCTGGTTCTGGACCCGCGACCGAGCGACTTTCGGCGAGGACAAACGGCACTGGCCGATCGAGGCCAAGGAGAGCAGGCGCTGGTTGGAAGGCTTCGAGCGCTGCGCCGAGTTGGCCGACACCCTGCCCGACACCCGGCTGGTCTACGTCGCCGACCGAGAAGGCGACATCCACGAGTTCATGCTCCGGGCGCAACGGGAGCCGGGGCTCGACTGGTTGATCCGGGCGGCCCAGGATCGCAAACTGGCCGAAGACGACACGCTCTGGGACCGACTGGCCCAAGCCCCGGTGTTGGGCGAAGTAACGTTCACCCTCCCGGCCCGACCCCGCCGGCCGAGCCGGCCGGTGGTGCTGACCGTGCGGGCCGAACGGGTGACCCTGCAACCCAAGAACGGCCAACCGGTGACGCTGACCGCGCTGCGGGCGCGGGAAGCATCCCCACCCGCCGGGGTTGAACCGCTCGACTGGCGCGTGTTGACCAACCGCCCGGCCGACACCCTCGCCCAAGCCGCCGAGCTGCTCCAATGGTACGGCAGTCGCTGGAGCATTGAAGTTTTTTTCCGAATTTTCAACGCCGGCTGCCGGGTCGAAGCCCTGCAACTCAGTACCCTGGAGCGGCTGGAACCGGCCCTGGCCTTGTACCTCCTCATCGCCTGGCGGATTCACTACCTGACCGTGTTGGGACGGGTCACCCCCGCGTTGCCCTGCGACGCCGTGCTGGACCCCGCCGAGTGGCAGGCCGTCTACGTCGCCATCCACCGCCGACCCCCGCCGGCGAGCCCGCCGCCGCTGCCGGCGATGCTCGGCTGGATTGCTCGCCTGGGGGGTCATTTGGGGCGCAAGTGCGACGGACCGCCCGGCCCCCAAGCGCTCTGGATCGGCTTGCAGCGCGCCCGCGACCTCGCTTGGGGGATGCAATTGGCGTCTGATCTCCATGCCCAATCAACCGCTTAGAGATGTGTGTAATGGACAGCGTTAAGGAGACGCATGACAAGCGAACATCGAATAAATTGGAAACCGCTCTACAGATGGATTCCACGGCTGTCAATGTACTGCAATTCTGTGTCTTCTTACAATTTGATCGTCAGCATTAATTGCTGCTTTTGAAACGAATGATCCACGCGGCACGTTACTTGCGTTGAGTAACCGGCGATTTTCTCTATAAGAGAAAATTTCAATCTAAATTAAATATTGTTTTCTATTAAAGTTGCTTGGATAGCTGCCGATAGATAAAAGGGAAAATCAGCGATCTGTTTAATGTTTATTTTTTTAGCCAGTTACTAACAAAGGTAAATTTTATGAGTGGGTAATCACTAAGAGATTATTGATTCCTGAAAAAGGCAAACCACCTGAAAGGGTGGGACGCAAAACCACTGACCTACCTTCCGATTATTCGGGACAGGGCCGCAGGGTTGCCAGGCGATCCCAGTACCTCCCGTGCTGTGCGATTTGCTGGCACTGGGAGGTACGACGAAATGTTCCGCAACGTTACAACACTATTTAACCGACGTCAAGACGTTACACTTACTGGCGATAGTGGGGATGTTATTTTTATGCATTTTTACTGCTCAGGCGGGACAGGTCAGTTTGGCCTGGGGCGCGAGTTCTGGGGCGAACGGCTACCGAGTCTACCAAGTACAAACCGGTGAAACGATGGTAAATTTGACTACCCCTCACGTGACCGACTCGTCGCCTGTAGTGGCGGATGTCGCCGCTACCACCGCTACTATCAACAACCTTGTTGACGGGAAGACGTATTACTTTGCCGTCAAGGCTTACAATGGCACCAAACTGAGCGGCTTTTCCAACGAGGCCGGCAAAACCATCGCTTCGACCGTCGCGGTTCCGAGCGCCAATTTCACCATGAGTCCCACGACAGGCACCGTATCGCAGCCAGTGAATTTCACGGATACTTCCACGGGCACCGTGACCAGTTGGGCCTGGGACTTCGGTGACGGCACCCCCGCCAGTACCGCCCGGAATCCAGCGCATACCTATACGACCGCGCGTACCTACACAGTCACCCTCACCGCCAGCAATTCGGCGGGGACCAGCCCGGCGGCCACCAAGACCATCACGGTGAACCATCCCAAGGCGACGGCACCCATACCCGGTTTAACCTACACCATGAATCCCGCGACGGGTCAAGTGCCAGTAGCTGTTACCTTCAAAGGTACTTGGACAGGCAATGCCACAAAGTGGAATTTCAGCGGTACCTCTCCTTTTGTCGGCAGCACCGGTACCACCCAGCCGGCGACCGCTATCCAAACCTACCACACGCCGGGTACTTATACCGTCACGTTCTCTGTCACGGGTGCGGGCGGAACGAGCAAGCCCGTAAGTCAGACTATTTCGGTGACTACCACCGCGCCAACGGCTAATTTCAGCGCGAGTTCGACGACAGTCACCACGTCGCAGGCGGTGCAATTTACCGATACCTCAACCCCGACGGGCGCCATTAGCGCCTGGTCCTGGAATTTCGGCGACAGCAATAGTGGTACGCTCAACACCAGCACCGCGCAAAGTCCCTCGCACACCTATGCCCGCGCGGGCACCTACACTGTCAGCCTGACTGCCACAAATTCTGCTGGCAAGGATGACGAGATTAAAACCGGTTATATCACCGTGTCCACGTCGACCGCGGGTAGCGGACTGGTGGCCGCCTACAATTTCGAGGAAGCCAGTGGCGCAACGGTGGTTGATGCCTCCGGCCGGGGCAATCATGGCACCCTCTCCTGCAACAAAGCCGACAATTCGTCCTGCACCGCTGCCACCCGGATCACCAGCGGCAAGTTCGGCAAAGCGCTATCCTTCGATGGCGTGGATGACTGGGTGACGGTCAACGACTCAGCTTCCCTGGACCTGACGACCGGCATGACGGTGGAGGCCTGGGTGTATCCGACTAGCGCTCCCAGCAGCTGGGGGACGATTATCAGGAAGGAAACTGCAGACGATGCTGCTTATGCACTCGTCTCTGCCGGCACTAACGATTTGCCTGAGGCATATGTGCCTAGTATTGGGTCAGCAGTGACCGGAGCGATGATTTTACCGGCCAACACGTGGGCGCATCTGGCGACAACCTATAACGGATCGACGCTGGTCTTCTACATCAACGGCAATGAAGTCAACCGTGCCGCGACTTCAGGCAATATCCCCGTTTCAAACGGGAGCTTGATGATGGGCGGGAGCAGCGTCTGGGGAAATTATTTTAATGGCCGCATTGACGAGATCCGCATCTACAACCGGGCGTTGAGTGTGCCTGAAATCAAGACCGACATGAATACGGCGGTCGCGACCTCCTCGCCGCCCAAGCGCTTGCTGGGCTACCAGGCGCTCGGAGCGGTGGCGGGTTCCCTCGCGCAGGGCATGGCGGCGGCATTCCAGACCACGTATGCGGTCACCGGTCGGGTCACCAGTCTCTCTGTATACGTGGATACGGGTTCGGCGTCCACCAATCTAGTCGCGGGTCTCTACAAGGATAACAATGGCCATCCGGGCGCTCGGTTAGCCACAGGAACCTTGAGTTCGCCCAAGGCGGGAAGCTGGAACACGGTTCTCTTACCCGCCACCGCGATTACTGCCGGTACCAAGTACTGGGTCGCAATCCTGAGCCCGAATGGTGTGCTCACGTTCCGTGATAAGGTCGGCACTGTGGCCCAGCCCAGCGAGACGAGCATGAGCACCATCCTCACCACGTTACCGAGTACTTGGGTGACGGGTACCGTCTCTGGCAACGGCCCGCTGTCGGGGTATGGGGCGGGATATCGATAACCTTCCAGGACTTTCGCTTGATTGACACGATACATGATGTCCAGGCGAGAGTCCTGCTTTCGAAATAAAAATTGATAATTGTGAGGTACAGCCATGGAAAGCCAATACAACTCTCGTTTAACCTGGAGAACTAAGACGCACTCTCAGTTTCCTTCGAAAATTCACTGCACAAGTATCTCGATTGCCTTTCTATTGAGTATTGCTTCGCTGTCTCTTTGGCCGATCTCAGGCAATGCAGCGGCGGCGTTACCCACCCTTCCGCAAGTCTTTATCGATACAACCTATTCCGCGCCAACCGGTGCCACCTGCACGGCCGCCAATGGTTCCGAATTTCAGACATGTTTGAATAATGCTGCATTAAACAGCACGATTGTTCTGCAGGCCGGAAAGACATATACGGGGAATTTTACTTTGCCCAATAAGACCAGCGGAAACGGATGGATTTATATCCGTTCGAGCAACTCCGGAAGTTTGCCCGCGCCTGGAAATCGGGTGAGTCCTGCCGATGCAGGCAATATGCCAAAGATCGTTTCCCCCTATGGGGATGGGGGATGGGGTGTACAAACAGCGTCGAATGCACACCATTACCGCTTTGTTGGGATCGAAATGAAACCGGATGCTAACACCTTCCTATATGACCTGGTTCGAATCGGCCAGGGGGAAACATCCGTCGGTGCGCTTCCGCACCACATTACATTTGACCGCTGCTATATTCATGGTGATCCATCGGCGGGCAGTAGGCGTGGTATTTCCATGAATGGCATTAGTATCGCTGTTATTGATTCTTACCTGTCCGATTTTAAGGAAGTCGGTTCTGATTCACAAACCCTGTGGGCGCATAACACTCCTGGTCCTCTCAAGATTGTCAATAACTACCTTGAAGCAGCGGGGGAAAACGTTATGTTTGGGGGTTCCGGCCCATCTCTTCAGGATCCTTCTGAGCAATCCATTCCATCTGATATTGAAATCCGGAGAAATCATTTTTTCAAGCCGCTTTCATGGATGAATTCATCATGGTCAATAAAGAATCTATTGGAGTTCAAGGTAGGGAGGCGTGTTTTGGTCGAGGGAAATCTGCTTGAGAACAACTGGCAAAATGCCCAGAACGGATTTTCTGTTTTGGTGACGCCACGTATTGAGGGAGGTAAAGCCTCTTGGTTTCTTACGCAGGATATTACATTTAGGTACAACAAACTCAAGAATGTTGGGCAGGGCTTTAACATAGCCGGACAAGATGACAATAATAGCATGAGCACGCCAACGAACAGGATACTTGTTCAAAACAACATTATTGAAGTGACTGGCCTCGGTAGCGCTGATGGGCGTATTTTTCAAATTATCGGAGGACCCTACAATATTACCATTGATCACAACACCGGCTCCTGTACTGGGGCAGTATTTTTAAGCGAAAGTAATAACCGCAAGGCGGATCAGTTCGATTACAAGAATAATATCAGCGGAGGATGCGATTACGGATTTATTGGAAGCGGCACTGGTGAAGGTATTGGCGCATTAAATGAGTATTACACAAACTGGACTTTTACCAAAAATGTCTTGTTTGGTAAGTGGTATACTCCCAACAATTACCCGCCTAACAACTCTATTATTGCAAATGTACCAGACGTAGGATTCGTTGAATACGCTAACGGAAATTATCGCCTTTCCGCTTCGAGTCCGTACAAAAATGCCGGAACCGATGGCAAGGATTTAGGTGCGGATATTGACGCGCTTGAGGCGGCGATAGCTGGCGGAGGCGGGGGAAGCACCAGTCTTTTAGCACCCGAGAACCTGCAAATAGTCCAGTAAAATGAACTCGGTGGTGGTTGGCAATCGCTTCTGCTCGTTTTCCTGAGGTGGTCTACGCAACACTTGCCATATTCTTCGTGAGGAGCAGTATCACCTCCGTATCGGAATGCGTCGCAAACACGTGCCCACGAGCCTCCAGACCCGGCCTGTGGTCGGCGTGATTGTATATTTCCCATTGAAGACGATCTGAAGCGAGCCATCCCCGTTGGGCATGGGCTGATGTCCCAACGCCAGGTCTATGATGCTGAGGCGGCGATGCGCGAGGCCGACCGGACCTTCGATGAAGAGTCCCGCGTCGTCCGGGCCACGGTGGCGCAGGACATCGCGCATTCGGACAAGGGTCGCCTCGTTCACATCACGCCCGCTTCGACTGCTGAAGGCGATACCGCTAATGCCGCACATGTCCTTATCTTAAAACGTAGCCGTTCAGACCCCTACTGGGGCAAAGTGGCCAGAGGCAGGCCGGCGCGGCGGTCGGCGATGGCGCGTTCGAGAGTGCGCCACGGGGCGTGGCCGCGCTGGCGGCAGGTGTCGATGACGCTGGCCAGCAGGGCCACGACCCGCGAGCCGACCTCAGTGCGGGTGCCCAGACTGAGCTGGCGCAGGATCACCCAATGCCGCAAGGCGCGCTCGGCCTCGTTGTTGGTCAGCGGCAGTTCGGGATGGCTCAGTACCTGGAAGATGGCCTCCCAGTCGGTGAGCAATTCCACCGCCAAGGCAGGGGTTTTCTGATGGGTGCTGCCCTGGCCCCGCTCGCAGGCGGCGCGCAACGCCGCCAAGAGCGGGGCGTGCTGGGTGGGCAGATCGACCGGGGGCGGACCTTCGCGGGCGGCGTACACCGCCGCCATCAGCACCTCCAAGGTATCCAGGACCAACTGACCGAAGACATGGGCCTCGCGGTCGCAGCTCTGGGCCAAACCCCGCGCCTTGCGAATCAGGTGGGCCCCGCAGCGCAGCCGGCGCGGGTAGTGGCGGTAGGACCCCCAGCCGTCGCTCATCAGCCAGCCGGTGAAGCCGTCCAGCACGTTCTCGACCAGTTCCTTGCCCCGCCCAGCCACGTAGTACAGGGTCACCGGCAGCGACCGGAACACCCACAGCCACAGCAGGTTGACCGTGTTCGGGCCAGGAGGTTTCGTCGGCGTGCAGCAGGTCGCTGGCCAGGACCGCCCGGACCAGCTCGTCTTCCGCCGGAGCCACGGCCGCGCTGGCTTCGTGGAGCGTCTGCTGGAGCGTGCCGATGCTCAGTTCCAGTCCCAGCCACTCGGCCAGGAATTCCTGAATCCGCGCCCGCGACCGCCGGAACCGGTAGGCCAGCGCCACGCTCAGCGCCGCCAGCCCCGGCCCCACCCGCCGCCATTCGCTGAGTTCGATCCCCGTCAGCAGCGGGTCCACTACGCCGTGGCCGGCCGCGGCGCGGGTCCGCTGCCCGCAGGCACAGGGCGTTTCGTAATAACGATGGTCAATCACCCATACGGTCAGCCCCGGTCGCGCCGGATCGTCCCAACGCCGGTCGACCGCCTGAAAGCCGGTGTAAGCCACCGCCCCCGCCGGGTCCAGTGGCCGGCCACCGCCCGCGCAGGTATCGGGATAATGGGCCGGTTCGGCATTCGCTTGGAACACCTGGGTCCGGCCGCTCCCCGGCGCCCCCGGTGGTTTGCCGGCTTTGCGGGCCGTTGGGGTCTGCGCCGGTTTCGCCTCGGCCGGCTCCGGCTCGGCCGGGTTCGGCTCGCGGTCGCCCGCCGCCACGATGGCGTCGGCCTCCGCGTCCCGCCCGCCGCCCTGGCGTTCCCCCGGCGCCCGACTGCTCGGCGGCCGCGAACGGTTCTCCGGTCCCTGGTTCAACCGGTCCCGCGCCTCCTTCAAATCGTCCAGCAACCGCCCGACAGCGCGCACACCTCGGCCTCCCCCAGCGAATCGCAGGTAGGCGTTGGTCGAATTGGCGTAGGTTGTGTTCGCTCAGGTGCATGGCGGCAGTTTCCCATAACCGCTCCTAGGGGGAAAGTCAGCCGTTACCGGGAGAGGGAGGTGAACGGTTACAACCCTAGAAGAGGAGCCGAAGATGAAACTATACGGTGGTATTGACCTGCATTCCAACAATACGTGATCGCCTTATTGGATGAAGAAGACTATCCGATCTATCGCAGACGACTGGGCAATGATATGGGTATGATCCTGAGCAAACTGGCGCCCCATCAGGCGAGTATTGAGGGGTTGGTGGTGGAGTCGACCTACAACTGGTATTGGCTGGTGGGTGGACTGATGGAAGCCGGTTATCGGATGCATTTGGCCAACACCGCGGCGATCGTGCAGTACGAGGGATTGAAGTTTACTAACGACGACTCCGACGCCCGCTGGTTGGCGAAGCTATTGCGGCTAGGGTTGCTACCCGAAGGGTATAGCTACCCCAAGGCGGAGCGGGCGGTGCGGGATTTACTGTCTCCAATGGGGAGGGTTAAAACCCCCGCCTTTAGGCGGAAGCTTTAGCAGCTTTTTTGCTCTGCTTGGGATATGAGCGACTATCGTCATGGTTCCCACACGGCGTTTTCCATCCATCTGCATGTGGTCTGGATTACCAAGTATCGTCATAAAGCTGTCCATTACACACATCTCTAAGCGGTTGATTGGGCATGGAGATCAGACGCCAATTGCATCCCCCAAGCGAGGTCGCGGGCGCGCTGCAAGCCGATCCAGAGCGCTTGGGGGCCGGGCGGTCCGTCGCACTTGCGGCCCAAGTGGCCGCCCAGGCGGGCGATCCAGCCGAGCATCGCCGGCAGCGGCGGCGGGCTCGCCGGCGGGGGTCGGCGGTGGATGGCGACGTAGACGGCCTGCCACTCGGCGGGGTCCAGCACGGCGTCGCAGGGCAACGCGGGGGTGACCCGTCCCAACACGGTCAGGTAGTGAATCCGCCAGGCGATGAGGAGGTACAAGGCCAGGGCCGGTTCCAGCCGCTCCAGGGTACTGAGTTGCAGGGCTTCGACCCGGCAGCCGGCTTTGAAGATTCGGAAAAAAACCTCGATGCTCCAGCGACTGCCGTACCATTGGAGCAGCTCGGCGGCTTGGGCGAGGGTGTCGGCCGGGCGGTTGGTCAACACGCGCCAGTCGAGCGGTTCAACCCCCGCGGGTGGGGATGCTTCCCGCGCCCGCAGCGTGGTCAGCGTCACCGGTTGGCCGTTCTTGGGTTGCAGGGTCACCCGTTCGGCCCGCACGGTCAGCACCACCGGCCGGCTCGGCCGGCGGGGTCGGGCCGGGAGGGTGAACGTCACTTCGCCCAACACCGGCGCCGGCGCCAGCCGGTCCCACAGCTTGTCGCCCTCAGCCAGGCAGCGGTTATGGGTGGCCCGGATCAGCCAGTCGATCCCCGGCTCCCGTTGCGCCCGAAGCATAAACTCGTGGATGTCGCACTCCCGGTCGGCGACGTAGACCAGCCGGGTGTCGGGCAGGGTCGCGGCCAGTTCGGCACAGCGCTCGAAGCCTTCCAGCCAGCGCATGCTCTCCTTGGCCTCGATCGGCCAGTGCCGTTTATCCTCGCCGAACGTCGCTCGGTCGCGGGTCCAGAACCAGGCGTCCAGCACCCCCAGCGGCACCCCGTCTGGCGTCACCGCCAAGGTGAGATGCACGTACAACCCCTGCTGCCGCAAGTAGCTCAACGGCCCCAGTCCGGCAATGCCCGGCTGGGCGGTATAGTTCAACTCCGTGCTGTCTTGCACGCATAAGACGATCGGATGGTGGCGCATTCGCGCGACGCTACAGTCCCAGTGCGGCGCCAGCACCGACTCCCAAGCGACGTTCTCGTGCGCCAGCAACCGATAGGCCGCCTGGGTCTCCGCCCAGCCCCCGCAGGCCACCGGAATGCTGGCGCCGGGCTGCGCCCCCAGTCGTTCCGCCACCTGCACCAGCCGCCGGTTCAACCGGGCATCGCCCAGGTTGGCACCGCCCAACTCCGCCGCCGCCCAACTTACCGCTGCCGTGTCCGTCATCACCCGTACCCCAATCGTCTGTACCTATCCCACCCAATCGGGGCGGCAGTTCGCTCTATCAAGATATGTGTAATGGACAGCGTCATAAAGTGCTCCGGGGCGCGATTGCCGAGCGGGTTCGCGACGTGGTACGGGAAGCATGCCGACGGCAAAGCGTCGATATCTTGCAGGGGCATATCTCGGTCGATCATGTTCACGTGATGCTGTCGATCCCGCCCCAAGTGACGATCAGCCGGCTGGTACAGCGGTTGAAGGGGAAAAGTTCCTATGTGCTGTTGCGGGAGTTTCCGGCGGTGCGGCAACGCTATTGGGGACGGCAGGTATGGGCACGGGGCTATTTTTGCCGCAGCAGCGGCAATGTCACGGATGACGTCATTAAAGCCTACATTGAGAACCAGTGCCATGATCACGATGCTACCTTCTCGATTGAAGGGGAGGTTTCCTGAGTTTGTCAACTTGCATTGGCCCCACTTTGATAATCTGATTTGGCCCCACCACGTTGCTGTTCATGGAGGCTCTCTCCCCAGAGAGAGCCGGTTGTGGTGGTAGTCTTTTAGCCCTCCGGTGGTGCGGTTGACGGATGGCGACGCAGGGCCTCCTGAAGGCGGATGGACTGCATGCCGGTTTCGATGAGGTGCGCCCGGTGGGTGAGTCGATCAATCACGGCCCGACAGAGGCGGGGATCCGGGAAGACCGCGGTCCACTCCCCGAAGGGCAGATTAGTGGTCAACACCAAGGCCCGCCGTTCATGGCGCTCGCTGAGCACCTGAAACAGCAGTTCGGCATCGGCCTTGCTGAGCGGCAGGTAATACCACTTACCAATAGGTTTTATTATTTAAGTGCGGCTAAAATGAACTCAAAGCCGGTCAAGGAAGCTAATTGATTGGCAGTGATAGACTGAATAATTTGATCAACTTCTCTACGCAATTCTTCTAAATTATTCAGATTAAGCCAGCGCAATTGATCTTTCATAGATTGCCAAACGCGTTCGATGGGATTGACATCCGGGCTATAAGGAGGTTGAAATAACAAGACGACATTATCAGGAATCTGGAGTTTTTTGGCTAAATGAAACCGTCCGTTATCTAATTGAAGTATATTAAGACTGTGGGGATAAGCTTGAGAGAATTGGTCTAGAAATAGCTGAAAACAATCCGCGTCTAAATGAGAAAACTCTAAAAAGAAACGGTCTCCCTTCAGGGGTTCAACCGCGCCATATAAATAGAACGCTTGATACTTCCATTGGACCGGACCGATCGGTTTGACCCCCAACGCGGTGAGCACACGCCGGGTGATCGTCTTCAACCCAAAACGACTTTCATCCTGACTCCAATAGCGTAACGGCAAGGCCGAACTGCCGCCTAAGTTTTGAAGGACGTTAATTAGCTCGAGGCGATCTGGCAGTTTTTTTAAATTCGACGACGGCAGCATCCTGCCGATGAATGCTCGTCGGGCGCGCCACCTTGAGCTTGGCTTGTAACTTATAGCGAACAATACGATGCACGGTGGAATAGGGCATCTCCACGCCTGATTCTTCCCCAAGCCAGTGTTTGACTTCTTTATAGCTGTTAAAACCGGCCGTGGGATCACTTAACCGCCGCTGCAAAGCATCCAGGAGCGCGCCCGATAGCTTTGACCGGCGACCACCGCGATAATTCCACTGCAAAAGTGCGGCCAATCCTCGCGTGCGATAGGTTTGCAGCCACTTTACAATGACCGATTTTGATCGGCCCAGATGATCCGATAAATCTTGTAAAGACTGAAAAAGGTTGGTTTTTAACCAGTATAATACTTGCAGCCTCTCTCGAAACTTAGCACGGGTTTGATCGTTCATCATCTCCCTTAATTCTTCAGCAGATTCCGTGATTTCAATTCTGATTGATCGACTCATGACTAAATTCCTAATCAGTTTGAAGAAGAAGCTTTATTATAATAAATTTATTTGGTAAATGGTATAACCCAGTTCATCGAGGACGAGTAAATCCAGCCGACTGTAGCGGCCCACGAGCCGCCCTAACTCGCGGGCATCCTTGGCTTCAACCAGTTCATTGACCAGTCGCCCGGCACTGGCAAAGCGTACCGCCCGCCCCTGGTTGGCCGCCGCTACCCCCAGGGCGGTCGCCAAGTGTGTCTTGCCCGTACCCGGTTCCCCCATCAGGATCACGGTTTCAGCCCGGTCGATGTAGTCGCCCTCGGCCAACTGCCGGATCTGCACTTCCGGGAGCGCCGGGGCACGCCGGAAGTCGAAGCTGGCCAGGGTCTTGGGCAACGGGAACCCGGCTTCCTTGAGTCGCCGGGCCGCTCGATGGGCTGCCCGCTCGGCGACTTCCAGTTCCAGTACCTGCTGGAGGTAGGGCAGCGGTCCCTGCCCTTGCCGGTGGGCGGCTTCCGCTAAGCGTTCCGCCTCGCGGGCTACCGTGGGCAGCTTGAGGGTCTGACACAGGGCTTTAAGCCCTAGCGCTGGGGCCGCCATGGGTCACCTCCACCGCTTGACTCGGCCGCAGGCCATCATAGAGGTGCAGACTCTCCGGACGGGTCTGACCGTAGCGGGCGAGGGCTCCCAATTCCCCAACCACCGCTGGCGGGGCGGGACAGGCTCCCTGCTGACGCACCAGGACCGCAATCGCCCCGGCGTCGCAGCAACCCAGGGCTACCGCCTGCGTGACGGCCTGAGGCACTGCCGCCGAGTCGTTGTCGCGATGCAGCAGAAGCACCTGGAGCAGCTGCCGAGTCCCCTCGGTGTCCCCATAGCGCTGTTTCAACACCCCGAACAAGCGGTCATACACGGGGGGCCACTGACCGGTCTCGCGGGCTTGGCGCAGGGCGCGGGCGTTCGCCAGGGCACCCGGCTTGACCTGCAACCGCTCCCAGTAGTGATCCAGCACCCAGTGCTCCCCAAACCGGCCTGGCAGTCGTTCATGGGTGGCCACGCTCCGCCCCTTGTGTAGCACCTCCCAGTGCTGGGCATGCAGCTGTACCTCCACCGGCTGGCCTACCAACGCCACCGGCACCGAGTAGTGGTTGGTGCGGACGCGGACGCGGCTACTGCTGTCCACCCGACAGGTCAGCACCTCCGCCGTGGCAAACGGCGTCGCCGGTAATGGCCGCAACACCCCTTGCGCTTGCGTCCAGTCCATCGCGACCGAACGGTCCCGGCCCGTGATCTGCCTCCCCCCGTCGGCTTCGCAGGCCCGGTGGAGATAGCTATTTAACGCCGCCAAGTCCGCCATGACCGGGACCGGGACCAGGTGATTCCGCCGGAACCGGCCCACCGTCCCCTCCACCCCGCCTTTTTCATGGGCGCCGGCCAAGCCCGGTTGGCAGAAGTCGGCCGCAAACAAGTAATGGGAACGCAGGGCGATGAACCGGTCTGTCTCCTCCCGGCGCCGCCCGCGCAGCACCTTTTTCACCGCCAACCCCAGGTTGTCATACCGGAGCCGGGCAAAAACCCCGCCAAAGTCTGCGAAGGCCGCGACGTGCGCTTCCAGGAAGGCTTGCTGGGTCTGGCACCAACAGGCCCGATGAAACTCCCGGCCACTGAAGCAGGCGCGCATGACAAAAAACTGCACGGTTCGCCGCCCCTCGGGGAAATCCACCGCCGCCTCATACCAATCCACCTGCGCCTCCTCACCCGGCCCATAGCTTTGCGGTACAAAGGCTTCTGCCGGCGGACCCAACCCGCGTCGTTGCTGGCTCACGTACATCCGCACGGTCACTGCCGCTCCCGGGTAGCCGTGCTCCCGGACTAACCGCTGATAAACCCGGGTCCCGGTATGCCGCTGCTTGGGCGGCGCCTCCCGATCCGCGGCCAGCCAGCCATCAATGACCTGCCGCAAGGCCCGCGTTAACACCCAGGGTTCTCGCACCGGCGCCTTCCGCCGCGGAGGGAGTGCCGCTGCCAGCGCTTGCCGCACCGTCCGCCGATGCACTTGCCGCAGCCGAGCAAGGTGTCGGATGCCGTGGCCCCCGACGTAATAGTCGCGTCTGATCAGCTCAAATAGCTCCACTTTGGTCACCTCTCATACCCTCGCTGTTACTGTGACATCGAGCGCCACAGACTACGGCAAAGGGGGATGGGGGTGGGGCCAACTCTCGATATCAAAATCCCTTCAAGTGGGGCCAAATCAAGTTAGGCCGTGTTCACAAAATCATGCTTCGTGTGTGAGACTGCTGGCTATCATCCACAGCCAGAGGGGTCGAGCATGGATCGTTTGTATTACCTTACGGACGCGCAATTTGAGCAGATCAACCGGTTGTTGCCACCCGAAGAGGGGCGCCGGGGGCGTCCGCCGACGGTCAAGAACCGCGAGGCGTTGGAAGGTGTGCTGCACGTTCTGCGCACGGGCACGCCGTGGCGGGATTTGCCGAACGCCTACGGCCCTTGGCACACGATCTACATGCGCTGGCAACGCTGGATCGAGCGTGGGGTCTGGTGGAACATCCTGGGGCTGCTGAAGCGGCTCAAGGGCGTCGAACTGAAGATCGTCTTTCTCGATTCCACGGTGGTACGCGCTCACCAGCACGCGGCGGGCGCCGCCAAAAAAAAGGCGATCAGGCCCTCGGTCGCTCCCGCGGCGGATTGACCACGAAAATCCACGCCCTGTGCGCTTCGGAAGCCGATGCGGTGGATATCCGGATCACGGCCGGGCAGGCGGGCGACGCGCCGGTCGGCGAAGCGCTTATCGATGCCATCGATCCGCGCGACGGCATCGAGCAAGCGGCTATGGACAAGGCCTATGATAGCAATGCCATCCGCGCCAAGCTCGACGCCAAAGGCATCACCCCGGTCATTCCGCCCAAGTCTAACCGCTTGGAGATCATCGTCTACGATAAGGAAAGCTACAAGCAGCGCAACAAAGTCGAACGCCTGTTCAATAAAATCAAGCAGTTCCGCCGAGTCGCTACCCGCTATGAAAAACTCAAAGCCAACTTCCTGGCTTTCGTCACCGTCGCCCTCATCGTGATCATGCTCCGCTAGCAATTTTGTGAACACGGCCTAGCAAACTCAGTTTCCCCGTCAGGGGAGTCCCCTTCGCTTTAAGCCTGCTTTCAGCGGGAATACACTCGGCTTTAGCCGACAGCGCCGGCTTTAGCCGTCACCCGAAACCACCGCCTTTAGGCGGCGGTTTGTTCACTGAGTAGACAAAATAATGTCTCGATATTCGTTGGTCATGGGATGAAATAATGGATTCTTAATACAAGTTAACCAGTGGACAGAAATTTTCCAGAGCAGTTTGAGTTTGCCTCCAAGCAAAGAAACCAAGCCATGACCCGGTAACCTTGAATGCTGATGTGGAGATGAAGGTTTTTGGAGTTGGGGATCTACGGGCGTTTCTTGACTCTTCCTTTCGTCTTTCTTTTGTTGAATTAGTGTTTGCTTAAAGTGAATCAACAGGACATAAACAATGAGATAAACTAGAGCGCTGACCGGTTTAGACGAGGTTGCCTTGAGGCTAGGGTTCAGGAGGCTCGACAACCGCCCTGGGTTCAGGTTGGCCTAGACTTTTATCTTGTGGTCTTCAGCCCCTGGAGTGAAATCGTATGTGGACGCCTCCCTTATGGTCCCCGCCCGTTGCCCTGAGTCCGGCCGAAGAGAAAGTCGCGAACCGCGCTGCCCCGCGCAAGAAATTGTTTGTGTTTTTGCGGGAGATTCGGGGGGAGTTGTTCGATGACGCCTTCGAGGAGGAACTGCTGGAGAGGTACCGGCAGACGGGGGCGGGCAAACCGCCGGTCCCGCCGGCGCTGCTGGCGATGGCGACGGTGCTGCAAGCCTATGCCGGGGTCGGCGATCAGGAGGCGCTGGAACTGACGGTGGATTCCAAACGCTGGCAGTGGGTGTTGGGGTGTCTGGGCGCGGAGGAACCGGCGTTCTCCCAAGGGGCGCTGTTTGATTTTCGGATGCGGTTGCTGAGCACGGGGAGGGACCAGCGGCTGTTGGAACGCACCGTCGAACTGGCCCGTGGCCGTGGGGGGTTTGGCGCCAAAACCTTGCGGTTGGCGTTGGATTCCAGGCCGCGGTGGGGTCGGGGCCGGGGGGAAGATACCCTCAACCTCTTGGGGCATGCGGCCCACCAGGTCAGCGGCTGTCTGGCGGTGTTGGCCCAGCAGGCAGTGGCCCACGTCATCGAGCAAATCGGGTTGTCGCTGTTCGATGCGCCCAGCCTCAAGGCGGCGCTGGATATCGACTGGGCGGACGCCGACCAGCAGCACCACGCCCTGCAGCGGTTATGTGACGAGTTGGAGGCCCTCCAGGGCTGGATCGGTACCCACTTCCCGCCGGAACGACAATCGCCGCCGCTGGTCATGGCGGTGCAGACCTTGCAGGCGCTGCGGGCGCAAGACCTGGAACCGGACCCGGCCGGCGGGACCCGGATTCGCCAGGGGGTGGCCAAAGACCGCCAAATCAGTATTACGGATCCCGAGATGCGCCATGGCCGCAAGTCCTCGGCGACGCGGTTTGATGGTTACCAACGGCATATTGCCCACGACCTCGACGAGCAACTCATCCTGGCCGCCGAGGTCCTGCCCGCCAACACCCCGGCTACCGCCGGGCTGGAGCCGCTCCTGATCGCCGTCGAACTCCAGCACCGCCAGGTGACCTCGTTGCGCATCGACCGGGGCTATCTGGGGGACGAGCTGATTCCCACCTACGCAGCCGCTGGGGCGGCGATCCGCTGTCGGCCCTGGCCGGCGCACGCGCGAGCCGGGCAGTTCAGCAAGCGCGCCTTTCACCTCGAGCTGACCGCCGGTCAGGCCACCTGTCCGGCCGGCCACGTGACGCCGATCACCCTGGGCAAAACCGCCAGTTTTCCGGCCGAAGCCTGCGCGGCCTGCGCGCTCCGCAGTCAGTGTACGTCCCGCAAGACCGGGGGTCGGACCCTGAGCATTCACCTGCGGGAAGACCTCTGGCAACGCCTCCAGGTGCTGCCCACCACCGTGGAGGGGCGCGCCGCCCTGCGCGAACGGGTCGGAGTCGAGCACGGTTTGGCCCGTGTCAGCCAACCCCAAGGCAATGAGGCGCGTTATGGCGGTACCCGCAAAAACACCTATCACTTACGGCTGGTGTGTGCGATCCAAAACCTGGAGCGGGCGCAAGCCCTCACCGCCCAAGCCGCCAATGCCGCTGAACCCTTTGAACGGTTGGCCGCTTGAGTCTCCCAACCGGTCAGCGCTCTAGGACGGGTGTGATTCAAAGTGATGCAGGCCTCATAATGCTGTATGACCCACTGATACCGCCCAAGGAGACCCCCATGCTGACCACGGACCGCGACCGGATGTTGTTGGAGCGCTTGAATCGTCACCCGCACTTACGGGCCCGGATGGAAAGCCTGTGGGCGGTGGTGGAGGCTGCGGCGGGCGACTGTGCAACAGCCGATGCGGCGGAACGGCGCGTGAGCGACGAGCTGCGCCAGAGGGGCCACGACGCGCTGACGGCCTGGGCGGAACGCGGGGTGGAGAAGCGTGTAGGGGTCGCTCAAGCGGAGTCCGACTGGCGGCCGGGCGGGAAAAAAAACGGTATTGGTACACCCCCTTGGGTCCGATCGAGGGGATCGAACCGCGCTGGCGGAACGGCACGGGCATCGAGCGGCCGTGCAGGGCCTTGGCGGGGGTGAGTTGCCGGGGTAGTTCGCTGCCGTTACCGTGGGTGATGACGGATTTTGGGGCGGATGCGGCGTTTGGGCCGGGGGCGGCCAAGTTGCAGGAACATTACGGAATTGAGAGGCCGGTCAGTACGGTGCAACGGACGACGGAACATCCTGCCGAATGCAGCTACGAACAAGCAGTGGCGCGGGTGATCGAACCGGGGACGGCGGCGGGCCTCTTTATCGGGGAGCTGGATGGCTCGAGGGGGCCGGTGGTGGAGCCGTCCCCGGAGGCTGCAGACCCACGCAAGGGCAAGCTGCTGAGTTGGAAAGAAGTGCGGCTGAATCTGGTTCACCCTAACGGTAGGGTGACCCCGGTGTGCGGCGGGACTTTTGTGGGTGGGGTTGCAGAAAGCGGGCGGCAGTGGGGGCGTTGTGCGGCGAAAGCCGGGTTCGGCCCGGGCAGTCACCTGCACGCGGGCGGCGCTGGCGCGCCGTGGATTGCGAACCAGGTGGATCTCCAATTTGGGACCCAGGGGAGTTAGTTAATCGATTTCTTTCCTGTGTGTGAATATCTGGGCGAAGCCGCCCCAGTGGGTGCCCCTTACAAGGGTAGGTTTTTATAAAAAGGCTAAACGAGACATGATGTTGCGGTACAATAGTCGATGCGGCAACCGCCAGAGTACCGGAGGAACTGCCATGTCTCGCTCACCTCAACTTTATCAATGGCGTACCCAAATTGCCAATCACTTTCCCCCTCTCAGGCAACCGGTGATCATGGGGTTGGCCCTCTGGAGTTTGGGGATGATCATCGTGCGGTCCTGTAGTTTGACCGCCATTGCCGACTGGTGGTCGTCGCAAGGTGGCCAATCATTCGATACCGTTCGGGAACGCCTGCGCGATACCTATCGGGAAGCCGCTGCGAAAGCTGGCGCCCACCGGCGACAACTGGACTTGAATACCTGCTGGGCGCCGTGGTTGAACTGGGTCTTGGAAGGCTGGTCCGAGACCCGGGTAGCCGTGGCGCTGGATGCGACGAGCTTGGGTCAACGCTTTGTCGTGTTGACCATCAGTATCGGGTATCGAGGGTGTGCGGTCCCGATCCTGTGGAAAGTCTTGAGGGCAGGGATCAAACAGCCGTGGAAGCCGGAGTGGGAGGCGTTATTGAAGGCCTTACGCCGGCGACTTCCCCCGACGTGGACCGTGATCGTCCTCGCCGACCGGGGGTTGTATGCGAAGTGGTTGTTCGAGGCCATCATCCAGATCGGTTGGCATCCGATGCTTCGGGTCAATCTCGGGGGATCGTTTCGCCCTGCAGGCTGGTATCACTGGGTGCCATTTCGCCAACTGGTCTCGGCCGTTGGTCGACGCTGGCAAGGCGACGGGACGGCCTTTACGCAGCGCAAGACGCGCCTCAACTGTACCCTGTTAGCACGATGGGAAGCTGGGCATGACGACCCGTGGCTGATCGTGACCGACGTCCCGCCGCAGGCCGCCGAGGCGGGTTGGTACGGGTTGCGCGCATGGATTGAGCAGGGTTTCAAAAAGATCAAGCGCGGCGGCTGGCAGTGGCAATATACCCGCATGATCGACCCGAACCGAGCCGAACGCCGGTGGTTGGCGATCGCCATCGCGACCTGGTGGCTACTCTCGGTCGGTGGTGAGGCCGAAGCGACCCTCCCACCGCGACGTTTCTCGTGGTGCCCGGTTCGCCCCGACAGCAAGGTCGCCGCTGGCGGCTGGTGGGGATCTTCCGGCATGGCTGGTCCTTGATCCTGGCCGCGCTCTTCAATCGTCAGCCGCTGCCCATCGGCCATGGCCACCCCGAACCCTGGCCGACTTTGCCCCTCACCCCTCACCCCCATGACCCACCTTTGGCATTACCCACAGGAGGAGGTCTATGAGAAAAACCTACCCTTGTAAGGGCTGGTTCCCCCGGCTGCCCGGCTATGGCGCCTATGTGCAGCGCCTGAACCGGCTCGCGGACTGCTTTCCGGCCCTGGTGGAGCGGTTCTGCGAGACGGGCGAGGCGGCCTCTTTCGCTGGGCTGGCCGATTCCCTGCCCGTCATCCTCGCCCGGCAGGGACGCCGCTTCCACGCCAAAGTCGCCCCCGAACTGGCCAACAGCGGTTACTGCCTGAGCAAGAAGCTTTATTATCAGGGGGTGAAGATCCACTGGGTCGGCGACCGACGGCCCGGCACCCTGCCGAGTCCGCGCTTCATTGGCCTCGCCCCCGCCGGGCTGAACGACGGCCCGGCGCTGGCGCAGGTCGCCCCCGCGCTGCCCTACCAGGAACGCTACGCCGACCAGGCGTATGACTACCTCAAGCGGCGAGAGGAACTGCCGTTTACGGTCCTGACGCCGGTCAAGACGCACCAGGGCCAAGCGCACCTCGACGCCGCCGACGCCTGGCTATCCCGCGCCGTCTCGCAGGTGCGGCAACCCGTCGAGTCCATCTTCACTTGGATCGTGGAGAAAACTGGCATCGAGATGGCCAGCAAGGTGCGCTCTTACCAAGGCCTTCTCGTCCCTGTCTTCGGGCGGCTGGCCGCCGCCATGTTTGTCCGGAATGTCTTGCCCCTAAGCGCTTAATTCGCATTTTATTTTGCGGGCGCTAGAATTGCTGAGCAGATGTTTTGGGTTCCGCAGACGGAGACTATTGGTATGGGTGTTAGCATCCTCAGCTACAACGAACACGTTCATTCTGGAATCGTTACCGATAAGACGCTGGTAGGTGATCCGCAAACCATTGTCAGTCGATTTATTGGCGAATTCGAGAAATTGTTGCTGCTCACGATAATGGATCCCTGATTTACGTAACATCATGCCAACAATGGCTATTTTATCAAGAATGAAACTGTAAGGTGCTCAAATCCGAACGGCTTTTTGGATTGTGAAATTAGTATGTTTATTCTAATTTATTTTGTTAAATTTATAATTAAATTATTTATTTACGATGTTTAAGTTATTTCCTGTAGAGCGGTTGAACTTGCAACCAGGAGAGAAGAGATGGTTAAGAGTCTAAAAAACCAGACAAGTGAACATCAGCTAGACCGGCGGTTACCAGACCTTGCGCATCAAATTTGGTTGGCGGGGTTAGGCGCTTTTTCTAGAATCGAAAGCGAAGGCAGCAAGTTTTTTGAATCCTTGGTGCAGGAAGGTGAAAAGTTCGAAGCTCACACCATGAAATCCGCTAGCGATAAGCTTGGCGAAGTAAAAGGTAAGGCGCTCAGTGCCTGGGATAAGCTGGAGCAAATGTTTGAGGAGCGCATATCCCAAACCCTGAACCGTTTGGGGGTCCCCACGAATAATGACATCCAGGATCTTAGCAAGCGTGTTGAAGCGTTGAACGAAAGCGTCAGGTCCTTGACTAAAGCGTAGCGGGATTGGTTTGCTGTTGATGAATTACTAGAGTATTCCGCGACTTAGGGAGGGGATAATCTTATTTATTCCCTCCCGCTGCGGGCGCTGAATGTAATGATTTTGAGTATTGATTAATCTTCAAGTTTAGGAATTTAGGGTAGTAGTTTAATAACTAAATTGAACTATGCTATACATACTCCTATTGGTAATTTGAAATTGCGATGACTTGCCTAAAATATTTCAAAATTTAGAGGATTTTTGCTAAGTCAAAGAAGTAGTGGCCTATCCTATCGCGGTTCTTCCAATAATAAATTATGACTCAGCTAAGGAGGAAATATGCTTAAAGCTCAAGCGATGGGCTATGATGAGCAGATTAAGGGGCCTCGTATTGGGTTGGCAGTTGCGGGGGGGGGGCCTCTGGGTGTCATCTATGAAATCGGTGCCTTGAGAGCCCTTGATGAAGCTCTTGAGGGCATTGATTTCAATCATTTGCATGTATATGTCGGAGTCAGTGCGGGAGCAGTTATCGCTGCCAATCTCGTAAACCAAATTACCACTACCCAAATGTGTCGTATTTTTGTTAAGAGCGAATCTACAGAGCATCCTCTTAATCCCCAAATGTTTTTAACCCCTGCATTTAAAGAGTACTGGCAACGTATAAATTCCATACCCAGACTATTTTGGGAATCCGTATGGAGCTTTGTTAAAAATCCCTTTGACCTGGGATTGTTGGAATCTCTAACTAGCCTAAGCCGAGCCATGCCTTCTGGCATTTTTGATAATGAACCGATTTACCAATTTGCTACCCAGCTTTACACTGCTAAGGGTCGCACCAATGATTTCCGCAAGCTTAAACATAAATTATTTGTTGTGGCGGTGGACTTGGATACCGGAGAATCGATAAAGTTTGGCTCCGAAGGTTATGATCATGTGCCGATTTCTAAAGCGGTGCAGGCGAGTGCGGCCTTACCGGGATTGTATCCGCCAGTAGAAATTGATGGTCATTATTATGTTGATGGCGCGTTGTTAAAAACCATGCATGCATCGGTGGCCTTGAATGAAGGCGTTGATTTGATTTTTTGCCTCAATCCTATAGTTCCATTTGATTCCAATCTCGCTGCGCAGGCGGGGATTTTACAACATAAATCTTTGATCGAGGGTGGATTGCCAGTCGTCCTATCTCAAACATTTCGCTCCATCGTTCATTCACGGTTGCAAGCAGGTATGTCTAGCTATGATACCCAATATGAGAACACGGATGTGATACTTTTTGAACCTAATCGTGACGATTCAAAGATGTTTTTTACTAATGTCTTTAGTTTCGCAAATCGCCGATGGGTTTGCGAACATGCCTACCAGACAACCCGCCATGACCTGCTTGCGCGGCGGCATGAACTTGGACCAGTTCTGGCACGTCATGGTATTAGCCTGCGGATGGATATTCTTGAGGATAAAAATCGCGATTTTGGCACTGGTTTAGGCGAAGATATAAACATTCAAAAAAGCGTTGGCACTGGCGAAGATCAAGCCAAGCTTTCTAGTAAAGCTAATACTGATTTCAGTAATACGCTGGAACAGATACGAAACTGGGTTCACTCTTTTCATGATTAATTGACTTAAAACACATTAACACAATCTGATTTCATTACGTGGTCTATAATTAGACTGGCCCTAAGAAAGGAGATTAAGCAATGAGTGAAAAAAGACTTAAAGATAAATCAAATGAAAAGCAAGTATTAGGTAGCGTCGTGGACTCTGCCCGACAGATTTGGTTAGCCGGACTGGGTGCTTTTTCCAAAGCCGAAGAAGAGGGCGGCAAATTATTCGAGTCTTTGGTAAAGGAGGGTGAAGAAGTCGAAGCGCGCACTAGGAAGACTGCTGAGGAAAAAGTTGAGGAAGTGAAAGGGAAGATGGAAGAAGTGAAAAATAAGGTTAGTGATACTTGGGATGGTTTGGAACAACTATTTGAGGACCGTGTGGCACGTGTATTAAATCGGCTTGGCGTGCCTACCAACGATGACGTGCAGGAGCTTTCCAAGCGTGTGGAAGAGCTTCATGAGAGTGTGAAAGTGTTGATTAAGTGAAAAATAAAAAGTTTATAAAAATTATAATGAAATCGATGCTCTGGCAAGAAATCTAAGTGTTGTAGAACATCGATTTAAAAAGCATGTCCATGTCATAAAACACCTTGCTCCGGTTAATGGTAATGGTTTGGATCATAGACTGTTATTTAATCTAAATGGACTGCTATTTAATCTAAATAGTCATGACTTAATTTATAAAGTAATTCTCGCATATCTCCCCTGAGATAAGGGGATACTAAAGTCATCACTTGATAGACGCCATGTCCAAGGTAACTACCCTCATTGCCATGATGTTCACGAATGCTTTCAAAGTTAAGCCAATAGGTTGCAATTACTGATATGTTGTTGGCCAATGCGTCAATTTCCTCACGGTTGGCTTGCATGATGCCGGCGACTACCAAACCATCACATATAGTTATGGATGTTTGGATTTTTCGCTCTAAAATGCGTCTAAATCTTACACGCAATTTTTTGTTACGACTAAGTATATTGTCAAGATCCCGGTACAAAAAACGATATTGCCAAATGCATTCAAACACTAGATGTAGGTAAAGCCACATATCCTCCATATTTAAGGCACGGCTTGTTGGTGCCTCTAGCGCCGCTTGCATCTGATGTTCAAAGCGTAGGAACAAAAAGTAGACAATTTCATCCTTATTGCGAAAGTGATAATACAGATTGCCTGGGCTAATATCCATTTCATCGGCAATATGATTGGTTGTAACATGTGGCTCTCCGGTTTCATTAAAAAGCTGTAGGCTGGTTTCCAGGATGCGCTCACGGGTTTTCATTATTACAACCTAATTTAATTTCTTATTAGAATAAATTAATTCCAGGAAAATAAATAGCGTCGATGCAAAGGCAGGGCTAGGCCCCGCCAAGTTTATTGCGGCCGTAATGTTGATCGATCCAAATAGTGCCGATGGATTTCAATGCGCCAATGCCTCGATAACTTCGGGGGGTGCTTGAACAAGTTCTATCAGAACGCCTTCGCCACCGATTGGGGTCGTATCGTTACCTTTGGGATGTATAAAGCACACGTCGTAACCGGAGGCGCCTTTGCGAATACCGCCTGGGGTAAACCGCACACCGTTTGCAACCAGCCATTCGACGGCGGAGTGCAGGTTGTCGATCCAAAGACCTATGTGATTGAGGGGAGGATCTTGGACTTTAGGTTTTTTCTCTGGATCTATCGGCTGCATGAGGTCAACTTCGACTTTGAATGGACCTGAGCCGGTTACTGCGATGTCTTCATCAACATTCTCCTTTTCACTTTGGAAGGTGCCGCTCAAAGTGAGGCCGAGGATGTCGATCCAAAGCTTGCGCAAGCGGTTTTTGTCGGTTCCACCGACAGCAATTTGCTGGATTCCAAGAACTTTGAAGGGTCTATTGTGCATCGTTACAGTCTCCATGAGGTGAGGTTATTGCGTTGCAGTATGTCACGCAGGTGGGGTGTTGTGAAGAAGATAGGCTACTTGGCATTCTGCCGCTATAGATTGAGTAATGGCGGGTAAGGAGCCTGCGTTTGGCCGCCATAAACCTTGTCGGGATCACCTCATCACCATGATTGATACAGATCCATTTTTCAGCAATGGTTTCCAACCTGTGTCCATGCATTAGCCGGGCGCCATAAAACCATTACGAATTTCTGGAATTTGACTTGCTGCGATGCGACATGATACAAAATGCGAGATCCTTTTCATGCTTCCAGAACGTCGACCCGCTGCGATGTGGTATGTGAATAGGCATCAAATGAGTAACGTTAAGTTTCTTAGTCAAAACATTGGCATATGCTTTGCCGAATAGCCATGGAACTGAAATCTATAGAAGCGGATTTCCGAGCCTCGACGTTTTGGGTATGAATATATCCACTGCACCCTGTGGGCAGAGTGCCTGCCAACGTATCGCTTGCTCAATCGGCTCTTGCCTTTACTTGATCTTAAATAACGACTTTTTAGGAGTTATCCATGTCCGAATATAGTCATCAGGTTAAAGAACTTATGGGGCAGGCTGAGCATGCCCTCGACGCTGTCCAGGCAATTTTGGACAGTGTGCTGGCAAACCTCAAGAGCCGAACTCAAAAGGGTGATCAGGTGTCGGCTGCCAAGATTGATGACTATCAACTGGTCGCCTATGATGCCGCGCTTTCTTCCGCGGAGGCATCCGCTGCCAGGTTCATTCTCGACTATGCCGCTAAGGTAAGGGTCGAGACCGGCAACACTTCCAAGACACTGAACCTTGAAGACAGTCTGGCTCTGTTTTTCTGCGCCGAAGCTATTCACTCCATTCGCGCGCGTTTGAGCGCTAGGCCGGATGACTTCGGCATCAGCCAAACTGAACTGACTACCAAGTTAGAAAGCGAGTCAGTGCGCGGTTTCTGTAACAGTCAATTGGCTTCCCAGAATATCGCCGCCCTGGGCAAGGCGGTCTGCGAGCTGAACGGCCAAGTCGGCGCTTATCTGCTCGATGATCATCATCAGATGATGCAGGATACCTTCCGCAGGGTCGCCAACGATGTAGTGATGCCGCTGGCCAAGGAAATCCATCAAAAGGACCTGATCATCCCCGACGCGATTCTGGAACAGGTGAAGGAACTGGGCTGCTTTGGGCTCTCTATTCCTGAACGCTTTGGCGGTCTGCAAAGCGACGAGCAGGAAGATAATATGGGTATGATTGTCGTCACGGAAGAGTTGTCACGCGGTTCCCTGGGGGCGGCAGGCAGTCTGATCACCCGTCCGGAAATCCTGTCCCGCGCCCTTTTGAAGGGTGGCACCGAGGAGCAGAAGCAGCAGTGGCTGCCGAAACTCGCGGTCGGCGAGATCCTGTGCGCGGTGGCCGTCACCGAACCCAATTACGGGTCCGATGTGGCCGCGATGAGGTTGAAGGCCACTAAGACCGAAGGCGGCTGGCTGCTCAACGGCGCCAAAACCTGGTGTACCTTCGGCGGCAAAGCGGGCGTGTTGCTGGTGCTGGCCCGAACCAATCCCGATTTGTCCCTAGGTCATCGCGGTCTGTCCATGTTTTTGGCCGAGAAGCCGACCTATGATGGTCATGCGTTTGAATACAAACAAGAGGGTGGCGGCAAGCTCAGCGGCAAGGCCATCGCTACTATTGGCTATCGGGGAATGCATTCCTTCGAGATGTTTTTCGACAATTTCTTCGTGCCCGACGAGAACCTCTTAGGCGGTCCGGAAGGTTTAGGCAAAGGGTTCTACTTCACCATGGCCGGGTTCTCCGGCGGTCGCATTCAAACCGCCGCCCGCGCCATCGGCTTAATGCAGGTTGCGTTCGAGCGCGCGGTGTCCTACGCCAAGGATCGCCTCGTGTTCGGCAAACCCATTGCTGACTACCAGCTTACGCAGGTCAAACTGGCGCGGATGGCCGCCCATCTCGCTGCCAGCCGTCAGTTTACCTATGCGGTTGGCCGCTTGATGGACACTGGCAAAGGTGACATGGAGGCCAGCATGGTGAAGTTATTCACCTGCAAGACGGCTGAATGGCTTACCCGCGAGGCATTACAGATACACGGCGGTATGGGCTATGCGGAGGAAACACCGGTCAGCCGTTACTTTGTCGATGCCCGCGTACTGTCTATTTTCGAAGGCGCGGAAGAGACTCTTGCCCTAAAGGTGATTGCCCCCGCGTTAGTCAAAAACGCCAGGGATCATTAAGAGTAGGAGGTTTAGCACATGCCCATTTCAATGGCGGTTAGCAAACAGCAAGAACTCGCTGGCAGCATGGATGTCGATTTAAGCCGCGTTCGGACCCCTCAGTATGGGCGTTACCTGGATGAATTCGTGCCAGGCCAGGTGTTTGTGCATCCGCGCGGGTTCAGTTTTGAACGAGCGGCCATGCTGGATTTCGCTCGCACCTTTATGCAGGCCAATCCCCTGTATCTGAATGTCGAATATGCCAGGGCTCATGGTTTTCCGGATCTCCCCGCCAGCCCTCAGATGGTATTTAATGTGGTGCTGTCTCTCGGTGTCCAGAACGACTCCGAGAAGGCTATCGCCAATCTCGGGTATTACAACGTGCAGTTCCTCCGCCCGGTGTATGCCGGCGATACGCTGCGGGCATTTACTGAAGTAGCTGATCGCAAGGAGCGGGGCGCGGACAAACCGGGCATCGTACTTATCCGTACCCTGGGCGTCAATCAGGACAATCTGGTCGTGCTGCAATATGAGCGCAAGATAATGGTGTCCTATCGGGGCAATCGCCCGCCGACTACGCCAGCCCCGACGACCCCGGTTGCATTTCCCTGGGTCAAGACGCCGACCCTGGAGTTACCCATCAAGGCTACAGCGTTTCCATCTGATCTGACCGGTCCCAACACGTATTTCGAGGACTTTACGTCTGGAGACATTATCATCCATCCCAACGGCCGAACCATCACCGATGAGCATGCAGCCCTGACCTATATGGTCGGCAATACCCATCCCTTGCACTTTGATCGGGTCTTCAGTACCGGTCTGTCCGGCAAGATGAGTGGGGAGCCCATCGTTTACGGCGGCCTGGTGTTTGCGTGGTTGGAGGGGCTCGCTAGCCGCGATGTGAGTGAAAACGCGTTGTGGGAACTGGGGTTTACCGAGGGTTATCACACGCAACCCTCGGTCTCCGGCGATACAGTGGCCGCGCTTTCCAGGGTTTTGGCCAAGTCGGAAGCACCGGGTATCGCCGAGGCGGGCATCGTCACCTTCCAATTCATAGGTGTCAAAAATATCAGCGCGGCGAATGCTCTGGAGACTCATGGGGCTGACCTGTTCGTCAAGGAAAACGATAAACAGCCGTTGGGCAAAGAGAAGCTTGCCAGCAAAATTTTCGAAATTGAGCGTCGCCTGCTCATCAAGCGCCGCCCGCAATGAGGAGGTCAAACGATGGGGACTAAAACCGTTAAACGCGATCGCCCGTGGTTGATGCGTACCTATTCCGGGCACTCGTCGGCCAAGGCATCCAATGAATTATATCGCACCAACCTGAGCAAGGGGCAGACGGGCCTGTCGGTGGCCTTCGACCTGCCCACGCAGACCGGTTATGATGCCGACCATCCCTTGGCGCGCGGTGAGGTGGGCAAGGTGGGGGTGCCCATCTGCAATATCCGGGACATGGAGACCTTATTCGATCAGATTCCTCTGGGGCAGATGAATACCTCCATGACCATCAACGCCACCGCGGCTTGGCTGTTGTCGCTTTATGTGGCAGTCGCCGAGCGGCAAGGCTTTGCGCAAGCCGACCTGCAGGGTACCACCCAGAATGATATTCTTAAAGAATATCTGTCTCGGGGCACCTATATTTTCCCCCCAGGTCCTTCCGTGCGGCTGATTACCGATATCATCAGCTATACCGTCAAGCATATTCCCAAGTGGAACCCCACCAATATTTGCAGCTATCACCTGCAGGAAGCAGGTGCCACTCCGGTACAGGAATTGGCTTATGCGCTGTCCACGGCGACCACCATCCTGGATGCCGTCAAGAACTCCGGGCAGATCAGCCCGGATGCCTTCGAGGATGTGGTAGGCCGTATTTCCTTCTTCGTTAACGCGGGTATCCGGTTTATCGAGGAGGTTTGCAAAATGCGGGCGTTTGCCGCCCTCTGGGAACAGATCACGCAGGAACGCTATAACGTGCGAAACCCGGAAATGCGGCGGTTCCGCTACGGGGTGCAGGTCAATTCCCTGGGCCTTACCGAATCCCAACCGGAAAACAATGTCCAGCGCATTGTGCTGGAAATGCTTGCCGTGACTCTGTCCAAGAACGCCCGGGCGCGGGCGCTTCAGCTGCCCGCTTGGAACGAAGCGTTGGGCTTGCCGCGACCCTGGGATCAGCAATGGGCGCTGCGTATGCAACAGGTGCTGGCTTTCGAGACTGATCTGTTGGACTATGACGATATCTTCGATGGTTCGGCGGTGATCGCCGCCAAGGTGCAGTCGCTGATTGAGGGGGCGCTTGCCGAGATGGAACGGGTGCGCCAGCACGGCGGCATGGTGCAGGCTATCGAGACTGGTTATGTCAAGCGCCAATTAGTCGCCAGCCATACCGAGCGCTTGCGTGCCATCGAGCGCGGCGATCTGAAGATCGTGGGCCTCAATTGTTACCGGGAAACCGAAAAATCGCCGCTGGTTGGAGAAGGGGATAGCGGGATCATGAAGGTCGATCCCCGTGCCGAGCGCGAACAGATCGAACGCCTCAATGGCTTCCGCGCGCAACGCAACCAGGCGGATGTCAATGCTGCCCTAGGCAATCTAATGGATGTAGCCAAGAGCGGCGAGAACATCATGCCGGCCTCCATCCGTTGCGCCCATGCCGGAGTGACTACCGGTGAATGGAGCCAGGTGTTGCGCGACGTGTTCGGCGAGTACCGTCCGCCCACCGGCATCGATATTTCCTTGCATGACGAAAGCCCGACGGGTGCCGTTCAGGCTGTTCGCGAACGGGTACGGATAACTGGCGAGGAGTTGGGACGACCCCTGCGAATCCTGGTCGGTAAACCGGGACTGGATGGACATAGCAATGGCGCGGAGCAAATCGCTGTCAAGGCCCGGGATGTGGGTTTTGAGATTGTCTACGAGGGTATTCGTCTGACGCCACAGCAGATCGCCAAGGCGGCTTTGGAAGAGGGCGTGCATCTGATCGGACTGTCGGTGCTGTCCGGCAGCCACATGGAACTGGTCGAGGACATCTTTGTAGAGCTTGGTAAGGTTGGCCTGTCGGAGACACCGGTTATCGTGGGCGGTATCATTCCGGTAGAAGATGAAAAGGCCCTGAAAGCCAAGGGCATAGCTGCCGTATATACCCCCAAGGACATCGACATGAATCGCATCATGTCGGATCTGGTCGACATTATCCGCCAGTCCAATGGCCTTGGGCCTTTTAAGCAGGCGGCCTGATGGTTGCCATGCGTTCTATTCCTGAGCCAGAGGCCCTGGCGGTCTCTGTGTCTGGGCGTGATCGCACGGCATTGGCTATGTCGCTTAATCTGCTCGATGACAAACGCCCCGAGGCGCGCCGTTGCGCCGCGCAGTTTCTCGCTACCCTGCCGAGCGAGAAACTGGATACCGCGGGGCATCTAATCGGCATTACCGGCCCGCCCGGCGCGGGCAAGTCCTCGTTGACCTCGGCCTTGATCGATGTCTGGCGTCAGCGGGACTTAAGCGTCGGGGTGCTGGCGGTGGACCCGTCAAGTCCCATCAGTGGCGGCGCACTGCTAGGTGATCGCTTGCGCATGCAGGCTGGCGGCGCCGATGGCAACGTCTTTATCCGCTCCCTGGCTTGTCGCGGTGAGTTTGGTGGCTTGAGCGCCGAAGTATGGCCGATGAGCTTGGCCATGTTGGCAGCCTTTGATATGGTGTTGATTGAGACGGTAGGGGTGGGACAGAAGGAAATCGATGTCTCGAAAATGAGTGATACCACCTGCTTTGTCGCTCAACCTGCGTCTGGGGACAGCATCCAGTTTCTGAAGGCGGGCATTATGGAAGTCCCGCATTTGCTGGTTGTCAACAAGGCCGATATTGGCGCCGCCGCCAGCAAAACCTTATCGGAATTGCGCTCCACGCTTAAAAGGCAAACTGATGCAGACGGCTGGCGGGTGCCTGCGCTGTCCGTGAGCGCCATGCAGGGAACGGGCATCGAGGAACTCGCCGATACTCTAGAAAACCACCGCCTATGGTTGGTTGAACGTGGTTTGCTTACCGCCCGCCGCAAGCGCTTTCAAGCCGAGTGGATTGTCAAGCGCCTGCGCGAGGAATTCGGGCGTTTTGGGATTGAGAAGTTAGGGGGGGAAAACCGTTTATTCGAAATGCTCGCCCAGCGCGGCGGTTCTCCTTTCGATCAATACGATTCCCTGCGGGAACGGTTTCTTGCTAATTGGAAAAACTCCTAAACTGGCTGTCGGTGATGCAATACGCCAGTGACCTGCTCAAGGTCCAGCACATCATCGTCTGCGGTCACTACGGCTGCGGTGGCGTCAAGATGGCCCTGGCGGCCGCACGGTCGCGCTACCTGGTGGCGTGCGGTTGATTTGAATCCGATTCTGCGTGTTTCGCCAACCGCACCGCGACGCCGGTGCGGCAGGTTACCAACCCAACCGAGAACAACTCTGTAACCGAGAGGACGTAAAGATGGCTAAAGAACTCTACAATCTGGGTGAAATGCCTGCCCTGGGCGAGATTCCCGAAAAGATGCACGCCTGGCTGATCCGCCCCGAGCGGTTTGGCATCCCGATGGAGGCGTTTCAGAAGGAAGTCGTCCATGTGCCGCCTATCGCCGATGACGAGGTGCTGGTCTATGTGATGGCGGCCGGCATCAACTACAACAATGTCTGGGCCGGGCTGGGCATTCCGATCAACGTCATCGGCGCCCGCAACAAGGCCGGCGAACCCGAGGAATTTCACATCGGCGGCAGCGACGCCTCCGGCATTGTCTACCAGGTCGGCAAGGACGTCACCAATCTGAAGGTCGGCGACGAGGTGGTGATCCACTGCGGCCGCTGGGACCGCAACTGTCCCTGGGTCAAGGGCGGGGGCGATCCGATGTACTCGCCGACCTTCCGCATCTGGGGCTACGAAACCAACTGGGGCAGCTTCGCCCAGTTCACCAAAGTGCAAGCGCAACAGTGCATGCCCAAACCCAAGCACATGAGCTGGGAAGGGGCGGCAGCCTACACCCTGGTGGCGGCGACGGCCTGGCGTATGCTGCACGGCTGGGGCGTCAATTCGGTCAAGAAGGGCGACGTAGCCCTGATCTGGGGCGGCGCCGGCGGTTTGGGCTCGATGGCGATCCAGATCGCCAAGGCGGCGGGCGCGACGCCGATCGCCATGGTGTCGGGCGAGGACAAGTTCGACTATTGCATGAAATTGGGCGCCAAGGGCTGCATCAACCGCAACGAGTTCGACCACTGGGGCATGTTGCCGCACTGGAAGGACAACGCCGGCTACGCCAAGTGGCTGAAAGGGGTACGCGCGTTTGGGGCCAAGATTTGGGAGGTGCTGGGCGAGAAGCGGGCGCCGAACCTCGTCTTTGAGCATCCGGGGGAAACCACCATCCCGACCTCGATCTTCGTCTGCGAAACCGGCGGCATGGTGGTGGTCTGCGCCGGCACCACCGGCTACAACGCCACCGTCGATCTGCGCTACCTGTGGATGCGGCAGAAGCGGTTGCAGGGTTCACATTTCGCCAACGGCGTGCAGTCCAACCAGATGAACGAACTGGCGTTGCGCGGCCTGCTGGATCCCTGCATGTCGCGGGCGTTCACGTACGAGGAGATACCCCTCGCGCATCAGTTGATGTACGAAAACAAACACCCCCACGGCAATATGTCGGTACTGGTCGGCGCCACCGAATTCGGCCTCGGCGTCAGCGGCAAGCCGGCGGTGGCGATGCCGCAGCCGACGCTGCCCAAAGGCGACGTGCATACCACGCCGGCACCGTACCCCTTGTCCGCGCCGCTGCCTGGCATCGCCGAGGCCGAAGCGATCACCATCGCCGACGACGGCACCAAGGTCAAGGACCTGATGCATCGCGGCATCATCGCCTGTGCCCCGGGAGACACGGTCGGTCAGGTGGCGAACATCATGACCGATAAGGAAATTCACGCCGTCGTGGTCATGGAAGGCGGCCAGGCGGTCGGCGTGGTGTCGCAGACCGACATGGTGCTGGCGCGGCAGGGCCGGACCTCGGATCAGGCGCGGGCCATGCTGGCCAAGGATGTCATGACCCCCGGTTGCGCGACTTGCGACGCCGGCATCCTGCTGAGCGAGGCGGTCAGCCTGATGACCGGTCGGCGCATGCACCGGTTGGTGGTCACCGAGCACGGTCAGCCGGTCGGCGTCATCTCCATGACCGACGTGGTGCGTAAGATCATCTTGGAGTGAGCAACCAGGACGGGGAGTTCTTTGGCCACTGTTGCCGGCCATCGATCTACTCCCCTCCAAGATCGGCCGGCTGTTCTTGCGGATTGAGGTCCGGCGGGCGGCGTCTCCGGGCCTGCCTGGGCCCCGCGGCCCTGGACTAAGCGCTGCTGGAAGCCATGGCGCCGCGCCGCCTTCAGGACCGCCAAGCCGAACTTAACGGCTTGGCCACGGGACTCACGCCGGACGGGGCCCCCGTCTTACACCCTGGTCGCCAACCGCGATGCGTTACGATTCGCGGCCCTCGAGGCGGCACTGCCCGAGCGGTTGCGCGCCGATCTCGCGGCCTTGAGGGTCGCTGACAAGGATCTCAGCCAGCAAGGATCTCAGCCAGCAAGGATCTCAGCCAGCTCGCGGCGCGCCTGATTCTCATCCCCCTCTTGCTCTGGCTGTTTCCGCCCCGCTACACGGGCGTCAGCGACGTACTCGTGGTGCTGGCGTTCATGGCCTTGGCCCGGTTGCCCTCGCTGGAGTCGCTGCGCTATTGCGCACCGGGCGAATGGGGCAAGCTGCTCGGGGGTGGATCGGGTCCCGGAAGTCCGCCCCCTGCGGCAGAAGGTGCCCCTGTTGGCCGGTGATGAAAAACCGAGCGCATGGAGCGCCGAACTGTGCCGGCAGTGGATGGAGGCGGGCCGGAGCAGGCGGCGACGCTCTACCTCGACGGCCAGGTGCGGGTCTATCACGGCCAGCAGACGAAGTTACCCCGCCACTACGTGGCCGGGCAGCGGCTGTGTCTGCGCGCCACCACGGACTATTGGGTGAATGCCATGGACGGTCAGCCGTTCCTGGTGGTCCATCAGGCCGTCGATCCTGGGCTGATCCAGGTCACCCAACAGGACATTCTGCCGCGCCTTGAGGGAATCCCGGGGCAGCCCATCGCGGAGCAGTTGCAGGCCGATCCGCGGCGCCACCGCTTCACCCTGGTGTTCAAGTAAGCTGCTGCGCGGCAGTTTCTTTCTGCTCTGATTTGGCGAAGCATTTCGTCTAGAGCGCTGACCGGTTGGGAGACTCAAGCGGCCAACCGTTCAAAGGGTTCAGCGGCATTGGCGGCTTGGGCGGTGAGGGCTTGCGCCCGCTCCAGGTTTTGGATCGCACACACCAGCCGTAAGTGATAGGTGTTTTTGCGGGTACCGCCATAACGCGCCTCATTGCCTTGGGGTTGGCTGACACGGGCCAAACCGTGCTCGACTCCGACCCGTTCGCGCAGGGCGGCGCGCCCCTCCACGGTGGTGGGCAGCACCTGGAGGCGTTGCCAGAGGTCTTCCCGCAGGTGAATGCTCAGGGTCCGACCCCCGGTCTTGCGGGACGTACACTGACTGCGGAGCGCGCAGGCCGCGCAGGCTTCGGCCGGAAAACTGGCGGTTTTGCCCAGGGTGATCGGCGTCACGTGGCCGGCCGGACAGGTGGCCTGACCGGCGGTCAGCTCGAGGTGAAAGGCGCGCTTGCTGAACTGCCCGGCTCGCGCGTGCGCCGGCCAGGGCCGACAGCGGATCGCCGCCCCAGCGGCTGCGTAGGTGGGAATCAGCTCGTCCCCCAGATAGCCCCGGTCGATGCGCAACGAGGTCACCTGGCGGTGCTGGAGTTCGACGGCGATCAGGAGCGGCTCCAGCCCGGCGGTAGCCGGGGTGTTGGCGGGCAGGACCTCGGCGGCCAGGATGAGTTGCTCGTCGAGGTCGTGGGCAATATGCCGTTGGTAACCATCAAACCGCGTCGCCGAGGACTTGCGGCCATGGCGCATCTCGGGATCCGTAATACTGATTTGGCGGTCTTTGGCCACCCCCTGGCGAATCCGGGTCCCGCCGGCCGGGTCCGGTTCCAGGTCTTGCGCCCGCAGCGCCTGCAAGGTCTGCACCGCCATGACCAGCGGCGGCGATTGTCGTTCCGGCGGGAAGTGGGTACCGATCCAGCCCTGGAGGGCCTCCAACTCGTCACATAACCGCTGCAGGGCGTGGTGCTGCTGGTCGGCGTCCGCCCAGTCGATATCCAGCGCCGCCTTGAGGCTGGGCGCATCGAACAGCGACAACCCGATTTGCTCGATGACGTGGGCCACTGCCTGCTGGGCCAACACCGCCAGACAGCCGCTGACCTGGTGGGCCGCATGCCCCAAGAGGTTGAGGGTATCTTCCCCCCGGCCCCGACCCCACCGCGGCCTGGAATCCAACGCCAACCGCAAGGTTTTGGCGCCAAACCCCCCACGGCCACGGGCCAGTTCGACGGTGCGTTCCAACAGCCGCTGGTCCCTCCCCGTGCTCAGCAACCGCATCCGAAAATCAAACAGCGCCCCTTGGGAGAACGCCGGTTCCTCCGCGCCCAGACACCCCAACACCCACTGCCAGCGTTTGGAATCCACCGTCAGTTCCAGCGCCTCCTGATCGCCGACCCCGGCATAGGCTTGCAGCACCGTCGCCATCGCCAGCAGCGCCGGCGGGACCGGCGGTTTGCCCGCCCCCGTCTGCCGGTACCTCTCCAGCAGTTCCTCCTCGAAGGCGTCATCGAACAACTCCCCCCGAATCTCCCGCAAAAACACAAACAATTTCTTGCGCGGGGCAGCGCGGTTCGCGACTTTCTCTTCGGCCGGACTCAGGGCAACGGGCGGGGACCATAAGGGAGGCGTCCACATACGATTTCACTCCAGGGGCTGAAGACCACAAGATAAAAGTCTAGGCCAACCTGAACCCAGGGCGGTTGTCGAGCCTCCTGAACCCTAGCCTCAAGGCAACCTCGTCTAAACCGGTCAGCGCTCTAGGTCTTCCCAAACACCGCTGTTCGGTCGACCACTGGGTCCTCTTTACTCTCCCCTCCGGGCCGCATTCCGCGGCCAGGGACTCAACCCAGCAGAGGGGAGACATCATGACCACCGATGGGTACCAACAGGCGATCGCTGCCCTTCAGCGCAACGGCCTTGGTGAGCGCACCCAGGAAGCCTGTGTCCGCGCCATAGGCATGCTCGTCGAATGCTACGGCAAAGCGCCCGATCAGATCACGGAGCCGGACTGATCTTCCCCCCTGTGATTTGACTTAACATGCTGGATTCCTTGAAAAAATGCTGATTTTTTCTCTAAATATGTTGGCATGTATAATGGCTCATATGGCTGATATTGCGAGAGTTTTTTCGGTATACTTTACGCATGTACGTCGCAACCATTCCCAACCGGGGTTCACCGCCCGCTTGCTCCGCGAAGGCTATCGCGAAGGCCAGCAGGTCAAAACGCGGACCCTGGCCAACCTCACCCACTGGCCGGCGGCACGCGTCGAGGCCCTCCGGCGCTGCCTGAAGGGTGAGTTCGATGCGGTAGGTACCCCCAGCGAGCCGGTCAGCGACCGCAGCTTTGCCGTCCTGTTCGTCTTGAAAGAGGTCGCCCAGCGCTTGGGCATCCCCTCGGCGCGGGTACCCAGCCGCTGGCGCAGCTCGCCCTGTTATTGATCCTGGCCCGGGTGGCGCACCAGGGCTCGCGGCTCTCCGCGGTGCGCTGGGTCGAAGCGCATGCCGTGGCCGAGGTGCTGGGCATTACCCAGTTTGACGAGAATGATCTTTACGCGGCGCTGGATTGGTTGGCGGCGCAGCAGGAAAAGATCGAGAACCAGCTCTATCGCACCTATGTCAACCGAGTGGGCCAGCCGCCCGTGCTGGTCCTCTATGACGTCACCTCCGCCTCCTTCGAAGGGGAGCAGAACGAGCTGGCCGAGTACGGATATCATCGTGACGGGAAGCAGGGTGCGTATTCCACTGAAATCTGCCACTCAGTCCAGCGGAAGGCTGCCACCTGTTCCAGGCCAAAGCGGCCACCCCTCGGAGCGTAGCGACGCGGGTGATTGATTATGGAGTTAAGTGCTCTATGGTTGTCAATGATGGAGTTAAGTGCTCTATGGTTGTCAATGGTTGTTGGCGTTGGCGCAGGGAATCTCCTGTCTAAAGTGAGCCGATAAGCGTTGTGAACCAGTCGGTCGAGGATGGCGTCGGCGAGGGTGGGATCGCTGAAGTATTCATACTGCCTCCGTTTTGGAACGCTTCATGCGCCGAACGCATTGGACATCTTCGCGCAGTGAAGCGATTTCAAGGCGTGTGAGAGAGATTTTCCAGGGCATACCATTGGCAATTTGCTGGCCTTTAATGCGGCCTCGTTGAAGCCATTTATACACGGTACCCGGAATGACACCGACGGCCCCGGCTACGCCTGCGACTGAGTACGTGCCATCGGCCCACTGGGGTGGATTATCCTCATTGCCGTTTTCTTTGGCGCTCGGGATCTGCCAGCGTTGCCGCAGCAGCCAGACGGTGCCGCCCGTAAAATTGCAGCCCCGTGCTGTCCGAAAACCTTCTGCGTTCAGGGTTGCCGCAATGTCGGCGTCTATCCTTCCCCCCGCGTGTAATTGCCCTAGCCGGCGCTGCACGGCCTCCCGTTGGGAGTAGTCCTCATAGCGGAGCACCTTACGCGTCAACCCGTGCTCACTGGTAGCGCCGGTTTGCCAATGGATCTGGTACCAGACCTGACCGGGGATGCGTTTGGTATCCACCATGACGCCCTGGATCACCAGTCGCACCAATCGCTTGCGATCGGCGCTGGTGGTGGTGACCGCCTGCCAGACGGCTGGCAGATCGGCACCCAAGGCCATGATCGCTTGGCGATCACTGTCGGTCAGCGTCACCGGCTGCTGAGCCGCCCAGCGTCGATAAGCCTGTTCCAGTGCTTCTACTGCACGCAGTTTCTCTTCCCACTGTCGTTCTAGATGGCGCGCCACCAGACGATGCTCGGGCTCTAATGTGGTCAACCACATTAGAGCCCTTATGTGGTCTTCACCGTAATGTGGCGTAGACGATTTCTGCGCCTTGTATTGGGCATTGCTTTCCTTTTTTGCGCCACATAAATGTTCCGTCGCTATAGTCGATTTTTCATCCGTTGTTTAACGAGGAGGATCGACTATGTTCCATCAACTTTTCCAGTGCCCCCGCACGATCGAGCGTCATCAAGCCGGTGCATTCTTAGACGAGCGACTACGCTATCTCGCCCATGGTACCGCCCAAGGGCGCACGACAAGCTCTCTGCGGCTGATCGCCCAGCACCTGTTGGTGTTCGTTGATTACCTGCCCCTGACAACCGACGCTGAGATCGGTATTGAGCAGATCCAAGCGGCGGCCGATCGGTGGGTAAATCGCCAGCCGCAACCCCCTCATGTCACCGGTGCCTGGTACGGGAGAATGCGCTTTATTTCCGATGCGCGGCAATGGCTGAACTTTCTGGGTCGACTACGCCGGCCCGAAGTCCCCCGCCGCCCGTACACTCATATGCTTGAGGACTACGCCGATTACATGGCTCAGGAGCAAGGCCTGTCCCCGCACACCATCCGCCTCCGTTGCTGGCATCTGGAGCAGTTTCTCGGCCGCTTTTGGCAACAACAGCGCCCCTTTGACCAGATCGGTATCGGCGATATCGACGCGGCTATCGCGCGCAAAGGCGATCAGGACGGTTACGCGCGGGCCTCAATGAAAGGCTACGTCACCGTGCTCCGGGCATTCTTCCGTTACGCCGAACACCGCCGGTGGTGCGCGCCGGATTTGGCCGCCGCGATAATGTCGCCACGCCTGTTCACCGATGCGCTGCTCCCGAAAGGTCCGGCGTGGGAAGACGTACAGCGCCTGCTCGCGAGCACGCAAGGCGATCGACCGAAAGACCGCCGCGATCGCGCTATTATCATGCTGTTTGCTGTTTACGGGCTACGGGTCGGTGAAGTGCGTGCCCTTCGCCTGGAGGACCTGGATTGGGAGCAGGAACTGCTCTACGTCACCCGCCCCAAACCCCGCCGCCGCCAGACTTATCCGCTTTCGTACACGGTGGGTGAGGCTATCCTGCGGTATCTGCAAGACGGACGACCGCAGAGCCCCCACCGCGAGCTCTTTCTGACTGTACGCGCGCCGATTGTGCCGCTCAGCAGCGGGGTGCTCTATGACCTGGTCGCCGAGCGGTTGCGGCCGCTGGCGCTTCCCTTACCCCATTATGGGCCACACGCCTTGCGCCACGCTTGTGCTCAGCGTCTGCTCGGCGAAGGGTTGTCGATGAAAGTGATCGGCGACCATCTCGGGCATCGCAAAACCGATACGACCCGTGGGTATGCCAAAATAGACCTGGCCGGCCTGCGTCAAGTAGCGGACTTTGACCTGGGAGCGGTGCTATGAAACTCAAGGCATTGATCGCGCAATACGTGGCCTTTAGACAGTCCCTGGGGGAGCATTTTGACAGCGCTGAAAGTGTCCTGAATACGTTCTGCCGGCAGATGGGCCAGGAGATCGATGCCGGCGAGGTTCACGCCGATCGAGTGCTCGCCTTCTTGGCCGGCACCGGCCCGGTGACACGCTACTGGCATCGCAAGCACAGCGTGTTGCGCGGCTTTTACCAGTATGCGGTCAGTCGCGGTTGGGTCGCCGATTCGCCGCTGCCGACAACCGTACCCAAGCTGCCACCGTGCTTTGTACCCTATGTGTACTCGCACGATGAACTCCACCGGCTCGTGCAGGCCACTACCGCTTACCGCAAGGAACATCGCAAACTGGAGCCGCACACCCTGCGGGCGATTTTACTGCTGTTGTAGGGTGCCGGTTTACGCGTCAGCGAAGCCGTCGCCTTGACACTGGGTGATATCGATCTAGCCGGCGCCCTGATCACCGTGCACCACACCAAATTCGACAAGACCCGGCTGGTGCCCCTGGGACCCGAGCTGACTCAAGTGATGATGCACTACCTTACCCAGCGCAACGCCGCCGGTCACGCGCAACACAGGGGGGCATCGTTCTTTGTCTTGCGTAGCGGCATTGGCGTGTCGATCCAACTGGTCGAACAGACCTTCCGACGCCTGTGTGAGTATACCGGTATCCGGCGTACCGATGGTGCGCGCTACCCGCCACGGCTGCACGATTTAAGGCACTGTTTCGCCGTGCACAGACTGACCTCCTGGTATCGCCAAGGCGCGGACGTGCAAACCCTGCTGCCGCAGTTATCGACCTATCTCGGCCACGGCAACATCGCTGCCACGCAAATTTACCTGACGATGACCCCGGCGTTGCTGCAGGAAGCGTCACGGCGGTTTGAGCGCTATGCCTTCAAGGAGGTGGGTGATGACTGACAACGCGAAACTCGGACCCTGGGTCCGGCGGTTTCTCCTGGAGCACCTGCTGGGCGAACGCAATCTGGCGCGCAACACGCAGCACAGTTACCGCGATACGCGGGTGTTGCTGATCCCGTTCATCGCCGGCCAAGTCCGTCAACCGGTCGACCAACTGCGGATCGAGCAGGTCACCGCCGAGCAGGTACGCGGGTTCCTCCAGGACCTGGAGCAGCGACGTCGCTGCAGCGTGACAACCCGCAACCAACGACTGGCGGTGATCCATGCGCTGGCGCGCTTTATCGGCCAAAAGAGCCCTGAGCATATCGAGTGGTGTGGACAGATCCGGGCAATCCCCTTCAAAAAAGCCGCCTCAAGGTCGATCATCTACCTGGAGAAAGCGGAAATGGACGCGTTGCTCGCCGCCCCGGATCGCCATACCGCGCAGGGCCAGCGTGACTATGGGTTACTCCTGTTTCTGTACAATACCGGAGCCCGCGCCGATGAAGCGGCACAACTCAGAATCGGCGACCTCCAGTTGGCCCACGCGCCGCCGCGCGACTACTCTTCGGTACAGCTGCGCGGCAAAGGTAATAAGCTGCGCCGTTGTCCGCTGTGGCCACACACGGTGGCTGAGCTGGCCGCACGGATCGAGGGACGGGCTCCCGCGGAGCCCGTCTTTCTCAACCGCGGTGGCCGACCAATTACCCGCTTCGGTATCCATGCGCTGGTCGAGCGCTATGCCCGCCGGGTATCGGCTACCCTGCCGGGACTGGCTGCCAAACGGGTGAGCCCGCACTCGATTCGCCATACGACCGCTACCCATCTGCTGCGGGCCGGGGTGGACATCAATACGATCCGGGCCTGGCTCGGGCATGTCTCGCTGAATACCACCAACATTTACGCCGAAACCGACCTGGAAATGAAGGCTAAAGCCCTTGCCCATTGCGAAGTGACAGAGCTTAAGCCGGTCAAACGCTGGCGTGAGGATAAGGGCCTGATGGGATTCCTGCGCTCGCTATAGGAACACCGGTTATGTGGCGTCTGATTGCTTCCACCCCGCGTGATAAAGGGGCCCGAGGCGTGGACGCCACATTACGGTGAAGACCACATAAGGGCTCGACGGCATGGTACTGGCGCTGAGCGCGGTCGGCCTCATACCGGGCCCGTTCCAGGCGTAACTCAATGAGGTAAGCCCCCGGCTTTGCCGGGGGACTCACGGAGGTTTGACCTATACGACGGTCGTTGTGAATCTGTAATCTCGACGAAGAGATGGAGGTTCACAATGAAAGAATACCAGAGTCTAAGCCATACCCGGTGGGACTGTAAGTACCACGTTGTGTTCATTCCGAAAGAAGCGTAAGAAGAGGGTGTTTGGGGTGCTCAGACAGCACTTGGGGGAAATCTTTATAGTGGACCCCAATTTCCAGGCGATCATTTAAGATGGGAGCCGGTGAGAAATCGGGGTTTATTGTGAGTGAGAAGAAACGCAAGATTTTCAGTGGTGAGTTCAAGGCAAAGGTTGCGCTTGAGACGATTCGGGGCCTCAAGACGGTCAATGAATTCCCCAGGATTTTGGCGTACACCCGACGCAGAGTTGGGCTGTGGAAGAAGGAGTTGCAAGCGCAGGCGGCCAGCCTGTTCGAAGTCAAGCGTGGCGCCAAGCCGGTG
>CAVOJV010000065.1:0-105768 GCA_963696325.1 uncultured Gammaproteobacteria bacterium
GCCTTCGCCCTCGCCACCGCCTCCCTCCCCCTGAGCGACCCCAGCGCGGCATCGTACGCCGTCGCAAACTGCCACACGGTCAGCAGCAGCGCGTTGGAATCGGTTCCCAGGGGGTCCTCGCCCAGGAACCGGGCGAGCTCGGCCCCTCTGGCCAGCGCGGCCTCCGCCGCCGCGGCGGCCCGCTCCCTGCGCGGCGCGGCCCTCTCCAGGAACCGCTCCATGACGCCGGCGAAGGCGACCTCGCCCTCCGCGACCTCCTCCTCCGTGGGGGAGGAGGATGAAGAGGAGGAGGAAGGGGCGGGGCGGGGGGGAGGAGAAGCTGCTGCGGCTGCTGCCGCCGCAGACGCAGGCGCGACCGGGGGCCTCCCCGACGGCGACGGCGAAGAAGCTGGCGCTCCTGCTGCGACGGCGGCAAGTGCCGGCTCGAGCGCTCTCTTCGGAGGAGGTGGAGGAGGCGGCGGCGGTGGCGGAGGCGCTCCCGTCGAGCGGCGAGGAGAAGCTGCTGCTGCTGCTGCGGTTCCGGCCGAGGGAGAGCTGGGCGGCGGCGGCGGCGGAGGAGGAGGCGCAGCGGCAGCCTCCCTCCTCGGAGAGGATTTCGCCTCCGTCTTCGCCTCCGTTCCCTCTTCCTCCTTGGGAGGAGAAGAGCGCCCCGCGCCGAGCCTGGCCTCCAGCGCGGCCTTCGCGGCTTTCCGAGCGGCCGCTGCGTCGTACTGCTGCTCCTGCTGCTGCTGCTGCCATCTCCCCTTCGCCCCCGCCGTTTGCCAACCGCGACGACGGAGAGAGGAGCCGCCGCTGCCGCGCCGCCTCGCCGCCCCTCCGCGCCGCGGCGAGCTCCGCCTCGGCCGCCCGCACCCCCATCTCCAGCGCCGACGCCAGCTCCCTCGGGTCGCCTCCGCCGCCGGCCCTCAGCGCGCCTCGGCCCCCGGGGAAGAGAGGGCGCGGAGGGCCGGGAGCTCGTCGCAGAGGAGGCCTGTCGCGCCGGCGCGGCTGCCGCTCCCCGGCGGCGGCGGCAGCGGCGGAGACCGAGAGGAGACCAGCCACGCGACAAACTCCAGCAGGTTCCTCGCCGCCGGGGCGCCCCCGGCGCCACGAGAATCACCCGCCACCATAGCCGTGGCCTTGACATCGGCGAGCTTGAGCAGCGACTCGAGCCGCCAGCCCCTCGGCGCCGCCGCGCGCCTGCCGGCGTTGAGCTCGTTGCCGGCCGCGAGCGCCGCGGCGGCGGCGGCCCGCGTCGGCGAGCGCTCGACCTGCTCCGCTGCGGCCGACAGCGACGCCGCGGCCGCCTCTGCCGCCGCAGCGTGCGACTCGAACTGCCGCACCAGGATCAGGAGGTTGAGCTTGGCCGGCAGGCGCGGGACTGCGGCCAGGTCGCGGGCGGGAACTTTTCGGAGTGCGCCGGCTCGCGAGTGCGGAGACTTCGGCATCCCGGCGCCGCCGGCGCTGTCGGGGGAGAGCGAGCCCGCCGATGGGGAGGAGGCCGGGCCTCAACCGGCGGCGGCCTCCACGCCCTCAGCGCCCGCACCTCGTCGTCCTTGGGCGCCAGCTGCAGCAGCAGCGCGAGGTGCTCGACGCTGAGCCCCGAGTCCCCCTGGACGATCGCCCGACGCACCGTCGCCGGGTTCCCCCTGGCGAACGAGGAGAACTGCGTCAGCATGATCGCGACGTTGTTGGCGCGGGGCAGGGGGAGGACCTTGACCGCGGGCGAGGCTGGGGCGGCTGCGCGGCCCCTGCGGCCTCGGGGGTCGGGGGTGCCCCGGCCGCTGCCCGGGGAGGCTCCTTCCCGCCGGGGGACGTCGCCGCTGGCGCTGGCGTCTCCGCCGCCGCAGCTCGGGGACGGCTTGCCGCTCTGCTGCTGCTGCTGCTGCTGCGCGGCGAAGAGCGCGCCGAGGGCGGCTTTGGCGCGCCCGTCCAGGAGCCTCGCCGCGGCCTCGGCGGCCGAGGAGGGCACAGCCGTGGCATCTGCTCCTCCTCCGCCGCCGCCGCCGCCGTCGCTGCTCCGCGGCAGCCTCTCCCAGAGCGAGCCCTCCCTCGCCGGGGCCTTCTCCCAGAAGAAGGGGCGAAGTTTGGGGCCCGTTCGCTGAGTCGTTGAGGGTGGAGGCGGAGGAGGAGGAGGGGAAGGCGTCCCCGCCTTCGCGAGGGAAGAAGAGGAAGGGGGCGGAGGCGGCGGCGGCGGCGGCGGAGGCGCCGCTCCCGTCGCCCTCCGGGCAGCAGGCGGCGGCGGAGGAGGGGGAGGAGGCGCGGCGCTCGGCGTCGTCCTCCGGAGCCCGGCGGGCTGCTGCTGCACGTCGCGGCGGATCTGGGCCTGAGGGGTGGCGGGGGAGGCGGAGGCGGCGGCGGCGGCGGGGGCGGGGGCGCGCTGGTGCGCCGGCCGCTGCTCGGGGGCGTTGTTGTTGTTGTTGTTGTTGTTGCTGCAGCTGTTGCGGGCTGCGGCGTCGTCGCCGTCGTAGCTGCAGCAGCGACAGCAGCACTCGCCGCTCTCGTCGCCGCCTTCGCAGCTTCCCCTTTCGCCCTCGCCGAGGCCTCCCTCGCAACCACGAGCTCCCGGTCGGCCTCTCCCAGGGCCAAGCGGAGGCCTCCCAGATCCTCGGCGAGGGCGGCGACGCCAGGAGCGGGGGGAGGGAGAGAGGAGCTCTTCTCCGGCGCCCGCCGCCGCGCCCGCCCCCACCGCGCCGCAGCTCTGGCGCCGCCTCCGCCCGCGGGCGGCCTCCAGCTCGGCGTGCGCCGCCTCGAGCGTCGCGCGGAGCTCGTAAAGCTCCGCGACGGAGGCGGCGCTCATCGCCGCGGCCTGCGGCGGCGTCCTCGGGTTTCGCTCCCGCCCCTGTCCCTGCCGCCGCCGCGGCGGCGAGCTGCCGCTGCTGCTCCTCGGTCCGCCTCCCCGCGACCCTCGCGAGCCCGGCGAGCGCCGCGGTCTCGGCCCTGGCGGCCCACAGCGCCGCGGCGAGCTCCTCCGGGGTGGCCTCATTGAAGTCGAAGTCGTCGTCGTCGTCACCTTCTCGCCGGGGGCTCCGTCCTCCTTGCTGCTGCTGCTGCTGCTGCGGCCTCCTCGGGGCGGCGGCGGCCGCGGCGGCAGAGAGCGCCGCGGCCCTCGCCACCGCCGAGGCGCGCCACCGTGCGTTCTCCCCGATCGCGTCCTCGAGCGCCGAGACCGCGTCGCGGACTCTGACGAGGTGCGCCTGTTCCTGGGCCGGGGAGCGAGGCGGGGTGTTGTTATACTTGCCAGTGCCGGTGCCGGTGCCGGCGGTCGAAGGCCGGTCTTGTCGCGGAGGCGTCGTTTCGCCGCTGCCGGCAGCAGCCGACGGAAGAGGAGGAGGAGGAGGAGGAGGAGCGAGAGGAGGAGCAGCACCGGAGGAGGAATGCAGCGACGCGGCCCTCTCGAGGGCCTCGAGCCTCGCCCTGGGCACCACGACCTCATCCTCCGCGACCGGCACGAGGCGCCGCGGCGGGAGCGACCCCGGGCCCGGAGAGCGGGCCGTCTCCGCAGACGCCGCCGCCGCCGCACGAGAGGAGCCGCTGCCCTCCCTCTCCGTGCCCGTCGTCTCTCCCGCCTCGGCGGCCTCCCTGGGCGTCGGGAGCGGCTCGGCCAGCGGCAGCGCCCCGCTGCGCTGGCGCTCTCTGAGCTCGTCGATCACCGCGTCCATCCCCGACGACGAGGAGGCGTTCGAGGCCTCGGAGCCTCCGGAGCCGTCCTCGCAGCGCGGGGGGAGGTGGAGGAGAAGAGGGGGTACGACGCCTGCGGCGGCTTTCTTCCCCCTTCTCCGGCCGTCGCTTCCGCCGTCGCCTTTCGAGAAGAGCCCGAAGGAGGCGGGAGCTGCGGCGAGGTCGCCAGCCCTGGGCCGTAGAGCCTGCTCACGGCCTCGAGCCACGCCTGCCTCATCCAGCCGAGGCCCTGATGGCTCCTGTCCTCTTCGGCAAGGGAGGGCAGCGAGGAGGAGGACGAGGGGAGAGAGGAGGCGGCAGAGGCAGCGGAGGCGGCAGAAGCGCCAGCGACCTCGAGCTCCAGCTCGAGCCTGAAAGACTCGGCCGCCGCGGAGGAGGAACAGCAGCAGCGGGAGAGAACGCCCCGCGAGCGAGGGTGTCGACCTCTGAGGCAGGCGCAGAGATGACGAAAGGCGGCGGGCGCGAAGGAGCGGCATTTCGCCGCCGCCGCTGCCGCCGCAGCCGCCGTCGCCGCCCTCTCGCTTCCCTCCTCCCTCGAGCGGCACCCACGCCGAATGAAGCCGTACGCCAGCGCCGGCGGTCTCGACAGCCTCTCCCCGAGCCCGGCGCCCGAGGCCGGACAGAACCAGATCCCTACGGCGACGTCGCCCAAGACGGGGACCCCAACGGCGGCCGTCGCGGAGAGCGGGCGGCGCGAGGGGCGCGGGCGGGCGAGGCCCAGGCGGCGGCCAAGGCGTTCGGGCGAGGAGGAGCGCGAGGTGGAGGCGGACGACGCGGCGCTGGCGCTGGTGCTGCCGCCGCCGCCGCCGCCCTTTTCGGCGGATACCGTGGCTGCCCGGCCCAGACCCTGCGCCCCTTCTCGTAGACGACGAGGAATGGGACGATGGTGTCGTCCTTCCGTCCGGTGCCGACTCCGGCCTCGCCGCCGCCGCCGCCGTCGCCGCTGCCGTCGCGCGTCAGAGGGAGAAGAAGCTCCGGCGCTTCCTCCTCCTCCTCCTCCTCCTCCTCCTCCCCCTGCTGTCGCCTCAAAGGCCGCAGAGAGCAATCCCGCGGCGTAGGACCCGGAGGCGGTCAGGGAGTCGGTCAGCGAGCCCGTGAGCGCCGCCCCCACGCCGCCGAAGCCGAGGCCAGCCAGTCTCCTTCGCTGCCGCTCCCGCTCCCACCGGCGGAGGCCGCGCTGCTGCTGCTGCTGCTGCACGCCGCGAGGTCGAGCGCCTCGAAACCGCGGAGCCTCACCGAGCGCAGGCACCTCCGCGCCGTCGCCTGCGGGCCCTCGAGCTCCTCGAGAGACCTGGAATGGAGGAGGCCGTCAAAATAAGATCCGTAGCGCGCCTGCGCCGGGCCGGAGAAGACCTTTCTCTCGGCACGAAAACCCGCTGCCGCTGCTGCTCGCGGAGAGGGGGCGCCCATTTCTTCCGCGCCCCCTGGAGGCAGCGGAGGGAGGCCCCGCCGCTGCTGCTGCTGCTGCTGCTGCTGCTGCTGGAGCCGCGGGGGCGTCGCCCCCTTCGTCGGAGGCGGCGGCACGAGAACGTCGACCATCCCCGCGCCCTCGGCGGCGGCGGCGGCAGCAGCCCCAGCGCCTCCGCCACCGTCCCTGCGTCCGCGTTGTAAACGGAGTGGCACGCCGCCACGAACCGCGCCGTCGGGCCCCCCCCCGGATCGCGCCCTCACGCACAGCAGCGCCACCGCGTCGGGGGACGTCGACAGCCACTTGGACGTCGCCTCGGCGGCGGCGAAGAGCACGTCGAGCGGCGGCGAGCAGAGCCCCGGGGGGCCCTCCCAGTCGCGGAAGGGGAGCTCGATGACGGCGTCGTCGAAGAGGGCGTAGGCCGAGGGCGAAGACCAGGCCGGGCCCAGGTTGAGGACGAGGGCGGAGCCGGCAGGCGGCGGCGGCGGCGGCGGGGAAGCAGCAGCAGAAGAGGAGGGAGCGGCCTTTTTCCCTCCGCCGCCGCCACGGGAGGCGGTGACGGCCGCGACGGCGGTCCTCAGCGCCATCGCCGCGCCCTCGAGGGCGGCCCGGTACCTCGGCGAGAGAGCGGAGAGGTGCACGGCCTCCTGCCACGACGCGGCGTCCTCCTCTGTTTTTTGTTTGTTTTGTTGTTGTTGTGGAGGTTGAAGGTTGAAAAATCGACGTCAGCGGGGAGGGAGGGAGTGAGAGTCAACGCCATCGATCGAAAGAAGACTAGAGGAGCTACACTCTCTCCTTTCTTTGTCATTCTTTATCCCTCTCTCTCCGTCATTTCCGCCATCGAACGCACCGTACACGAACGCGAGCACGCGTTCAGTGAGCTGGAAGACGGCCCCGGACTGCGGAGCGGCCCCCGAGGACAGCGGAGAAGGTTGTGCGCCGTCGACGCATCCGTCGTGCCGTTGCCGTCGGATGCCGCCGCCGCTGCTGCTGCTGCTCCCGAGCCCGCCTCCGCCCAACCACGACCACATTCTGCGCCGCTTCTCCCTCTGCCTCCGTGAGCTGATATGAGAGGCCGCGAGGCAGCGACGATCGGGTCGGGTTCAGGTGATCAAATGCGGAGAGAACTCGGAGGCATCTTTTATGTTTTTTTCCTCCGAAGAAAATCGAGGCGCGCTCTAAAAACAAAAATTATGGAAACGGCCGACCGACAAATCGAGGCACTGGTCCATTCCCCTTTCCTGCTTCTTCCCATCGCGGCCCCCTCATTCCCGCCCTTTACATGCGCTCTATCCTGAGCAGCGCGCTCCCACGCCTCGCTTTCGTGTCTTCTCTAGCCTCCCGAACGAGCCCCGCGGTCGCCCGCGCCGCCAACTGCTGCAGTAGCAGCAGGCTCATATCGCGCCCTCGAAATCGGTCGACTGCCGCCCTCGACCTTTTCCTTCTCGACCTCGTCCCGCCCCTTCCGCAGCAGCAGCAGCAGCAGCAGTCATGGCCTCTTCTTCTCTCCCCGCCCTGCCCTGCGACAAGGTCATCTGCCTCGGGAAAAGTGGGTTTTTTTTGCAGGTCGAAAAAGGAAGAGAAGAAGAAAGGGAAGAAGAAACTAGCTTTCCCCTCGGTGCTCACCGAATAAAACCCAAAACTCTCTCAAAAAGACTACGTCGAGCACCAGAAGGAAATGGGGGGACCCACCCTCGCCATGCCAATGGTCTCTCTGAAGCCCGCCTCGTGTGCTGTCTTCGCCAAGAAGCAACAGGGAGGACAAGAAGGAGAACTGCCCCTCGCGGTCGTCAAGGTGCCGCGCGACAGGGGCTCGTGCCGCTCCGAGACCGAGTTGGTGCTGCGCGTCGGCGCCGCGGCAAGACGTTGGACGCGGTGACTATCGGGCTCGACCTGACGCTGAGGGACGTGCAGAACGAGTGCAAGAAGACGGGCCACCCGTGCGTGTTTTTTTTTGCTGTTTTGGTTGCTTTGAGGAGGAACAAGAGAGAGGACAAAAAGAAAGAGAGAAGACGAAAAAGAAAGAGAGAGAGAAACTCACTCGACTTAGTTAAAAACCAAAAAAACCTCTCCAAAAAAAAACCACGCAGGTGGGAGAGCGCCAAGGTCTTCCGAGGCGCCGCCGTGCTCGGAGACTGGGACTCCCTCCCGGCCTCCTCGCCCCCTTCTGCTTACCTCGACCTCCCCTTCGAGCTCGACCTCGCCGGGCGACGCAACGTCCAGACGGCGTCGCGCCGAGATGATGGTCCTCCCGGAGGAGGCACTGCGGCACGTGGACTCGCTGATGGAGGTCTGCCCCGGGGACTATTTTTTCACGGGGACGCCCGCGGGCGTCGGGCCAGTGCTTCGGGCCAGGACGCCGAGGTGAGGCTGCTGGAGAAGGAGAAGGACACGGAGGGAGAAGGGGGTGCAGCAAAGGCGCTCGTGAGATATCGAGTTCGGTTTGAGTAGTTTTTCCCGCTTTCCCTCTTTATTTTTTTTGCGCTCGTTCCTCTCTGCAATCTTGCCGAACATCGGTGTTGATCCAAGTAGCGCCCCCTCTTCCGTGCCGATTCTCGCGAGTTGGCATGGGAGAGGGGGAAAGAAAGAAGGAGAAGAAGAGACAACGAAAAGGTCTGGGGACTTGCTTCACAAAAACAATATGAGACAGAAAAAGGCTTCTCCCCTCGCCTCTTTCACTCCACCAGAAACCGCCCCTCCGCCTCGCCCTCCCTCGTCCACCTCTCCTCGCCCGACCTGCCGAACAGAGAGTACCTGCTGTCCGCGACCGCGTCGTACGCCGAGTCCCTCGCTTTCAGAGGGACCGGCCGGGCGAGCGCGGCGGCGAGGAGCGCCGGAGGAGCGCCTATCGCCCTCGCGGCCCTGACGACCGCCTCCGATCGGACGAAAGCGACGTCGGCAGACTCCACAAAGACCACGGACGAGATGTCGTCGGCGTCGCGCCCGGCGGCCGAGACGAGGAGCGCCCTCCCCGCCGGAGACTGCAGCGCCGCGAAGCGAAGCCTCGCCGCGTCGCCCTTCTTGTCCATCGCTCGCGCGACGTCGACGCCCCCGTTGCACAGATTGCAGCGGGCGTCGTAGAGGAGGATCGGGCGGTCGTCGCCCTGGTTGAAGAAGGAGGCCGCGAGGGCGGCGGAGGCGGCAGAGGCGGAAGAGGTCGAAGAGGTGGAAGGAGAGCTTGCTGCTTCCTCGTCGTTCCGCGGCGCCGATGGCGAATCTCGCCACCGTCGAGTTCGTCGCGCTGGGAGCTCTAGCTGTCGTCGGTGTTCGCCTCGAGGCGCTTGCCTGAGGCACGCAATTCCGAGTTGCGCATCTCGCATCAGGCACAGAATTGACAAGGGCGCGGCGCTGGAAGCAGCGGGGCGACATCGTTGCTCGTCTTTTTGAAAGCGCAAGGCAAGGTGTAATTTCTCTCTTCATTTTTTTCGACGAGAGAAGCATCGAGCTCGAGGGGGGGGGCATTTTCGTTCTAATTTTCGCCACTTCTTTTTCCCCTTGCTCTTCGCAGCATGGTTCTCGTTCTCGCCATTCACACCGTCGGCGCGGTCACGGCCAAGGTGCGCTGAGCGCGCGTGCGCTCGAAGAGAGAGAGAGAGAGAGAGAGAGAGAGAGAGAGAGAGAGAGAGAGAGAGAGAGAGAGAGAGAGAGAGAGAGAGAGAGAGAGAGAGAGAGAGAGAGAGAGAGAGAGAGAGAGAGAGAGAGAGAGAGAGAGAGAGAGAGAGAGAGAGAGAGAGAGAGAGAGAGAGAGAGAGAGAGAGAGAGAGAGAGAGAGAGAGAGAGAGAGAGAGAGAGAGAGAGAGAGAGAGAGAGAGAGAGAGAGAGAGAGAGAGAGAGAGAGAGAGAGAGAGAGAGAGAGAGAGAGAGAGAGAGAGAGAGAGAGAGAGAGAGAGAGAGAGAGAGAGAGAGAGAGAGAGAGAGAGAGAGAGAGAGAGAGAGAGAGAGAGAGAGAGAGAGAGAGAGAGAGAGAGAGAGAGAGAGAGAGAGAGAGAGAGAGAGAGAGAGAGAGAGAGAGAGAGAGAGAGAGAGAGAGAGAGAGAGAGAGAGAGAGAGAGAGAGAGAGAGAGAGAGGAGAGTCGAGAAGGCGTCGGAGCCGAGAGCGCTGAGAGCGCGAGAGGTTGCAGAAGAAAAAAACATCCGCTCTTTTCGATGCCGCGGAAAAAACTCATCGACCTCGAGGCCTCTCCCCAACTCCCTTCTCCACCCCCCCCCTCACCCACCCACCCACCCACCCCACGCATACACACTCCCCCCCGCAGGTCCCTTTCGCCATGATCTCCCTCCTCGACCTCGTCCAACACAAGTCCCCGCCCCCCAACCTCAAGTGCCGCATGCTCGTCCCCTCGTCCGGGTCCAGGTCCTGCTCCCTCTGGGATGTCGACTCCGCGGCCGCGCTGCAGGCCTGGCTCGACGAGGCCGCGGACGCCGACTGCGCCCACGAGGTCTTCGAGGTCCAGGAGGACTTTGCCCTCGGCGTCGGCGAGCCGCTGGCGCGAGCCAGGGCGGGCGAGAGGGTCGCGGCCGGCGCGGCGCGGCCGCCGCGGCGACGGCGGGCGCCGCCCAGGGGCTCAACGCCAGGTCCCGGGCTGCCGGGCGCGAGGGCGGCCGCCGGGGCCGTCAAGGGGATCGGCGCGAAGGCCTTGGAGGACGAGCGCGTCGCCGCGGCGGCGAGCGCCGTGGGCCGGGCTTCAGCAAAGGGTGGCGGTGGGCGAGAGGGGCGGCGACCGCGGCGGCGGGGAAGATCTCGCAGCAGGTCGGGGGCGCCGGGGGGAGCGGGAGTTCCACGCCAGCGGCGACGGCCCGCCGCCGCCGCCGCCGCCGTACGGCGACGTCGCCGGGTCGATGCCTCCTCCTGGAGGGGCGCGTTAGGGTCGTGTCGAGGTGGGGAGAGTTAGAGGAGAGAGGGGGAGTTTTTTTTGGGGGGGGGGACGAAAAGAGAAAAAAATGTAAGGCGAAAAAACCCGCATTTCTTTCCCCCCTTCCGTTCCAACCGAACTCTTTCCTGCTGAAAAAAGAAGGGTGCCCCACGAGGACGAGAAAAAGAGAAAAGAGAATCAGCAAAGAGAGAAACCTTTTTTTTCCAGACGGCAAAAGCTGAAAAATCAAGGACACTTCTGGTTCTTTTTCAGCTACCCCCATCTCTGTGTCTTCTCCATCTGTCTCCCGCCGACCTCGGGCGCAGCCTCTCCCTTTTTTTTCCTTTCTCCACGCTCTCCGAGGGCGATTCAGATCTCTACTCGTATTGCGTTGACGGAGCGATCAAGCGAAACGCGGAAAGCGCGCTCCTCCTTGAAAAACAGGGAGTCCTGCCCGTGTCCACGCGCGCCCAGGGCTTGCGGGACGACTCGGTGCTGGGCGCAAGCCTGCGGCCCTACCCACTGGAGTCGATCCGAGCCCCCACGCTGATCGTCAGTGCGCGCGACGACCGCTTCGGCACCTACGCCAGCGCGCAGTACACCGCCAGCAGGATCACGGGCGCGAGATTCATCGGTTTCGAGAACGGCGGCCATGTGCTGGTGGGGCACGATGAAGAGGTCCGGGCGGAAATCGTCAAGTTGCTCATTCAGCAGGTTAGCCCATGACGCTCGTACCTTGGTTACGGCGCCATCCGCTGATCGGCTACTTCGCCCTGGCCTATGGGATCAGTTGTGGCGGTATCCTGATCGTTCTCAGCGCTACGGGCTTCGATCTTGTCGAGCTGCGGCCATTGGACACGGGCCTCATCTTCGTGCTGATGCTGCTGGGTCCGAGCACGAGCGGGTTGGTCCTGACAGCGCTCCTTGAGGGCCGTGCGGGTTGGGCTCGCTGGGTTGAGCCTGACGAGCTGGAGGGCTGGCATGCGCTGGTACGCGTTCGCCCTGCTGACCATGCCGTTCTTCCTACTCGCGATCCTGTGGCCCTTGAGTGTCTTCGTGGATCCGGCGTTCGCCCCCCGTTTTCAGTGGCCACTGTTCGCGATCACTCGTCGCTGGCAGCTTCGAGGAAATCGGATGGACGGGTTTTGCGACACCGCGACTGCTGGCACGACAGCGGCTGTGAACGGCCGGCTTGTCGCTCGGCTTGATGTCGGCGAATTGGCACCTGCTGGTCGACTTCCGCTACAACTTCAACACGATGGGCGTCGCCTGGGTGTTGGAGTTCGCCGTCCTCTACATTTCGACGTTGACCGCCTATCGTTTGCTGATGACGTGGGTCTACGCGAACACGAAAAGCCTGTTGCTGGCGGTCCTGATGCATGCAAGCTACACCGGCTGGCTGTTCGTTCTCTACCCCGCCACTTCCTTCGAGCAAGGCCTGATCTGGCAATCCGCTGTTGCGGCTGGGCTTTGGGTCGTGGTTGCCGTGATTCTTCACAGGCCAATGCATCGCGGCTCGGCGGCATCCGCGCAAGCCCTGCCGTGACCGCTGGAATGATGTCGACTGAATCCGGGTTGCAAGGCCACCTACTTTGGCCAGTGATGCAACCACCTTTCACGACTGAACAGTTTTACGGCGTGTTCAGCGCCTACAACACGGCAGTTTGGCCAGCTCAGGTGTTTCTGCTGGGGCTTTGTTTGCTTGCGGTCGCGCTGTTGATCGCTCAGCGCAGCTATTCAGGCGTGGGAATATCAGGCATTCTGGCTATGTTGTGGGTCTGGCAGGCGCTGGCTTATCACCTCGCGTTTTTTACTGCGATCAATCCGCTGGCCTACGCTTTCGCGGCGCTATTCTTGGCGGCTGCCGTAGTTTTCTTTTGGGTTGGCGTTGTGCACCGCGAACTCCAATACAGTGTGACTCCCGGGTGGCGCCAATCGGCGGGGTTGTGCCTGGTGCTGTTTGCACTTGCCGTTTATCCTGCATGGACATATTTCGCTGGCCACCGTTACCCGGCGTTTCCCACTTTCGGACTCCCTTGCCCCACCACGCTGTTCACTATCGGCTTGCTCGCATTTCTGGTGAAACCGTATCCGCGAGGCCCATTCGTGGTTCCCGTCCTGTGGTGTTTTGTGGGTAGCCAGGCAGCGGTTTTGTTTGATGTTCCGGCGGATTTAGGGCTGCTGGTAGCGGGTGTCGTTGGCATCTTGTTGCTGGCTGTGGCTCGACCCCGTAAATTGACCTTGTGACCCAATCGTGACCCAGTTTTCTACGCACCCTGAAGACATTGGGGCTCCAAAACAGCTTGGAGTTTTTTTCTCCTTGGCCTTTGCTTGGTCGTGGGGGTGCTGGCTGCTTTCGCCCATGTTGAAAGCCGAGTCGGCTTTTGCGGCGAACGCCCTGGCGCTGATCGGTGGTTTCGGACCGAGCATCGCTGCGGTGACCGTGGTGGCTCATGGCAGCGGACGGGCCGGATTGCGGCGCTGGCTGAAGCTGTGTCTGCAATGGCGCGTGGGCTGGCGCTGGATGGTGCTCGCGTTCTTCTTTCCGGTCGCCTTCATGGGGCTGGCAGCGGGGTTGCACGTGGCGCTTGGCGGCACGTTGCCGCCCTCGCCGGCCGCGGGACACGTGCCGATGGTGGTGGCGAACTTCTTCCTGGTGTTTCTGGTGGGCGGGCCGCTGGGCGAGGAGTTCGGCTGGCGCGGCTATGCCTTGCCCGCCCTGCAGGTGCGCGTGGGCTGGCGCGTTGCGAGTCTCGCCCTGGGAGGGGTGTGGGCGTTGTGGCACCTGCCGTTGTTCTATCTCGTGGGCACCGTGCAGAGCCACCTGCCGATGGGGCTGTATGCGGCGAGCGCCATCGCCTCGTCGGTCTTGTTTGCCTGGCTCTACAACCGCACCCAGGGCAGCGTGCTGCCAGTGTTGATGCTGCACACAGCGGTCAATGCCTGGTCCTCTGTGATTCCGGTGATGGTCGTGCCGGATGGAAGCAATCTGCGGCCGTTCCAGCTCGTGGTCGGCATTCTGGTCCTGACGGCCATGGCCTTACTGTTCCGCGCTGACCCTCATGCCGCACGCCAGTCGGGCGTCGCTGCAGACTGAGGGCTCCTGGCACTGACCACGCTGCCGGAAACTCGGTTGGCCCCTTAGCCGGGGCGGTTCGACCCTGCCGGACCGGGATGCGATGGCGCCGCCTGAGCCCGAGTACCCGTTCGATCAGCGCATCGACTGGTGACCGGGTACCCGCCTCGGCGCTGAGCCGTCGGAAGGCACCGCAGCGAACCTCCCAGGTGTTATAGCCTGCGTGCGCGTCGTGACCGGTACACCGGGTGGCGCGGGGCGCATCGCCCGGAAAATCGCCGTGATCGTCCCCTGCGGGCGGGCCGAAGCCCTTGCACATGCCTCGACACTGCCGTTGACACCGCACGGCTCGTGGCCTAGCCTTCAGCCTCTACCGCGCCTCAGGGGGTTGAATCTCCTATTTTTATGTGGCAGGTGATCATCGACTGGGGCCGCTACGCCGAACTGTTCGCCTACGATTGCGGAGCGGGCGTGTTCAGCGCCCAGAATCCGGGCGAGGAGCCGGTAGAAGGGAAATAGCCTGAGGATGGCGACGACCGATTTGACGTTGGGAAAGCCTAGCTCCGGTTGTATCCTGCCTGGGACCGTGGTGAGGCAACGAGGAGCATGAGCCGATGAAGGTAGAACGATGGTGGAAAGGGGTGGCGATACTGGCCGTGGTGATCGCCGGTGGCATCTTCGTTTGGTTGTGGTTTCAGCAACCCGCGTTGCCGGATGGGTTCGCGTCCGGTAATGGCCGCATCGAAGCCATCGAAGTTGATGTCGCCACCAAGTGGGCCGGACGCATCAAAGCGGTGCTGGCCAACGAGGGTGATCTGGTTGAAGCGGGCCAAGTGGTGGCGCGGATGGATACGGCGACCCTGGAGGCGCAACTGCGCCAGGCCGAGGCCCAGGTCAAGCAGGCGCGGGACGCCAGGGTCAGCGTCGCTGCCCTGGTTTCCCAGCGGCAAAGCGAGCTGGCGTTCACCGACAAGGATCTCGGCCGTGCGCTGGAACTGACGACCAAGGGCTTCGTTTCCAAACAGGAGGCCGATCTCAAACGCACCAAGCAGGAAACGGCCACAGCGGCCGTGGCGGCGGCCAAAGCCCAATTGATCGAGGCGGAGCGCATCGGCCTTGGCGCCCGAACCCTGAGCCGTCGCCTGGCCGTCGAGGGCGCCAGCTTCAGGCAACTGCGCGAGGAAGCGTGCTACACCCTCGCCTGTCAGTTTCTTGAAAGCACGCACCTACCGGCAAACGAGATCGCTGACCTTCTCGGTTATGCGAACCCGAGCGCCTTCACCCGCGCCTTCTACCGCTGGACGGGCATGGGACCGGCGCAGTGGCGCGCGTCGAGGTGTGGGCCCTTTCTATAAGTGGTCGCGCCGCCGCGGTCGCGATTGAAAAGCCTACCTTGTCAGCCCCCTTACCGTGGAGGGGATAATCTTTCCCGGAAATCACCTTAGTCTAAGGTCTAAAAACACGCCGCGTCCCGCGATACTGATCAATATCCAGCATGATTTCAAGCAACCGCATGTGCTGCAGCGTTCTCGGTAACCGCGTTCATCGAGACGCACCAGACTGCCGCTAGCACACCCCACAACAAGACGGACTGACCTTCTATATTGTCATCGACGAGAACTTTCATTCCCTGGACTCAAGTCGCGCTTTCCAAACCTTCAGCTTCGCCCGAATGACCTTTTGACCGGGTTTCGGTGGAAGCTGAGCGATAGCGGCCAGGCGTTCGCGGTTGCGTTCACCCCAATAGCGCCGGATCTCCTCGGCTGACCGCAGCACTTCCTGATAATCCGCTGCTACTTCCACCCAATGACGGTCGATGTAATCGAGCGCAGCATCAATTTGCTGATCCGTCCAATCAAGACGATCACGAATCAACTTGGGCGGCCAATCCGCGGCCAGATAATCCATCACGTCGTATAACGTGGTGCGGGTCCCCGCCAGAGTCAGCCCGCGTTCGGTTCGGACAATAGCCGGGCCAGCCTCGGTTGGCGTTGTCATCTGCATTTTTCTTCGTTTGATCGGCAAGCGGTCCCTACAAGGCCGGTGCGCCGCGTTCGGTAAGTCATGATAACACCTTCTCAGAGGCTGTGAAAAAATTGACTTTTACGACTATAAGTCAATGAACATATTAGCTTTAAAATTCTACCAAGGGGACTTTTTTACAACTTCTCAGTTCATCGTTCGAAACTTGGAAGGCGACGTTAAAGCACGCTTGAAGCAAGGCCGCCCCCATGGCGCCGCCTGTGCAAAGGGTCTTCATCCCCCCAGAAGCGCGGCCACGCCAACCATCGCCAGCCCGATGGCCGCCATGGCGACACCAGCGAGCAGGCGGTTGGCACGGGCATACTGCGCCCACTTGAAGCCCACCACGAAAGCATCCTGATTAAGAGGAAGTTGGAGACGCGGAGCGCCCGCACAGGCTCATCCTGGAAGATCAGGAATGGCACCGCGGCGGGCAGGCACGCGAGGATCTCCAGCCAGCAAATGGCAAGCGCACCGTAGAGGTCAGCTTTGGTGACCCGGGTCATCCGGTTCACCGCGATTGGGCGGCTGGAGAGGTGCTTGAGGATGGATTGGCTAAGGGCCTCCCGGTGCTCCGGCCCGGTGAGCGCTTCGAATCGCGGCTCGACTTCACCCCGAATGATGCCGAGCGCGGTGCCGGCGTCGGGGGCGGTTTGAATCGCCTGGATGAGCCGCGCCTGGCCGCTGCGTTGACTGATGCAAGTCATGACATACAGGACGCCGTCAAAAATCCCCCAGGCGACGTTGCAGCCCACGGCCGCGATGAGAAGTTTGCGCACCGCCTCCGCGCCATCCGCCGACGTGAACCCAGCGGTCAGGGTGCACGTCAGCACCATGATCAGTCCGCACAGGATTTCGGCCAACCGGTCGGCGGGCTCGAGATGTCGCCGCGCGAAGGTTTCTTGCTTTGGCTGGTCGTTCATGCCGGGTTGGTTCTGCCTGGTGGAACCGCGATCCTGCCAATGGTTCCAGGCGGCCCCCAGGACCGGCGGCAGTGTCAACGGCGGTGACGAGACTGCCTTGGCGGCAGGGTGCGATGGTGTCGGCGACTGAAACTCCGCGCGGTGGGTAGCAGTGAGATGCCGGCCTTCACTTTCATCGCCCTGCGACTGGATAGCGCGACCCGGCCTCCCCAAGGGCTGCTTGCGGCTGGGTTGAGTCAGGCTTCCTTGTCGTTTCGCATGATCGGGTTACCTATTCGGTTGTTCGGACGGAGTGTCTTTCTCAGTCCGCGCTTGCCACGGCCAGCGGCCGTCAATTTCGACGGCCAGGGACCAGCCCAGGAAGGTGCGGACGAGCACGAGCAAACCGAGGACGGCGACATTGTTCAAGGTGGGCTCAAGGGCGACCGTCCTGACCACATCTCCCGCTACCAGGAATTCCAGTCCCAGCAGCAACGACCTGCCCATCTGGTGCTTGTAGCTCTCGTAAGCGCCCGGCTTATCGAGTTTAAAAAGGTAGCGAACCGTTCCGCGAGTAATCGCGACTCTCATCACTCCCGCCACGATTATCAAAGCTCCCAAAATCTCGATACCAAGAGCCGCCCACTCCATGAATGTGCGGATGATCTCAACTACCTCGCCGCTTGACATCGCATTCGCTCCAGAGGATAGGAATTTCAATGGGCTTTTCGCCCATTGCATCCGAAGGGTGCGCTTGGGGTGAAACGCCGTCAAGCGATGAGCGACCTGACAACGAAGTTTAGAGGATGGACGCACGAAAACCGAGGGTGCTCGAGGCTGCCCATGGGCATGGAGTCATGGCCGACCCGAGTTTTCGGCACAGCGCCTTCTTGCCGAGCTCGAAGGGCCGTGTCGGCAACGGGGTGATCTCACGAGCGTGCCGGCTACCAGTCGATGGTCTGATCAAACTGAAACGCCGGCACGGGTTCGGCCAGGTCGGAGTCAAAGACTGGGGGTGGGTCCCCGTCGAACGTAGCCCATTCCGGCGGGGAGCGCGCGGGTGGCATCGGTGGCGGTATCGCGGGTTCACCGGTTGCTGGTATTTCCGGCTCAGATCACCCAGCCACACCCAGGTGTTGATTTCGTAGATGACCGGATACTTGGCCCACGGTTTCATGGCTTCTCCTTTCCGGCGCCGGGGGCACCCTTCGTGAATGCGGCCTGCTTGCCACCTTCCAAGGCAGTCTTCGCATCCAGCAGACCGAAAAGCTGCATCGTCTTGGCCACGAGCCCGGTCCAGCCGGTCTGATGGCTGGCACCGAGGCCGGCGCCGTTGTCGCCGTGGAAGTATTCGTAGAAGAGGATGTAGTCGCGCCAATGAGGATCGTTCTGGAACTTCTCGCTGCCGCCATAGACGGGTCGCTTTCCGTGCTCGTCGCGCAGAAAGATCCGGCCAAGCCGATCCGCAATTTCCTTGGCGACCTCGAACAGGTTCATCATGTTGCCCGACCCGGTGGGGCATTCGATCTTGAAGTTATCGCCGTAGTACAGGTAGAAGTTCAGCAGCGCCCGGATGATGAGCACGTTCACCGGCATCCAGATCGGCCCGCGCCAGTTGGAATTACCACCGAACATCCCGGTGTTCGACTCCGCCGGCAGGTAGTCCACCCGATGCTCCTGGCCTTGCACGTGGAAGATGTAAGGGTGCTGCTCGTGGAATTTGGAAAGCGCGCGGATGCCGTAGGCACTCAGGAATTCGTTTTCATCGAGCATCTTCGTGAGGATCCGCCGGAGCCGGTCCGGGTTGACCAGAGCCAGGATCCCCCGCTCGGCGACGCCGTAATGCCCCGGCCCCGTGGGATGGATGGTTTCCTTGAGTTCGGGGATCCGTCCCAGGCGTTTCATGATCCCCCGAAGGCCCGCGGGATGCGCTCCCGCTGCCACTTCTCGATCACCGTCGTGGCGCACAGGGGCAGGAGTCCGACCATGGAGCGCACCTTAAGCCGGGTGGCACTCCCATCGGGGAGCCGGAGCAGGTCGTAATAGAAACCGTCCTCTTCGTCCCACATGCGCTCCGACCCGGACCGTTTGATGCCTGCGGCGATATAGTAGAAGTGCTCCGCGAACTTGGTGACCATGTCCTCGTAGGCGGGGTCTTCGGTGGCGAGGTCGATCGAGAGTTCCAGCATGTTCTGGCTGAAGAGGGCCATCCATGCTGTGCCGTCCGCCTGCTCCAGATGGCCGCCCGTGGGCAGCGGAGCACTGCGGTCAAAGACGCCGATGTTATCGAGGCCGAGGAAGCCGCCTTCAAAGACGTTCTTGCCGAAGCGGTCCTTGCGGTTCACCCACCAGGTAAAGTTCAGCACCAGCTTGTTGAACGTCTCCCGGAGGAAATCGAGGTCCGTCTCGCCGCGCAGGGTCACTTCGGTGCGGTGCAGGAAGCGCGTCGCGAAGGCGTGGACCGGAGGATTCACGTCGCTGAAGTTCCATTCGTAGGCGGGCATCTGACCATTCGGATGCAGATAAGCTCCCTTGAGCATCAGCTTCATCTGCTCCTTGGCGAAGGCGGGGTCCACGATCGACAGCGGCAGCGTGTGGAAGGCGAGGTCCCAAGCCGCATACCAGGGATACTCCCACTTGTCGGGCATCGAGATGATGTCCTCGTTGAGCATGTGGAACCACTCCGAGTTCTGGGCGTTTTGATATCCGGAATGGAGCGGGTTGGAGTTGTGCTCGTCAAGCCAGTGGTCCGCGTCGAAGAAGAAGAACTGCTTGCTCCAGAGCATGCCGGCAAGAGCCTGGCGCATGACGTTGGCCGCGTCTGCACTCACTGATGGCGGCGTGACCGACTTATAGAATTCATCGGCTTCACGAAGCCTGCCCGCGAAGATTTCATCGAAGCCCTGTCCAAAGGCGTTGCTCTTCGCACCCGGAGAAACCTTGGAGAGGCGCAAGCGAATCACCGTGGTCTGACCGGCGCCGACATTGACCTGGTAGTGCGCCGCGACCTTGGTGCCCGGCTTCGCGGGGTTCACAGCAGCCTGATCGCCATGGGTGACGCAGTTGTTGATGCCGTCCTTCACATAGGGACTTCTCGTCCTTTAGCCCCGGGAAAAGCCACTCGTTGTTCGTTTCGTTCTCGGTAAAGAGCAGCGGCACGTCGCCCTCGCAGGGCAGGACGAACTCACCCAGCAGCGGCTCCGTGGCGATGACCATGCTGGTGCCTGCGGCCGCCTCGACTTGCTTGAGATTCGGCTTTCCGGATGATCGGTTGGATTCGGCGATCCACGACGCCCAGTCGTTGCGGAACCAGAGCGTCGGCAGGAGATGCAGCTCCGCCGCATCCGGCCCCCGGTTGACCGCCGTGATCTTCACCAGGATGTCGTCCGGGCCAGCTTTGGCATACTCCACGAAGACATCGAAGTAGCGGTCGTCCTTGAAGACGCCGGTATCTAACAATTCATACTCCATCTCGTTGCGGTTGCGCCGGCCGTTCGTCTCCAGCAGATCGCCGTAGGGAAAGGCCGCCTGCGGATACTTGTACAGGTATTTCATGTACGAGTGGGTCGGTGTGCTATCGAGGTAGAAGTAATACTCCTTCACATCCTCGCCGTGGTTGCCCTCGCTGTTGGTGAGCCCGAAGAGGCGCTCTTTAAGGATGGAATCCTTCCCATTCCACAACGCCAGCGCGAAGCAGAGATGCTGATGGCCATCGGAAATGCCGGCGATGCCATCCTCGCCCCAGCGATAAGTACGCGAGCGGGCGTGATCGTGGGTGAAGAAATTCCACGCATCCCCATTCGGGCTGTAGTCTTCCCGCACAGTCCCCCACTGCCTCTCGCTCAGATACGGCCCCCACTTTTTCCAGGGAGCTTTCCCCTCCCGATCTTCTGTCAGTCTCGTTTGTTAATGTTCAATGTTCATTGTCTGTTTTGTTCTCGTTTATCGATGCTGTTTCCCCGGCAAGGACGGTTCTGCGGGTTCGGTTTTCATGGGTTTGGTTTGTCTGCCGTCAACGTGCGGCCCTGGAACTCGTCAATGCCATCCGCCACCGTGATCCTGCGGCCGAAGTAGCCGACGCTTTCCTCCAGTCCTTCGGCGCGAAGGATGTCGCGCACCGCCGCATGCGCGGCGACCAGCCGCAGGCGGATCCCTGCCGCACCGAGTTCCTCATGCAGCTTGGCCAGCATGCGCGCGCCGGCCAGGTCGACGAATGGTGACGCGGACAGATCGCACACCACCAGCGTCAGCGGTTCAGCGGCTGCGCGGATTCCCTGCCAGACGGCGTCACGCACATGCGTCGACGTTGAAGTAGAGCAGCGACGCGTCGACGCGGAACGCCAGCGCGCCCGGGACGGGCTCGTTGTCCGGGTTGCGCTCGATGTCGGAGTAACTGCGGGTACCCGGGATGCGGCCGAGGAAGGCTACATGCGGGTGCGCAGCGCGCCGTATGAGCAACAACATCGAGACGAGCACCGCCACGATCACGCCGTCGAGAATGCCCAGCAGCAGCACGCCGACGAAAGCGACCATCGACACGCCGAATTCGAAGCGGCTTACCCGCCACACATGGCGCAGTTCACCGATATTGATCAATCCCTTGACGGCAACCAGCACGATGGCCGCGAGCACCACGTTGGGCAGGTTGTACAGCATCCCCGTCAGGTACATCAGGCACAGACCGATCGTGACCGAGGCGAACACCAGCGCCAGCGGCGTCCTGGCGCCGGCCTTGTCGTTCACCGAGGACTGCGACAGGCCGCCGGCTACCGGGTAGGCTTGGAAGAACCCCGCGGCCAGATTCGCCGCGCCCAGGCCGAGCAGTTCCTGGCGCGCATCGATTTCGTAGCCGTTCTGCGCCGCCAGGGCGCGTGCTGCGGAAACGCTTTCCACGTAGGCCAGCAACAGGCAGGCGAACGCCAGCGGAATCACCCCGTCCACATCGCGCACCCGCAACCCCGGCAGCTGAAAGTCGGGCAGGCCCTGCGGCAACTCGCCGACGACCTTGAAGCCGAGATCAGCCAGCGGCGTCACCGACAACAGGACGATGGAAATCACCACCACGAACAGAGCTGCTGGACGGCCCGGCAGGAATTTTTCCCCCAGCAGCAGCACGGCGAGCGCGGCGAGACCAAAGGCGAGCACGGCGAGGTTGGTCTCGGGAAGCTGGCCACCGAGGGTGAACGACACTCTCGAAGAAGCCGTGCCCGCCGCCCTTGACCCCGAACAACTTGGGCAACTGGGTCATGGCGATCGTCAGCGCCGCGCCGGCCTTGAAACCGAGCAGTATGGTTTCGCTGATGAAGTTGACCAGCGAACTCAATCGCAGCAGCCACGCCAGGAAGCACATGGCGGCTATGACCACCGCCGTCAGCGCCGCAATGGACGCAAAGCGTGCCGGATCGCCCCCTGCCATACCCGCGACCGTGACGCCGACCAGCATCGAGATCGCCGAGGTGGGGCCGATCGCGAGTTGGCGCGACGAGCCGAACAGCGCATAGAACAGGCCGCCGACCAGATAGCAGTAAATGCCGTATTGCGGCGGCAGCCCGGCGAGCGATGCGTAGGCGAGCGACACCGGAATGCCGTAGGCCGCGAGGGTCACACCGGCGATCGCGTCGTTTGCCAGCCACTGCGGCCGATACGCTGGGAGCCACTGCGCCGGGGGAAAAGCCGCGCGCCACCCACTGACCGGGGCCTTCCCCACAAGGTTACTGGCCGGTTGTGTGTCTTCACTCATAAGCTCGAACTCCTCGTAGGAAATCCAACCACCTCCTCCAAAGTATCCGCCCCGCTTTAAGGCTCAGTCAATGGTCGGATCAGGTTCCTTCAGGCTGGACGAGGGGTGCAGGCGCATCGAAGCGTGCCTGAAGGTCTTGGAGCCTGTTTTTGTCGTAAGCAGGGGCGCGTTTCACGCGCCCGGCGACAGCCTGGCCAGCAGCTCCCGGAAGGCCGCTTACCAAGCCACCCGCCGAGCGAACTCGTAGTCCGGCGCCGGCTGGGCGAGGGGATCGCCCGAGAGGACTTTCTCCTCGGTTCTAATGGCGGTAACCCATCTGCTGGCCCAAGCCTCGGCTCGCGCTGCGCTGCCGCCCGTCAACCCGCATATGTTGCGCCACTCCTGCGGCTTCGCCCTCGCCAACCGGGGCGACGATCTGCGGCTCATTCAAGACTACCTCGGCCACCGCGATCCCAAGCATACCCTCCGCAACACGCGCACCGCAGGGCACAGGTTCGAGGGGCTGTGGCGGTGAAAGCGCCAGCCATCTCGAGGTCGGGCGATCACGCTCTGTCCCAGATAGCCATTTTGCACGGCTTTGTGGTCACGAGGCCGATATGGTAGATTCCTTCATGGCGTTGCTCCTCCTTCGTGGATTCAGCGCCCCGAGCCTACTGGCTCAAGGTGAGCAACGCCGGCCCTCCTATTTCAACATCGACCGGGACATCTCCTTCGATACGGCACGAGAAGAGGAACAAACATGATTGAGAGAACGACGACGACGGGGTTTGGGAACCGAGTGACGTATGCGGGAATGGACACACTGGACGGGAGGACCAGAAAAGCGGTCGAAAGCGCCCAGGGCGGGCGGGTTGACTGGAGCCAAGTCTACAGCAACTATCCAGAGGCCGCTCAGCACACCGCTTATGCGTCCGCCAATAAAGCACCTTTGTTTCCAACGCCGCGCCCAGTACCTTTGGACCGCCAGCTGCGCATCGAGCGACTGGCAACGGCGCTGGCCAATGGAACTCCGAGGGACGAACTCATCGAAATGATCGACGACGATGTCTTGCGCAGGACGGGTGTCGATATTCGCGGCAAGTCCTTCAAAAACGGTGAGACATTTGGGGCTCGTGTTCCGGTTTCGGGTTACATGAGTCCTGAGATGACCCTATTTGTTCTTAAGTTGATGCTGAAGGGAGCCCGGGTCGTTCCCATCACGGAACACGGTGAGGAGCCCGTTCCGTATGGCATATCCGTGGTGGCTCCGTTCGCCGATCAGGCGTTGAACGCGCTGCAAATCACCGAAGGGATTGCGCGACTGGGCCGGCAATTCCTCACGCCTGCTCAGCGCGACAGGTATAATGCCAGCGCGCAACGCCGCCATCGCGCAGCGTAACGAAGCCCTCGCGGCAGCCACTGACCCAGGCTCGCTTCCAGCAGTTCCGCCCGAGCTCGACCCGATCAACGAGTACGCCCGCTTCCTGCAAAACCCGGTGAGCTTGCGTGACCTCGTTCGCGACAGCTATCCGCGTCCAAAGCAAGGCGAGGATGTTCGAGATGATTTCGCGGCACGACTCGAACCCGATCTGGAGGCGCTGAATCAATTCACTGGCATGGCGTGGGTTGGTGGCGGCGGAGCGATTGGCGACTTCGGGAACAACACTCGAGACTGGGTACTGCTCGAGGCGTTTATCAAGGGCGGCAAGCCGGTGGTCGGCATCTGTTACGGCTCAATCGCGCTCGCTCAGGTGAAAGACTCACTCACCGGCGTGTATCTCCTGCAAGGCCATTTCGCAACGGGTCACGGCGACGCGGACAATTACACGGAGGATACGGCAACAATGAACCCGGATGGGACCTACAATCCCTCCATAAGTGGTGCGGCGCCGATCAATCTCAGTGATATGCTGAAGCAGGCGATCGGGCCGGAGGAGGGAGGATATGTCATGGAGCTCGGTCAAGCGCCCATGGCCGTCATGAGCGGCGGCGCCATAATCACTGGCAACACCGTCGAGGATGGAGACAGTGCGGCGGACCTGTTGCTGGCGAGTCGGCTGGGCGGTCTGACAGGGGACTACTTCATCGCGGGTGATGGACGCGGACGTGTGCTCACCAAGGATGACCCTGCGGTCGAGCGTGTCGCGCGGTGGTAAGTCGGGCACGCACACTCGCAAGCTGAGGCGTCCCGGCGTGTCGGGTGACCTTGCCCCGGGATCTCCGGACCAGTTGTTCACTATGCGGCCCGTTTGGGGTCGTTTGCGGGACGGTGGCCTCGGGCTTAGAGTAGGAGGGGTAACCAGACGATTTGTTCAAAATCGGGTAGTGCCCCTTAACTTCCGTGATGAATCTCAGGCCAACTGGGAAACAGCTTTTCCAGGGTGTGATTCAAAGTGATGCAGGCCTCATAATGCTGTATGACCCACTGATACCGCCCAAGGAGACCCCCATGCTGACCACGGACCGCGACCGGATGTTGTTGGAGCGCCTGAATCGTCACCCGCACTTACGGGCCCGGATGGAAAGTCTGTGGGCGGTGGTGGAGGCTGCGGCGGGCGACTGTGCAACAGCCGATGCGGCGGAACGGCGCGTGAGCGACGAGCTGCGCCAGAGGGGCCACGACGCGCTGACGGCCTGGGCGGAACGCGGGGTGGAGAAGCGTGTAGGGGTCGCTCAAGCGGAGTCCGACTGGCGGCCGGGCGGGAAAAAAAACGGTATTGGTACACCCCCTTGGGTCCGATCGAGGGGATCGAACCGCGCTGGCGGAACGGCACGGGCATCGAGCGGCCGTGCAGTGGCCTTGGCGGGGGTGAGTTGCCGGGGTAGTTCGCTGCCGTTACCGCGGGTGATGACGGATTTTGGGGCGGATGCGGCGTTTGGGCCGGGGGCGGCCAAGTTGCAGGAACATTACGGAATTGAGAGGCCGGTCAGTACGGTGCAACGGACGACGGAACATCCTGCCGAATGCAGCTACGAACAAGCAGTGGCGCGGGTGATCGAACCGGGGACGGCGGCGGGCCTCTTTATCGGGGAGCTGGATGGCTCGAGGGGGCCGGTGGTGGAGCCGTCCCCGGAGGCTGCAGACCCACGCAAGGGCAAGCTGCTGAGTTGGAAAGAAGTGCGGCTGAATCTGGTTCACCCTAACGGTAGGGTGACCCCGGTGTGCGGCGGGACTTTTGTGGGTGGGGTTGCAGAAAGCGGGCGGCAGTGGGGGCGTTGTGCGGCGAAAGCCGGGTTCGGCCCGGGCAGTCACCTGCACGCGGTCGGCGCTGGCGCGCCGTGGATTGCGAACCAGGTGGAACTCCAATTTGGGACCCAGGGGAGTTATTTAATCGGTTTCTTTCCTGTGTGTGAATATCTGGGCGAAGCCGCCCCAGTGGGTGCCCTCGAGCATCCGCAAGCGTGGTTGGACGGGCAAAACGAGCGGCTGAAAGCTCACCAAGTCGCGGCCGTGTTGGACGCCTTAGCGCCGTTCGTGAGGGCTGATGACGACGACCCGGTGACCGCCTGTGATCGCTACCTTCGCAACCGCTTGGATCAACTCGACTATCAGGGGGCGATCCAGCAAGGTCTACCGATTGGATCGGGGGAAATCGAGAGTGCCCACCGCTACATTATCCAGCAACGGCTCAAACTCCCCGGCGCCTGGTGGTCGCCCGATCATGGCAAGACGATGTTGGCGCTCCGGCTGAATCGGGCCAATCACGAGTGGGAGGCCTATTGGCAACGGGCCGAAAAAGAAGCTGCCGGAACCGGTCAGGCTACCGTTGCATCACTTTGAATCACACCCCCTGGTGGGTCTGGCGGTGGGGGCGCTGACTGGCGCCTTGGCGGGCCATTTTCGTGATTACGGAATCGATGACGGCTTCATCAAAACGGTCCGGGAGAAGGTCACCGCAGGCACCTCGGCGCTATTTTTGCTCACCTCCGAAGTGACCCTGGACAAAGTCGAGGACGCCTTCAAGGGCGAGAAGATAGAGCTGATCCAGTCGAATCTATCCAAGGAACAGGAAGCCAGGCTGCGGGAGCATTTCGGAGCGGAAGCGTAGAGTTCGACCGGGGCGTCGCGGCGCTCGCGACGTCCCTGGCGCTCGTTGGTAACGATATCGATGGCCATCACCCCTAAAGATCACCCTGCAGATACCGTGGCAGCAAAGCGTTCTCTGCTGCTCATGAGCCTCCTGGCCGTGGCCACCGGCCTTATCGCCGGAACTGGCGCGTGGGCCTTTCGCATGATGATCGGCTTTGTGCACAATGGGTTGTTTCTTGGCGACCTCTCTTTCTATTACGACGCCAATGTGCACACCCCGGCGAGTCCCTGGGGGTGGGGCGTGGTGTGGGTGCCGGTGGCGGGCAGTCTGGTGGTCGCCTGGCTGGTGAAGAACTTCGCCCCGGAGGCCAAGGGTCACGGCGTCCCCGAGGTGATGGACGCCATCTACTACAACAACGGACTGATTCGTCCGCGCGTCGCCCTCATCAAGTCCCTGGCCTCGGCCATCTCGATTGGCAGCGGCGGATCGGTGGGGCGCGAAGGCCCTATCGTGCAGATCGGCTCGGCTTTCGGCTCCAGCCTGGGTCAATACATTCGGATGCCGGCCAGTGATCGCATCACCCTCATCGCCGCCGGCGCCGGCGCCGGCATCGCCGCGACCTTCAATGCCCCGCTGGGGGGAGTTGCCTTCGCCATCGAACTGCTGCTGGTCTCGATGACCGCGCGCAACCTGCTCGTGGTGGCCATCACCACCGTCGTGGCAACCTTTATCGGTCACCTGCTGATGGGGACGGAGCCCAGCTTCTACATCCCCGCCCTGGAGGTTCCCGATTTCGATGCCTTTCAACCCCTGGCTTTGCTGCTGTTCTTTGTGCTGGGCGGCCTGATGGGGCTGCTGTCGGTCGTCTTTATTCGGGGGCTTTACGGGATGGAGGACGTTTTCGACGCCATGCCAGGGAACTATTACACCCGCCATGCCCTGGGCATGCTGGGCGTGGGCGTGATGATTTACCTGCTTTACCGTTTCGCGGGCCACTATTACGTGCAGGGGGTGGGCTACGCCACGGTGATGGACGTGCTGTACGGTCGGTTGACCGAACCGTGGTTTCTGCTCCTGCTGCTGGGGCTGAAGTTACTGGCGACCTGGCTTTCCCTGGGCTCCGGCGCCTCGGGCGGCGTGTTCTCTCCCGCTTTGTTCGTTGGCGCCACCGGCGGGGCGCTGTTCGGTCACGGGTGCCACGCCTTGCTCCCCGGTTTGCAGGTCGATATCGCCACGTTTGCCATCGCCGGCATGGCCGCCGCCATCGCCGGTTCTACCGGCGCGGTCTTGACCGGCATCATCATGCTGGCGGAGATGACTCAGGATCACCGGGTGATGCTGCCGCTCATCATCACGACCGCCATGGCGTATGCCGTCCGCAAGACCCTCATGGAGGAGAGCATTTACAGCATGAAATTGATCGCCCGCGGTCATAACGTGCCGGAAGGGTTCCAAAGGCCATTCGTCGCCGCGCAGCGGGTGGGCGCTGTCATGGTGAAGGACTTTGTCGTGATCCCCGAAGGCGGGCCGGCGCCAACCGGCCGGATGATCGGTATTGTGGCAGCCGATGGCCTGATCGCGGGGGTGATACCACCGCCGGCGGCGGCGGATTCGAATGCGGCAACCGCGGTCGTGCCGACCCGTGCCTATGTGCTGGTCGGCGAGCGCGATCCCCTGCTGAAAGCGCTGCAAACCATGGCGGCGGCGGAGGCGGCGGTCATGCTGGTATCGACAAACTCGGAAAGCCGCAAAGCCGAAAACCTCGTGGGAGTCGTGACCCTGGCGACGGTGGCTCGGCTCCTCCAGCAGGCCGAGGAAATATCGTAGCTCGTAGACACTCCTACTCCGACCGTCGGTGAACCGGACGGTCGGATCACTCGGCGGTTCGATTACTTTCATTGAGGAGACATTCGATGATTCAGATCTCTCGCGACATGATCGGCGGCGTCTTTTTCGCCACCTCCCTGCTGGTGGGCGGTCTGGCGCTGGCGGCGGACAAACCCGCGACCCACAAACCGCTCGCCAAGATGACCTGCGAGGACTTTATCGGTCTCGACGAGACCTTCCAGCCCAAGGCCGTCTACTGGGCCGCCGCCTACGCCAAGGGCGGCAAGCCCGAAGCGGCGGTGCTCGACATGGACGGTATCGAATCGGCGATTCCGTTCATCGCCGAGGAATGCCAGAAGGCGCCCAAGGCGTCTTTCTGGGACAAAGTGAAGGCGGAGATCAAGAAGATCGAGAAGAGGATGTAGAGGAGGCACGGTGGGGGGATCGAGCCTTTGGGCAAGGGCCAGTCGGAAGCGGAGACCGTGACCGCGTTCGCCAGTGTCGAGATCTTTTAACGGGCTTAAATCCACGGTCACCCAACGTAACCTGATGGAGCGCGTAGGGCGCACCAGCGGAGCATATTGCGCCGCATGGAGGCCAACACACCCGACGCAATACGGCTATCGCCTATTGCGCCCTACGGTCCTAGGGTCCTGCTCCTGCTACTAAGGAGCAGGGTATTTTCAGCCATCATGATGAGGAATAGGCAATGAGTGAGAAAGAACTGTATCGGCAGAAAATGCATGCGCAATTGGATGAGTGGAAGGCCGATCTCGACAAGCTCAAGGCCAAGTCGGCCGGGGCCTCCGCAGACGCCAAGCTGAAGATCGAGCAGGAGCACAAAGCGCTGGACGCACGCATCGCGGAGGGCAAGACGAAGCTGGCCGCGCTGGGAGATGCCACCGAGGGTGAATGGCATTCGCTAAAGGAAGGCATCGAGTCTGCCTGGGCGACCATGAAGTCGGCCATCGCGGAGGCTGCGGCCAAGTTCAAGGCGTAACGCCAATCTAACCCCAAGGGCTGTCCAAGTCCTTGACGGCGTTGGTGGTACTGTGGTTTAGTCAGCCGCGTCGGCGGCGTTCGGCGGATCCGACCAGTCCTAGTTAGTGCCTGGCCGGAAACCCTGAAACCCCGTAGATACTGTTATCCATGTCAAGCGCCATGAAGAGTTGGATCGAATTTTTTTCCGGATTTGAGGACCCCGAAGGCGACATGCAGAAGCTTACGCATCATGGCGCCGATGATCAGTTTCGGGGGCTTGCCTGAGCGTGCGAGACGCTCCTTGAATTGCTTGCCCCAGGCGGTTTTGTACAAAGTGACCATGGCGGGCATATAGAGCGCTTTGCGCAAGAAAGCATGCCCCACTTTGGAGAGTCGGGGCTTAGCTTTCACGCTCGTTCCGGATTCCTGGTGGCGGGGATCGAGGCCGCCGAACGCCGCGGCTTGCCGGCTATTGGCAAAACGGCTGGCGTCGGCGAAGAAGGCCAACAGGATGGCGATGGTGCGTTCCCCCAGACCGGGGATGCTGTCGAGCAATTCGCGCTTCCCCTTCAGGTCGGGGTTGGCGTTGATGTGCTGGTTGATGTCCTCGGTCAGCGTCTTGATCTGCTGATCGAGCCAGTCCAGGTGTGCTTGGATATTGTTACGCACGGCATCGCGGGCGACATCCCGACGATTGCTTTCTTGGGTCCGCATGGTTTGCAGCGCCTCCAGGCGCAACACCAGCGCCCGCAAGGCGACTTCTGCTTCGCTTCGGGCCTGCCAAGGGGGTGGGTTACGTTCGGCGCAAAACTCGGCGATGAGGCGGGCATCGACGGCGTCGGTTTTACTGCGGGTCAAGCGTGAGGAGGCGTAAGCCTTGATTTGGGCCGGGTTGACCACGCTGACGGTAAGCCCCCGGGGGGCCAGGAATTGGGCGCTGTCTTCCCAATACACGCCGGTGGCCTCCATGCAAACATGAACATCCAGGGCTTCTCTTTGGGCAAGCCAATCGAGAAGATCGGCATGGCCTTGGGGATCGTTGGTGATGACTTTGGCATGAAATTTACCATTGGGAAGGCGCAAGGCGCAGTCCAGCTTGGCTTTGGCGACATCGATACCGAGATGAAATAGGGTCATAATGAATCTCAACGGATCAACCTTGTGAATGCGAGCTGCCGGCAAGCCGGGCCAAAGATACTGTTCGATCTTTCATTGAGAATGAGCGACTGCTGCAATAATCTACGCGGCGGACTTGGGATCCCAAGGTTGGGTACGGCATCCAGTCGCTCGAACCTGGAGCGCCCTCCAGGTGTGGTGTCTTGAAGCAAGATTGCAAACTCAATGTCCCAAGTACATCACGGGATTCATAATACAAGGTTGGGTTAGGCCGAAGGCCGTAACCCAACATTATGATTCTTATTATGAATTCCGTGATTTACTTGAGACATTCGGTGTACTAGCTTGCTTCAAGACACCCTACCTGGAGGGCACTCCAGGTTCGAGCGACTGGATGCCGTGCCCACCCTTGGGACACCAAGCCCGTGCCGTAGATTTTTGCAGCAGTCGCTCACCCTCAATGGAAGATCGAACAGTATCTTCGGCCCGGCTTGCCGGTAGCCTGCATTCACAAGGTTGATCAGTTGAGACTCATTATGACCACATTTCATCTCGGTATCGATGTCGCCAAAGCCAAGCTGGACTGCGCTTTACGCCTACCTAACGGTAAATTTCGCGCCAAAGTCGTCACCAACACTGCCCAAGGATACGCCGATCTTGCCGATTGGCTTGCCCGCCACGAGGCGCTAGATGTCCAGGTTTGTATGGAGGCCACCGGCATCTATTGGGAAGACAGCGCCCAATTTCTGGCCCCCCGGGGGGTAACCGTCAGCGTCGTCAACCCGGCCCAAATCAAGGCTTATGCAGCTTCCCGCTTAACCCGCAGCAAAACCGATGCCGTCGATGCCCGCCTCATCGCCGAGTTCTGCGCCGAGCGCCATCCGCCGCCCTGGCAGGCCCGAAGCGAAGCAGAAGTCGCCTTACGGGCGTTGGTGATGCGGCTGGATGCGCTGCAAACCATGCGCACCCAGGAAAGCAATCGCCTGGGCGTCGCCCGCGATGCCGTGCGCACCACTATTCAAGAACACCTAGATTGGCTCGATCAACAGATCAAGTCGCTGATCCAAACCATCAATCAACACATCGCCTCCAACCCCGACCTGAAAGGGAAGCGCGAATTGCTCGACAGCATCCCGGGCCTGGGAGAACGCACCATCGCCATCCTGCTGGCCTTCTTTGCCGACCCCAGCCGTTTTGCCAACAGTCGGCAAGCCGCGGCGTTTGGCGGCCTCGATCCCCGCCACCATGAATCAGGCACGAGCGTGAAAGGCAAGCCCCGGCTCTCCAAAGTGGGCCATGCCTTTTTGCGCAAAGCGCTCTACATGCCCGCCATGGTCACCTTGTACAAAACCGCCTGGGGTAAGCGATTCAAGGACCGGCTAGAACTCTCGGGCAAGCCCGCCAAGCTGATCATCGGCGCCATGATGCGTAAGCTCCTCCATGTCGCCTTCGGAGTGCTCAAATCCGGAAAAAACTTTGATCCGGCCCTTCATGGCGCTTGACATGAATAACAGTATCTACAACTACTTACTGGCAAGATTGCGCGAAAACGGCGCTGCGCGCCGTTGGCTCCGCTGGCGCTCCGCTTCAGTGATCAGTGTCCAACGATGGGGACGAACACACCACCCGAAACCCAATGACGTCGTTGCGGTAGTCGGGATCGTCGGGGGGAGCGGTGGGCCGCGCGCGCGAAGTCCTGAGGGTCGTGCCAGGACCCACCGCGCACCACCCGGCGGTCATCTTGCACCGGCCGCTTCGAGACCAAACGGCTCAACCAGGACCTTCCAGCAGCTTCCGGAATTTCGAACGGGTCCAGACACCACTCCCAGACAGTGCCCGCCATGTCCAGAATCCCCGCCGGGGAGGCCCCTGCCGGATACATCCCCACGGCCGTTGAGCGGCCAAGACCGCTTTCGAAGGTGTTGGCCCGCCAGGGCTCCTGCTGCGGGTCCCAGTCCGGGCCCCAGGGATAGGTTCTCTCGGCGTCGCCGCCGGTGGCGGCGCAGCTGCCACTCGTATTCCGTCGGCAGCCGGACTTCGCAACCCAAGCGCACACTCAGCCAATGGCAGAAGGCCATGGCATCCCACCAGTTGACGGTGTCGGCGGGATGATTGCCATGGCGCGCCCGGTGCTTCGGCGGCGGGTAGTCGGCCGGCAGAGCCACCGGAAAGCCCCGGCGCCAGCCGCCATCGGCCTCCCGGTAGCAGGCTTGCAGGAAGGCCTGGAACTGAGCGACGGTGACCGGATAGCGCGCGATCCGGAAGGAATTGACAGCGCGGGTCAGGCGTTCGACGACCTTCGAGTCCGCGTCGTCGGGGTTGGCGCGGATCTCGATCGTCACCTCGCCGCCCTCGATCCGGCGCCAGTCGATGTCCGGCAGACCGTCGGCCCGCAGGCCCTACGCCGTGGCGGCGGTCGCCGAGCAGGGCGAGGCGCACCCCGACGCTCGCCCGCGCCTCGTGGCCGAGCGGCAGGCGCCAGGCGTCGCCGTAGCGCCCGCTGCCCAGCGTCGCATCATCCTGTCCGCGCCGAGGGCCGGCAGCTCGCGATCTCATGCGGGTCGGTGGGGCCGAGAAAGGCGTCGCACCGCGGCGGTCCTCGACGTCCTCCGAGGGAGACGCCGCTGCTTGTCGATCTCGCGCACGGCATCCAGGATGCGCTCCTCGGGCCAGAGGCGCTGCGGCTCTCGGCGCGGTCTCCGCGTTCCAGCCGGCCGCGGCCTCCTCGATCTGGGCGCGCAGGGCGAGCGCCTTGCGGTCCTGCAGCAGCCAGCCGTTGAGGGTGTCCCAGACGCGGAACAGGGCCTCGTGGGCGACGCTGAGGGTCGGCTCGCCGTTGGCGCTGCCCGACACCAGCAGCCGCTCGGTCGACGAAGCGCTTCAGCACTCGCTCGCAGGAGGCGGGCATCTGCGACCAGCGGGCGGTCCGCCGCGTGAACTGGCTTTCCTCGCCCACCTGGGCCAGGCTATAAAAGGCGCGGCGCAGGTCGCGCATGCGCGGGATCCTCCGCCGGCAGCCCAGTATAGTGTTTCATCCTGAGGATCTTGTCCGCGGCGTGCTTGATAGCGGCCGAGACGCCGCCGAGGTCGTCATAAGCCTCGAACGTCAGCCGGCCCTGTGCCTCACACTTCTCATAGAGCTTCTCCAGGGTGAAGGCGAGCAGCGGCAGGGCGTCGCTGTAGGCGGTGTCCTCCACCATGCGCTCGGTGAGACCGGGATCGAGGTCGAGACCGAAGCGCTCGGCCGGGCCCTCGATCACCTCGCTGAAGCGCGCGCGCAGCATGGGATCGAGGGTGACCTCCTCGTAGCGGTTTGCCGCCCCCTCGAAGAGCTGGAAGGCGTTGAGGAAATCCGAGCGCATGGTGGCCAGGACGACGAGCGGGCTCGCCGCCATCGGCGCTGGCGTCCAACAACAGCCTCAAGGCCGCCCGCGCCTCGGATCCCTCAGGCGTGCCGAACACCTCCTCGAGCTGGTCGAGGACGAGCAGGACGCAGCCGTCGGGGGCGCTTTGCGCGAGCAGAAGCTCGCTTCCGAGCATGCGCAAATCGCTGGCGGCGGCAAGGTCGACCGCGCACGGCGCCCAGCTCTCGTGGCTGACCGGCATCCTTGAACGCTTGCGCAAACGACAGGGCAAGCCCTCCAGTCCCTTACCGCCCAGGAACGGCGGCACAACCACCCAGGCCGCACGTGCACCATCGTCTTGGCTCGCGTGCTTCAACTGCGGCAGCACGCCGGCGCGCACCAGCGACGACTTGCCGCAGCCCGACGCGCCGAGGACCAGAATGAAGCCGTTGGCGTCGCCTTTCCGGCGCCTGTGCAGCACGTCGATGACCTGGTCGATCTCTTCATCCCGTCCAAAGAAGACGGCGGCGTCCGTCTCCTGGAACGGCTCCAGGCCGGGATAGGGACGATCGGGGAGCTTGAAGTCCTGCTTTTTCAGGCCCTCCTTCTTCAGCCCTTGCAGCAGCAGCTGGTGGGCCACCTCCTCGCGTCAGCGCCGGCAAGGCTGATGAACTGTCTGTCTTTCAGGAAATCCGGGATCTGCAGTGCTGCATCCTCAAGCCCCTTCACCTGACGACCGTCGATCACGTCGGCCGTCGCCAGCAAGAACACCCGCCTTTTCCGCTCCCGCGCCATCATCGCCTCGGCGACACACCAGGGCGAGGCGAGCCAGTGAGCTGTGCACAGAACGACGACGCCGCGGCTCTGGCGCAGGCGCTGGTAGAGCGTTCGCTCCCAGTCGGCGCCGGCGTGGATGCCGTCGTCCGGGTGCGAGTCGAAAAACAGCGATTGGTAGCCCTGGCCACGCAGCGCCTCGCGCACCCGCTCGGCCCATTGCTTTGTCCTTGGAGCTATGGCTGATGAAGAACGTGGTCATCGCGCCCTCCTTCGTGCTTGATCGTCTCGACGGACAGCTCCCCGGCAGCGGTGTTGTCTTCGTCCTTCGATTCCCATTGCATGTCGAGATATCTGCTCATCAGTCCCACTCACAGCCGCCTCACCCCCCCAGATACGCTTTTCGCACTTCCTCGTTATCTAACAAATTCTTCCCGCTATCTGCTAATACGATAAGGCCATTCTCGAGCACATAGCCGCGATCGGCCAGTTGCAGGGCACGGTGGGCGTTCTGTTCCACCAGAAAGATGGTCACGCCCTCGTCCCGGATTTCCGCCAGAATCTGGAAGATCTGGGCGATCATCAGTGGCGCCAGTCCCAGGGAGGGTTCATCCAGCAGCAACAGGTTGGGCCGGCCCATCAGCGCGCGGGCGATGGCCAGCATCTGCTGTTCCCCGCCGGAGAGCGTGCCGCCGCGCTGCTTGCTGCGTTCCTTGAGGCGGGGGAACAGGGTAAAGATCCGCTCCAGGTCGGCTTCCAGCCGCGAGTGGTCGGCGAAAAAGCCGCCCATGTGCAGATTCTCCAGCACCGTGAGACCGGGAAAGATGCGCCGGCCCTCGGGCACCACCGCCAGCCCGCATTGCATGATCACATGGGTAGGCTTGTGGGTGATGTCCTGTCCCTCGAAGAGGATGGCGCCGCTGGTCGCCTGGGGCGAGCCGCAGATGGTCATCAGCAAGGTGCTCTTGCCCGCCCCGTTGGCCCCGATCAGGGTGACGATCTCACCGGGATGCACCTCCAGGGAAACCCCCTTCAGCGCCTCGATGGGACCGTATAGGGTGTGCACTTTGCTTAGCTCCAGTATCATACTTCCCCCAGATAGGCCTTGATCACCCGTGGATCGGACCGGATCTCAGCGGGCGTGCCGGTGGCGATGGGACGGCCATGCTCCATGACCAGGATCTGGTCGGAAATACCCATGACCAGGCTCATGTCATGTTCGATGAGCAATACCGATACCCCATGATGGGCGCGCAGGTCCTGGATCAGGCGGTCCAGATCGCGGGTCTCCTGGGGATTGAGACCGGCGGCGGGCTCGTCCAGCAGCAGGAGCGTGGGCTGGGTGATCATACAGCGGGCGATCTCCAGCCGGCGTTGCTGGCCATAGGCCAGATTGCCGGCCTCCCGGTTGGCCAGTTTCAGCAGACCCACCTTCTCCAGCCAGAAAGCCGCCTGCTCCATGGCATGGCGCTCCGCCCGGCGGTACTTGGGGATCTTGAAAAGGCCCGCTAAAAAGCCCGTTTCCAATTGAGTGTGCTGGGACACCAGCAGGTTTTCCACGGCCGTCATGTGCTTGAACAGACGCACATTCTGAAACGTGCGCACCAGGCCGCGGCGGGCGACTTGATGGCTGGGCAGGCCGTGAACCGGGTTGCCGCCCAGCAAGACGCTCCCGGCAGCAGGTTTATAGAACCCGCTGACGCAGTTGAATACCGTGGTCTTGCCGGCGCCGTTCGGACCGATGATGGCGAAAACCTGCTCCTGTTCGACCTTGAACGCCACGCCGTCCACGGCCACCAGACCGCCGAAGCGCATGCTCAGATCGGTGACTTCCAGGACAGCGCCATTCATTGCGGTAACTCCAGCCGGGGCCGGGTGGCCGGCAGCAGACCTTGAGGCCGCCAGATCATCATCAGCACCATCACCAGGCCAAACACCAGCATGCGATACTCCTGGAACTGCCGAGCGACTTCCGGCAACACGGTGAGCGCGATGGCGGCCAGAATCACGCCGATCTGCGAACCCATGCCGCCCAGCACCACGATAGCCAGCACGATGGCCGATTCGATGAAGGTGAACGATTCGGGATTGATGAAGCCCTGACGGGCGGCAAAGAACGCGCCGGCGCACCCGGCGAAGGACGCCCCCAAAGTAAAGGCGGACAGCTTGATCACGGTGGGATTGAGACCCAGCGAGCGGCAGGCGATTTCGTCTTCCCGCAGGGCCTCCCAGGCACGTCCGATGGGCATGCGGATCAGCCGGTTGATCACGAACAGGGTGAACAGCACCAGCGTCAGCGCCAGCAGGAACAGGAAAATCACGGTATCACCGCCGTGATACTCCAGGCCGAAGAACTCATGGAAGGTGGCGCCTCCCTCGGTGCTGGACCGGCGCGCGAATTCCAGGCCGAACAGGGTTGGCTTGGGGATATTGCCAACGCCGTCGGGACCGCCGGTCAAACTGTCCAGATTATTCAGCAGCAGGCGAATGATTTCACCAAAGCCCAGGGTAACGATGGCCAGGTAATCGCCCCGCAAGCGCAGCACTGGAAATCCCAACAGGCAACCGAAGGTCGCCGCCAACAATGCGGAGACCGGCAGACATTCCCAGAACGACAGCCCGAACGCCTGCGCAAGCAACGCATACGTATAAGCGCCCACCGCGTAAAAGGCCACATACCCCAGGTCCAGCAGGCCCGCGAAGCCCACCACGATATTGAGACCCAACCCCAGCAGCACGTAGATCAGCGCCAGGGTGGCGACATCCACGGCGCCGCGGGAAGCGGTGAAGGGCCAGATCAGGGCCAGGATGACGAGCGCGGCCAACAACATGGGGCGGTAGGCTTCCATGCGCTCGGGAGTGGGCAGGAGCCGCTCGATGTGAACCAGACCGGCAACCGCTCGCAGTGGTTCCTGGAACAGGCGGATCAGGAACACCGCGGCCATGGCGATGTATACGGGCGTTCCATCGCCCTGCAGGGCGACATTGATGCCATCCACCTTGACACGGATACCGAGGATAGGAATGGTCAGCAGGGCGGTCAACAGGGCCATAATCAAGGCTTCCGGAAGATGGCGCTTCATTACACTTTCTCCACGTCCGGTTTGCCCAGCAAGCCCGTGGGGCGAAACAGCAGCACCAGCACCAGCAGGGAAAATGCCACCACGTCCTTGTATTCGGTGCTGAGATAGGCCGAGGTGAAGCTCTCGGTCAGGCCCAGCACCACCCCACCCAGCATGGCGCCGGGAATACTGCCGATGCCGCCCAGCACCGCCGCGGTGAACGCTTTGAGGCCGGCCACAAAGCCGATAAAGGGGTTGACCAGGCCGTAATAAAGCCCCACCAGCACACCGGCCACGGCGGCCAGGGCAGCCCCCAGCACGAAGGTCAGAGAGATCACCCGGTCGGTGTCTATCCCCAGCAGGTTGGCCATGGCGCGGTCCTCGGCACAGGCCCGGCAGGCCCGGCCCAGGCGCGAGCGCCCGATGAACAGGGTCAGGCCGGTCATGAATACCACGGTGACCACCGCGATCAAGACCTGCATGTAGGATAGATAGACCTGAAAGCCGCCTTCGGCGCCGAAGCGCCAGCCGCCGGTGATCAAGGGCTGCATGGATACATCCCGCGCGCCCTGCCCCAGTTGCACATAGTTTTGCAGGAAGATGGACATGCCGATGGCGGAAATCAATGGCACCAGGCGCGGACTGCCGCGCAGTGGTCGGTAGGCGACCCGCTCCACGGTCCAGCCATAGGCGCTGGTGACGAGAATGCTGACAGCCAGGGTCAACAGCAAGACCAGGGGAATGGTGTGTAGCCCGAATAGGCCGAGCGCGGTAATCATCACCATCCCCACGTAAGCGCCGATCATATAGATCTCGCCATGGGCGAAATTGATCATCCCGATAATGCCGTACACCATGGTGTAGCCGATTGCAATCAGGGCGTAAATGCTGCCCAGGGTCAGACCATTGATGATCTGTTGCAGGAATTGCGGGAAGAAATCAGCCATGCTGTGGACCCTGTGTAAATGTCAACGCCCCGGTTTCGCGAGGAAACGGGGGCGGTGAGTTTGCCGGTCGGCAGCGGTGCCTAGCGCCTATTTCGCCGGGGTCTTGGTAGCGTCGGCATGCCAGGTGAAGACCACGAACTGGAATTCCTTCAGATCGCCGTTATCCTGAAAGGCCACCTCGCCGATAGGTGTCTGGTAAGTGGACTCGCGGATGGTTTTGGCCAGTACCTTGGGGTCGGTGCTCTTGGTCTTGGCGATGGTGTCGGCGATGATCTGCACCGCCGCGTAGGCCGGCATTATGAAGGGGCCGGTGGGGTCCTGATTCTTGGCCTTGAAAGCCTTGACCAATTCGGCGTTGGCCGGGTCCTGGCTGAAGTCGGCCGGCAGGGTAACCAGCAACCCCTCGGAAGCCGGACCGGCGATAGCGCTGATATCCTTGTTGCCCACACCCTCGGGGCCCATGAATTTCGCCTCAAAGCCCTGCTCGCGAGCTTGCCGCAGGATCAAGCCCAGTTCCGGGTGATAACCGCCGTAGTAGACGAAGTCCACGCCTTGTTTCTTCAACTTGGTGATCAGGGCGGAGAAATCGGTTTGACCCTTGTTCACACCCTCGAACAGCGCGACCTTGATGCCGGCCTTCTCCGCCGTCTTTTTGACCTCTTCGGCGACCCCCTGGCCATACTGCTGCTTGTCGTGGATGATGGCCATCAACTTGGGCTTGGCCTCAGCGACGATGTAATCGCCGGCGGCGGGGCCCTGTTGGCTGTCCAGGCCGATAGTGCGGAACACCATCTTGTAGCCCTGCTCGGTGATGGCGGGGTTAGTGGCGGCCGGGGTGATCATGAGGATGCCCTCATCCTCGTAAATCTTGGAGGCCGGCTGGGTGGAACCCGAGCAGAGGTGCCCGACCACGAATTTGATGCCATCGTTGACCACCTTATTGGCCACCGCGACAGCCTGTTTGGGCTCACAGACATCATCCATGGTTATGGCTTCCAGCTTTATCCCATTGACACCGCCCTTGGCGTTGATCTGCTCCACCGCCATCTTGGCACCGACCATCTGCATATCCCCATACTGGGCGACTGGACCGGTAATGGGGCCGACGATGGCGATCTTGATCGTGTCGGCCGCCTGGGCCAGGCCCGCGGTACCGGCCATCACCACACCAATGGCCGCGCTCAAAAGACCCCGGGTAACGTTCTTCATAACATCGCTCCTCGCAATAAAAATGCCGCAAAATTATTTAACTATCCACCAAACGCAAGCCTAACGTACTTCCTATGTGGGGTATATGTTCCGTCTCCGGAATATAGAATTTCTGTGCAACGCGCCGCTGGCGCGGTGGTAGCCACTACCGTATTATCGATCATCACGCTGGGGGCGCTGTTGGCATGGTTTACAGTATGAATAGATTTTCAAAAAACACGGCATAGAGTTTGCCCATAAACGCCTGTTCATGAGGAAATGCGCAGCAAGCCTGGAGCACCCCGCTAACTGGAGCGTATGCCGGGCGAGGCAACCCGAGAGCTGATCTGTTCGCGATCTTGCGTGTTTTGGAACAGGTAGTATGGTGGACAAACCTTGTCATCCTTGGTAATAAACCCTTGGTTATTCAAGCTAGAACTTTAACTTGCGGCTCATCGCGGGCTCACTAGTTAACCAAAACCCAGAGAAATCGATACGATGACGTCCTCATCCCCCTGGATATTCACACCGATCTGCGCAACACTTAAGAATAGTGTCCATACCCCTCAGACGCGCGGTTATAGCCCTGGCGAAATGTAAGGAACAGAATGAATCGCTTAATTGTTACCGCAGCATGGAATGCGAATTGCGAGACCGCAACCCAAGCTCGGCTAAGGAATTAATATGAAAACGGCAAGGCACTTAGCGTGGTCATCCGCCGATCACAGCCATGTAGGCATGGTGCGCAAGATCAACGAGGATGCCTACCTGGCGCTGCCCGAACTGGGGCTATGGGCCGTGGCTGACGGCATGGGTGGCCACGAAGCAGGCGATGTGGCCAGCCGGATGGTCATCGATAACCTACGCCAAGCTCCGCCTCCTGCCGACTGGGAAACGTTCATCACGACCATAAGACAGCGGCTGCAAAATACCAACCAGCAATTAATGGAAGAATCGGAGCACCACTATCAGAATCGCACCATCGGCAGCACCGTCGTGATCCTGCTGGCTTATCAGGATATAGGCTCGTGTCTCTGGGTGGGCGACAGTCGGCTTTATCGATTGCGGGACGGTCACTTACAACAGTTGACCCGCGATCACAGCCAGATTCAGGACCTGATCGACGAGGGCTTGGTCAGACCTGAGGAAGCCCACGACCATCCTCTGAGCAATGTCATTACCCGTGCCGTGGGTTCCTCAGAGTACCTCGAAATTGATGCAATACACTTCAAGCTTCAGGCCGGCGATGTATTTCTGCTCTGCAGCGACGGCCTTAACAAAGTCGTCAGCGATACCGAAATCGCCAGTCTGCTGACCCATGGCAATGGCCAAGATATCGTTCATGCCCTGGTTCATCTGGCTCTGGTACGCGGCGCTACCGACAACATCACCACTGTAGTCGTCACTATCCTGGAGAAAAACATGGTGAATGACGACAACACGAAACCGCTCACCTCTGTTATTCCTCCATCGCCATCCCATTGATACTGGATAAGCCATGGTCACGGGCGCGCCGTGCCCGTCGGCTCGCCTACAGAACATCATATAGAGGGCTATTGGTATTGGGCAGAAATCTCTCGACGGCTACGCGCGGATTGACCAGATAGGCACTTCGCAACAAGGTGAAACTCTGCCGATAGCTGTTCCTGGCAAAGCGATGGGAAACGCTATCGACATAGTATCTATTGCTATGGTGTTCTAACCCATCCACCTCTGGGGTTGCATACCAAATATAGGGTGCTTAGATTAATGTTGAAATTGTTAGCTGAAATGAAAAAACACGGCAAGCTTTTTAAAATTATCTCACATCCATGAGAATGAAAAAAAACTAGGGTGGCAAACTTAGCTTGATAAGGCGTTCTTCCAAGGCTTGCAGATAGGCGTCTGGATCCTGCCGAAACCGCCGACCCAACACGCGGGGCAAGCGGCGTTGCTCCCCGCGGGCGCGCACGGTCCGCCACCGCGGAAGATCAGCGGAGGCCAGTTCTGCCGCGGTAAACGTGTGGATCTGACTTGCCACCGCCGCCGGCAAGCGGGTGGCGCCGCACACCACCAGGCTGGCCGGGGCATTTTTTTGTCCGGTGGCGCGGCGCAGTTGATGGCGCAAGCTCCCAAACAACTGCTCCAAATCATTATTGGTGCGGGGTAAACCGGCCACGTCGTAGCAGGTGAACACCAGCGAGCCATAGCTGGCGGTCACTTTGGTAAACTGGGCGGCCAGCGCCTGCACGCTCGCCGAGGGGGCAGCCTCCTCCTGAATATCGGCGAGCAGCACGGCATAGCGGGCCTCGACCGTGGCGCGGTCCGCGCCGTCGGGATTGGCCAGGATCTGGGCCGCCTCCGCGAGCCAACCCTGCCCGATGACCACCTCCGGCCAGAGCGGCGCGGTCGCGTCTAACCCCCGCTGTAGGGCTTGTTGCAGGCGGCTGAGGGGTGGCAGGCCCCCCCTTTTGCGCCACCCGGTCGAGGCTGGCGGTAATGGCGGACAAGCGCTGCTGGAGTTGGAGTCCTCCGGCGTCGAGCGGGGGATGGCCGCTCTCGCCGAGGGCGCCCCGGACTGCCGCGCAGTAACCGCGGATGATCTCAGCCGGCGGGTCGGTGCGGTCCTCCACCGCCCGCTCGATCATGCGTACCCCGCGCACCCGCTTGCGCAATTCCTTCTGCGCGTGCCGATCCGCTTCCCAAATCGGCCGACCGGCTTCCCGCAGATAATGAAACTGACAGAGCTGATGCGGGATGTCGGGAAAGACGTCGGCGACCGCCTGCCGTAACGCCAGCTGGCCGTCGCTGATCACCCCCACCACCGGGAGGTCTTCCAACCCCGCCACCGCCGCCCGCAGCAGCGCGCTCAGCTCGTCGCGACCCGATGCCAGCAGGCTGCGAGCCAGCAGGATGTTGCCCGACAGCACCTCCCGCACCACCCACAGGACTTCATGCCCCTTGTCCGGTTGCAAGCCATCCACCGCCAGGATCAGCCGGCCCTGCTGGCGCAAGCCCGCCCGCTGCGTCGGCGTCGCCAGCACCACGCTCACCAATTCCTCATAGCGCGCCAGCAGATGATTCACGGTCCGCGGCGCGATCGCTACGCCCCGTCCGGTGAGCGCCTGGTAAATCTCAGTCACCGTGTCATGGTCCTGGTACCGACAGGCCCCCACCCAGGCAATTACGTCCAGGCCAAACTCGTGATGCGGCAGCGCCAGCCGCCCCTCCAGTTCCGGTCGGTACGGCCGGTGGTAAAACCCGCAGGCCGGATTCACGCAGCGCCGGATCTGCAAGGTGACCGCAGTCACCGCATCCAGAGTCGTGACCGTACGATTGTTCTCATAGGCAAACCAGAGTGGTCCCCCACACGCCGGGCAGCGCTGGTTCAGGCAGCTTAGCGCCAGCGCTTGCGTCGGTGGCGGTCGTGGCGTGATCCTGGCCATGGCATCCTCCTCCACCCGCGTTTCAGTCGGGATACCACGTTAGACCCTCAAGCCAGGTTTACTTTCCTAGAAAAAAACCCCCCAGTTCGCGACCGAGGGGTCCCTGTTATTCTCAAGCGGCCGGTTCACGATCCTGCGTACTTAACGCCCGCGCCGGTAAAGGGGGCAGGGTTCATCGGCCGCTGCTTGATAGGTCACGGTAAATTCCGCGAAGGCTTCCAGCGCATCCTGCGGATCGCGATCGGACCGCAGTTCAAAAGCGTCAAATCCGCTGCGATACATGAAGAACAACTGGTCTCGCAGTACATCCCCCACCGCGCGCAGTTCGCCCCGGTAACCATAGCGCTCCCGCAACAAACGGGCCTGAGAATAGGCCCGACCGTCCCGGAATGAGGGAAATTCCAGAGCAATTAACTGAAAGTGGTCAAGATCTTGGACGATTGCATGAGGATCGGCATCGTTTTTCAGGCGCACGCCGATACCGCTCCCCCGTGCCAGCAGAGCTTCCCTCTCAGCCTGCCAGCGAGCCAGGGTGACAATGACCGGCCCGTCAGGCAGCGCCTCGCCATCATCCACAGGGCGCCAGGCATCGGTGACGATCTTGCGGTCCTTAATAATTTGCCGCATAGCGCCTTTCCTCATCGCTCTGGGAGGCCTTGGCGTCCGTCGCATAGACCCGCTCCTTGAAGGGCTTAATACCAATGCGCCGGAAAGTGTCAAGGAAGCGCTCGCCTTCCTCGCGCCGCTCCACGTAAGCCAGCAAAATCTGCTCTAGCGTTTGGCCACCTCCTCTTGGCTACCGAGGGTCCCAAGATCTTGCCCGAACGACACATCATTTTCGGCAGAGCCGCCCAGGCTGATCTGATACCACTCCTCACCATGCTTATCCACGCCCAGGATGCCGATGTGCCCCACGTGGTGGTGACCGCAGGCATTCATGCAGCCGGACATCTTGAGTCGCAGTTCGCCCAGGTCATAGAGATAATCCAGATCGTCGAACTACTCGTTGATCTGCTTGCGAGGGAATGGCCTGGCATTGGCCAGGCTACAATAGTCCAGGCCTGGGCAGCAGATCATGTCATTGAGAGTACCGATATTGGGCGTGGCCAGGCTCAGTTCCCGCAGCGCCTGCCACAGGGGATACAGATCGGCCTGGCGCACGTCAGTCAGCAACAGGTTCTGATCGTGGGTGGTACGGATCTGGCCGAAGCTGTAGCGATCTGCCAGATCGGCGACCACGTCCATCTGCTCATGGGTCATATCCCCGGCGGCACCAATGGCGCTTTCAGGGACACGAACACATTGCGATAACCCGCTCGCTGGTGCCCCGTTACATTGCGACGCACCCAGGTGGCGAAGGCGTTGTCGGCAGCCAGATAGCCCGCAAAATGGGTATCCGAGGCGGCTTCCGACGCGTAGGCCGGCGGTGCGAAAAACCACTCCTCCCGGTCGATTTCAGCCTGTTCCAGCGCCAGGTTGGGATTCCTGCAGAGACTCCAATCCTCTTCAACCATTGCCCTGAAGTTGTCTATTCCCAGCGTTTTAACCAGGATCTTGATGCGCGCCTTGTATGAGGTTATCGCGGCGACCAGCTGGTTGTAGACACGCAGGATGGATTCGAGATAGGAGAGCAGGTGCCGTTTCTCCAGGAATTCACGGATCACCTGGCCGATGATAGGGGTACGACCCAGGCCCCCGCCCACCAGCACTCGGAAGCCTACCTCGCCCTGGCATTTTTCACCAGGTTCAACCCGATATCATGCACCTGGGCAGCGGCCCGGTCGTGGCTGGCGCCGGTGACGGCGATCTTGAACTTGCGCGGCAGATAAGAAAATTCCGGATGGAAGGTGGACCACTGGCGGATGATCTCGCAGTAAACGCGCGGGATCTTCGATTTCATCTTCCGCCACCCCAGCCAAGTGGTCGGCGGTAACGTTGCGCACGCAGTTGCCGCTGGTCTGGATGGCATGCATCTCCACGCTGGCCAGATCGGCAAGAATGGCGGGCACATCCTCCAGCTTCGGCCAGTTGAACTGGACGTTCTGACGGGTGGTGAAGTGACCGAAGCCCTTGTCATAGGTGCGCGCGATATGCGCCAGCATCCGCAGTTGCCGGGACGACAGCAGTCCGTAGGGGATCGCGATACGCAACATATAAGCATGGCGTTGCAGGTACAACCCATTCATCAGGCGCAGCGGGCGGAACTCATCTTCCGTGAGCTCACCGGCCAGATAGCGCTTCACCTGGCCCCGGAACTGCGCCACGCGCTGATCCACAATCACCTGGTCATACTGGTCATACTGATACATAGACTCTTCCCCCAGATCCGATCTTGTCGCACCTTGCATTAGGTTGCATAACGTATCACCGTCCTCCAGGGGATGGCTTTTAAAAACGCATTCTAAAATAGCATCCCGCTATATGCTTCCAAAGAACTTTTTCGCCATAAATTTATAACCGATTTCTATAAACCGGTATCTCGTGTACTTTCTCAGCGAGAGCGTCTACCGCGAAGTGCCGCCAACCCGGCGGCAACACCTGGTCTGAACCGGCTAGTTCAGAACGCGGCACTACATCCGCTACTGCCGACCGGGCGAAGGACAAGGCCGCGATTCCGCCGAACCCGAGACCCTAAAATTATCAACGCATGATTTGAACCCACCCGGCCAATCACTTGCCAAAGGAACATTGCCCACAACACCAGCTTCAGAAACCAGCTTCGTGGCTTCGACTATACTTATGGTCAAATAAGTCAGCCCCGAGGGAACCCAATCCATGCCCTCATCGAACAACGCAGAACCTATGACCAAGACTCGTCGAGAAGCTTCTCATGACCGGCAGGACCTCCTAGCGCGATATCTGCAAGTCCGACGCCAGACCGAAAAATTGTGCCTGCCACTTGCCACGGAAGACTACTGCATACAGACCATGTTGGATGTCAGTCCACCCAAGTGGCATATCGCCCATGTCAGTTGGTTCTTCGAAACATTTTTGCTGATTCCCTTCCAACCTGACTATCGGCCATATCATCCGCGCTTTGATTACCTTTTCAACTCTTATTATGTAACCCACGGCCAACCCTTTCCCCGTCCACAGCGAGGCCTGCTGTCCCGCCCCACGGTGGCCGAGGTTTATCAGTACCGGGTCTGTGTCGATACCGCCATGGTTCAGCTTATCGACTCCCTGGCTGAACCGCGGTGGGATGAATTTGCCGCCCGCCTAACGCTGGGACTCCATCACGAGCAACAGCACCAGGAACTCCTGCTCACGGACATCAAGCATATCCTCGCCTACAACCCCTTGCGGCCCCGCTATCATGAGAACCGGCCCGATGCAAAGGGTTCCAGCGTTCGGGCAACAGCTCTCAACTGGAGCGAATACGTCGGCGGGGTGCGTTTTATTGGCCATGCCAGCGCAGGCTTCTGCTTCGATAATGAAACCCCGCGCCATCAGGTGTACGTGCAGGACTATGCGCTGGCCTCCCGCCTGGCAAATAATGGCGAATACCTGGAGTTCATGGAAGCTGGCGGCTACGAACGGCCGGAATACTGGCTTTCCGACGGTTGGAATAGCGTCCGCCAACACAACTGGCGGGCGCCGTTGTACTGGGAAAAGCTGGACGGCCACTGGTGGCTGATGACTCTGGCGGGTATGCGGCCGGTGGCCGAACAGGAACCGGTCTGCCATGTCAGCTTTTTTGAAGCCGATGCCTATGCGCGGTGGACCGGCAAGCGCCTGCCCAGCGAGGCTGAATGGGAACTGGCCGCCACCCCGCAGCCCATTGCCGGCAATTTTATGGACTCCGGCTGCCTGCACCCGCTTCCCGCGGCAGCCACGCCGATCGCCCCTGCCCAACTCTTCGGCGATGCATGGGAATGGACCCAAAGCCCGTATGCACCCTATCCCGGCTACCGTCCGCTGGCCGGCTCCTTGGGGGAATACAACGGTAAATTCATGTGCAGTCAAATGGTGCTGCGTGGCGGCTCCTGCGTCACGCCAGCCTCGCATATACGTCCCAGTTACCGGAATTTTTTCTACCCCGGGGATCGCTGGCAGTTCTCCGGAATCCGCCTGGCGGACGACCGATGAACAGCGCTCCCGCAGTACGGTTCTACGACAACCACCCGGGCACCGCCAGCCTGCGCGACGAAGTCCTGCGCGGCCTGGCCTTACAGCCCAAGATGATCCCACCGAAATTTTTTTATGACCGGCGGGGTTCGGAACTGTTCGATGCTATCTGCGGGTTACCCGAGTATTACCCCACCCGCACGGAAATCGGCCTATTACAAGCTCACGCCAGGGACATCGCGGCGCTGGCTGGACCGGAATGCCTGCTCATCGAACTGGGCAGCGGGGCCAGCAAGAAGGTGCGTCTGTTGCTGGAAACCTTGCAGCCGTCGGCTTACATGGGGATCGATATTTCCAAGGACTTTCTGCTGAATTCGGCCCGCCAGCTCGCGGCCGATTATCCCTGGCTGGAGGTACACGCCGCCTGTGCGGATTTCAGCCATACCCTGCACCTCTCCTATTGTCCAAGCAATTTCAGAAAACTGGCTTTTTTCCCGGGCTCCACCATTGGTAACTTTGAACCCGATGCCGCCATGACTTTTCTGAAGCAGCTCAGAAAAATTCTTTGGCCGGACGGCGCCCTGCTGATCGGCGTCGATCTCAAGAAAGACTCGGCTATCCTGCATGCGGCCTACAACGATGCCCAGGGAGTGACTGCCGAGTTTAATCTCAATCTGCTAAGACGCATTCAGAACGAACTGGACACCAACCTGAACCCGGTCAGCTTCAGCCACCAGGCCTTTTATAACGAGGACCTGGGACGCATAGAGATGCACCTCATGAGCCAGTATGCGCAGCGGGTTCGCGTGGAGAATTGCTGGTTCAGCTTCGCGGCCGGCGAGACCCTGCACACGGAGAGTTCTTACAAATACAGCGTTGCTGAATTTCATCAGCTTGCCCGGCGAGCCGGTTATCAGGCCGAGCAGGTCTGGACTGACACGCAACAGTTTTTCAGCATTCATTATCTACGGTTGACCACGCCTTCCCCCTAGAGTCGCGCTGCTACGTTCCCTTCCCAGACGCTTTCCGCTTCAGCACACCGGTTGATCTCGCGAGATTCTTGATAGGTAATGTTTGTACATATTTATTTTTAATATTTCGAGCGAACTTCTTTAAACATATATACACAAAGTGTACATGCAGCTAATGCATACCCCTGAAACCAATTTTAAAGAGGTACTCACCATGAAAATAGAAGTTCGGGACATGAATACGCTCAAGGCGACTTTGTTGCTGCCTGCCTGCCTGCTTACGGCCATCGCCGCCATGATTCTGACCCTGTCTCTGTTCATCAAGCCCGCGGTAGCCGCCAACCAGGTGGCCGCCCCCAAGACGGACATCGTAGACACCGCCGTGGCCGCCGGAAGTTTCACCACGCTGGTGGAAGCTCTCAAAGCTGCCGAATTGGTAGATACGCTGAAGGGCGAGGGTCCGTTCACCGTGTTCGCCCCCACCGATGAAGCCTTCGCCAAGATTCCCAAGGACAAATTGAACGCGCTGCTCAAAGACAAAAAAGCCCTCACCAAGGTACTCACTTATCATGTGGTGCCTGGCAAAGTAATGGCAGCTGATGTTGTTAAGTTGAAATCAGCGAAGACCGTCGAGGGTCAGTCCATCGCCATCGATACGAGCAAAGGGGTAAAAGTTGACGGCGCCACCGTGATCAAAACCGACATAGTCACCAGTAATGGTGTGATCCACGTAATCGATACGGTTCTCATGCCCAAATAGACGCACAGTTTAAAGCGACCTCTCCCCCAAGTTCGGCCGGGCCCCTCATGCCCGGCCGCTTTTTTTGTGGCGACTTCGCATTTCGCTTACCCGTCCTGCCCACACCAGCCATGCAAAGCTAAGACCTGTAACGCCAGAACGAAACCAAAAGCGACTTGATAACCGCGGGGATCATGGCCGCCGGCGGTTATCTCGGCCCGCCGAGATCAGGCGCTTTCATTCACCTGCCGCGCCTGCCGTCTGCTGTTTCGGAATCAACCGATAAACCTTCTCCCACAGCCACGGCAGCCCGTACTCACGAAAGCGTGGGTTTTCCGGCAGGGCATCGTGGGTAACCAGTAGATCGACAACGTAGGCCTCACCGTACAGGGCGCGCACCTCCGCCTCACTTACCGAGAACGGCGGTCCCTTCATGAGCTCCTGGGGATATTCCAGGGTCACCAGGAATAGCCGGGCAGTCGATGGCAAAATGGCCATGAGGTGACAGACATAACGCTCGCGCATGGTGGGCGGCAACGCGATAAGTGAAGCGCGGTCATAAACCCCGGCCATACTCTTGACGTCAGCACCGTCAAGAGCGAAAAAATCCCCACCCCATAAGGTGATGCCGGCAGCTTCCCAAACCTGGAAACCCTTCTCTTCACGGCTGCGGGGGTGCAACCCATTCCCTTGAAAAAAGCTGCTGATGGCCAGGAGGCTCAATTCCACACCCAATACCGGATGCCCCTGGTGCGCCAGCCAGAGCATGTCCTGGCTTTTGCCGCACAAGGGTACAAACACCGATTCTCCGGACCGGATACCCAACGTATCCCAGAACTGCCGTAGACGCGCGTTGATCTCTGCCTGATGAAAACCGATCTCGTTTTTTTTCCAACGCCGGTGCCAAAATTCCGCTTCCATAAACAGGACCTGACTCTAAAGTTGATAAAATACTTCTAAATTGGTTAACTTGACCGTAGACATTCCAGTCGGAACCGGCAATTAATGCGACGCCCATTTCTGAACAGCATCTCGATCAGCCCAACCTATCACGCGATAATCATACATGTCATTGCGTTTCAAGATCCTCCTAGCCATTGCCCTGTTTGAGGCAGTCCTGTTCGGCATTTTGACATGGAACGCGCTTGCTGTTTTGGGAGAATCCCAGGACCAGGAATTACGCGCCCGCGCCGCTACTGACGCTATCCTGTTAGCCGCTGCCGCGAAGAATCCGGTGCTCGCCACGGACGTCGCCGCGCTGGAGAATCTGATAACAGACTCCCTGAAAGCTCCGGAAATGGTTTACGCGCGAGTGCTGGGCAAGAACAATAGCCTGTTGGCGGAGGAAGGCACTGTATACGGCCTACAGCACGCTTTCAGTCCCGACGATCACCTTGACAGCGTGGATGATGGGATTTTCGATACCGCCGTGGACATTTCCGACGGCGGCATCAGCCTCGGTCAGGTGCAACTGGGCCTGTCCACCGATATGTTGCAAGGCTATCTGGCGGCGGCCCGCTACAAAACTTTAGGCATCGCTATCCTGGGGATGCTGTTTGTCATCCCGCTTTCGCTGCTCCTGGCCAGCTATGTCAGCCGTCCATTCCGCAAGCTGACCGCCGCCATGGAACGCATCGCCAAGGGAGAATTCGGTTATCAGATGTCAATGCGTGGATGCTCTGAAGCGACCCAGACCGCCGCCGCTTTCAACCACATGTCCAGCCGGGTCGGGGAACTTTATGCGGATGCGCGTGAAGACGACAGCCGCAAGAGCGTAATTCTAGATTCCACCGTGGACTGCATCATCACCACGGATCAGCAGGGGTGCATCACCGAGTTCAACTTGCCAGCACAGGCGACTTTCGGCTTGCGCCGCGAGCAGGTTCTCGGGAAACCGGCCAGATACCTGATCGCTGCCAATTCTCGAGCGATTTTCACCAACAGCATCGCCCGCTGCGCGCCAACTGGCGCAGCACCCCCCGGCGCCCTGCACATCGAGATCCTGGCGCTGCGGGCGGACAAAACCGAATTTCCGGTCGAACTGGTCATCAGCGCAACCCGGTTGGGCGAACAGCCCGTATTTACCATCAACCTGCGGGATATTTCGGAACGCAAGCGGGCGGAGCGTGAACGCCAACGCCTTATGATGGCTGTCGAGGCCAGTCCAGACAGCATTTTTATCACCGATACGCAGGGTCTGATCCGCTATGTCAATCCCGCTTTCACCACCATCACCGGTTGGACCAGAGAAGAGATCATCGGCAAACCGCCAGGCGTTCTGAAGAGCGAACAGATGGCCACCGGTTTCTACACCGACATGTGGGGCACTTTACGGGATGGAAAAATCTGGACGGGCCGCATTCTCAAACGCCGCAAACAGTTATCCACTGATACTGGTCAGGAGCTATTCTGGGCCCAATCGACTATTGCCCCCATCCAAAGCACAACCGGCGAATTGCGCGGCTATGTGGCCGTGGAACGCGATGTTACGGAGGCGGTGCACCGCGAGGAACGCGAGCTCTATGAACGGGAATCAGCCGAAATCCGGGCCCGCGTCTCGCAGATCCTCCAAGCGCAACGACCGCTGCAAGAACGCTTCCAGCAAGTCCTGGAGTGCATTGCCAAGATCAGCGGCCTGGCCCTGCCCAATCAAGGCTGTGTGCTGCTGTACGAACCGGAATCCAAGGCATTGGAGGTCTTTGTTACGCATGGCGAAAACGCCTTGGCGGTTAGCAGCGAAGAAGGATGCCTGGCCTTCAAATCCAGTCTATTGGATAGGCTGCCGGCAGAAAGCGAGATCATCATCTCGAACAATTCTCCTACTAACCCAAAAGCTGGTTACTACGCCGTGCCCGTGCGCCATGGCGATAATGTGCTGGGCTTTCTGGTCCTGCTTAGCGAAACCTACCCATCCAGAGATTTTACACGCCTGGCGATGCTTCGGTTGATCGGAGAAATGATGGGGCTTGCCCTCGCCAATCACCGGGTGCAACAAGAGCTTGAGAAGGCCCGGCAGGCTGCCGAGGAGGCCGCTCGAACCAAGTCCCAGTTTCTCGCCAACATGAGCCATGAAATCCGTACCCCGATGTATGGCGTTATCGGTATGCTGGACCTGCTGAGGGAAGGCAGTCTCACCCCATCCCAAGGCGAGCAAGTGGAAACTGCTTATCGCTCGGCGGAATTGCTGCTCAGCATCATCGACAGTATTCTGGATTTTTCCCGCATCGAGGCCGGGGAACTGCACCTTGAACACATCGACTTCGATGTTGGCCAGGCCGTGGAAAACGTCTGTGCCCTGCTGGCCGAACGCGCTCATCGCAAACGCCTGGAGCTGACCTGTTTTGTGGCGGCGGAAACCCCCGACAAGGTACGCGGTGACCCGACCCGCTTGCATCAGGTGCTCATAAATCTGATCGGTAATGCTATTAAATTCACCGGGCGCGGCGAGGTGGGGGTCAGTGTCAAAGTAGAAGACCAACAACAGGATCACGTCCACCTGCGCTTCGAAGTCCATGATACCGGCATCGGCATTAGCCCGGAAGCGCAAGCGCGTCTGTTCCGACCGTTCAGCCAAGCCGACGGCTCGACCAGCCGGCGCCATGGCGGCACTGGACTTGGGTTGGCGATTTCCAAACAACTCGTGGAACTCATGGGCGGGGAAATCGTGCTCGACAGCTTACCCAATCAGGGTTCTACATTCTGGTTTACTCTTCGCTTCGATAATCCCGTTCGCGCCACGTCGCCGCCGCAGCCGTTGGCTGGGATGAAGATGCTGATCGTAGACGACAACGCCACCAATTGCGCTATCCTGGAAAATTACTTGGAACGCTGGGGCGTCCATCATGACCGCGCGACAACTGGCCTTGCGGCTCTGGCCAAACTGCGGCAAATGACCGCCAGCGACCAACCCTATCAGGTCGCCATCTTGGATTGGCCAATGCCTGGCATCGATGGTCTTGAACTAACCCGCACTATCCGCGCCGACCCCGCGCTGACCGCTCTTCGCCTGGTGCTGCTCAGTCCTTTGACGCAAACCAAACATATGCGGACGGTTCTGAGTCACGAGTTTCATCTGCACAAGCCGGTGCGCCAATCCCATCTTTACGAGGCGCTGGTTACGGTGACCAGCGACAAGATCAGCCAATTCATAGCGATCAACAGCACGACGAAACTACCCCTACCCCAACTTAAGGGGCGGATCTTGCTGGTCGAGGATAACGAGGTCAACCAAACCGTTGGGTTACAAATGTTGGGGCAGTTAGGCTTATACGTTGATCTGGCAGCCGATGGGCGCGATGCTGTCGAAGCCGTCGATTGTCAACACTATGACGCTATATTGATGGACTGCCAATTGCCGCGAATGGATGGTTTTGAGGCGACCCGCGTAATCCGCGCCCGTGAGCGAAGACTGGGCAGCCCGCGAGTCCCGATTATCGCTCTAACGGCTAACGCCATGAAGGACGATCGCGAAGCTTGCCTCGCGGCCGGCATGGATGAACACTTAGCCAAACCTTTCGAGACACGGACGCTGGGTAACCTGCTTTCTCGGTGGCTACCCGTCCGAACCCCAGGGCAACAGCTCCCAGGCACCAACCCGTCACCCACCGACTGGAGGGTTTCCGCATCCGCCGAGCCCGCTACCGCCGCCGCGGATTCCAGCATGGATCAGAAGAAACTGAGCGAAGTTCACACTCTGTTGGGCTCGAAGTTCTGCACCCTGATGGAAACGTTTGCGACCACCGGCAATGCGCTAGTGCAGGAAATGCGCGAAGCGGCGGTGGCCCAGGATACCGGGACACTGATCGACAACGCCCACCATCTCAAGGGCAGCAGCAGCAGCCTTGGAGCCATAGAGTTGGCCGAGCTTTGCCGAACCCTGGAGGAAGCTGTCCGTCAGGGCCAGCACAGCGATCTGCTGGCACAGGTCGAACAGATCGCCGCCGCCCATCTGCGCGCCTGCGCGCACCTGCGCGCCAGCCTTTGAAAGAGACAGTTAGCAGCCCCTGCACGGGCGAATATCAATCACGTCGGTATCGGATAATCCCCAAAGTGGAGAACACTATGCAAGTCCGCGCGTTCACTCTCCTGTTTGGCCTTATCACCAACATGGCCCTAGCCAATGCGCAGGGACTCGCACCCTTGCCAACGCCTCGGCCGGCGCCCGGTTTCGAGCTCCAGGACACCCACGGCAAGCTCCATACGCTTGCCGACTACCGAGGCAAGGTGCTCATCGTCAACTTCTGGGCTACCTGGTGCTCTCCCTGCGTCAAGGAAATGCCTTCCCTGCAGCGGGCCTGGCAGCAACTACACCAGGACAATGTGCAAATCCTGGCTGTCAATATGGGCGAAAACCGCAAGGATATCGACAGCTTCGCGGCAATCAATCCAATCGGCTTTCCGCTGTTGCTGGATGTGGACATGGCGCTGGCCACCGCCTGGTCAGTGAAGGGCTTGCCCACCACGTACATACTCGATCAGAAAGGACAAATCGTCTACCAGGTACTGGGCGACCGCGACTGGAATGACCCGACGGTGCTACAGCAGGTGCGGGCATTGCGGGAACCATCGCAGCCTTTATAGTCAGCCTTGCGCAAGGCAGCGGTTTGGGTTTCTCGCTCGGGTGTCGGCATGGCAGTCACCTTTGAGACGTTCCGAAGGCCTCGTCGAATCCGCTGCGCGCCGAAACGAACAACCCTCACTTTCCTCATCGTACGCTGTGTGGCAACGTCAGCAGGCCGATGATGGATGCATGGATTGACTGAGCGTCATCCCTAGGTTTTATTTTCCCCAATGACCAACCGTTCGACCCGCTGGAAACCCCGCGGCAATGCCTTGCCACGCCGCCCCCGCTCACCGCCATACAAATCCAGATCTGATGGGCGCAGGGTCAGGTGGCGCTTTCCACAATGCAGGGTTACGCTTTCCCCAGCGGGTATGCTGGCCAGCGCCACCAGATATTCCTCGCGAGCGGCCAGCTTAGCCGGTGGAATCGCCATGATCTTGTTACCCTTGCCTCTGGGCAGTTGCGGCAATTCCCGCACCGAAAAGACCAGCAAATGCCCGCTGCTGGTCACCGCCACTAAGCGGTCGCTATCCCGATTGGCAATGGGAACCGGCACCAGCACCTTCGCCCCGCCCGGCAGCGTCAGGGCCGCCTTGCCAGCCTTGTTGCGGCTCAGCAAATCATCCAACGTACAGATAAAGCCGTAGCCGGCATCCGAGGCCAGCACATACAGGTCTTCGGGATTGCCCAGCAGCACCGCCACAAAGCAGGCTCCATCCGGCGGACTCAAACGGCCAGTCAACGGTTCGCCATGGCCGCGGGCCGAGGCCAGTGTATGAGCCGGCAGCGCATACGTCCGGCCGGTGGAATCCAGAAACACCGCCGCCTGATTGCTGCGCCCGACGGCCAGGGTCAGGAAACCGTCGCCGGCCTTGTAGCTGAGGCTTTCGGGGTCGATCTCCCTACCTTTGGCCGCACGTACCCAGCCTTTCTGGGATAACACAACCACCGCTGGCTCGCTGGGGGTCAGCGCGGTCTCATCCAGGGCCTGAGCGGCGCGCCGTTCCACCAACCGAGAGCGGCGGGCATCGCCATATTTTTCCGCGTCTTCCTGAATTTCCCTACGAATCAAGTTTTTTAGGCGCCGCTCCGAACCTAACAGGCTTTGCAAATCATCGCGCTCCTTGGCAAGTTCATTCTGCTCGGCGCGGATCTTCAGCTCCTCCAGCCGAGCCAGATGGCGCAGCTTGGTCTCCAGGATAGCCTCGGTTTGGATCTCAGAAAGCTGGAAGCGCTCGATGAGCCGTCGCTTCGGCTCCTCTTCGAAGCGAATAATGCGGATCACCTCGTCCAGGTTCAGGTAAGCGATCAGCAGGCCCGCCAGAATATGCAGCCTGGCCTCCACCCGGTCCAGCCGGTATTGCAGGCGCCGGCGCACGGTACCGGTGCGGAAGGCCAGCCACTCGCTGAGGAGCTGGCGCAGATCCTTGACCTGGGGCCGGCCATCCAGGCCGATCATGTTGAGATTGACCCGATAGCTGCGTTCCAGATCGGTGGTGGCGAACAGATGATCCATGAGCAGGTCCACGTCCACCCGGTTGGAGCGGGGCATGATCACCAGTCGGGTGGGATTTTCATGATCGGACTCGTCGCGCAGATCCTCCACCATGGGCAGCTTTTTGGCGTTCATCTGGGTGGCAATCTGTTCCAGCACTTTGGCGCCCGATACCTGGTGGGGCAGTTCGGTGATAATAATGTCGCCGTTTTCCCGCTCGAAGCGGGCGCGAACCCGGACGGAGCCCGCACCGGTCTCGTAGATCCTGCGGAGCTCTTCGGCGGCCGTGATGATCTCACCACCGCTAGGATAATCCGGTCCCTGGATATGCCGGCATAATTCCGTCATCGTGGCTTGCGGATTTTCCAGCAGGTGAATACAGGCAGCGGCGATCTCGTTAAGATTATGCGGTGGGATGTCCGTGGCCATGCCCACGGCGATACCCGTCGTGCCATTCAGCAGCACATGGGGCAGGCGAGCCGGCAGCATAGCGGGTTCTTCCAGGGTGCCGTCGAAATTGGGCAGCCAGTCCACCGTTCCCTGCCCCAACTCCCCCAGCAACACTTGGGCAAAGGCTGACAGGCGCGATTCGGTGTAGCGCATCGCGGCAAAGGACTTGGGATCATCCATTGATCCCCAATTGCCCTGGCCGTCGATCAAGGGATAGCGGTAGGAAAACGGCTGGGCCATGAGCACCATGGCCTCGTAGCAGGCCGCATCGCCGTGGGGATGGTACTTGCCCAGCACATCGCCGACGGTGCGCGCCGATTTCTTGTGCTTGGCCGTCGCCGACAGCCCCAGCTCCGACATGGCGTAGACGATGCGCCGCTGCACCGGCTTGAGACCGTCGCCGATATGCGGCAGCGCCCGGTCCAGGATGACGTACATGGAATAGTCCAAGTACGCCTTTTCGGTAAAGACCCTGAGAGGGATTTGTTCAATACCCTCGGGCGTGACAGTCACTTCGGACATGGGTTCGGTTCATTTGCCTGGCTGATGGGGAAACAACTGCGCGAGATCGATCACGGCTTCGGGAAAATCCTTGGGCGATACCTGACCTGTACGGACACAAGCTACCCACAGGTATTTCCCCTGTTGGGGATTCCTATAGACCTCCGGATGCTGCACTCGCAGATCGAGCAGCCAGACTTCGGGGATATTGTGGCGGGTATAGGGAGGCACCTTTACATCCCGGTCATAACGGCCGTCGTACCGAAAACTTCAATTAACAGCAATACCTCTTCCGGGTTCGGATGAGCACTTTCGTAATAGTCACTTCGCCAACGTAAAATGGCTATATCCGGTTTAGGTTCGGCGTAATCGCCAAGCACGATGGGGTCTTGGGCGGACACGATCGCTTTATCGCCCAATAGTAAAGAAAACAAATGGATCGGGCGTTTTACTTTTCCCCCAGGTCCACTGCCAATCGCCGCCATCTCCACTATCTCCCCATCCACCAGCTCTGCCCGCGCATCTCGGCCAATAGACCTACTTCTCCCATCCGGTGATACTCACCGACTGTCCAGCGATGCCGGGGGCGAATCTCGTCGATAAATGACTGCTCTTGCATGGATTTATCTCCAAGGCTTGGCGACGGCGTTCGGCGAGGGGTAAGCTCGGTTGCCCCGCAAGTTCAGGCCGCGCTAGTTTAGGCCGCACAGATTTCCGCCACAGCAGGGGGCACCGGTCTGGCAGGGTGGCACCTGGCCACTGCCCAGACTGGCGCTGCGCACCACATGGCCGCCGGTGATCAATTGCTTCACCGGGGCGTCGGCCGCTGTCGCGCCGAGTGGCAGACCGAGACGTTCACACAGTTGACCCCAGGTGAGGATTTCTTCACTCATCGCATGCGCGACTTCAACGACTTGCCCATTGGCTTCACACTGATAATCATAACTTGGCATCGTTCAGACTCCTGCAATCACTATACTGCACCATTTTAAGCCCGGCCGGCGACGGCGCAAGACCCTCTCATAAAACCGCTAAACCAACGCCCGCTCGCCGACAAAGGGATTGTTCCGGCGTTCCGCCCCAAAGGTCGAGACCGGCCCATGGCCGGGAATGAATTGTACGTCGTCACCCAACGGCAACAGCTGCTCGCGAATGGACCGGATTAGCGTGGCGTAGTCGCCACCTGGAAAATCGGTGCGGCCGATGGAACCCTGGAACAAGACGTCACCGACTATGGCCAACCGGGTACCCGCATGGAAAAAGATGATGTGACCGGGCGTATGGCCAGGGCAGTGCCGAACTTCGAGTTCAATGTGTCCGAAGGTAACCCGATCGCCATGCTCTAGCCAGCGATCCGGCACGAACGCACGCACTCCAGGAAGCCCAAATGACTTACCCTGCGCAGCCAGCCCATCGATCCAGAACTGGTCCGCCCGCTGCGGACCTTCCACCGGCACTTGCAACCTGGCAGCGAGTTCCGCTACGCCGCCCACATGGTCGATATGCCCATGCGTGACCAGAATCTTTTCGATCTCGACCCCGGCCTGCCGGGCGATCTCCAGAATCCGTTCGATATCACCGCCCGGATCAACGACGGCCGCCTTGCTGGTTTCCTCGCAGCATAGCAGCGAACAATTCTGGGCATAGGGAGTAACCGGAATAATGAGCGCTTTCATGGTTCGCAAGGTTCCTTGAGTCTTCGTTTGATGGCGAGTCTAGGATAAACGGATTCAGCCAAATTAAGTGCGACCGGATTCCCAGTTCCAGCGTGGAAAACTGGGCGGCACCCGCCAGCCAGTGATGCCTCCGATGACGTTGGCAATCCAGTTGAGCTGCGGCACTCCCAGGGTTCCTTCAATGCGGCAACTCCGCCAAAAACCCCCGCACATCCGCCACGAAGCGATCGCGGTGCCAGAGCTGTGGGAAGTGATCGGCGTGCTCGTAAATCAGCAACCGCGAGCCCGCGATGCGCTCGTGCACCCAGCGCGCCGTTGCCAGGCTGTAAAAATGGCTTTGCTCGCCGTAGATCAGCAAGCTGGGTGCACTGATGGTGGGCAGGACGGCACGAAAATCGGCGGCGGTCAGGCTCTGCCAGCAGGCGATCAGCGGGGTGGGATCGAGGCTGCGCAGATAGGCGCGCAGGCGGTCGAACAGCTTGGGCGCGTCCCAGTAGAGCTTACTCACGCGCTGGTTGCGGCCACGCGCGCCCAGCAGCAGCACCGCCTCGGCAAAGTCCTGGCGCAATTCCTCGATAAAAGCATGGTTACGGTCGGCATCGAAATCGCCGTAGATGCCATACTGCCAGGTGGAGTCGGTGATCAGCTTGGGTGACTGGTCGATCAGCACTACTCCGGCCAGCGCCCCGTCCCCATGGCGGCGTAAATACTCCCAGATAATCAGCACGCCCATGGAATGGCCGACCAGCACGGGACGCCGCAACTGGTAATGATCAAGTAGCTCGGCCAGATCAGTGGCCAGGCGCTCCAGGCTGGGACCCGCGGCGGTACGCGGCGAGTGTCCACCATGACCGCGGGCATCCCAGGCGCAGCTGCGGCAATCCTGGGCTAGCGCCGTCTGGAAGGGAAGCCAATCACGGTGGTTGGCGGTCCAGCCATGCAGAAACACTAGCGGCCTGCCGGCGCCCATCACCTTGACGTGGATCACCTCGCCGTCGGAACAGTTAAAGCGCTCAAGCGGGGTACTCATTCCTACACCTCCGCCAGATTGCCCTTCTTCTCCAGCCAGTTCTTGCGGTCCCCGGCGCGCTTCTTAGCGAGCAGCATGTCCATCAGCGGCAGAGTGTCGTCATCGGGCTCGATGGTAAGCTGCACCAAGCGCCGGGTGGTGGGGTCCATGGTGGTCTCCCGCAGTTGCAGCGGATTCATCTCCCCCAGGCCCTTGAAGCGGGTGACGCTGACCTTGCCCTTTTTCTTATCAGCGGCGATACGGTCCAGAATGCCCTGTTTCTCAGCCTCGTCCAGAGCGTAGAAAACCTCCTTGCCTACGTCGATGCGAAACAATGGAGGCATCGCGACGAACACATGGCCCGCCTCCACCAAGGGACGGAAATGGCGCACGAACAGGGCACACAGCAGGGTAGCGATGTGTAGGCCGTCGGAATCGGCGTCAGCCAGGATGCAGACCTTGCCGTAGCGCAGGCCGTCGAGTTCGGCGGAACCGGGGTCCACCCCGATGGCCACGCTGATATCATGAATCTCCTGAGAAGCCAGCACCTCACTGGAATCCACCTCCCAGGTGTTGAGGATCTTGCCCCGCAGCGGCATCACCGCCTGAAATTCCCGGTTGCGGGCCTGCTTGGTGGAACCACCCGCGGAATCACCCTCCACCAAGAACAGCTCGGTGCGGGCCAGATCCTGAGCGCCGCAATCGGCCAGCTTGCCGGGCAGGGCCGGGCCGCTGGTGACCTTCTTGCGCACCACCTTCTTGCTGGCGCGCAGGCGTTTCTGGGCGTTTTGCAGGGCCAGTTGGGCGATACGCTCGCCGGCCTCGGTATGTTGATTCAACCACAGGCTGAAGGTGTCCTTGACCACGCCGGCCACGAATACCGCGCACTCCCGAGAGGTCAGGCGTTCCTTGGTCTGGCCGGAGAACTGGGGATCCTGAAGCTTGACCGACAGCACATAGCAGCAGCCCTCCCACACATCCTCGGGCGCAAGGCGCACACCCCGCGGCAGCAGGTTACGGAACTCGCAGAACTCCCGCACCGCGTCGGTGAGACCGGCGCGCAACCCATTGACATGGGTACCGCCCTGGGTGGTAGGGATGAGATTCACATAGCTTTCAGACACCCCTTCGCCGCTTTCCGCCAGCCAGGCCAACGCCCAATCGGCGGCTTCCCGCTCACCGCTCATGTGACCCACGAAAGGCGGTTCGGGCAGGGTGTCTGCGCTCTGCAAGGCTTCCTGCAAATACTCGGTCAAGCCATCTTCGTAGCACCATTCCCCGCGCTCGCTGGTGGCTTCGTCAAAAAAGCTCACCTTCAGGCCAGGGCACAACACCGCCTTGGCCCGCAGGATATGCTTGAGGCGGGGCGATGAAAATTTCGGGGAATCGAAATAACCGGGATTGGGCCAGAACCGCACAGTAGTGCCGGTGCTCCTCCTGCCCACCTCGCCGACCGCCTCCAGTTCGGACACCTTGTGGCCATCGGCGAACGCCATGTTGTACTCCTTGCCGTCCCGGCGCACCCAGACTTCCAGATGTTTCGACAAGGCGTTGACCACCGACACGCCTACGCCATGCAGACCCCCCGAAAACCGGTAGCTGCGCTCGGAGAACTTGCCGCCGGCGTGCAGTCGAGTGAGGATCAGTTCCACCCCTGGAATGCCTTCTTCGGGATGGCTGTCCACCGGCATGCCGCGACCGTCGTCCCTGACCTCCAGGGAACCATCGGCATAGACCGTTACTTCGATGGAATTAGCGAAGCCAGCGATGGCCTCGTCCACACTGTTATCGATGACCTCCTGGGCCAGATGGTTGGGACGGGTGGTATCGGTATACATCCCCGGGCGCCTGCGCACCGGATCGAGGCCGCTGAGCACCTCGATGGCCGAGGCATCGTATAAATTATTCATTGATTAAAAGCCGCCTGGGCAGGTGATATTAGGGCGATAGTGTCCTTGCCGGGGGCAGGAAACTGCCTCGAGGGGCGAGTTTAGTCACGATCCAATCGCGGTTAAACCCGCTCCCACAGCAAAATAACCACCTTAGTCGGCTTTAATCAAGCAGGGAATGGTTTTTAACTAAACCCAGTCAGTCAAAATCTGCCACCAAGGCGGCGTGGCTGGGTTCTAGCAAGCAATCGAGAGTCACGCTGTAATAAGGATGGTCAATGCCCAACGCCAGGGTGGCTCCCGCCTTGGCGGCAGCGATCATCGCGGGGGTAAATTCGAAGCGCAGAAAGTGAACGGAGGAGGTTTTCTGCTCATTCTCGCGTTCCATGTCCTCATCGGCGATAGCCAGCACGGGTTCACAGCCCACCACCTGCATCCAGACCCTATCCTCTATGCCTCGAAGCTTCGCCAGGGCGTGCTTGCGCTCTTCTGCATCCTCGTACTCAATCAGAAAAGTGGCCTTGAGATTGTTACCATCCGGAATCAGCGGATTATAGGTTGCCAGTTCCTCTTCGATGCCCTCGGCTTCGAAGATGCGCTCCACTCTCAGCATCTCCTGAACCTGGTACTGCATGGTCAGACGATCTTCGAACAGCAGGGTGGCGTGTCCACCCAACAGCACTTTGCGGTGTTTCTTATGTTCCAGCACCCGGGCGCGAAAATTCTTACGCTGCTCGGCATAGGCTTCCAGACTCAGCAGATCGGCACGTGCAAGTTTTTTCATAAGGCACTCCTCTGAGGTCAGCGGCCCGATACGCGCAGCCGCTCCTGGCTTTAGTGGATATCGGGTTAGTCAAAGACAGTTTCAGATACCGTAGGCTAAGCGCAGCAGAGCCAGGGGATGCTCCGGTTTGGAAACGTTCTCGAGTCCGTTCTGAATATGGTGACCGGCAATCGGACAATCACTGGCGTAATGATTGGCCTCAGCCTTTTGCACCCGGTCGACTACCGGCTTGCCAATTTTCTTGGCCATTTCATGGGTCTCCACTTTCACTCCATAAGTACCATCGTGGCCAGCGCAACGCTCGATAGCAGTGACCTTGGTATCCTGCACCAATTCCAGCAGGTCGCGGGTTTTTAGCCCGAGGTTCTGCACTCGCAGATGGCAGGGCACATGATAAGCCACTGAACCTAATGAATTCTTGAAGTCAGTGCGCAGAAGCCCCGCCTTGTGGCGCCGCATCAGATACTCGAACAGATCGAAGACGGCATCGCTCACCTTAAGCACCAGCGGATCTTCGGGAAAAGCAACCGCAGTTCGGATTTAAACATCAACACGCAGGAGGGCACCGGAGCGACGATGTCCCAACCCGCATCCACCAACCCGGCCAGAATGGGCATATTGACGTTCTTGAATTTCTCCACCGTTTCCAGATCGCCCAGTTCCAGCTTGGGCATGCCGCAGCAGCGGGTATCCTGGGCGAGCAACACAGGAATGCCGTTATGCTCAAGGATGGCAATGATGTCCTCGCCAAGTCGTGGCTCATTATAACTTCCAAAGCAGGTACCAAACAAAGCGACCTTGCCGCGGGTATCCAGGGTGGGCTGGACTTCAACATTCAGCGGTAAATGCTTGCCTACCCGTTGCTGCAAAGTCCGCGGCACGTAATCCGGCAGGTAGGCATCGGCATGGATACCGATCGCGTTCTGCATGAGCTTGCGCGCGGTGGGATTCCTGTTAACCGCGTTCACCGTCTGACTGACCACAGGGATGCCCGCGAGCCTACCGGTCAGGTCGGTGGAAGTGATCAGCTTATCGCGGATCGAGGTCTTGCCCTGCTTGAACTTCACCGCCTTGGCGCGCAGCATGAGATGGGGGAAGTCCACGTTCCAGGGGTGCGGCGGCACGTAGGGGCACTTGGTCATGTAACACATGTCGCAGAGATAGCACTGATCCACGACCTTCCAGTAATCGGTCTTGGCGACCCCGCCCAGTTCCGTGGACTCCGACTCATCGATGAGCTCAAACAGAGTGGGAAAAGAATTGCACAAACTAAAGCAACGCCGGCAACCATGGCAGATATCGTAAACCCGCTCCAACTCTGCGAACAGCAACGCTTCCTTGTAATAGTCCGGAGCGCGCCAGGCGATGGGGTGGCGTATCGGTGCCTCCAGGCTGCCTTCCCGTTTGCTATCTTGTTCGGCCATGGGCCTGTCTCCCTCTGCGTGGCGGGGGCCACCGGAAAACTCCAGTAAGACCGCCGCGGATGATCGCGAAGTTTAAAGGGTTAATGTTTGGAATGCGCAGGCGCTGCGGTTATTTTCTTTAAGTCGTAACGATTGGGGCCGGCGCGTGCCCGGCCCCTACCCCGCTAAGCTGCTCGGACTTACAATTGATCCAGCGCCTTCTGGAAGCGGTTGGCGTGGGAACGCTCCGCTTTTGCCAAGGTTTCGAACCAGTCGGCGATTTCATCAAAACCTTCTTCGCGGGCAACCTTGGCCATGCCCGGATACATATCGGTATACTCGTGGGTTTCGCCGGCAATAGCTGCCTTCAGGTTGCTGGGCGTTGGCCCAATCGGCAAACCGGTAGCGGGATCGCCCACTTCTTCCAGGTATTCCAGATGACCGTGGGCGTGCCCGTCTCGCCCTCGGCCGTGGAACGGAACACAGCGGCCACATCGTTGTAACCTTCCACATCAGCTTTAGCTGCGAAGTACAGATAACGGCGATTGGCTTGAGATTCGCCAGCAAAAGCGGCCTTCAGATTTTCCTCAGTTTTACTGTTTTTCAGTGCCATACTCAAAATCCTCCACGCATTAGATTTTAGCCGTTCGCAAGATTTTAGACATAGTCTAAACCTTGTCGTTAAACATTAAAACCATAGACTTAACTTTGTCAACGTCAAGTCGAATGAAAACGTGAAATTGACCAACGCCGCAAGGCGGGGTAACGTAGGTTTTGGCTAAAAAATAATGCGCAATCATGGCGGTAAAAAAATCCACTCCGATCAACTTTGAAAAGTTGCTGGAAGAACTGGAAAAACTGGTCGAGCAAATGGAAAAAGGCGAACTCAGCCTGGAGGATTCCTTACGGTGCTTTGAACGCGGCATCGAATTGACCCGTACGTGTCAGGCTGCCCTACGAATGGCTGAACAGAAAGTGGAAAAGCTCATTGAGAAAAATGGACAGATTGAATCGGTTCCCTTCGATGAACAGGATTGAAACCTTGGCGTTAGCAGATCTTGTCAAGCGCTATAAGTCTCGCCTCGAGCAGGCTCTGGAGCGGCGGCTACCGCCGCCGGATATCCATCCCGGCCATCTGCACCAGGCTATGCGCTATGCCGCGCTCGACGGCGGCAAACGTATCCGCCCACTGCTGGTCTATGCCGCCGGCTCGGCAGTGGGAGTCGCCATCGAAACCCTGGACGGTCCCGCCTGCGCCGTGGAAATGATTCATGTGTACTCCCTGATCCACGATGATTTGCCCGCCATGGATAATGACGATCTGCGCCGCGGCAAGCTCACCTGTCACAAGGCTTTCGACGAGGCCACCGCTATCCTCGCCGGCGATGCCCTGCAAGCCCTGGCTTTTCAAGTCCTCAGCGAGGACCCAACAATGGCGCCAGAACCTGGCAGCCGTCTCAAACTCCTGGCAACCTTGGCTCACGCAGCAGGTTCCCGTGGTTTGGTAGGAGGACAGGCGATCGATCTGGCCGCCGTGGGCAAAGAGTTGAATTTGACTGAGCTGGAAAACATGCACATCCACAAAACCGGCGCCCTGATCCGGGCCAGCGTGCTTATGGGCGCCCTCAGCCAACCAGCCATTGCCAGTGAAACTCTGCGGCAGTTGGATCACTACGCCAAGTGTATCGGGTTGGCGTTTCAGATCCGTGACGATATCCTCGACGTAACCGCCGATACCGCCACGCTGGGCAAACAGCAGGGGATGGATATTGCCCTCAACAAACCCACCTACCCAGCCCTGCTGGGCCTGGAGGAAGCGCGCCATCAGGCGCTAACGCTCTATGAGGATGCCCTGCAAAGCCTCGGTTCGTTTGGGCCCGAAGCCGATACCTTGCGCTGGATTGCCGACTATATCGTCGAGCGCGCTTATTAACCTCACCAGGAACGATGAACGTTTATACGTTTTTATGGTTTACTTTTGGTTCTTGCAACCCCCGCATGAGCGCCTGACAATACAAATTTAAGTCGCTCAAGAACTTGGCAACATGACTATGGGACACGTTTTTCCAATTCTGGATACCATCGACACTCCCGCCGATCTGCGCAAACTACCGGAAATCAAACTGGTACCGCTGGCGGACGAGTTGCGTGAATTCCTGATTCAATCGGTCGCCAAGACCGGTGGCCACTTCGCCGCCGGCCTAGGCACGGTGGAACTCACCATTGCGCTACATTATGTCTTCAATACGCCGGAAGACCGGCTGGTATGGGACGTAGGCCACCAGAGCTACCCTCATAAAATCCTGACCGGCCGTCACTCGCGGATGGATACCATGCGCCGTAAAGGCGGTCTGGCCGGCTTTCCAAAGCGTGGCGAAAGCCCCTACGATACCTTTGGCGTTGGCCATTCCAGCACCTCCATCAGCGCTGCCCTGGGGATGGCCATTGCCGCCGAACGGGCTGGCAGCGATCGCAAGGTGATAGCGATCATCGGCGATGGCGCCATGACCGCCGGCATGGCCTTCGAAGCGCTCAACCATGCCGGCGATCTCAAACCCAATTTGCTGGTCATCCTCAACGACAACGAAATGTCCATTTCGCCTAACGTGGGCGCCCTATCGACCTATCTGACCAAGGCCCTGTCGGGCAGGATCCTGTCCGGTATGCGCGAAAGTGGCAAGAAAGTCCTCAGCCAACTGCCGCCACCCATGCTGGAGATGGCCCGCCGCGCCGAGGAGCATGTCAAAGGCATGGTCACTCCCGGCACTTTGTTTGAAGAAATGGGATTCACCTATTATGGTCCCCTGGACGGCCACGATCTGCCTACCCTGGTGCAGACCCTGCAAAACTTGAGCGTCCTCAATGGACCGCGCTTGCTGCACATCATCACTCGTAAGGGCAAAGGTTATAAACTGGCCGAAGACGGTCCCGTCACCTACCACGCCGTCAGCGTCTTCGATCCCGCGCGCGGCATGATTCCAACCAACCCTAGCAGCAGTCCCGCCTATACCCGGGTGTTCGGCGACTGGCTGTGCGATATGGCCGAGCAAGACGAGCGCCTGATGGGCATCACCCCCGCCATGCGCGAGGGTTCCGGCATGGTACAATTCTCCCAGCGCTTTCCCAATCGCTACTTCGATGTCGCCATCGCCGAACAACACAGCGTAACGCTAGCTGCCGGCATGGCCTGTGATGGCCTGAAACCCGTGGTAGCCATCTATTCCACGTTCTTGCAGCGGGCTTACGATCAGGTGATTCATGACGTAGCCCTGCAAAATCTGCCAGTGCTATTCGCTATTGACCGGGCCGGCCTGGTCGGGCCGGATGGTCCCACCCATGCCGGCAGCTTCGATCTCAGCTATCTGCGTTGCCTGCCTAACCTAGTGGTCATGGCGCCCGCCGATGAAAACGAAACCCGGCAGATGCTCTATACCGGCTTCCAGCTCAACCAGCCCAGCGCCGTGCGTTACCCTCGCGGCAAAGGTCCGGGCATGCCGGTGATCAAGGAGATGTATGCCCTGCCCATCGGCAAGGCGGAGTTGCGCCGCCAGGGCAGCCACATCGCCCTGCTCGCCTTCGGCAGCATGGTGAGCGTGGCTGAGGTGGTGGCGGAACGGCTTGACGCCACGGTAGTCAATATGCGCTTTGTCAAGCCTCTGGACGAGAATATGGTGGTGCGGATGGCCTCCACCCACGAACGGTTGGTCACGCTGGAGGAAAATGCGGTGGCGGGTGGCGCCGGCAGCGCCATCAACGAGTGCCTGGCGGCGCGGGGCATCTTAATCCCGGTATGCAACCTCGGCCTACCCGATCGCTTCATTGAACACGGTGAGCGCAGTGAATTGCTCGCCGATTGTGGCCTGGACGTGGAGGGCATTGTGGAGACACTGGAACGATCCCGGAGACTCGATTGTCAAATTTAATCAGGAAACTTAAACTCCGACTTATTCGCTCAGGAATGTGAAAATAATCGCGAACTTCCCTTATCCAGGGTTAGCAATCCATCTGCAAACAGCAGTTACTCAAGCTGCTGAACCTCACTCTATGTCAACGTTTTCCCGACTCGCGACCATTATGTGCATTCATGCCAGTTCGGCAACACCTAGCAGCCTTGCCTGTACGCCCCAAGCAGAGGACTCCATCGCATGAAGCCACTCAATCCGGCAACAGAATCCAACGTTGTCCATATTCCCGACGTGCAGAACAGCGCCGACACCCGCCGCATTGCCATCAACAAAGTCGGAATCAAGGATATCCGCCATCCTGTCCGGGTTAAGGACCGCAGTGGCGGTGAACAGCACACGATCGCCAACTTCAATATGTATGTCAATTTGCCCCATAACTTCAAGGGCACGCATATGTCACGCTTCGTGGAGATTCTCAACACGCACGAGCGTGAAATCACCGTGGAATCCTTTAAGGGCATCCTGACTGAAATGACCGAACGCCTGGAGGCGGAGGCCGGCCATATCGAGATGAGCTTCATCTATTTCGTCAACAAGACAGCCCCTATTTCCAGAGTGGAGAGTCTGCTGGACTACGAAGTCACGTTCATCGGCGAAATCAATGATGGCAAACCGATCATGAATGTCAAGGTAGTGGTGCCGGTAACCAGCCTGTGCCCCTGCTCCAAAAAAATCGCCAAGTATGGCGCCCACAATCAGCGTTCCCATGTCACGGTCAATGTACGTGTCCAGGGCTTCGTATGGGTCGAGGAGTTGATCGAACTGGTCGAGAAGGAAGCGTCCTGCGAATTGTACGGCCTGCTCAAGCGCCCCGACGAGAAATACGTTACCGAGAGGGCTTATGAAAACCCTAAATTTGTCGAGGACATGGTGCGGGACATAGCCACCAAGTTCAACGCCGATGAGCGGATTGGCGCGTATTCGGTGGAATCGGAAAACTTCGAGTCCATCCACAATCACTCGGCTTACGCCATGATTGAGCGCGACAAGGAGAAAGAAACAAATTGAATGGCGAGCCCGGCGGCAGATTCCTCAGTGCAGTACCCGGGTAGCCGCCTGCAACAGATCCCACAAATCGAAAACGCGGGCTACGTAGGCGTCGTGAAGCTTCAATTCTCCGCTTGCCTCGCCCTGCAGGGCCGCCTCCAGCGCATCCACCAGCTTGGCTAATTTTCGTTCGTGCAGGCCCAGCGCCTGCTGAACGGGATCGGTTACGATTCCGGCCAGCGCCGCAAGCACGCCTACCGCCAGCATCAATCCACCGGTAGTCGCTGCCAGCAAACCCGCCGAAACAGTCGCCGGAAAAATACCATAGTACAGGGAACCCAGGGTTGGGCCCAAGGCGAAGTTAGCGACTGCCAACTGCTGCGCCAAGGCAGCGGCGGCCGTGCTTCCCATCGCCACGGAACCAGGCGTCAGCTTGCTGAAGGCGGCGGCGCCGGCCGCCAAGCTAAGCAGCGAACCCGACAGGTCCGCCGCTGCCGTGCGGCTTGCCGTGTAGGTGCGCAGATGTTCTTCCAACTTCTCCTTGAGACGCTGTCGCTGCAGCAACTCGTCGAGTCTGACCAGCTCCGGCAACAACAGGGCGACAATGGCCGGATGGTTAAGAATTTCTTCAAACAGCGCATCCCGGGCGCAGCGGCGCTCTCCCTGTTCAAAAGGGATCTCCAAAAACTCGCTGTAGAGGAGCCATTCAACCTCCCGCTCCACATCAGTCTTGAAGCCCGGCGGCACTTTCCCAAAGCAGTTCGCGGTACGTCTAAATCCCAACTTACGGACAACCGCCGCCCCGCTCCGCGAAAGTAGGTAGGGAATGGCCCACACCGCATTGGCGGGGGTGCGCAACAGATCCATACCCAGTGCCCGCCGATTTAATCGCGCCGAACCCCGGAACGAGAAATGCTTTTGTGTGAAGGGCGTGATTCGCTCCCGGCGCGTCGTGATGTAGCGAGCCGAGGACTCCCTCACCGCGGTGTGGACAGTATCGGCGATAAGCTCGTCGGACATGGCGAACATTCCCCAGCAATCCAACATCTGGCTCACAACCCGCTGACCAGAGATCGATCCCTAACGGTATTAGATCTTGAACTTCCTGACCAATCGTCCCAGTTCCCGCAGCGCGTCTCTCCGCTCTAGGCGGCCATAGCGCAGGCCGGTGTAGAGCCGGGTGATCAGCCGGACCCGCGCGGCCAGTTCAGGGTAGCGATCAGCAACCCGCGCGGCAAAGTCCAGAGGGCCTTCATGGGCTTCGCGCGCCAGACCCCGGCGAGCCAATTTAGCGCAGAACCGCTGGTAAGCACGCGCCACGGGGTCAACGGGGGGACGCCGGCGCAGCGTGTACAGACCCACTATCACTAGGCCCATGCATCCCAATATTACCACCATGCCCAGGGTCATGCCACGCCAGTCCACCGGTCCGAACCCCAGATTGGAGAGAAATTCCCGCTGCCGATCAGAACCATAGGCCAATACCCATTCATTCCAGGTATTATTAAGGGAATCCCACCCTAGGGCGAGCTGGCGCAGCCAGGGATTGTCGCGACGCACCAGGAAAGGCAACAGCGTGGGATCTGCAACGGCGGCATACAGGCCGCGTTCCACCCTCTCGGGCGCTACCGCCGCGGTGGGATCGACCCGGACCCAGCCCCGTTCCTCCAGCCATACCTCGGCCCAGGCATGAGCGTCGGACTGGCGCACGATGAGATAGCCACCCAGGGCGTTGGTTTCCCCACCCTGATAACCGGTCACCACACGGGCCGGAATGGCGGCGGCCCGCATCAAGAACACGAAACTGCCGGCGTAATGCTCGCAAAAACCCCGGCGAGTCGCGAACAGAAATTCATCGATCCCCTCATCACCCAGCAAGGGTGGCTGCAGGGTATAGTGGAAAGGCTGTTCTCGAAACAGCTTCAACGCAGCCCGGACCAAGGCCTCGGGACGCGGATCGTGACTCCGCCATTCCTGCGCGAGGGCGCGAGCGCGGGGATTGCCTCCATCGGGCAGTTGCAGAGCGCGAAAGTGCTCCGCGGGACTCAACATGCCGGTGCGGTACTCGGGATATGAGCGCATTTCATAGCGCAGCACCTCATTCACCGGCTTGCTGCGCAACAACTGTAGGGAGTCGGTAACCGCGGCTTCAGCAGGCACCTTGGCCGGCAAGTCTAGGGCGAATAGCCAGCGCTTGCCATGCGGTTCCAGGATCACCGCGTAATCCACCGCTGCCCCCGTGGCGGCATAGCTGAACGTAGCGTGCGGCACTTCTTCCAGCCGCGTCCAGGTGCGCCCATCGTAGCGCCATAGCACTGGCCCGCGCCAATACAACTGTCCGACAGAAGGGGTGACCGTGGCGAAGCGCACCCGAAAGGCCACGGCGTCCGACTGGCTGAGCTGGCTGATGGAACCCGGCCGCATTTCATCGGACATCCCAGTTAGCCCGCTGTAGGCATCCTTGGGCAAACCCCACAAAGGCCCGGGAATACGGGGGAACAGGACGAACAAAATGAGCATGACTGGCAGGGACTGAAGCAGCATCCGAACGGAGATTTGCAACAACGCCGCAGGCGTGATGGCGGCATGCTGCCGCTGGACGGCCACCTGAGCGGCCAGCATTATAACTAAGATGACCAGCAAATAGGTCGCCATGGGTAAGCTCTGGGTGTACAGCAGATTGGCCATGACCATAACATAGCCTAGGAAAATCAGCATCATGCCATCACGCGAGGTACGCAGTTCCAGGAACTTCAAGGCCACCATGGCCGCCAACAGTGCAACCCCGGCATCCCGGCCAAACAGTGTATGATAAGCGGATAACACCATCCCCACGGTAAACAGGGTGATGAGCAACAGTACCCAGCGACCCGGCAAAGCGAACGCTGGCGCCCGCACAGCCTGCCAACGCCAGGCCAACGCCAGCGCAAACTGCACCCCCAGCCACCACGGCAGATGTTCCAGGTGCGGCAACATGGCCAACGCCAGCGCCACCGCCAACCAGTGCAAAGCCATCAGGGGCGACCTGCGAGGCGCCGCTGTACTTATTAGTTCAGCCATGGTCGTTTGCTGCGCTTGTCAAGAGTGAATGCAGCGCTAGGGCTTCGAGACAGCGACGGCGATGCTGCTCTCCGCTGCCGGGTGATAGGACCAGACCAGGCAGGCGCAGCCCGTACTCCCGCTCCTCGGTCTCGGCCTTGAGCACCCACTGGCAGAGCTGGGCAAGGCGCGCCTCGCCCTGCTCGGGCGCCAACAGTTCCCAGTCGAGCCATAATCCGGGACGGCTCTGGTCGGTGAAGCGCTTGACCAGCAACCCCCTCCCCTGGCCGACTGCCTTCCAAGCGATATGGCGCGGCGAATCTCCGGGCACATAAGCGCGTAGACCTGCGTAGTCCTCGCTACCCATCCCCCACTCCCCGGCGCCACTACCAGGCAGGTTAGCCGCTTGCGATGGCAGGGGGCGGCGGCCGCGGGGTTGCGGATACACGATGCAGGCTTGTTCAAACTCCAGCCAGCTCCAGGCCTGGAACAACCCCAGTGGGAAGCGCGTCAACACCTGCAGGCGGCCCGGCCGCAACAAGCCGCGCCGCTCGGCGGGCATCGTTAAGGTAACCCCAGCGGCGCCCTGGGCTGGAATGTCAGCGTACTGAGGCAGGCCATGCTTCCCTTGCAGGGCGATGCCATAACGAGGATATGGATCGGGATTGCTCACGCAATAGCTAAAGCTGGCCGCTTGGCCAGCGAATACGGGATCGACGCTGCCCATCTGCACCTGTAATTCCAGCAGATTGCCATGGCTGCGCCACATGGCGTTGAGGGCCACGGCAGCCAGCAGGAAGGTGAGCGCGAAACCCATGCTGTTGTTGTAATTGATGGCCCATAAAAACATCACCAGCAGCAGCAGGGCAAACAGATAACCATAGCCGGTGGGCAGAATGTAGATGCGCTGGCGATCAAGCCGAACAGGGCCGCGTTGAGGACGGTACCGGTGCGTCGCCCAGGCTTCGATCCAGGCCATGGGCGCGAATCTGCCGCGCCAGAATGCCAGTCGATGGCCAGAAACCCCGCCCATACCTTAGTCAGGAATCACTACCGCAGCGATCAGCCGTCTCACCAGTTCACCCTGGGACTGCTCCAGATGTTCCTCTCCTGGATGCAGGCGGTGCGCGATGACGGTTGGCAATACCGCCTGTAAGTCTTCGGGCAGCACATGATCGCGGTGGTTGAGCATGGCCCAGGCCCGTGCGGCCCGCAACAGGGCCAGGCCCGCCCGCGGCGACAGACCACCGCGAAACAGGCCGGATTGCCGCGAGAATGCGAGGATAGCCTGCAGATAATCCAACAAAACCGGCGCCACATGCACGTCTGGCACCGCTGATTGTAGCTCCGCTAACTGGGGCGGCGACAGGCACACCGGCAGCTGTGCCAAGCGCTCGCGACGATCCCGGCCCTGCAACAGCGCGCGCTCGGCCTGGGCATTGGGAAACCCCAGTTCGATGCGCATGAGAAAGCGGTCCAGTTGCGACTCCGGTAGTGGAAAAGTACCCACCTGGGTGCTGGGATTCTGGGTCGCAATGACAAAGAACGGCTCAGGAAGCAGTCGGGTCTCGCCTTCGATGGTGACCTGTCCCTCCTCCATAGCCTCCAGCAGAGCACTCTGGGTCTTGGGCGTGGCGCGATTGATTTCATCGGCCAGGATAAGCTGGGAAAAAATCGGTCCCGGATGGAATACGAAAGTGCCTTGCTGGCGCTCATAAATGGCGGCGCCCAGGATATCCGCCGGTAACAGATCGCTGGTGAACTGGATGCGTTGATAGTGCAATCCCAGCACTTGGGCGAACGCGTGGGCAAGCGTCGTCTTGCCCATGCCGGGCAGATCCTCGATCAACAGATGGCCTCGGGCCAGCAAGCAGGCCAGCGCCAGGCGAATAGCACGTTCCTTACCCAGGATGACTGTGCCGATGTTATCGACCGCCGCTTCCAGGCGGCGCTGGCGCTCTTGCGGGAGCGCCTGTGGTTGCGTGGCGAACATGTAAGCGTACTCCCTCTTGCTTTGCACGGTATCCCTGTTGCTGGCGGTAATTAGCCGGATCCTAGTCGGGATAATCACCGCGCTGTGGTTATTTTAACAATTTTGAGACCCTAGGTTAGAAACTAAAGTTCGTGCTTGCGTAGCAAGATTAATGTTCAGTGAGTTGCCGTTGGGACAATAACGCGCGCGTCAATGGTTCGCCTGATTTTTGCAGCGGGGACTGTATTTGCCGACCCGGAGCTGGTGGATAATCTCCAGCGCCTTGTAATGCGTTTCCAGATCCCCCAGACTGTCAGGCGATCGAGTAAATCCGCCGTGTGTCCGTTGCGACATCAGCACAGAATTCACTATATCCGCCGGATACTTGACTCTTAGCCCCAACAGGACGCAGCTAATGACTCCCGCATAGAGAATGTCGATGTTGGGAGAAAATAGTGAGTCCTCGGTATATTTAAAACCGAAGGAGGCAAGCTGCACTCGATCGATAAAATACTTGGTTTCCCATAGGCCGGAGAGACCGTTTAGCTCGGCGAGAATGCTGAGCGCCAAATAGGTGTCCAGAAGATTAGGCTTGGCGCCAACTCCGCCTGGACGCGCAAGATTACGGACAAAATCTTTTATTTCATCCATCTTCGAGTAACCGACAAAGGTCTTTTGTAAGCGTATCACTCTGAAACTATCCTCCAGCCAGCCTGATAGAGGCACATTTTTGCCGGCTTGGGGGGAGCGATATGCAACCCCAACAGGCTGTCCAGTAGTTCCAGATCAAGAGTCGGCTCGCCCAGTAGACGAGCGGTGAATGCATAATAGTAAAGGTAACTGCTCTGCTGACCGGTTGTTCCCATGATACGTAGATAGTCCATCACCTTGTCGCGGTTCGGGATCTGCCTTTGCACCAGCCCACAGGCGGCAACCGCGTAGTAGGTATCGTGCAAGTTCGGCTCTTCCAGATCGTCGGTCCGGTAATAGCAGAACCCACCGTTATGGCATTGCCGGCTGGCTATATAATCGCCTGCCCTGTCTATCGCCTGTTCGATGCGGTTATCTGTAATAGCCATGGTCGAAGCCCCCCATCCAAACCTACCACTAAAATTTAGCTTGGAGTGCGCGTCTATTCATCTTCCAAACCGCGCCGCCTTGCCGAGTTCCCGTTCGATCTCCAGCAGCCGGTTGTACTTGGCGATGCGTTCAGAACGGCAGGCCGAACCGGTCTTGATCTGGCCGCCCCCCATGGCGACGGCGAAATCCGCCATGAACGTATCCTCGGTTTCCCCGGACCGATGGGAGATCACGAAGCCCCAGCCCGCCTTGCGGCACAGATGGATGGCTTCGATGGTTTCGGTGACGGTGCCGATCTGATTGAGTTTGATGAGCACCGCGTTGCAGGCTTTTTCCTCGACCGCCCGGGCGATGAACTTGGTATTGGTCACCAGAAGATCGTCGCCGACGATCTGGATGCGGCCGCCCAATTCCGCCGTCATGGTCTTGAATCCGGCCCAGTCGTTCTCGTCGTGGCCGTCTTCGATGGACACGATGGGATATCGATCGAGCCAGGTTTTGAACAGGGCTACCATTTCATCGGCGGTCTTGTCGCCCTGGCCGCTGCGGGACAAACGGTACTGGCCCTTTTCATAAAAGGAACTGGCCGCCGGGTCGAGGGCGATGGCGATGTCCTGGCCGGATTTATAACCAGTCGCCGCGATGGCTTCCACGATCAGATCGCAGGCTTCGTCGTTGCTCTTTAACTGGGGGGCGTAACCGCCTTCGTCGCCGACGCTGGTGCTATAACCCCGCGCCGCCAGGATCTTGTGCAGGGCATGGAAAGTTTCCGCGCCGTAGCGCAGCGCCTCGGCGAAGTTGGGCGCGCCCACCGGGAAAATCATGAACTCCTGGAAATCCATCCCGGAGTCGGCGTGCTTGCCACCATTGAGCACGTTCATCATCGGGATCGGCAAGTGTATCGCGCCGGCCCCGCCGAGATAGGCGTACAACGGCAATCCGCACGCCTGCGCGGCGGCCCGGGCCACGGCCTGGGAAATCCCCAGCATGGCGTTGGCCCCCAGCTTAGCCTTGTTCTCGGTGCCGTCCAGCTCGATCATGCGGTAATCGATCTCCGCCTGCCGGCGCGGGTCCATGCCCTTCAAGCCGGGAGCGAGAACCTTGTCGATGTTTTTGATGGCTTTGCGCACGCCCTTGCCGCCGTAGCGGTTCTTTTCGCCGTCGCGCAGTTCGACCGCTTCGTTCTCGCCGGTGGAGGCGCCGGAGGGCACCGAGGCGGTGCCGACGATGCCGTTGTCGAGATGGACGTTGACCCGGACCGTGGGATTGCCGCGCGAGTCGAGGATTTCCAGGGCGTCGATGGCATCAATGCGAATTTTCATGGATCTCTCCTTTGAGTTGAAATTCACCGCTTGAAGGTTTCAAGCGGTGGCTGGTTAAAAACGCTAAACTCGCCGTATCGATGCGGCGGGTTATCCTCACGACCGCAAGGTCGCCACGAGCCGCCGGGGATTCCGGAGCAGCTCCAAGGCGGAAAACACATCCCGGACCACGACATCAGCCGCCATGAGAGTAGCGGTGGCCACGCCTTCCTCTCCCAGCACGGCGATGCCCAGAGCGGCTTGTTCGAGCATCAACCGGTCGTTGCGCCCGTTGCCAATGGCGACGGTCGCCGGCCCGCCCAACGGGTGAACATAGTCGGCTTTGGTTACCGCCTGATTTCCCGGAGGGAGAATCACCAGATGGCCATCCATGCCAGCGAGCGCATGGGCGGCCTTCCCAAAGGTATCCGCCGTGACCACGTGAAGGTCGAGGCTGCCGGCCAATTCGCCCAAACCGGATTTCACGCCTTCGATCAGGTGCGCCATTCACGGCCAGGGTGCCGTTGTAGTCCAGCACTAGATGGGATAGCTGGAGCACCCGAAACCCGGAATCTCGATTTCGATCACGGTCTTCTCTCCGTGACGGGAGCTGACAGCGGTGGCGGGATCGCATCCCGCATCACCCAGTAGTGCAGCAGCAGGGCGGCCAGCAACGCGCAACTGGCCGCGACGCCGAACGCCAGCGCGGGACCGGCGCTCTGCCACAGCCAGCCGAACAGCAAGGATGCCGGCAACAGCAGCAATCCCGCGGTCAGGTTGAACCAGCCGTAAGCGGTGCCCAGCAATGCGCGGGCGCCAGATCCGCGACCAGGGCCTTTTCCGCCCCTTCGGTCGCCGCCAGGAACAGACCATAACCGGCGAACAACGGCCACAACAGCCAGGTCTGTCCGCCGTTCAAGCCCAGAATCAGATAGAACACCCCGTAGATGGCCCAGCCGGAGAGGATCAGCCGCTGCCGGCCCAGGCGGTCGGACAGGGCCGACAGCGGTGTGGAAAACAGCATCGCCACCGTCGAGACCAGCGCCCACAGCAAGCGGAATCTGATATCGGGCAGGCCCAGTTCCCTGGCGCGCAGCAGCAGGAACATGTTGGACGAGTTGCCCAGGGTGAACAGCGCCAGCACCAGCAGATAGCGTTTAAAAACCGGCGGGAAACCCTGGAGCGTCCAACTGAACGGGGCGCGCGGCGCTTGCTCGGACGCGGGACGGTTCCCGGATGCAGAGGGCCAGCACAATGGCGATAGCCCCCGGCACCGCGGTCCACAGAAAAATATCGCGCAGCGGCACATCGAGCGCCAGCAAGCCGGTGGCCAGCAGCGGTCCGATCACCGCGCCGGCGTTGTCCATCGCCCGGTGCAAGCCGAACGCCAGGCCGCGCTGCGCGGGGTCCACGGACGAGGCCAGCAGGGCATCGCGCGGCGAGGAGCGCAAGCCTTTGCCCACCCGGTCGGCGAAGCGCAGCGCCAGCACGACCGGCCAGGAGGCGGCAAAGGCCAGCAGCGGGCGGCCCAGGGCGGCCAGGCTGTAACCGCCGACCACCCAGGGCTTGGTGGAGGCGGTTTTATCGGCCAGCACGCCGGCGAACAGCTTCAGCAGGCTGCTGGTCGCCTCGGCAATGCCCTCGATGATCCCCAGCGCCTTGGGGCCGGCCATCAGCACCGAGGCCAGATACAGCGGCACCAGGGGATAGATCAGTTCACTGGCGGAGTCATTCAGCAGGCTGACCAGCCCCAGCAGCCATACCGTGGCGGGCAAGGCCAAGAGGGATTTCAACAAGCTTGATTACAGTGGAATCTTTCAGCGCCTAGCGCACGACCAGGACCGCGCAATGGGCATAGCTGATCACCCGCTTGGTCACCGATCCCAGCAGCCAGCGTTGGATAAAGTTTTTGCCGCGATGTCCCATGACGATAAGGTCGATACCCTCTTGTTCCGCATGGTAAATGATCTGCTCCGCCGGGTGTCCCACCACGATTTCGAAGCGCGGCTCAAGCCCTTGGGCAACGGCCTGCTCCCTCAGCAGAGCAAACGACTTCTCATAGTGCTCCTGAGCGTTTTCCAGGAGCGCTTCCGTCTCAACATCCTCGGGCGGCTCGGGAGGACTTGCTACCGCCAATACAAGCAGATTAGCGGCATATTTCCTGGCGAGATCGAGTGCATAGAGATAAGCCTTGCCAGCGGATTCAGAACCATCGTAGGCAATCAGGATTTTCTTTATTTCTACCATGGCAGTCTCCTCATTACTCGGTTGCGGATGGCTGATTCACAATGGCTGCCGTTGGCGGATTTCCGGGCTGGTGGCCGGGGGCTTATGCAGAAGATGATGGGGCAGATAAAAAGCATTCGCGATCAGGGTAGGTACCACCGCGCTGCCGATCACGGTTGCCACTAAAAAGGAGTACTGGCTTTGATCAATGATGCCGTGCGAGAGGCCAAACAGAGCGGAGATGCTGCCAAAGGTCAGGCCAGTGGACATCAACAACGTGGTGTACATAGCTTCCTTGGTGGGAGAGCCGTATAACTTGGTAACTGGATAGATGCCGATAAATTTGGTCACCATCTTAGCCGTGAACAAGATGAAAAAAGCCATTGGGGCGGCCAGCAACGCCGGTATCGAGACAAAGGAGCCCGCGCGGATAAAATAGAAAGGCGTTAACAGGCCGAAGGTGAGCGTTCGCAGGCGCCGGATCAAGGCATGATCTTTTCCTACCGTGCCAGCCAGGACCATGCCGATCATATAAGCGGGCAGCACGGCCTCGCTGTCTGCCCAGTTAGCCAGCGCGCCCAGTCCGAACAGACACAGCAGTAAGAATTTCGCCTCCAGTTCGGAGGGGCGGTCGCCATAGCGCTTGAAAAAGCGAGGTGTAAGCCAGGGCAGCACCGTGAATGCCGCCAAGCTTACAATGACAAAAATCAGGGTCTTGAAGGTAAACGGGGCAAACATCAGCCCCAACGTCAACACGGTGCCAAGATCGGTGATGAAGCAAGCCGCCAGCACTGTTTTGCCGTAGTCGGTCTTATTGAACCCGAACTCCAGCATGACCGCGTAAACCACCGCGACGGAGGTCGTGGAGAGCGCAATACCCGCCAGCCAGCTCGCTTCCTGGCTCCAATCGAGGAAATACCACGCTACTGCAGTGCAGCCTAAAAACGGCGCAAAAAAACTAATACACCCGACAGCGGTAGCTTCTTTCCATTTCGCCTTGAAGACCACGGGGTCCAATTCTGCACCGGCCAGGAACGTCAACAGGATAGCCCCTGTGCCTGATAGGAATTTTATCCACGATTCGTTGGTCCCCAGCAGGGTAGCGCCCAAGAAAGCGCCGATAATGAGCTGGGCCACGGTGCCGACCACGATTTCTGAAAGTGCAGTCGCTATCCTGAGCCAGATGGAGAGTAAGGTGGCAAGTAACGCCAATCCCAACCACAACGCCGCAAGTAGCCATACCTCTGTCATTGCGTTTCCCCCTCCTGTTTCAGACGCCGGTGTTCGCCAGGCAACAAACCTAGGAAAACACCGAATTTGCTCGGGACTGTTAGGGGAAGTAGGAGGGCAATAATTTACTGTCAATTCAGACAGTCGCCCACAGTTTCCCTCATCCCGGGAAATCCGTAGGCATCATCAGCCAATAGGGCGGTTGGAGGAGGAATGCCATCTCCTTGATGAAAGACTCTACACAAGTCTTGTCTGGCTGACAAGACTCTCTTTCCAACTCTAGACCATATCTGTGCAACCTTTCAATGCAATCGCTTGGAGTAGAGAACTGCTATATGATGTTCTTTGATAAGCCTTAATCGTTACCTTTCCGAAATACTGCCAGGTAAATTGCTTTGATCACAAAAATAATACTGGTCATGGTGGGCGGCGGTCTCGGTTCGCTGTCCCGTTACGGCCTTACCCTGCTGGCCGCCAACTACATCGGGGTGAGTTTCCCCTGGGGCACCCTGCTGGCCAACCTGATAGGCTGCTTTCTCATCGGTGTGGGCTTTGCCCTGGCCGATATCAATCTGCTCAGTCCCTCGGGGCGGCTATTTTTCATGACGGGTTTCCTGGGAGGGCTAACCACCTTTTCGACTTTCGCCCTGGAAACCGTCAATGCTACCCGCGCCGGAACCAAAGCTATTGCCCTGGCAAATTTCCTCATTAACCACCTCGGTGGAATGATCCTGGTTGGGGTGGGGATGTGGCTGACCCAGTTCGTTTTAAAAGGGGAGTAGCCAGCGATGTCACTCAAATACAGCATGATCGAGATCTTCACGCAGGAAGAGGCGCGCTACCGTCATAGACCAGTATACGAGGCCATTGTCGAACAGGTCCGCGGATTGAAAACAGCGGCGCGCTGCATCGTCATCAAAGGAATGGAGGGTTGTTACGAGAATGGCGAAATCGCTACTCGGAATATTCTGGAGCTTTCCTACAATATGCCGGTGAAAATCGAGATCCTGTTGCCTGCGGCGGAACGGGACCGGCTTTTGTCCACCGTGCAGGAAATGGTCAGCGAGGGCATCGTGGCGGTACGGGAAGTGGAAATTTGCTCCTATAAAACCCACAAATCCCTCATTCCAAAACAGATCAAAGTCGAGGACATAATGACGCCCTCCCCCGTCAGTGTGACGACGGCCACCTCGGTCAAGGAAATCGTTAAATTATTATTATCCTCGATATTCAACGGCGTGCCGGTGATCGATGCGGATCGTCGTCCCCATCGGCATCATTACCCAGGGCGACTTGATGCAGAGGGCAAAAATGCCCCTCAGATTGGGTTTATTAGCCGAACTTGACTGGGAGCATGTCGGCCCTGCTCTGGAAGCGCTCGCCCACCAACAAGCTGGAGAAATTATGACCCGCCCGGTCATTTCCATCGGCGCCGATGAACCGCTGACCAAGGCCGTGGACCTGATGCTCCAAAAGAAGTTGAAGCGACTGCCGGTGGTGGATGAATCCGGCAGGCTGGTGGGCATGCTGGCCCGCCTGGATGTGTTTCACACCATTACGCAGGAATCGCCCGACTGGCAGGCCATCGGCAAGTACAGCGTGGTGGTGGGCAATGTGCGTCTGGTTGCCGACATCATGCACCGGGATATCCATGCGGTGCTGCCCGACACGCCGATTGAAGAGATCATCCCTATCATCGATTCCAATGATATTCAGCGCATCGCGGTCACCGATGCAGAGGGCCGGTTTCTGGGAATGATTTCGGATCAAGACCTGCTGGCTGCTTTTTCCGAACACCACCCCGGCATCTGGGAACGGTTCGCAAGTAACCTCCTGTTCGCCAAAAAAGAGCAAAGACACGAGTTATTAGGCAAGGAATTGCAGGAAAAAACCGCCGCCGACGTGATGAAGACGGAGCTGATCACGGTCCAGGAAGAGACCCCGATCGACGAAGCAATCAGGTTAATGACAGACAAAGGCATCAAACGCCTCCCGGTGGTGGCTGCCGACGGTAAATTCAGGGGCATCGTCAGCCGGGATTCGCTGCTGCGTGCGGGTTTCGCCAGCTCGGAACCCTCCCCAGCGTCGGCACCCTCTGTGGCGGATTAGGGCCCCGAAGCCAGAACTGACCGGGTGCTTTCCTCGTCATTCTCGATGTCACTAAAAGATGCGCAAAGCCCCCCAATGCGCGGTCAAAGATGGCTGAATCGGATTGAAGTTCGTAAAATCGTGACCTGCAAATGATCAGCTATTGCTTTCTATTCAATAACATAGATAATCTCGGCACACCTTTTGCGGAAGCTTTTCGGAATAAGGTGCGCAAGCGTACCCTATAATATTAGAGGTTCTCGTAAGTCCAATAGTGGACAACGAACATGGAGTCACTTTAGATGATTAATCTCGAAAATACTCGCCTTGGCATCGTCGGCCTGGGCTATGTCGGGTTGCCGCTGGCGGTCGAATTCGGCAAGCACTGCCCACCCTGGGTCTCGATATCGACGCGGGCGCATCGCGGAACTGCAGGCCGGGCACGACCGCACCCTGGAAACCGAGCCAGAGAACTGCCGCCAGGCCAGGCAGCTGCGCTTCACCAGCGATCCTGGAAGCTCTGGCCGGCTGCACTGTCTACATCGTCACCGTGCCCACGCCCATCGACGAGCACAAGCGCCCCGACTTCAGCGCCGCTGATCCGGCCAGCGGGACGGTGGGCAAGGTGCTGAAGCCTGCGAATGGTGGTTTACGAGTCCACCGTCTATCCCGGCGCCACCGAAGAAGTCTGCGTGCCGATCCTGGAACAGGTCTCGGGCCTGACGATTCAACCGGGATTTCTTCGCCGGCTACAGCCCGAACGCATCAATCCCGGCGACAAGGAGCACCGCCTCACCGACTATCCGCAAGGTCACTTCCGGTTCCACGCCGGCAGCGGCGGACTTCGTCGATGCGCTGTACGCGCGCGATCATCCGCGCCGGCACCTATCAGGCCTCCAGCATCCGGGTGGCCGAGGCCGCCAAGGTGATCGAGAACACCCAGCGCGACGTCAACATCGCGCTGATCAACGAGCTGGCGCTGATCTTCAACCGCATGGGCATCGATACCGCAGGAAGTGCTGGAGGCCGCGGGCACCAAGTGGAACTTCCTGCCTTTCCGGCCCGGCCTGGTGGGCGGCCACTGCATCGGTGTCGATCCCTACTACCTGACCCACAAGGCGCAGGACATCGGCTATCACCCGGAGGTGATCCTGGCGGGGCGGCGCATCAACGACGGCATGGGCGCCTACGTCGCCGACGCAGGTGGTCAAGCTCATGACCGCAGCGGCGGATCCACGTGGTGGATGCCCATGTCCTGATCCTGGGGCTGGCCTTCAAGGAAAACTGCCCGGACCTGCGCAACACCCGCGTCGTGGATATCATCGCACGAGTTCGCAGAGTTATAACGCCAGGGTCGATGTGTATGATCCCTGGGTCGAGGCCGCGCGAGGCCCAGCACGAATACGGCATCACGGCCTGGTCGCCGAGCCCGAGGCCGGCGCATTATGACGCCATCATGCTGGCGGTGGCCCATCACCAGTTCGCGGCCATGGGCCCCGCACGGCATCCGCGCCCTGGGCAAGCCTGGCTGCGTGCTCTTCGACGTGAAATACGTCTTGCCCGCCACCGCCGTGGATGGCCGGCTCTAAGTCAAAGCCACTGGAATAGGGTACTCCTTTCCAGAGCTATTAAGGGAATAACGATGAAAGTACTGGTGACCGGCAGCGCGGGCTTCATAGGCTCGACCCTGTGCTGCGTCTACTGGACCGCGGCGATGAAGTCATCGGCATCGACAACCTCAACGACTACTACGATGTCGATTTGAAACTGGCTCGCCTAGCCCGAACCAAGGCGTATCCAGGGTTCCTCGAGATACGCGCCAGCCTGGAGGACCGCACGGCCATCGAACAAGCTTTTAAAACCTATCAACCCCAGCGCGTCGTCAATCTGGCGGCCCAGGCTGGGGTGCGCTATTCCCTGGAGAATCCGCATGCCTATGTGGACAGCAATGTGGTGGGGTTCCTGAATATCCTCGAAGGCTGCCGTCACTACGGTGTGGAGAGCCTGGTTTACGCTTCCACCAGTTCGGTCTATGGCGCCAACACCCGCATGCCGTTTTCGGTTCACGACAACGTGGATCATCCACTGAGCCTGTACGCGGCGACCAAGAAGGCCAACGAGCTGATGGCCCATACCTATAGCCATCTTTATAGCCTGCCCACCGTTGGGCTGCGCTTTTTCACGGTCTACGGCCCCTGGGGACGACCGGACATGGCCCTGTTTCTCTTCACCCGCAATATCCTGGCCGGCCAGCCCATCGACGTTTTCAACTATGGCAACCACCGCCGCGACTTCACCTATGTCGATGATATTGTCGAGGGCGTTACCCGGGCGCTGGACAAGGTTCCCGAACCCAACCCCGCCTGGTCTGGCGATGCTCCAGACTCGGCCACCAGCCTCGCCCCTTACCGACTGTACAATATCGGCAGCCACCGGCCAGTGGAGTTATTGCGTTATATCGAGGTGTTGGAGCAATGCCTGGGGCGGACGGCCAAAAAAAATCTGCTGCCCCTGCAAAAAGGCGACGTACCGGACACATACGCTGACGTGCAAGCCCTGATAGACGACGTAGGCTACCAGCCCAGCACCCCTATCGAGGAAGGCGTAGCCCGCTTCGTGGAATGGTATCGCGCCTATTATCAAGTGTAGGCCCATCATGAATCGGTTCGGCCAGTATAAACCTAATTTGCGCTTCAATAGCTGGCGCTACACGATTAAGGAACAGCGGTTGGCTGTGTCCGAAGTGGTGGAAGAAAATCCCAGTTTGCATTCCGAACTGCCGGAAACCCAGCATAAAGCCTATCAATTCGCGCGCCTAGCCACCGCCGAAGAAACCGGTTTGTCCGAGCAGACATTCCCCGTTACCCGTCCTTTTTCGTTCGGGCAGATTATGGATAAGCATTTATGGCCAGAATAGTAGCGAGATAGCTATGCAAGTTGACTCCAGCGTCGTCGATCGACTCATCTCCGGCATCGTGGAGACTGTGCATCCGCTTAGAATCATCCTCTTCGGATCGGTTGCCCGGAATGAGATACGCCCAGGGAGCGATATCGATGTTCTGGTGGTAATGCCCGAAGGAACCCACCGCCGACGAACGGCTCAGTTGCTGTATCAGCGTATTAGCGGAATTGGGGCACCCTTCGATATTCTGGTAGCAACACCCGGCGACCTGGAAAGATATAAAGATAATATCGGGCTCATTTACCGAACTGTCCTGCAGGAGGGACGGGAAGTTTATGCCGCATGATGACCGCCTCCACGGCAGTCCAGCGGATTGGCTTCGCCATGCCCGCAGCGATTTAGCCCTTTCCCACACGGCGATAATTCCTGAGATTTTGCTTGAAGCGCTCTGCTTTCATGCCCAGCAGGCGGCGGAAAAGGCTCTCAAGGCGGTACTCATCGCCAAGGGCATTGCTCCAACGAGAACCCATAATATCAGGACTCTGCTTGATCTTTTGCCGCCGGCTGAGGCACTGCACCATGATTTGCAGAGTGCAGCCGGTCTCAGCGACTATGCCGTGATGAGTCGTTACCCGGCCGCAATCGAACCGGTCAGCGAAGCGGAGTACCGCGAAGCCGTGCGGTTGGCGGAAGCCGTTGTTGCCTGGGCGGAAAGGGTCATCTGAGAACATCACTCATGACCGCATCCCCCGCCGTGGCTCGTCGTCCATATCCAGCCCCTCATAGTGCCTATGTGGACAGCAAGGTTCCCGAACCCAACCCCGCCTGGTCTGGCGATGCTCCAGACTCGGCCACCAGCCTCACCCCTTACCGACTGTACAATATCGGCAGCCACCGGCCAGTGGAGTTATTGCGTTATATCGAGGTGTTGGAGCAATGCCTGGGGCGGACGGCCAAAAAAAATCTGCTGCCCCTGCAAAAAGGCGACGTACCGGACACATACGCCGACGTGCAAGCCCTGATAGACGACGTAGGCTACCAGCCCAGCACCCCAATCGAGGAAGGCGTGGCCCGCTTCGTGGAATGGTATCGCGCCTATTATCAAGTGTAGGCCCATCATTGTAATGCTGGTCAAAGGCCTGGTTGGTGCTGTTTCTCGTGATCTGGGAGTCGGGGTCGATGAAGCTGTGCCGATCCTCGTCACGACGGCCTAGAGTCAGGCGAACGAGGGTATTACCGCGCGGTTTTCCACCACGGGCACGGGTCCTTCGCTGCACGTTCACGCACCTTCTTTTCAAGGGCCACGCGATGGAGGTGGTAGCGCTCTTCGCCCGCGCCTCGATCACCGCTTTCGTCTGCGCCTAGTTGGCCAGACGGTTCTGGCGGCGGTGGATCTCCTCATCGAGGACCAAGCCTTCGGGCAGCGGCTCGCCACGGTCGGTGCGCTCGGCCAGGGTCAGCAACTCCCCACTTCCCGGCTCAACTGGGCCCCAATTCCAACAGCCGCTGGTCATTGATCGCCTTGCTCTTGGAGGCATCTGCGTGCCCAGTTTCAGCACCCCTGCCCACGTGGGAGATCAACAACACCTGCGTAAACAACCCGTCAATCTCAGGCAAAAAGGTCTGACAAAACGTGGCGATCATGTCGTAATCCGGATGCTGGTCGCCCGGCAGTCAATCCGTTTGAACCTGCGCGCCATCGCTGCTGCCCTTCGTTTGAGTGGAGGGCGGCTGCTGCATAACTCAGACTCCGTCCCGCGCCCGCCGATTTTCTCCGACCTGCTGCCAATGGGTGCAATTGCATTCTGACCTTCAGCCCACGCTGGATTCTGCTCGCTCAAGGTACTCGCGAACCAGGGCGGCGGTGGTAATGACCCTAGGCTCCTCCAATATTTCCAGATGGGCGCCGGGAATCTGGTGCACGACCATGCCGCCCTGCGCGAGGCCGGTCCATGATAGCTCTGACATCTGTCGATTCCGTGGCCTTGAACGAACGATGCTGCCTTCATACACCCTCGGCGTGTACCTCAGTTCCAGTCGATCAGACGCCTTAAGAAAGGTTTCTGAGATGCGGCGTTGCATCAGCTCATGCGAAACTGGCCTCCCGAGCCGTCTGTACCCCTGCCACTTGATCTCATCTGGAAGCTCTCGGAGGGCCTTCCGGATAGCGAGGACTATTTTGTTTAAAACTTTGCGCGCGAGGTACCGAACCGCCTCCACTCGTCCAAGCGGTGATGCGCGACTCAGATGAGATGGCGATTCTATGCCGCACGTATTCCAGACGGTTACGCGACGGATAGGCCCCTGCAACGCCACTGTGCGGATTGTTATGCACGAAGGCGTCGAAGAGCAGCACCGGTGCGGCGACCTCCTCGCCTTGCTCCCGAAGCTGCCTTGCCATTTCAAACGCGATGACGCCACCAAAGCATCCACCGCCAAGGGAGTACGGCCCCTTCGGCTGGACAGTCTTAATTTCAGCGATATACCGCGCTGCCAGCTCCTCGATGCTTTTGCTGCGGTCAAACGGTCGTCCCAGACCTTCTGACCTCGTTTCGGCGCGGACGCCGTACACTGGACGGTCCGCTCCCAGACGCCAGGCCAGCGCTCGGTAGAAGAACACGTAGCCTCCGCCAGTGTGGATCAGGAACAGCGGGCGTTTGGATCCGCGCGGCTGCAGGCAGACGACCAGCGATGACGGTGGCTCCATGCTATCGTCGATAATTCGCGCCAGCGCTTCGATCGTTGGCTCTTCGACGAACGCGTTGACGGGAAACCCTGCGGTTGACACGCCGAACTCGCTTCTGGCTTCCGCCAGCATCTGATCGAGGAGGTCCCCGTGCCCTTGAAGGGTGAAAAAACTGTCGCGGACGCCGATCGGACGGGCGTCTAGCAGACCTTCCCATATCTCGAGCAGGCGACATTCCGTCGCACTTCGCGGTTCGTGGCGCTCGGTGGCGCTAAAGGACGCTCCTGTAGCACTCGTTCGGGTTACGCCGATCACTTTGCTCAGCTTCTGAGCCATCCGCGCGACCGTCGGCGCGAGAATCAGCGTGTCCAACGGAAGCTCCACGCCGAAGCGCTGTTGGATCGCCACCATAATGTGAATCGCCAACAGCGAGTCTCCGCCGAGCTCGAAGAAATTCTCGTCAAGCCCTACATGAGCGAGGCCGAGCACCTCGCACCAGATCTCGACCAGCTTCGCTTCAACGGGTGTCGGTGACCGCTCCCGAGCTTCCGGCCGAAGATCATTGTCGTCAGGCGGCGGCAGTGCACGGCGGTCCAGCTTGCCGTTGGGGGTTCGCGGCAGGGCCTCCAGCGCGACGAAGCGCGCAGGCACCATGTATGCAGGGAGCTTCTGTTCGAGCACGTTCCGGAGGTCCCGACCGGCAGCACCGGTTCCCGGCTCGCCGACGACGTATGCGACGAGTCGACGGGCCCCTGAACTGTCGTCGCGCGCGTCCACCACCGCCTCGCGGACACCCGGTTGCTGTTGCAGCACCGCCTCGATTTCACCGAGTTCGATACGGTGGCCGCCGATCTTGATCTGCTGGTCGGTTCTGCCGATCAACTCGATCGTGCCGTCCAGGCGATAGCGCGCAAGGTCACCGGTGCAATACATACGGTCTGCAGCAATCTTGCTGAACGGATCCGCCAGGAATCGCTCGCTGGTGAGTTCCGGTCTGTTCAGGTAGCCTCGCGCGACCCCAGCGCCGCCGATGTGCAGCTCGCCCGGCACGCCCACCGGCACAGGTTGTCGATGAGGGTCAAGCAGGTAGATTCGTGTATTGGCAATTGGCCGACCGATCGAAATCGGCGCACCGACCTCCACCGCCCAGCAGGTCGACCACACCGTCGTCTCGGTCGGTCCGTACATGTTGAGGATCTGCCGCGAGGGCACGTCGCCGAGCGTGGCGAGAAGCGAGAGAGGGAGCGGCTCGCCGCCGACGAGAAGCTGCCGCAGCCTGGCCAGCGCTTGGCGGCCTTCCGTCGTCAACGTCAACACTCGCAATAGCGACGGGGTAGATTGAAGGTGTGTCACGCCGTGTCGCTCGATCAGGGTGATCGCCGAGGCGTCAAGCTCGGACTCACGCGCGCGAAGACCAACACCGGGCTGCACGATAACGCGGTAGCCGCGTGCCAGGGTCCAAAACAGCTCCAGGACTGCTATGTCGAACGAAATGGTTGTCACCGCCAGCCAGACGCCGGGTGGCTCCGCGCCAAGCACTTCGTCCATCGCCGCGAGGAGGTTCGCGACATTCCGATGCTCGATCATCACGCCCTTCGGCTTGCCCGTCGATCCAGAGGTATAGATGACGTACGCGAGGTTTGCCGCCGTCGCGACGCAGTCAAGCCGGTCGGCAGATTCGCGGGCGATCACGGGCCAGTCCCGGTCTAGGTATACAACCGGACTCTCCGCCGTCAGCGGCTCGAGATGTGATTCGGTCAGCAGGACTACCGCCGCGCTGTCCGCCACCATAAAGGCGAGACGTTCGCGCGGGTACGTCGGATCGAGCGGCAGGTAGGCGCCACCCGCCTTGAGGACAGCGAGCAGCGCGATCACCATATCGAGCGAACGTTCGACATTCAGGGCGACCAGACGATCGGGGCCGACACCGAGCTTTCGCAGGTGCCGCGCAACCGGTTCGCACGAGCATCGAGCTCCCGATAGGTTAGCATGCGCTCCCCGAACACCACAGCCACGCTATCCGGCGTACGGTCTACCTGGGCTTCGACCATTTGGTGAATGCACTTGACCGGAGTGTCGAGACTCGTGCTGTTCCACTCGATCAGCAGTTGGCGCCGTTCGGACTCCGTGAGCATCGGCATCTGCTCGACCCGATCGTCCGGATTCCGCACGGCAGCCTCCAGGAGCAGCCGAAGGTGCCCGACCAGCCGTTCGACGGTGGGTGGGTCGAACAGGTCGGTGGCGTACTCCACGAAACCCATGAGCTCGCCCTCGCCGGTGGCACTGAGCGCCAGGTTCAGGTCGAACTTCGCGGTAGCGGTATGAAGCGGCACGGCGCTGACCTTGAGCCCAGCCAGCACGGGTTCGGCGATATCTTCCTGCAGCGCCAGCATCACCTGAAACAGCGGCATGTAGCTCAGGGTGCGCTGCGGATTCAGCGCCGCCACGAGCTTGGCGAACGGCAGTTCCTGATGCGCATCGGCGGCCAGCGCTGCTTCACGCACCCGGGCGAGCAACTCGTGGAACGATGGGTTATCCGACAGGTCGGTACGCAAGAGCAGCGGGTTGACGAAGAACCCGACAACGCCATCCAGCCCGCGGCGCGTGCGGCCCGCGACGAGGAACCCGACCACGATGTCGCGTTCGTCCGGCCGCAGGTAGCGGGCCAGCAGGGTCTGCAAGCCCGCCATCAAAGTCATGAACAGGGTGACACCATGGCGTCGGCTCAGCGCCCTGAGGCGCTCCACGAGCTCACGATCGAGGACGATGGGCACGGCCGCCCGCGCCTACTCCGCACGAGCGGGCGCGGCCGGTCGGTCGGCAGGTTCAGCACGGGTGGAGCACCGGCAAGGCGCTGCTTCCAGAAGTCGAGGTGTTCCGCCGTCGGCTGTCGGTCAGCGTCTGCCGCTGCCAATGGGCGAAGTCGCCATACTGGATCGGCAGGGGTTGAAATGGCGACGGTTGTCCCATCAACTGCGCAGTGTAGAACATGCCGAGTTCGCCCAACAGGATAGCGCTAGACCGGCCGTCGCAGATGCTAAGATGCAAGACCAGGGCGAGCACATGGTCGGTTGCATCAAGTCTCACGAGCGCGGCCCGCACCAGCGGCCCGACCTCCAGATCGAACGGGCGCCGCGTTTCCTCGGCAGCGAGTTCGTACGCCCTGGACACTCGCCCGGCGTCCGGGATATCCTCTACGCTGACTATGCGCAACGCCATCCCCGCCGGGTCGCGGATGACTTGCCGCAACTGGCCGTCCACCGTCGCTAAGGTCGTGCGCAGCGCCTCGTGCCGGGCCACCAGCGTATCGAGCGCGGCCCGCAGCGCCGTCAGGTTCAGCTCCCCTTGGAGTCGCAGGCCGATTGGGACATTGTAGATCGCCGACCGTGGCTCCAACCGGTCGAGCACCCAGAGCATCTCCTGCCCGAATGACGCCGGCGGGTTGACCTTCCGGGGTGCGGCACCAATCGGCGCATTGCTTATTTCCCCTGGTACTTGCTCGGGGTCGACCTGCGATGCCGCCGAAAGGCCTGCGACGATCGGCGCGAACAGCGTCTCCAGTGAAAGCCCCACTACTTCCCCGGGGTCGACCTGCAATGTCGCCGCAAGGCCTGCGACGATCGGCGCGAACAGCGTCTCCAACGAAAGCTCCAAGCCGAAGCGCTGCTGGATCGCCATCGTCAGGCGAACCGCCAACAGCGAGGCGCCGCCGAGCTCGAAGAAATCCTCGTCAAGCCCTACATGAGCGAGACCGAGTGCCCTGCGCCAGAGTTCGACCAGCTTCGCCTCAAGGGTTGTCGGCAACCGCTCCTGGACTGCTGACTGGAGGCCGCTTCCGTCCAGGGGAGTGGGCAGCGGGTGGCAGTCTAATTTACCATCAGGCTTTCTCGTCAGTACTTTATCTATGTACATGAATCGTGACGAAGTCATGAGTTTCATGCCTCATATGACGCCAAATGCGATGTCCGACACCGCAGTTTACTGAAGGCCTGGATAGGCAAGATTTAGCTTTGGAAAAACAAACGACAGGGTTTTCCTTTAAATAACCTTAATTTTTATACCACATTGGCGCGAAAAAGTCTATGGTATATTTGACTTTTTTATAGACATTTCAGTCTCTTATTCTTTTATTACCCACCCCCTTCCAAACGCTTCCAAACGCAATTCCCATCACTGCTCTTGTCCAACTTTTCCAGATACTGGGCGTGCGCGGCCAGTTCGTCCGGTGTAGCGCGAATGACCGCCAGCGGTGGCCGCTTTGCACTCAAACGATTGCCGCCCTTGATGCCCTGGTTCGGCGTGAAGCTCGTTTCTAGGGTCAAGGCCACCTGCCCTCCGGTCATCGCCAGATAGACATCGGCCAGTATCTCGGCATCCAGCAGGGCGCCGTGCAAAGTGCGCTGGGTGTTGTCGACGTTATAGCGCTTGCAGAGCGCGTCCAGCGCGTTGCGCTGGCCCGGATGCAGTTGCCGGGCCAGTTGCAAGGTATCCAGGACACCGCACAAATCCAGCATGCCAGCCTGGACCTGCCCCCACCGGCGCAGTTCTTGATCCAGAAATCCGATATCGAACGGCGCGTTGTGAATGATCAGCTCTGACCCTTTGACGAATTCCAGGAATTCCGCCGCAACATCGGCAAACCGCGGCTTATCGGCCAAAAACTCGCTGCTGATGCCATGCACTCCCTGGGCGGCGACATCGATTTGCCGATCGGGCTGCAAGTACACGTGGAAGTGCTGGCCGGTCAGTCGCCGGTTCAGCAGTTCGACGCAACCAATTTCAATGATTCGATGCCCCTGGGCAGGATCCAGACCCGTGGTTTCCGTATCCAGTACGATCTGCCTCGCCTGCATGTCTACACAACCTCCGTCAGGTCGCTTGTTTCAAGAGTTCGTCAATGGCGCGATTGGCCAACTGATCGGCCCGCTCGTTATCCGGATGGCCGTTATGCCCCTTGACCCAGCGCCACTCAACCCGGCCATGGCGGGCCGCGGCCGCGTCCAGGCGCTGCCATAGATCCTGGTTTTTGACCGGTTGGTTCGCCGCCGTCTTCCACTGCCTACGCTTCCAGTTCGGCAGCCACAGACTGATACCCTGCTGCACGTAGCGTGAATCGGTGGTCAGCACCACCCGGGAAGGGTGCCGGAGGGCTTCCAGGGCCATGATAGCGGCCAGCAGTTCCATGCGGTTGTTGGTGGTTAGCCTTTCTCCTCCCAGGAGCGTCCTCTCATGGCTATTCCAGCGCAGCACCGCCCCCCAGCCGCCGGGACCGGGATTACCGTGGCAGGCCCCATCGGTAAAAATTTCAACCACATCAGTCACGACGATATTTCCCCAAGGTATGATTAATAAGCCCCTCCGTCAGCAACCGGCGACGCGGCCGCCAATGGGGTTTGATCGGGGTCAGCGTCGATACCCGCTTCCTGGCCAGCAATACATACCCTCCCCCGCCGAAAGGCCACCACCGCGCGCCCAGCCGCTCCAGGAAAGCCAGCTTTTTCAGCACGGGCAAGTGTTTCAGGGGAGGGCGATAAAAGCAATAGTGCACCGCTAGCGTCTCAAAACCCAACAATGCCAGCCAGTCGCGGACCCGCGTTACGCTGAGCAGACGGGCATCCCAAGGTGACTTGCCGCGGCGCAACCCGAGCAGCCAGCGCAATCCCCACAAGGAAACCGGGTTAAAGCCCAGGATCAGCACATGCCCTTCCGGGATGAGGATGCGTTCTACCTCCCTGAGCACGGCGTGTGGCTCCGCCACAAACTCCAGCACGTGCGGGAGCGCAATCACATCGATACAATCAGCGGCAACCGGCAATTGAGATGGTTCCGCCAGCAAATCCAATCTCGGCGTGGCGGTAAAGTCGCTAAAATCCATGTGGCAGTGATGCGCGATAGGACTAGCCGCTAGTAGATCCTGTCCCATGGGATCGCCCAGGGTGATGATATGGTAACCGAACAACATGGGTAGCAGATCCGCCAACAGCACCGTTTCCGCTTGGGCATACAGCCTGCCCAGCGGACTGTCATACCAGTGTCGCAGCCCGCCCCAATCACGCTGTTCAGTAATGCTTCGTTGCTTTTTCCGCATGGCTAAAATCAGGCTCCGTCAAAAAACTTTTGCCTAAAACAGCTATAAACAGTATGGTTAGCGCTTGCAATAACGATATGAAACCATCCGTCATGGAAAAATCAATCAATAAGACGATCGTTTTGCCATTAACCACCCTGCTAATCAGCGCCTGCGCCCAGCAGCCCAATATGCCTGTTTCCGCTATCGCGGCTAAACCGGCGACTGCCACTAAATCATCTTTTCTAGCCAACTGGTACACTGAACCTAGCGCTGCCTTCAGCCGGAACAGCGTACCACTGGGGTCCGAGAAAGATGGTCTCTGGCAACGCATCCGCAGCAAATTGTCTTTACTGCATCTGGATAACCCGCGGGTCGAAGAGCATGTGGATTACCTGCGCCACAACCCCGGCTATGTTTACACGCTCTCGGAGCGCGCCCAGCCCTTTATGCACTATATCGTCGGGGAAATCGAGCTGCGCGGATTACCCATGGACCTGGCTTTAGTGCCTATGGTTGAAAGCGCGTTTGAGCCGGCCGCCGTTTCTCCCAAGCAAGCAGCGGGACTCTGGCAGATCATGCCAGCGACTGGCAGGCAATATGGCCTCACGCTGGACGCCTGGTATGACGGCCGTCAGGATATCCAGGCCTCCACCCAGGCCGCCTTGGATTACCTCAAATACCTGAACGAGTTTTTTGCTGGTGACTGGCTGCTGGCACTGGCTGCCTACAACGCGGGAGAGGGCACCGTGCAGCGTGCGATCGATGCCAACCGAGAAAGCGGCAAGCCCACGGATTACTGGAATCTGGAACTGCCCAGGGAAACGCTCGCCTACGTGCCCAAGATTCTGGCTTTATCGCGGGTAGTGGCTAATCCAAGGGTACATGGCCTTGCGCTCCGGCCCATCAACGACGAACCTTATCTGGTGCGGGTTGCGGTCGGTCCACAGACTAACCTTTCCAGCGCCGCCGCCCTGGCAGGGATGTCCAAGGATCAACTCAATTTTTTCAATGCGTGTTTCAAACGCGGCGTTACCCCACCTCGCGATCCCTATAAACTGCTATTGCCTCGCAACCAAGCGTTGGCGCTGCAGGAGAAGCTGGAAGATTTCCAGCGCTCGGCGAGCCTTCCCCCTTACATCGTCAAACATGCCGATTCCCTGATCACTATTGCTCCGCCACCCAGCGCTCAGAAATCCGAAACTCTCGCACGCTCAGTCAGCACTCGCTATTACGTCGTCAAGCATAGCGGCCCCCCTGTGGATGCCGCCGATCGTAGAGTAGCCCGCCGAGGTGAGCCGAGGCCCACGGCCCGACCGCAACCTGGCAAACAGCCAGAAAAACCCTCGCGCTCGACGACCCGCTATTACGTCGTCAGGCACGGCGATTCCCTGATCAGTATCGCCCAGCGGCATGGCGTCTCCGACCGCAAACTGGCTCATTTGAATGGCCTTCCACCCAATAAACCACTGAAACCTGGGCAGAAAATCATGCTGGCCTCGCAAAGCTAGCCCGTGATGTCGTTAGCCTCTAAATCCAGGGCGGCGGCGAGCAAGGCCTGGGTGTAGGGGTCGCGAGGTTTTTCAAAAATCTGTCGCGCCGGCCCGGCCTCAACCACCCTGCCCTCTTTCATGACCATCAGATCATTGGCCAGTGCGCGCACTACCCGCAGATCATGGCTGATGAATAGATAGGCCAGCTGATGGCGGGCTTGCAGATCACGCAGCAACTCGATGATCTGCGCCTGCACGGAGACATCCAGCGCACTCGTGGGTTCATCGAGCACGATAAGCCGGGGCTTGAGGACCAGTGCCCTAGCGATGGCGATACGCTGCCGCTGGCCACCCGAGAATTCATGGGGATAGCGGTTCTGGGTGGCAGGGTCCAAACCTACCTCTTCCAGCACCTCGGAAATCCGCGCGCGGCGCTGTGCACGGTCACCGCCCAAGCCATGCACCAGCAGGCCTTCTTCCACGATCTGTCCCACCGACAGGCGTGGACTCAGCGAACTGAACGGATCCTGAAAGACGATTTGCATTTCCCGGCGCAGTGGTCGCAGGGTTTTGGCCTGCAAGCCATCGATGCGCTGGCCCTTGAACGCCAAGGGACCGCGGCTTGGTATCAGGCGCAACAGGGCAAGTCCAAGGGTAGTCTTCCCCGAACCGCTTTCACCGACGATACCCAGGGTATGCCCTTCGCGCACGCTTAACTGGATCCCGTCCACCGCCTTGATATGGTCCACGGTGCGCCGCCAGATGCCCTGCTTGATCGGAAACCACACCCGCAAATCATCGCAGGAGATAATCTCGGGGGTGTTGTCATCGGCCCGCAAAGGCTCGCCCTTGGGCTCGGCGGCCAGCAGGCGCTGAGTATAGGAGTGATGGGGAGCGGCGAACAACGCCTGAACCGTGCCCTGCTCCACGATCTCACCGTCCTTCATCACGCACACCCGGTCGGCCATCTTGCGGACGATGGCCAGGTCATGAGTGATGAACAGTACCGCCATCCCGAAGCGAGCCTGCAACTCCTTGAGCAGCTTAAGGATCTGTGCCTGGATGGTGACATCCAGGGCGGTGGTGGGTTCATCGGCGATCAGCAGATCCGGCTCGTTGGCCAGCGCCATGGCGATCATGACCCGCTGCCGCTGGCCACCCGACAGCTCATGGGGCAGCGCGCCCAGCCGGCGCTCGACGGCCGGCAAACCCACCAGTTCCAGCAACTCCAACACTCGCGCCCGCAACAACCTGCCAGCCAGCCCCTTATGGACGATCAGCGTTTCACTGACCTGTCGCTCGATGGAATGCAGGGGATTCAGGGAGGTCATGGGCTCCTGAAACACCATGGCCACCCGGTTGCCGCGGATCTGCCGGAGCCGGGCCGGTAGCGCGCCCAGCAACTCTTCGCCATGCAGGCGGATGCTGCCGGTGGGATGTCGGGCGTAGGGATACGGGAGCAATTGCAGAATGGACAGCGCGGTCACCGATTTGCCGGAGCCGCTCTCCCCCACCAGGGCCAGGGTTTCACCGCGCGCCAACTGGAAAGAAATGCCGCGCACTGCCTGCAACTGGCCGAAGGACACCGTGAGGTCACGGACCTCGAGGAGTACCTTGGCGACCTGATTAGGTTTCTCTGGAACCGTTGCAGGGCGGGTTTGGTCGGCGGGACTCACGGCAGGCTCTTGCTCGGATCGAAGGCGTCCCGCACCGCTTCGCCCACGAAGACCAGCAGGCTTAGCATGAGCGCCACGATGACAAAACCGGCTATTCCCAGCCAGGGGGCTTGGAGATTTTCCTTGCCCTGGCGCAGCAAATCGCCCAGCGAGGCGGATCCCGGTGGCAGACCCAGGCCCAGAAAGTCCAAGGCCGTCAACGCGATGATGGAACTGGACAGAATAAACGGCAGGAACGTTAAGGTCGCCACCATGGCGTTGGGCAGCATGTGCTTGACCATGATCCTACCATCCGTCATCCCCAACGCCCGCGCCGCACGCACGTAGTCAAAGTTGCGAGCGCGCAGAAACTCGGCCCGCACCACCCCCACCAGGGTGGTCCAACTAAACAACAACAGGATAAGCAACAGCGTCCAGAAACCCGGCACGATCACGCTGGACACGATAATGAGGATAAACAATTGCGGCAGACCACCCCAGATCTCCAGCACGCGCTGGAAGAGCAGGTCCAGCCAACCGCCGGAATAGCCCTGCACCGCGCCCGCCGCCACCCCGATCACGGAGGACACCAGGGTCAACGCCAACCCGAACAGCACCGAGACCCGAAAGCCATAGAGCAACCGCGCCACTACGTCGCGGCCCTGATCGTCGGTTCCAAGCCAGTTTTGCGCCGACGGTGGCGCCGGGGCTGGCACCGGCAGATCGTAATTGACGGTGTCGAACCGGAAACGCACCGGCGGCCAGAGCATCCACCCCTTGGCTTCGATCAGTTCCGCCAGATAGGGATCACGGTATCGGGCCTCGGAGGGAAACGAACCGCCGAAATCGGTCTCCGCGTAATCCCTGAGTACGGGGCAATAAAGGCTGCCATCGTAATAGATCAGCAACGGCCGATCGTTGGCGATAAACTCGGCAAACAGGCTACCGGTAAACAAGACCAGGAACAGCCACAGCGACCAGAAACCACGCCCGTTAGCGCGGAACTTAGCAAGGCGGCGCCGGGTCATGGGAGTGAGAGTTCTTCCGCAGACCCTCTTTTTAACCCCCTTTTGTGAAAGGGGAACGACGGAATTTTCCATCAGGTTTCCCGCGTCTCGAAATCGATGCGCGGATCGACGAGATGATAGGTGATATCGCTGAGCAGATTGAGCAGCAGCCCGATCAGGCCAAAGATATACAGCGTGCCGAACATCACCGGATAATCGCGGTTGATGACGGCCTCGAACCCGAGCAGACCGAGACCGTCCAGGGAAAAGATCACCTCGATCAGCAGCGACCCGGTGAACAGCATGCTCACCAGGGTGGCCGGAAACCCCGCGATCACAATCAACATGGCGTTGCGAAAGACATGGCCGTACAGCACCCGGTGCTCGCTGATGCCCTTGGCTCGCGCGGTGATCACGTACTGCTTGTTGATCTCCTCCAAAAAAGAATTCTTGGTGAGCATGGTGAGTGAGGCGAAGCCGCCGATGACCATGGCGGTAACCGGCAGCGTCAGATGCCAGAAATAGTCCAGGATGCGCGCCGGCCAGCTGAGGTCGGACCAGTTATCGGACACCAGGCCGCGCAGGGGAAACCAGTCCAGATAGCGTCCGCCCGCGAAGACCACGATCAGCAGGATGGCGAACAGGAAGGCCGGAATGGCGTAGCCGACGATCACCGCCGCGCTGGTCACGATGTCGAATCTGGAACCGTCACGGACTGCCTTGGCGATCCCCAGCGGCACCGAGATCAGATAAATGATCAGTGTGCTCCACACCCCCAGCGAGATGGATACGGGCAGTTTATCGATCACCAGTTCCAGGACCCCGCGGTTGCGAAAATAACTCTCACCCAGATCGAAGGTCAGGTAATTGGCGACCATCTTCAGGAAGCGCTCCAGGGGCGGCTTATCAAAACCGAACTGGCGCTTGATGTCGGCGATGAACTCCGGGTCCAGTCCCTGCGCGCCCCGATAGGTCCCATCATTACCGCTGCCAGCCCGTCGAGAAGCGGTGCCCGCGGTTTCGGCGCCGGCCGCGCCGGAGATGCGGGCAGTGGCCTCCACGGCGGTCTCCTTGAGTTGCGCCAGTACTTGCTCCACCGGTCCGCCGGGGGCAATCTGAACGATCGCAAAATTGATCGCGATGATGCCGAGCAAGGTAAGCGGAATCAAGGCCAGGCGGCGGGCGATGTAGGCGAACATGAAGTGAATGCGTATCCCTAGTTTCTAACGCGGTCTAAGGCTAATACAATCCGCTATCTTTTTTCCACTACCTGCCGCAGGTATTCGTTCTTGTAGTCGGCGCTGCGTGCAATAGCCAGATAATCTTCTGGTGTCAGGCTCGGTTTAGTTTGCAAAGCCATGGTTTCTTCCTCGCAAAATCTGCAGCGGTTTGATGGGATCTTGGATCCCTGAACGTACCTTCTTCAGCTGCTCCTCCGCTTTCCTGACCGATACCGGAATCGCCGTCTTCAACTCCTGGGCGAACAGTGAAACTCGCAGTTCCTCCAGCATCCAGCGGAATTTCTCCAGTTCCGGGTCGGATTCCCCACCTTTGGCATGGCGTTGCAACAGCACCTTACATTCTTCCCAGAGACCCGCGATCTCGCCGCGCCGCTGGCGGTCCCTCTCCGGCGCCTGCTTGAGCTTCTGCAAACGCACTTCGATGGCCTTTAGATAGCGCGGCAGTTGTCGCAGCCATTCATGCGGCGTCCGCGAGACAAAACCTGGATAAATCAACCGGTCCACCTGTTCCCGGCTATCCGCCACTGCTTCCATCCACCCCAGGGGGATGTCTCCGTTCAAGATCTTGCGCACGGCGTGAAAGGCCACCAGCGTTTGCCCCGTCAGATCGCAAACCTCATTGGCTATCGGCAGCAACCGCGCCTTGCCCCGCTCCAGGCAGGTTTCGAATTCGGCCTGATTGCGCGGCAAAAGCCCGACTTCCAGAAATGCCCGGTCCAGTATCGCCGCCAGCAGGTCCTCGCGCAGACCCTCCTGGGTGCCCACGCCGAGAAAATGCAGGCTCATGGTCTGCAGGCCCGGCAGATTCTGCTTCAAGTACTTCACTTGGTCCCGCAGCCGCAAAGCAAGCAGCCGCCGCAACCCCAGCCGCAGCGCGGTCTGCGCGCGCTGCGGACAATCCAGCAGGCGTAGCGCGAGTTTACCGCCCTCCTCCACCACCAGTGCCGGATAGCCTTTCAGGGTGATGCCATTGCGGGCAAACTCCACCTGTTCCGGCAACTCGCCGAAGTCCCAATCCCTTACCTCATCCTGCTCAAACTCCCCTGCGGGCAGGGCCGCGAAGCTCTGCCGCGCCGGTTCCCGCAGCCGCTCCCTGATCACCTCCAGATCCCGCCCCTGCGCCAGTGCCGTGCCAGCGGGATCGAGCACCTGGAAGCGCATCCTTAGATGGGCCGGGACAGCAGCCGGATTCCAAGCATCCGGCGGAATCGCCACCCCGGTGATTCTGAACAATTGCGCCGCCATGGCCTCGGTGAGGGACACCTTGCCGGGTGTCAGTACCTCCATCAACACTTTTACATAATTGGGCACCGGCACAAAGTGCCTGCGCAGAGCCTTGGGCAACGACTTCAGCAACGCGGCTAAGCGCTGCTCCAGGAGTCCCGGCACCAGCCATTCGAGACGTCTGAGATCGATCTGATTAAGGGCGGCCAGCGGCGCGGTTAAGGTCACTCCATCGTCTTCGGCACCCGGCTCAAAGCGGTAGCTCAGCGGCAGCCGCAGACCGTCATTATCGAGATGATCAGGAAACCGCATGGTGGTGGCGGCCTCCTCCTTAACCAGGAGCGCCTCGCGAGTCAGAAACAAGAGGCGGGGATTCTCGCGCTCGGCCTGCCTGCGCCATTGCTCGAACTGGGGGCCGCTGTAGATGCCCGCCGGCACCCGCTGCTCATAAAAGTGATAGAGCACTGTTTCATCCACCCGAATATCACGGCGACGGGCCTTGGCCTCCAATTCTTCCATTTCCAGCAACAGCTCCCGGTTATGCTGGAAAAACGGCGCCTTGCATTGAAACTCCTGCTCTACCAGCGCATGGCGGATGAAGATCTCGCGGGCCGCCACGGGATCAAGCGGTCCGTAGTTCACCCGCCGTCCCACCACGATGGGCAGCCCATACAGGGTGACCCGTTCGGTGGCCGCTACCTGGGCGGCCCGTTTCTCCCAGCGCGGTTCCGAATAACTCCGCCTGAGCAGATGCCGGGCCGCGGGCTCTATCCAGTCCGGATCGATTTTGGCCACGGTGCGGGCATAGAGCCTGGCCGTCTCCACCAGTTCCGCGGCCATCAGCCACTTGGGTCCCTTTTTAAACAACCCCGAACCGGGAAAAATGTAAAATCGGCGGTTGCGGGCGCCCAGCCAGCTCTGATCCTCCTGTTTGATACCCAGATTTCCCAACAACCCGGTGAGCAAGGCCCGGTGCAGGGGTTCGTAACTGGCGGGTTCCGCATTGGGCCGTAGTCCCATTTCGGTGACCAGACCATATAGTTGCTGGTGGAGATCATGCCATTCGCGCAGGCGCACAAAGGACAGGAATTCCTCCCGGCACAGATTGCGCAACTGGTTCTTGGAACGGTGCCGAGACTGTTCGTGAAAGTAGTTCCAGAGATTGAGCAGGGCCTGGAAATCCGACTGCGCATCCCGGAAACGGCGATGTTTCTCGGTGGCGGCCTGCTGATGCTCCAGGGGCCGTTCGCGGGGGTCCTGGATGGCCAAGGCGCTGGCGATGATCAGCACCTCCTTGAGACAGCCCTCCTGGCGCGCGGCGAGAATCATGCGACCCAGGCGGGGGTCGATGGGAAGTTTTGCCAGTTGCCGGCCAAGGTCGGTGACTTGCCGAACATCATTTACTGCGCCCAGTTCGAACAACAGCCTAAACCCATCGGTAATCAGGCGGCAATCCGGCGGGTCCAGAAAGGGGAAAGCGTCCATCTCCCCCAGTCCCAGGGTACTCATCTGTAAAATCACCGCCGCCAGATTGGTGCGCAGAATTTCCGGTTCAGTGAATTCTGGACGGCGTTGGAAATCTTCCTGTGAATACAGGCGAATGCACACCCCCGCGCTCACCCGCCCACAACGCCCCGCGCGCTGGTTGGCGGACGCCTGGGAAATCTTCTCGATCGGTAGGCGCTGCACCTTGCTCCTATGGCTGTAGCGACTGATGCGGGCAACGCCCGGATCGATCACATAGCGGATACCCGGCACCGTCAGTGAGGTCTCCGCCACATTGGTGGCAAGCACGATGCGACGCTTACCGTGGGGATGAAAAACCCGGTTCTGTTCGGCGGTTGAAAGGCGCGCATAGAGGGGCAGGATTTCAGTATCCGGCGGATGGTGCTTACGCAGGCTCTCGGCAACCTCGCGAATTTCGCGCTCGCCGCTCAGGAAAATCAGGATATCGCCCCGCTCGATCCGGGAAACCTCGTCCACTGCGTCCAGAATAGCCTGTTGCAAATCCCGATCCCGGTCATCCTCATCGTCGGTAAGCAGCGGCCGGTAAAGGGTCTCTACCGGATAGGTGCGCCCGGATACCTCGATGATAGGGGCATCATTGAAATGGCGTGAGAAACGCTCCGGATCGATGGTAGCGGAGGTAATGATCAGCTTGAGGTCGGGGCGCCTTGGCAATAGCCGGCGCAGATAACCAAGCAGAAAATCGATGTTGAGGCTGCGCTCGTGGGCCTCATCAATGATGATGACCTCATACTGCGTCAAGTCCCGGTCATGCTGGGTCTCCGCCAGCAGGATGCCATCGGTCATCAGCTTAACGACGGTATCCGGCCCCAACCGGTCGCTGAAGCGCACCTTGTAGCCCACCAGCCCGCCCAGGTCGGCCTTGAGTTCTTCGCTGAGACGGGCGGCCACGCTGCGGGCGGCGATGCGCCGCGGCTGAGTATGGCCGATCGTGCCCGCCGCCCCCAGACCCAGAGACAAGCAGATCTTAGGAACCTGGGTGGTCTTGCCGGAGCCAGTCTCTCCGCAGATCACCACCGCCTGATTGGCGCGGACGGCAGCGGCGATTTCGTCCCGGCGCTGGTTGACGGGCAGGTCTTCAGCGAATAGCGGTGTGGGCAGGTGAGCGCGCCGCGCCGCTCGGCAGGCGCTGGAATCGGCAATCTCGGCGCCCAGTTGCTCCAGGCTGCGTTCAATGGGTTTACCCGCTTGCAGACGGCGCCTGAGTCCCTGGAGGCGGCGGCGCAGCCCGCTGCGATCCCGGCATAGACAGTCATCCAAGAGAACTTGTAAAGCGTTGAGTGTGTGTTGCACGCTGGGGATTGTCTCGAACTATCGGGTTTTAAAAAGCCACGCCGGAATTGAGTCGTTTTAGACCCCAGTTATTGTGCATTCGCATACAGAATATTCTTGCAGGGAACTCGGCTTTGGCGTAGTGTCGCCGTTGGGCAACGGTCCTAGAGGGCCATCGATCCCGCAAAGCCGCTCCTCGGGTACCGAAACATAACACGCAATTATGTTTCCGGCATTTTGGTGGTTCGGCGCAGTTGTAAATTATTATTGAGGTTTTTTGTTAAATGCGTATTGGTACTGTTAAATGGTTTGACGAAGCCAAAGGCTTCGGGTTCATTGCCCCCGAAGACGGCGGTAAAGATGTGTTCGTACACTACTCCACCATCGAAGGCAAGGGGTTCCGCACTCTCGCTGAAAATCAAAAGGTCGAATTTGAGGCTAAATCCGGCCCCAAAGGTCCACAAGCCACTGTTGTAAAGCTGGTTGCTTAAGTCATTATTGAGGTTTTTTGCAATGCGTATAGGAACTATTAAGTGGTTTGACGAAGCCAAAGGCTTCGGTTTCATCGCCCCCGAGGATGGTAGTAACGATGTCTTCGTGCACTACTCCTGCATCGAAGGCAAAGGGTTCCGCACCCTGGCGGAAGGCCAAAAGGTCGAATTTGACTCTAAGGCCGGCCCCAAAGGACCGCAAGCTACCGTGGTAAAAGTTGTGGCATAATAAACCTGCCCGCCGGATTTAAAGAAACCCCGCCCCGGCGGGGTTTCTTTATTCCGCCTACCCGTTTTCGTTGCAGCAGGCTTAGCGATGAAGATTGATTATGGCCAATGAACCGCACTACCGTTTTCCAGGCGGCAAACGCAAGGCTCTGGTCATGAGTTATGACGATGGCAGCGAACACGACCGCCGCCTCATCGAGATATTCAATCGCTATGGCATCCGGGCCAGTTTCCACCTCAACTCGGGAAAGCTCGGCCAGCCTCATTACGTACGCCCTGAGGAAGTCCGCTACCTCTATCAAAACCATGAGGTTTCCTGTCATACCGTCAACCATCCCGACCTGGTGCAGCTTCCCGAAGCCGCCATTCGCCGCGAGATACTGGACGACAAGCTACGCCTGGAAGAACTGACCGGCGCCCCGGTGCGCGGCTTGTCCTACCCCTTCGGAACCCATGATGCAAGGATAACTGCCCTGTTGCCGGAACTCGGCATCGACTATGGCCGCACGGTCGTCGCCACCAACACATTCACTATTCCCGCCAATTTCCTGACCTGGGAAACCACCTGTCATCATAGTCTGGCCATGGAACTGGGAACGCAATTTCTGGAAAGCGACAGCCCAGCGTTGCAGTTAATGTATATCTGGGGTCACAGCTATGAACTGGAAGGTTTCATGACCGGCGATCCCTCCAAGAATTGGCAATACATGGAGGCGCTCTGCCGCCTGCTGCATGCTCACGAGGCGCTTTGTTACATCACCACTATTGACCTGATCGATTACCTCAATGCTTTGCGAAAATTGGAATTTCTGCCGGCGGAGAGGACCGTTTCGAACGTCTCCGACAGAATCTTATGGATAAACTGGCGGAACACCACGCTGGCGATCCGCCCCGGGGAACGTCGGTATCTGCACGATTGACGGTAATGGCCTCTCGAATCATCCCTGCCCATTAGCCTGCTTCAGCCACCAGACAATTAAAAACATATATTTGAAAATTATCAGCATTTTTGCCAATATTTTACCTCTGCCAATTACTGTAGCAGCCAGTACATCCTCACTTAGCAACAGCACTCAAAATCCATCGTTCAGGAGCATTGCATGACTGACATATTTTCCAGGTTTCTGCGCATTGTCCTGCCGGATTCCATCGTCTGCGACGCGACGGGAAAGAATCCCGCCTTTGCGATCAGCTTTAGCGCGAATGGGCGCATTCCCTTCCCCCAGATCATCCTCCATGTGCATGGCCAGCAGCATCTGCTTAAAGGCGATTCGATCAAGGCTCTGCCGGCAACGGCAACCGAACACCCGTACATGGCGACTGTGCCGGCTGGCCTGTTGGGGCCGGGCCAATTTACGGTACGGGTAGAAGGCTGCAAGCAGGCCGATATCAACCGGGCCAGCGGCGGCGACTGGGTTAAAGAGTTTCGGGAATTCCGTGTGAATCCGGGTGCACGGCCGGTGCCCCAGATCAGCGTCGCGTCCGGACCTGGCAATTCTCAGGTCAAAGTGTATTTCGGCATCCACAAGCACATGCATCAGCCTTATTACAACACCACCGACCGCAATTATTGGGATGGCGAAAAGGAGGGCATTTTCGGTTCCCGCGGCGGTCCCTACACGCATTTCATTCCCACGGCGGTACGCCAGTACATCGACGGCGGCCTGCCACACGCTGGTCTCTCCACCAGTTGGAGTGGATCGCTGATCGAGCAACTCAATCGCTGCGCCGAGGAAGGGTTATGCGGTGGCCGTTTCGCGGGCTGGAACCAAGCCTTGCGCGACCTCGCCAAGGAAAAAACCGCATTGGGCAATCAGCGAGTGGATTTCACCGCCTTTGGCTTCTTCCATCCCCTCATGCCCCTGATTCCCGACCGCAACATCATCAAGCAAATAGAATGGCACCGGGGCATCATCCGCGCTGCCTTTGGGGTCGCAGCGTCCAACGTCCTGTTTCCGCCGGAAACGGCGTTCCATGTGAGGATGATCCCGGCCCTCAAGCAGGCCGGCATCGAGGCGGTGATCTACGATTCCATTCACCGCTTCCGCGCCTGCAAGGAGTATCCCTACGCCGGTATCCAGGAAGGCATGTTGCCGCCGAACCCCGCCGAGCAGGTCAATTCACCCGCCACGGACTGGTTGCAGCTAAACAATATCTGGGCTGGCTCCAAGATTTCCCCCACTTTGCTAAAGCCGGAATATGTGTACTACGTGGACCCCGAAGGCAACAGCCACAAGATCATCGCCGTGCCGGCCGAACGCTATATTGGCAACGAGGATGCCCGCGGCGGCTTTGGCGCTCTGCAATACCCCGACGTGCTCGGCCAAGTCTATAATCAAATCGTCGCCACCGGCAGCTTCGATCCCAGACATCCCCCCTTCTTCTTGCTGCACTCGGACGGCGACAATCACGGCGGTGGGGCGGACAGCTATTATGGGCACAATACCGGTGCGTTGGTGCGCTGGCTCAAGGCAGACCCGCGCTTCGAGTTGTGCACGATTCACGACTATTTGCACCGGTTCCCGCCGGACCCCCAGCACACAGCGCATATCGAACCGGGTTCCTGGAGCGGCGCGGATAACGGCGATCCCCAGTTCATGAAATGGTTCAGCCGCTACAACGAACCCTACTCCCCGGACCTCAATTCATGGGCGGTGCTCACGGCCTTCCAGAACCTAGTGCACTCCCTGGAAGATGCCCATCCCGACAGCGCCCAACTGGGCGAGATCACGCGCCTCATGCTCACCGCCGAGACCAGTTGCTACTGGTACTGGACCGGCCAGCATAACTGGGACCAGCAGGTGACCAACGCCGCCAACCTGGGCTATCGACAGGCCAGGAGCAGATCGATGCGCTGCTCGCCGGACGCGGAGACCAGACCGGACCCGCCATTTTCACGCCCTGGGTAACGCCGGAAAACCCTGGTGGCAAGCGCTGGGGACAGGGCTGCCTGCTGGATGCCGGCCGTGAGGGAGTGGCGCATACCTTTGCCTACGACATTTCAGGGCTAAAACGGGTAACGCTGGTACTGCGCACCGCCAACGGGGAAACCTTCATGGCCATGGCAGACCATGGTCCTTATCCTTCGCAGACCGGCCCCGCCGTCACGGCAACCTACTTCACCGCGAAACTACCGGTGGGCGCGGGGGATGTACGCTACTTCATCGAAGCTGAGGATAATCAGGGCAATGTCGCACCCCGGGA
>CAVOJV010000066.1:0-55608 GCA_963696325.1 uncultured Gammaproteobacteria bacterium
GAATACACTGTCCGCCTCCCCGCCGCTCCCCGAACTGCTGGTGATCGAGGCCGGGCGGGCCGAGCGCCACTACTGGCGCGACCTGTGGCGCTACCGTGAGCTGTTCTATTTCCTGGCCTGGCGCGACATGCTGGTGCGCTACAAGCAGACCGCTATCGGCGTCGCCTGGGCGCTGCTGCGCCCGTTCCTGACCATGGTGGTCTTCACCGTCGTCTTCGGCAGGCTGGCCAAGCTGCCCTCCGAGGGCGGCGTGCCGTATCCCGTTCATGGTCTTTGCCGGCCATGCTGCCCTGGCAGTTCTTCGCCAATTCGCTGACCGAGGCCAGCAACAGCCTGGTCGGCAACGCCAACCTGATCGCCAAGGTCTATTTCCCGCGCCTGATCATCCCGGCCAGCGCGGTGGTCATCAGCTTGGTCGATTTCCTGATCAGCGTGGTCCTGTCTGGCCGGACTGATGCTCTGGTACGGCTATCTGCCCGACTGGCGGATCCTGATCCTGCCGCTGTTCATCGCTGCTGGCGTTCGCCGCCGCCCTGGCCGGGGTCTGTGGCTCGCGGCGCTGAACGTCAAGTACCGCGACTTCCGCTACATCGTCCCTTTCATCGTGCAGTTCGGGCTCTACATCTCGCCGGTGGGCTTCACCAGCAGCATCGTCCCGGAGCACTGGCGCCTGCTCTATTCGCTCAACCCGATGGTCGGCGTGATCGACGGCTTCCGCTGGGCGCTGCTCGGCGGCGAGGCCGCGCTGTACTGGCCCGGCTTTCTGCTCGTCTCGTCGTTGGTCGACCCTGCTGCTGTGACTGGCGGGGTCCGCTATTTCCGCCGAACCGAGCGCACCTTCGCCGACATCATGCTGAAGCCCACCAGAGTGAATCGCATGACCGCCGTCATCGAAGTCGAACAATCTGGGCAAGCGACTACCGTCATCGGCCACCAGCCGGGCGGCGCTATACCGCCCTGCGCGACGTGCTCGCAGAACGCGCCAAAGCCTGCTGGCCGCGCCCGTGCGACTGTCTGCGCCGGGCACGGCCCCAGGACGATCCGGCCCACGAGGATTCTGGGCGCTGCGGGACGTCTCCTTTGAGTCCAGCCCGGGGAGAGCGCTCGGCATCATCGGCCGCAACGGCGCCGGCAAGATCACGCTGCTCAAGATCCTGTCGCGCATCACCGAGCCGACCAGGGCCGGTCGACTCACGGGCGGGTGGCGAGCCTGCTGGAGGTCGGCACCGGCTTCCACCCCGAATTGACCGGCCGCGAGAACATCTACCTGAATGGCGCGATCCTGGGAATGGGCCGGGCGGAGATCGAGCGCAAGTTCGACGAGATCGTCGCCTTCGCCGAGGTCGAGAAGTTCCTCGACACGCCGGTCAAGCGCTATTCCAGCGGGATGTACGTGCGCCTGGCTTTCGCGGTGGCGGCGCACCTGGAGCCGGAGATCCTGCTGGTGGACGAGGTGCTGGCGGTGGGCGATGCCGGGTTCCAGAAGAAGTGCCTGGGCAAGATGGGCGAGGTCGCCAGGGAGGGCGCACGGTGCTATTTGTCAGCCACCAGATGGCGATGATCAATACACTATGTCGGCGGGCGGTCCTGCTCGGCCGGGGCCGGCTGGTCGAGGACGGCCCCGCCGCGCAGGTGGTCGGAAACTACCTAAGCGGCGTCATAGAGGATACCACCGCGCGCTCCTCCGTGACCTTTCCCGAGAGTCCCGGCGCCAAGGCGCAGATCCTCAGCGCCACGATGCGAAAGACCGGGGGGCAAGGTTTCCGCAGTTCGAGTCTTTGATAGTTGGAATTGCAAGTTCGGTATGAGGTGAGGGAGGCCATTCAGGGGGTCGCGTTGACTTGTGTAAGCGGAATGTCGATATCCTTTTTGTTTCTTTCGATACCGATGAACAACCCGCGCTTTTGGGTTTTCGGCAAGCCGGGCGTGTACACAGCCACCGTTGTTCTTGCCAAGCCCGCTTAAAGCTGGACACTATGTGATCGATCTCGGTCTAGGAGTTCTCAATGGCGAGGGGGTGGATGTTCGTCAAGGAGGCGCTGGCATTCGAGGTCGAGGGCTTTCCTTTGATACAAGTATGCGGTCTTATTCTTTGACGCGGCCGGGCGTAATGGCGGCACATATCCCATGGTGCACGGATTCGCTGTAAGCTCGTTGCTTAATTTTGCCCGGGCCACGATATGGCTAACCCAGGAAATGCGGGATTATGGCTTTAACGTGATTATCAGGGAGTATGCTCGATTCCCCCGTTTCTTTTCTCTACCTTGTCACTTTGAACACGGCTGGACAATTTATCGCGCCAATTGCAGACAGACTTGGCCACCAAGAAAGACCAGTGATGCTTGTATTCAGCAAAAGGCGAAAGTGATGCATGGATGCGGGGAAAGCCAGTATTCCAGTGTCGATCTTTCGGCGCCCTATTTGTTCATTATCGGGAGAGGTCAAACGATATCCAAAAGGGATGATAATGCCAGAGGTACCGTAGCATTCCCAAAGTCATTCTTGTTATGGGATTGAATCAATTCTTGATATTAACAAATACTGTGAGGAATTACGCAAACTACCAGATGACTTTCAACCAGTTACAATATGCTTGCATATTGACGATGTAAATACTGGAAAGGGGGATATTTTTAAGAAGCAAGGTTTTGATTTTTTTACTGCTCGGGAATCGGGATTCTGCTAAATTTCCAAGCAGGTTTTACAATATTTTGAAAATACACAAATATTCAACTTCCAATACAATTGGAACCCACACATTTTATTCTGTAGAAATGGATATCCCTTTTTTTATTTTAGGAGAAATCAATTTATTTAATAACTATAACGATCCGAATGCACCCAAGGGAAGATATTCTATTCTGTATGATGAGATCGGAAGGTATACATATAATTTATTTAATACCAAACCGGTTAAATATATCACCCAAGAGCAGCTTGATTTTGTATTAAGTGAGGTTGGCGTTAATGATTGCCTATGCCGAAATGAAATGAATAAAACCCTTTGGAAATACAAGGCTAAAGAAATACCTCTCATGATCAGAAGAATTCCAGCAAGAGCCTATATGAAATTTAGGAACTTTTTAAATAAAAGGTAAGCATAATGCTGACGGTACTTGTTACAGGAGGAGCAGGTTACATCGGCAGTCATGCCTGTAAAGCGTTGGCTCTGGCAGGTCATAAGCCTATTGTGTACGACAACCTGGCATATGGACATCCATGGGCCGCTAAGTGGGGGCCACTCGAACTGGGGGACATTGCTGATCGGCATGGCCTCGATGCAGTCATCGCTCAATATCAACCCCAAGCGGTCATGCATTTCGCCGCCTATGCCTATGTGGGCGAGTCAGTAACCAACCCCGGCAAATATTACCGCAACAATGTCGCTGGTGCCCTCAACCTTCTCAAGCCGCACGCGACCATGGGATTGGCCGATTTATTTTTTCCAGCACTTGCGCGATATACGGCATCCCCAAGCAACTACCCATCGATGAAAGCAGCCCACAACTACCGGTCAATCCCTATGGCGCCTCAAAGATGATGGTCGAAAGGATGCTGGCGGATTTCGCCAATGCCCATGGATTGCGTTATATTGCACTCCGTTATTTCAATGCTGCTGGCGCCGACCCCGAGGGGGAAATTGGCGAAGATCACCATCCCGAAACCCATCTGATTCCATTAGCCATGCAGGCCGCGCAGGGCAAGCGTTCGTATCTCGAAATTTATGGCACTGATTACGACACACCGGATGGCACTGCGGTTCGGGATTATATCCACGTTACGGATTTGGCTGATGCTCATGTGAAGGCTTTGGATTATCTCCTGCAAGGTGGAGAGAGCACCGCCGTGAACTTGGGTACGGGGCACGGATATTCGGTACGGAAAGTCATCGACACTATTAACCGCATTACTAGGAGAGAGGTTCCTTTTCGACTATCGCCAAGGCGACTCGGTGATCCGCCAGTTCTCATTGCCGATGCCCGGTACGGCATGAGATTGCTGAACTGGCAACCTGCATATTCTGAACTAGCACAGATCGTGCAAACTGCCTGGAAATGGCATCAACAACATGATCAGTAACAATCATGAAGACATCCATCGTCATACCGACGGCGGGTAGACCCGTTGCAATCAAGGCCGCCATTCAATCGCTCCTGAGAATCTCGCCCGAGCGCCACAAAGCCGAAATCATCGTGGTCGATAACAACACCTCACAGGATTTGTCCGACGATCTCAAAGCGTACTGCAACACGCTGGAAAACCGGGTGCGTTATGTGCGGGAACCTTCACCGGGTTTGAGCGCGGCGCGGCATCGGGGCGCGGCGGAAGCACAGGGCGAGTTACTGACGTTTATCGATGATGATGTCGAGGTGTCCGATATCTGGCTGCCCGCCATTCAAAAGGCCTTTGCCAACCCGGACGTGGCAATGGTTGGCGGCCCGAGCATTCCCAAATTTACCGGTTCCATACCCGCGTGGTTCTGGGACTACATGGGACCAACCCCGTATGGTGGTTGGATGTGTGAGTGGCTCTCCTTGCTGGATATCGGCCAGGATGTGCCGAACATCAATCCAAATTTCATTTGGGGTCTCAATTTTTCGATTCGTAAACAGGTGATGGAGGCCTGTGGTGGCTTTCACCCGGATTTGGTTCCCGCGCACCTGCAACGCTGGCAGGGCGACGGTGAGTCAGGTTTGACGATGAAGACGCAAGCGGCGGGTTATCGAGCCGACTACCTCCAGGATGCCTTGCTGCTGCACCTCTGCGGGCCGGATCGGTTGAATGTCGAATACTTCAAAAAACGAGCCTATTACCAGGGCGTTTGCAACTCCTTCAGCCAAATCCGTGCCGGGCAGGCGCCATTATCCGGCAAACTGCAGGGCGCCAAGGTTTCGTTTTATCGCCGGATGAGAGGTTTAGCGGGAAGAACGTTAAGGCGACTGCAAGGGCGAACTTCCATCTGGGCCGCCGCCGGTGCGCCAGTGAAAAAAATGACGGACCAGGCGAATCGGGACGGCTGGCTGTTCCATCAACGTGAGGTAGCAGCGGATCCTGCATTGCTGGCCTGGGTGCGGTGCGCCGACTACTTCAATACCGATATCCGCAGGGAATTTGAGAAATGCCACAAAAATTTCGGGGTTTGATGGCGCGCATCATTAAAAGCCTGATGGGTTTCGTCCATGAGGATCCGCGCTTTGATCCCAGAAAGTCGCCGGCGACGAAACTGGCGATGCTCTCCCTTCACCAGACGTGGCAGGCGATGGCCCGGCGCGGTGATCCCCTGCCTGACAAGCTTGGGGGGGCGAGAATATTTTCGCAGTTCGAGGAGGATGGCATCCTACTCTATTTGGATGCTGTGTTGGAGATCGAAAACAAGATCTTTCTCGACATCGGCGCCGCCGATGGCATCAATAGCAACTGTGCGAACCTCGCCCTGAATCTGGGGTACACCGGGGTATTCATCGACGGCAACAAGGAAGCAATTGCACGCGGGCGGCGATACTATGCCAACCATCCCGATAGCACGCTCTGGCCGCCTGTCTTCGTGGAAGCCTTTATCACCCGTGAAAATATCAATCAGCTCATTACCGAAGCTGGTTTATCCGGGCTGATTGGCGTGATGTCGATCGATATCGACGGCAATGATTACTGGGTTTGGGAAGCGGTGAACGCTGTCGATCCCGCAGTCGTAGTGATTGAGACGCACATTGAATTCGGCATGCGCGATATCGTCGTGCCCTACGATGTCAACCATGTTTATCCGGGCAAGCATCCCGATTATTTCTCCGCTTCGCCGGTCGCGATGGTCAAGCTGGCCAAGCGCAAAGGCTATCGTCTGGTGGGCGCCAATCGTTACGGATTCAATCTGTTTTTCGTCAAAAACGGGCTGCATGAAGACCGCGTGCCAGAGGTATCGCTGGAAAGCGTCTTGCAGCATCCCCGCCACTTTGCCCGCCTGGATCGATTCGAGGCCGTCAAGAACTGGGACTATGTGACGCCGGAGTAGTGGCCAATAATGATTGAAACCATCAACCACAACGGCCGGATGCTGGCGCTGATCCTGCGCGCTCACTACCACGCCGAAGGTATCCAGTTTTTCACGCCTAACGACTTCTCGCAGCAGCTCGGCTCCATGAACCGCCCGGCGGGCTATGTGATCCCGCCGCATGTGCATACTTGGATTTGCGGGTAAAAATACCTTAGAGGAGCCGGCAATGCGTTTAACTAAACAGCAAAGAGACATTATTCGCGAAGCCGGTATGCGCCACTTCGGCGTGGTGCCGCATCTGTTTGGGTCACGGTTGAACGATGCGGAACGGGGCGGCGATATCGATCTTTTTATTCCGGGAGACTGGTCTGCGGAAGAGGCCGTTCCTCGGCGCCTACGTTTCTGCGCGGAACTGCGTCGTTGCCTGGGCGACCAAAAAATCGATGTGGTGGTGGAAAATAACACACCTTCTTCGATCCAGAACCGAGCTAAACAGCATGGAGAACCCGTATGAGATCCTTGGACGATCTACTAAACGAATGTGATCTTCATCTCCTGGCGCTTCAGGAAGCGATGGCGCGCTGTCCCCAACCCCTGACGGTGGATCACTTTGCCACGAGAAATCCAGACTTGGTTGCCGCGCTAGATCAATTTGCTTACCGCTTTGCCAAGCTGCAAGATGCCATGAGCGTCCAGTTGTTCCGGCGGTTTGCGCTGGATGCGCTGCACGAACCCGTCGAGTCGCTGCCGGTGCTTGACATCCTGAATTTGTTGGAGAGATACCGCTATTTGCCCTCTGCCTTGCGTTGGCAGGAAATCAGGGAAATCCGCAATCAGATCACCCACGAATACCGCCTGGATCCAGGCGAACTGATCGTGACGCTTGAAATCGCTTTTGGCATGGTCGCGGAAATGTCTGGAATCGTTGCTGGGCTGAAAAAGCAGCACCATCGTTGATCAGATCGTGCCTTCGAAAAGAACATCGTCGCCCATGATTAGCAGGGCTTGCGGTGAGCCGCAAGGAGTGAAGCGCCCATGATCGAACCCATTGACTACAACGGCCAGATGCTGGCGCTGATTCTGCGCGCTCACTACCACGCCGAAGGCATCCAGTTCTTCACCCCCAATGAGTTCTCCCAGCAACTCGGCTACATGAACCGCCCGACCGGCTATGTCATCCCACCGCATGTCCATAACCCCGTCGCACGCGAGGTGCATTTCACTAAGGAAGTGCTGTTCATCAAGTCCGGCCAGGTCCGGGTGGATTTCTACGATGATAGCCAGAACTACCTGGAAAGTCGGGTATTGAATCCGGGCGATATTGTAATGCTAGCCTTTGGCGGCCATGGTTTTGAGATGCTGAAAGCCAGCGAGATCATCGAGATCAAGCAGGGGCCGTATGCTGGCGATCAGGACAAGACCCGGTTTGAGCCCGTTGATCCTCATCGGATCGTATTGCAGAAATAGAGCGGGTTTCCGGGATCCGGTGTTGAATCGCCTGGGATCGTGCCGCTCCAGTTTAACGTAAGAATGAGCTCATAAAGACTTTTTAATGATCTAGAATAAGCTCATGCAAGCGAACTACAAGCGTCCATTCAGTTAATATGTGAAGAAAGCCCGCAAGCCGTTACAGCTCGCCATCAAGATGTGGTAGAGGAAATTTGCGGAAACCCCGATATCGGGGAGGCGAAATTGGGCGATCTGGCAGGGATATGGGTCTACAAGTTCAGGTTCAACCGGCCGGAATATTTGGTTGCTTACCGGCCACCATCTCGCGCAACGGGAACAGGCGGCCAGGGTGGAGTTACTGATCATCGATTTCTACCAGGTTGGATCACACGAAAACTTCTACGATACGCTCAAACACTACTTGCGAGAGGAATGACGCCATGAGCCACATCACGACAGCGGAAGAGCTGTTGGCTGAGATGGAGGCAATGCCCCCGACCGAGCGCAACCGATTGTTCGCGCTACTCGGCTCGCGCCTTTTCCAGGAGGACAACTTTACCCACGATCAGGTCTTTGGTCACTTGGCGGATCAGGGGTTCTCGACCCAGGAGGCGGCGGAGTATCTGGAGGTGTCCATCGCTACCTTGCGCCGCTACGTGCAGGGTGGGCGACTCAGACCATCCCAGGTGGTCGGGCGTAAGCAGTTGTTCTCGACACAGGAATTGAAAGCCCTTAAACGGTCCCTGCGGGATGTGAAAGGCAAGCGGATTTATGCCTGATCGGCTCCAGCCGGTGGTAGGGTGCCCTCAGTCTTATGGCAAGGATAATGGTGCATGATATTTATCCCTGTTAATGAGCCGTTGCTGGACGGCAACGAGAAGCGCTACCTGGCCGAGTGCATCGACACCGGCTGGATTTCATCCGAAGGCCCGTTCATCAAGCAATTCGAGGAGCGGTTTGCCGCTCGGGTTGGCCGTCGCTACGGCATCGCCGTGTGCAACGGTTCGGCGGCGTTGGAAACCGCGGTCGCGGCGCTGGGGCTGGGCTACGGCGATGAAGTCATCCTGCCGACGTTCACCATCATTTCCTGTGCCGCCGCCGTCGTGCGGGCCGGAGCCAAGCCGGTACTGGTCGACAGCGACCCCGTGACCTGGAATATGGACGTCGGCCAGATCGCGGCCAAAATCACCCCGCGCACCAAGGCGATCATGGTGGTGCATATCTACGGTCTGCCGGTGGACCTGGACCCGCTGCTGGCGTTGGCCCGCCAACACGGGCTGCGGGTGATCGAAGACGCCGCCGAGATGCACGGCCAAACCTACCGAGGCCGGCCCTGCGGCAGTTTCGGCGATCTCAGCACCTTCAGCTTCTACCCGAACAAACACCTCACCACTGGCGAAGGCGGGATGCTGGTCACCGATGACACGGCGCTGGCCAAGCGCTGCCGCTCGCTGCGTAATCTGTGTTTTCAACCGGGCAAGCGCTTTGTGCACGAGGAGCTAGGCTGGAATTTTCGCATGACCAACCTGCAAGCCGCCGTGGGGCTGGCGCAACTGGAGCGGCTGGATGAATTTGTCGCCCGCAAACGACGGATGGGAGCACGCTATACGGAGTTACTGGCCGGCGTGGTGGGCCTGCAACTGCCGCTGCCGGCGACCGATTACGCCGACAACATTTACTGGGTGTACGGTCTGGTGCTCGACGAGTCGCTCCCGCTGGATGCTGAAGACGCCATGCACCGTCTGCTGAAGGCGGGTGTTGGGACGCGGCCGTTTTTCTGGCCGATGCACAAACAGCCGGTGTTCCAGAACCGGGGCTGGTTTGACGGCGAGCGCTTTCCGGTCGCCGAGCGGTTAGCGCAGCGGGGCTTTTACATTCCGAGTGGACTGGCCTTGAGCGAAGCGCAAATGGAAGAGGTAGCCACAGTGGTACGGGAGGTTTTGCAGTGAGCCCAGTATTCGACGCCTATGCTGCTTATTACGATCTGCTCTACCGGGATAAGGATTACGCGGGAGAAGCGACTTTCGTGGGTGATTTGCTTCACCAGTATGGGGTAACGAGTGGGAGTCTGCTTGAACTGGGGTGCGGCACGGGTAAGCATGCAGAATATCTGGCCCGTTTGGGCTATGGCATCCATGGCGTGGACATGAGTACAGCCATGATTGAATCCGCCCGTTCGCGCATTCCAACTGAACTTAAAGAGCAGCTTTCATTCGAGGTGGGGGATGTGCGGTCTGTGCGGGTTGATTGTAAATTTGACGCGGTAATCTCTCTCTTTCACGTGGCTAGCTATCAAACCGGCAACCGCGATATTTCCGCGATGTTCGCGACGGCGGCTGAGCATCTTAACCCCGGTGGTCTATTTATTTTCGATTTCTGGTATGGTCCCGCAGTGCTAACAGACCGGCCTGCGGTGCGGGTCAAGCGCATGGCAAGCGATTTGTTCGATGTATTGCGAGTTGCCGAACCGGTCATGCAACCCAACAATAATATTGTCGAGGTCAATTACATCGTTCTTGTATTTAATCATTCAGATCAGCGTGTGGAACGGATTAATGAAACCCATCGTATGCGTTATTTTTTCTCACCCGAATTGCGTTTCTTACTCGAACATACGGGATTCAATGTTTGCGCTGAAGTAGAATGGATGACTGGGATGACAATGGGGTTTGACACATGGTCAGGGGTTATTGTTGTGATTAAGCAATAAATGTGTATTTTATGTCAGAACGAATCAATAAAAACTTGTCAAGATTACTGATAATACATCCGGAAGGTAATTTGGCTAATAATCCAAGCCTTAAAGCATTTGTTGATTTTTTTGGTGAGCGCGGTGTGCAATTTGATGTGCGTGTAAGGAGGAGAAAGTCTGTCAAATATCCGGAAATTAGCAACGTAAAGTGGAGGCTAGATGGGTATTTATTTGACAAGTTAAAATTATTGGTAATTAATGTTTTTTGCTCTCGCATACTTACTAATCTTGTCATTTTTTCTCAGTGGATTTTCAGGAAGAAAAAAAAATATGATTTGATAATTGGGGTAGACCGACAGGGTATCATTGAAGCCTATTCTTTTTCACGGTTGCTCTCGGTGCCCTATTGCTTGTTCTCGTTTGAAATTATGTTTGAAGCCGAGACCTCGAAAACGTATAAAGAGCTTGAAAGATATGCCTCAAAAAACTGTTCTCTTTGGATTGTGCAGGATGAAGTTCGTGCGAACAAATTGGCTGAACAGAATGGTTTGAAAATAGAAAATTCTTTTTTTCTACCTATTGGTGCGAGAGGGATTGGGAAACAGTCAAAAATCAGGCTACGAGATCGTCTCGGTGTAACCAGGGAGAAACGTGTGGCGATAGCGCTTGGGTCTATATCGAAGTGGACCATGATTGGAGATATAATAGCTACTTTGTCTGATTGGCCAAATGACTGGGCGCTAATTGTTCACGACCGTTATGGAGTAACTTGGGATAGCCTCAAGAAACTTGGAATTGACTGGAGCCACTTTAGTGGAAAAAGTTTGTTCATTAGTGATCAAGCTTCAGAAGTTGTTGATGATATGGGCCAAATATTGGCGGGAATTGATTTGGGTATCGCGTTCTACCAGCCTATCGATGGTGACCCAAATTTGGGTAATAACGTGAGGTTCTTGGGTAAAGCTTCAGGAAAAATAGCAACCTATCTAAGATATAGTATTCCTGTAATAACAAATGAAATTGGAGAGATGGCGTCAGATATCCAAAAATATGAATTGGGCGTGGTTGTTGAGAAAGTAAGTATGCTTCCCGGTATTCTTAAGGGATTCGATTACAACCGCTTTTCTAATAACTGTACCAGCTATTTTATTAATAACTTGGACTTCAATATTTATGGGCAAAAGTTGTATGAAAAATTGATTGAGTTTTCTCAAGATGCTGTCGTTACAGAGAATTAAAGATCTGCCCACTTATTGCATCTACTCACAAAATCAAAATCGTGCCATCTGTCTTTTACGAAATCATAATCGCGCAATCCCAAGCCAGTTCGCGCACTCAATAGGCGTACCAACCTGTTGGCTACACTTGGCCAAGCCCATTACGGCACCGAAACCGTTGCCCTTGGCGTAATGCCTCGTTTCTCGGTACGCGGGGTAGGGCGGCGTAAACGCCGTCCGTCAGGAGGTGGTGCGAGCAATCCGCTACGCTGTGGTTAAACTAACGGTTGTGCGTTGACTGGATTGAGGTGGTTTTAATGGAAACCCTGTATGAACGTGATCTGTACGCATGGGCAATGCGAAATGCGGCCCTGCTGCGCGCGGGGCGATTGGGAGGAGATCGATCGCATGAACATCGCCGAGGAATTGGAAAGCATGGGACGGAGTGAGCGGCGGGCGCTGGGGAGTCGGTTGGCGGTGTTGCTGATGCATTTGTTGAAGTGGCGCTATCAGCCGGAGCGGCGTGGTCGGAGTTCGCGGGCGACGATTAAGGAGCAGCAGCGGCAGGTAAGCTCGGTTGCTGGTCGATAATCCGAGCCTGCGTCCCGAATTGCCGAACGCTGATGGCGGATGCCTACATCGACGCCGTATTGATGGCGATTGCCGAGACGGGTTTGGATGAAGCGACGTTTCCGGCGACCTGTTTGTTCGAGCTGGAGCAGATCATGGGCGAGAGCGACAATTGGGATTGTGTTCTCAAATAACCTTCGCATCTGCTGAATTGCAAGTATTTGTATTTGAAGAAAATAGGATTTTTCCTCTTCGCATTCTGACTTGCACAATGGTCGATGAGACTCACACCCCAGCAGATCGAAATCATCCGCCACGCCGCCGAGGAAGCCTTCGGACCGAATACGCGGGTTCTACTTTTTGGCTCCCGCGTCGACGACAGCAAGCGGGGTGGCGATATCGATCTTTTGATAAGTCCGGCAAATGCTGACCAAGCGCTCGTTCGCAAGCTACGGTTTCTGGTCCTGCTCGAGCGCCAGTTGGGCGAACGCAAGATCGATGTGGTCATGGAATCTCCCAATGATCTGCCGCCCCATCGTTCAGGTTGCCCGTGCAACCGGAGTCGAACTATGAGCCGCACCCCGGAAATGCTCGCTCTCCAACAGGTCGTTGCCACCTGCCGGACGCACCACCAGGCACTGGGGGAGGCGCTGGAAGACCTGCGCCAGCGCGCCCTGAATGCCGCGGAACTGGAGCGTTGAGCAAGGAGAATCGCCGCCTGGTTGTTAGGGACGCCCCTGCTTTCGTTTGCCCGCCAGAAGAAACAGTGTTCTCTTGATCAGATAAACCGCTACGTAGCGTCCGGTATAGAGCGCTACCCCAAGCGGATAGAGGCTCGGTATCGGGTAGTGCTTGCGGAACAGCGCGGCGACATCCCGCAGATTCCGGTGCGAGCGGATGCTACGCAGAGAATGTAGAAACTCGGCAATACTCAGCGTGCCGGGGTTATCCGCCAGCGTGGTGCGCGTATTGTCGATATCCACGAAGGCGCGAGTCGCGACGTACAGGGGAATGTCATGCCGGCGGGCGCGTAGATAGAAATCATGATCGGATCCGTAATGGGGTAATTGCTCTTCATCGAAGAGCCCCAGTAGCGTAAACACTGAAGACGGAATGATAACTCCTCGGCCACCAATGATAAGCTTTACCGGCAGTAGCTCCCTGGCCTTCATGACTGCTGTCAACCGCTGGGGACCAGGGATGGTAGGAAAGCCGAGCAGGAATCGGCTATGTGGGCTGATGCAGGTTATCTGGCCAGATTGCCAGTCCCGCTGCACCGGTGCAATGATGGCCTGCGGGTGTGCAAGCGCCTGCTCTACCAGCGTGCCGATAGCTTCCCGCGTCACATAGCAGTCGTTATTCAGCAGCATGACCCTATCCGCCCCACGGTCCAGCGCGGAGCGGATACCCAAATTGGTGGCGCCGGTCCACCAAAGTTCCGACGATCCGGAAATCCGGATGACTTCGGGGAAATTCGCTGCCAGTCCGGTGTAGGTCTCGTCGGTCGTCCCGTGGTCTACCATCAGAACAGTGAAATCGCGGTATCGGCTGGCGCGCAGCGCCTCCAGGCACCGGCGGGTTTGAGCGTAGCCGTTGAAGTCGGTGATCGATGAGGTAGAGTTTGTTCACTGCAGTGTGAGCAGCCTATTGTAAACAGCCAGATACTGATCGATTGCTGCATCTACTCCGCTAAAATTGCCAACGGCCCATTTTCTCTGCGTCGATACTCATCCTTCTCCACAGGGGTGGGAGCGTCACGAGAGCCTTCGAGCTGCCTCAACAAACGCATCGACATCATCGGCTGGACACAAGGGAAACCAATTTTACCAAGTGTTCTAGCGACCTCTGGTAGCGAAGAGCAGTTCGTCGTAATGACCGGACAATCCGCAAGGCTAACGCTTCCAGCAGCGACCAGCGGCAAACCCTCCATGCGGCTGGGGAGCAGCAGAGCATCTAGCCTCGCCAAACCATTGCCTTAACGTTTCCGGTTGCGATGTCCATCCAAGAGGAATCATGTTGAATTCGGAAGTTTCTCCCGCGCGGGCGGTGTTCCGGTGAAGCGCAGTTCAAACTCGCCACCAGGTTTCTCCATGATTCCAGGCAGCAGGTCAGCACCCTTTCTCCGCGTCAGGTTACCGACGAACAGCAGACAGAAGGGGCGATGGGGTCCATGCCGAACAATCGGGGCTGAACTGTTCCACATTGATCCAGTTATCGGATAACGATGATGTCCTCGCGCACCGAAAACTACCATGGTCTGTCGGGTCGTGTAATGGCTGACCGCCGTCACTGCGTTGGCTCTGTGAATTGTTGCCACACTCAAGGTGCTTGATCCACCAACGGTGATAAAGTGGCTGGGAGCAGACTCTTATACGGTTCCAGCGGCGGGATCATGTACGCAGCCATGCACGGTGACAACGAGTGGCAGTCCAGTTGGAATAAAGCGGGTATGCAGCCAGGAATTGACGTGAACCACATTGGCCCAGACCGGCGGCTTTGGGACGGCTACGGTCCACGGCGCATACTCCGCGTGATGGGGCAGCCAAGTGATTTGGCGCGACGGAAGACCGCGTCGGGTAAGGGATTCCACAGACGAAGGTGAATTTAACTTATCGGGCTATCTCATTACCCACAATTAGACAGAACCCGTCCCGGCGCGTATCGCGGGGAACCAAACTCCTGGCAGTTGTGGCATGGGACCTCCGATCAAGCCTGCCTACGCAGTTGGAAGATGAGGGTGGGGGACCATGGAGAAAGGCGCGTGAGCAGCCACGGGGGGAAACGGGCAAAGGTCCGGAGAAGCCTCGGAGCGGCTTCCAGCGCAAGCAGTTCGCGAACTGCGGGCGCGACCAAGCTTTCAGCGACCAATCCAGCTTCGGCGAAAAGCCGTGCAAACTCCCGCGCGGAAAGTGGATTGCAATCGTACTGCTTGCCCTTGCCGCTCATCCGCAGATAGGGGATCTCATTTTCTTCGGCAACCAGCTCAGAAACGGCAAGTGATAGTGTGGCTCTACAGGTGCCCAGCGGTTGGGCGCCGCAAGATAGCCGCTACCGCTATGGGTCATCACCCGTGCGATTTCAACCAGGTGGAGGACCTGGGCATCTCTGTCGCCGACGTGCTCGATGACGTGATTGCTGATGACCAGGTCGAAGCTCCCAGCATCGAAGGGAAGTTCGCAGCCGCGAACGAGGCTGAAGTGATAGCCTTCCTTGGTGATGCGCTGATCATTCACGTCCACCGCGTAAACTTCACACCCAGGATTTGCCAGGTTCGCGAAGTAGTTCGCGATCACGCCCGAACCACAGCCTATTTCAAGAACGCGTAGTGGGCCGGCAAGGCGGTCGAGTCGGAGCAGGCGACTTATTTTTTCAGCCTTTCGCATACGCGAAGATGGGTCGAGCGAGGCATGAGGAGACCTTGCCGATTGGTTTTGCTCAACGCTCATGGCCTTGTCCGATGGAGCCGAGTAAGGTTGCGTAACGTGACGCGATACTTTGCCAGTCGAAGCTCTGCTGCAAACGTTCCCGCAGTTCTCGCGCCTTTGACCTTGCTTGTTCCGGCGCGGCAAGCGCGGCAGTGATGCGGGCGGCCAGTTCGGCGACATTGCCCGGCGGAGCAAGTGCGGCTGCATCGGTTTTCGGGTCAAGCAGGTCAAGGACGGCGGGTAGCGCGCTGACGACGACCGGACAGCCGCAGGCGATGGCTTCAACGGTTACAAGCCCCAGCCCCTCTCGGTCGCCATCGGCAGCTTGGACAAATGGGGCAACGAAGACCGCCGCGCGCCGATACAAAGCGGGCAGTTCCGCCTGAGCGAGTGCGCCGAGAAAATGAACCTGGTGGGCGATGCCCAAGGCTTCGGCTTGAGCGCGCCGCTCACCTGCTTCCGGCCCGAATCCCACCACCGTCAGGAAAGCCGAGGGGTGACGGGCGATGATCTCCGGCATGGCGGCGAGCAAATGCCGTAGCCCCTTCTTTTCCACCAGTCGCCCGACAAACAGGATTTCATCGCGCGAGCGGGGCAGATCCGGCGTGGGGGTAAAACGCTGCGTGAGGTCCACGCCCATCGGTTGCACGCTCACCTTATCCAGGGATACGCCGATGCGCGCCAGTTCGTCTTTCATCGCCTGGCTGACGACCGTCAACGCAGCGGCGCGACGGGCGACGAAGCGCTTCAAAGCCGTCAGAGGGCGGGCGCGCAGGGCGAACAGGTCAGCTCCGTGCGAAGTCACCAGGAAGGGTGGCGTGCGGCGATCCAGCAGGCCAAGCAGCGCCACGACCAAACCTTGCGGCAGCAGCCAGTGGGCGTGAATCACATCCGGGCGCCAGCGATGAATCTCGCGCCAGGTGCGCCAGAACAAGCCCAGCAGAAAAAACGGTACGAGCAACCATTTCCACGGCTGGCGTTTGAGATTGTTGACGATGCCCCCGTCGTTGACCAGGGTTTCAAGCCTGCTTGGCGCGTAGCGGTAGCGCACCACCTCGACGCCTTCAAGAGTTTCTTGCGCCGTCGCGCCCTGCGCATGGGGGCACAGGACGCGGACTTCAAACTGGTGTCGTCAGCCTTTTCGCCAGTTCATGCACGAAGCCCGGCTCCGGGTCGCCCAGCCAGCGTGGATAAGTTGATGAGAGGATTAATAGTTTTTTACGGCTCACGCATTCCCCTCATGCCCTGGGTCTTTATCTGAGGTAACCGGTAGACCAGGATCGTCTCGATCAGGTCCAGCCACTCCGTCGCTGGCAGCGTCCTGGTCGCGCCCGGATCTCGAACCCGCTGCGCCAGATCGGCCGCCCGCTGGCCCACCGCCGCCGGGGCCAGGATTACCAATTGTAGCAGTTGCAGCCCCACTGTCGGGGCCGGCCACTCCCGCCAATCCTCCAAATAGACCCGATGAATTTCCGGCAGCCTCAACAATGAATCATACCGTTCGTCCGGCCGCTCCACCTCGCGGTCCGGATAGACCACCACCGCCCGCCACCGCCCGCGCGGCGTCGCCCGGTACAGGTACAGAAACATTTTCGAAAACAGCCGCCCGTAAAACTTCTCGTCGGGCTGGCCGGCGGAGGCGCTGGAGCATCTCATGACCGTTCAACAAGTTTTCCAGCGTAACCGGCAGGCGCTATCGCGCCCCGGAAAAATGGATTTCGCCACCGAAATTACCCGCCTGGAACAAACCCTGCGGGAAAATCTCCAGAAAAACCCTGAGTGATGATTGCGGACCCGATTGTGTAGTATTGTTATCCGGAAGCATCGAACTGTCCACCCATGACCCAGCCCACGACCGTCATCCTCCCCGCCAAGCGCGAAGCCACCAACCTGGAGGCGCTGCTGCCGCGCCGCCGGCAAGCCTGCCCCGAGGCGGAAATCCTGGTGGTGGACGACGGTTCCGACGACGACCCCGCCAGGATTTGCGCCCAGCAGGGGGTCTGGCGGCTGGCGCATCCTTACTCCATGGGCAATGGCGCGGCGATCAAGACTGGCGCGCGCCACGCTAGCAGTGGCATTCTGGTCTTCATGGACGCCGGCGGCCAGCACGAGTTAAGGCGAAGGCGTGAGCATTAACCTGGACGGATGGGGGTGGCAATGAATACGGAATCCTTGAAAGAAGCGATCAAACGGGAACTGCCGGGTTGGCTGCGGGACGACCCGGACTTCCGCGCCTACATTCTGGACCTGACGCGGCGCGAATACGCCGCCCGCGCGGAGACCCAAGACCGGTTTTACGACCTCCTGGCCGAATTGCGCCGCGACCGGGAAGACAAGCCCGCAAGTGGGACGAGCAAAACCGTAAGTGGGAAGAACAAACCCCCAAGTGGGACGAGCAAAACCGCAAGTGGGACGAGCAGCAAAACCGCAAGTGGGAAGCGAACCAGGCGGAACAGCGTGAAGAGTTCAATAAACTCTACGAACAATTGAACCGCGACCGGGAAGAACAATACCGCAAGTGGGAAGCGAACCAAGTGGAACTGCGGCGGCTTCACGAAGAGATCATGGCCCAGGCCAAAAAGTACGACCGGTCCATCGGCGCCCTGGGCGCGCGCTGGGGTCTGCAATCGGAAAAAGCGTTCCGTGATGCCCTGGCCGGGATTCTGGAAGAGAACTTCGGCGTACAGGTGATCAACGTCAACGAATACGACGACCGGGGCGTGGTGTTCGGCCGACCCGACCAAGTGGACCTGGACGTGATCATCCAGAACGGGCTGCTGCTGATCTGCGAGCTGAAATCGTCCATCGACAAGGCCGGAATGTATATTTTCGAACGCAAGGCGCGGTTCTATGAGGACCGCCACCAGCGCAAGGCCGATCGCTTGATCGTGATCTCACCGATGATCGATGCCCGGGCACAGAAGGTGGCGGAGCGGCTGGGGATCGAAACCTATGGCGACTCGACTGAGGTTGAAGCATTGTAAGGGGGGTCGGCGATGAGTGAATGCTCCACCCTGGAAATGATCGGAAGCGGCGGAAGACCGGTCATGGGCGGAATTGCAACCGTATAAGGAGCAACAAGTCATGCGCTACGTGACCAGTGGCAAGCTTGGGAAGATCAACAGCAGTGCCGACGCGCGACGATGCTGGAGATGCTGAGTCGAGGATTACGGCGCTGTTGGACATAGACTCGGGGTATGAGGGGAATGCGTGAGCCGTAAAAATCCTTAAAACAAGTCCGTTATGTCTATCGCCGCTTCCGGCAACCGGTTCGGGGCCAGTAAACCCGACCCGCAAAACGTCTACCTGCCGGTAAGTGCCTTCATCCGGATTGCGGTAAATTTCCACATGGCGCTGATTTAAATCCAACAGCCAAAGCTCCAGTATCCCGTGGCGCGCATACAGAGGGATTTTTACCGTCCGATCATAGCGCGCGGTCGTATCCGCCACCTCGATCAGCAGCATGATAGCGTCTGCTTGGGGGTGCGCATCCCGGTAGCGATGCGGTTGTGGACGCACGATGGCGATGTCTGGCTGCAGCTCCGAGTGATTATCCAGCGCGTGATGGGATTCTGAAGTCGAACGATGGCGGTTTTCCCTAGGGCCAGCACCAGCATCTGATTCAGAGTATCCACGGTCGGCGCATGCAGACTTCCAATTGGCGCCCTCTCAAGCAGTTCTCCCTCGACCAATTCGACCCGCGCATTGTCGGTGAAAATCCCGATGTCGCCCAACTTATGGAAGTCATCCACCGTTAGCCGATAACGTGGAAAATCCGCTGGAATAACGTGTTGAAACCTGATTTAGCTCCGTGACCCGTTACGCGCCCTGGCAAATTCGCTGTGCATTTCAGCGATATTGAAGACGAATCAGGTGTGGATCGACTGATGCGGCGCGGTGAAATTCGCTGGTACCCCTTCAAAACGCCCGACCAGAAACGGCCGGTGCTCATCCTGACGCGGAATTCGATTCTGGAGGTACTCGCCCGGTGCGCCGGAACCAGGACGCAAAGGCCGTGTCAAGCAGCACGAGGCCACCAACCTGCTGCTCCGGCTCCGGGATTACAAAACTCAAGTCTGGCGGTTCCTCACGGATTGGCGCGTCCCGTTTTACAACGATCGGGCGGAACGGATGGTGCGCCCGGCCAAGGTCAAGTGGAAGGTGAGCGGCGGCTTCCGCGCCTTGGGGGGCTCCACGGCCTTCTGTATTCTTCGGTCGGTTTGGGAAACCAACAAACTGAACGGCATCAATCCGTTCGATACTCTTCGGCTGGCGTTTGCGGGTAGGTAGTCACCGCTTTTCTTCCCTCTTAGGTCTGGACTTCAGTTCGATTAAATCCAATCCCGCCTTTGAAACCTTATGTAACCATGACGCTATCGCCGCATGAAACTGTCTGAAGTATTGAAGGTAGAGTGTTATCAGTTGTAGTTGCCAGTCCATCGTTGTTCTCAGTCAAGTTGTTGGGGAACAGCCTCCCCGGATACAATTTTAGAGCTGGCATCCATTCAGGTAGCTCTGAATTCGCATTTAAGGGGTTGAAAGGGGCAGGTAATAGGACAATTCTCGCTCCCCCTGCTGGCGCAGGGTCAGGGCGAGGAGGGAAGCTCACCCTGAAAGGCGACTCTATCTTCGCCTATGGTCGCCACCTCCACCTGCACAAGGTTTCTTATATTTAGCGCCTTGGCCGCGCCATAAGAGAGGTCGATAAGGCGGTTGGCGACGAATGGACCGCGATCGTTGACTAAGACATTGACACTGCGCCCGTTCTCCAGATTAGTCACCCGCACTCGGGTGGGTAAAGGCAGGGTTCGGTGGGCTGCGGTTAGGCCGCGAGGATTAAAATGCGTTCCCATTGCGGTACGGTTACCCGACTCCGAACCATACCATGAAGCCACGCCGCGTTTCCTATAGCCGGAAGCGCTGGCCAGGGGATGATACCACTGGCCGTTAACAGTGTAAGGACGATTATAAGGGGCTTTCGTACTGGGTCGGCTCACTACCGGCGGTTGTTCAGGTATCGTCGTGGCACAGCCGACGAGCAGTGACGCAATGCCCAAGCCTTTCAGCAGCCCCCCCAAAGGCATTAAATTCATTTCCAAAGTTATCCTCGGTTGCAGTTGGACGGAGCGATTCCTAGGGCGGGACTATAGAAAATTCCTGTAACTTAAACAATGTCCTTCTCCTCCCGCGCTCTGGCCCGCGCCAAGGCAGGGCGGGATAATAGTCGATCGGCATAAGCCTCCAACCGTTCATGGCCGAGGGAGACTTCAAACGCTCTGGCCCAGCCCAGCGTATGCGCGACCAGGATATCGGCGGCGGTGAAGCGCCCATCCACTATAAACTCCCGGTCGCCAAGCCCAGTGTTCAGCACCTTGGCAGCAACCGAGAATTCCCAAATAGCCGTATCAATCACCATGGGTACGCGGCGTTTTTCGGGAAGCGCAAACCGGTGCTTGGCCATCGTCCACAGCGGTTGCTCCAGTTCGCCGATCACGAAGAAGCACCATTGCTCATAGCGGGCGCGCTCCGGCGTTCCAACGCTTGGAACTAGGCTGGACGCAGGAAATTTATCGCCGAGATAGGTGCAGATCGCTGCTGATTCAGTCAGCACGAGGTCATCATCGATCAGGGTAGGCACCTTGCCGCCGGGGTTGAGATCGAGATAAGGCGGTTGCCGCCCTTCACCCTTAAATAGATCGACCTTGATATATTCATAGGCGGCCCCTGCTTCTTCCAGCGCCCAAACTGCTCGCGCCGACCGCGAATTAGGAAAACCGAATATTTTCATCATGGTGTCGTTGCCCGCAATGTTTAGGGAGATTTTGCCGCTTGCCCAACCGGGTGACAGAACTTTATTGATTAAGCTGGAGTCATCTTTGCAAGGTAGCAACAACCGAAACACGTTCAATTAACCGCTACACTTTTCACTATAGCGAAAAAGGGTAGGCTTTGGCAGGTGCGCTTATGCCATCCCTTATGTGGTGATTTCTTTTTGCTATGCTGTGCGCAACGTGAGGGAGCAATGGCTATTTCCAGCGAACGCTATAAAGAAATTCCCGTAACGCGGCCTGCGTCGTCGCGCGGAACGCTGGTCAGGCTGTTTCCCTTTCTGCGTTGGGGTAGACAAATTAGCCGGCGTAGTGTGCGCGCCGATCTCATCGCCGGTTTGACGGGGGCCATTATCGTTCTGCCGCAAGGTGTGGCGTTCGCTCTGATCGCCGGGTTGCCACCGGAATATGGTCTATATGCCGCCATCGTTCCCCCTATCATCGCCGCCTTATTCGGATCGTCCATGCACTTGGTATTCGGTCCCACTATGTCCAGTTCCATCGTGGTACTGGGTATAGTCAGCGGCTTCGTGCCGCTGGGAAGCCCTCAGTACATCTCCTACGTGCTCACCCTGACCTTCATGGCCGGGCTGTTCCAGTTCCTGCTGGGACTGGCGCGCCTGGGAAGCCTGGTTAATTTCGTCTCGTATACCGTGGTGGTCGGTTTTACCACGGGTGCGGCTGTACTAATCGTCGTCAGCCAAATCAAGCATCTTTTAGGCATTTCTCTTAAAGACGGAATATCGGTTTTCCATACCTTGGGACAGTTGATCAGCGAACTGGGCAACAGCAACCCCTATACTATTCTGATAGCGGCAGTTACCCTGGGCGCGGCTCTGGCGTTGCGCCATTACCGTCCACGCTGGCCGGGGATGCTGATTGCCATGATCGTTGGTAGTCTGGTCTGCCTGCTCGTGGATGGCCAGCAGCATGGTGTCCCCCTGGTGGGTTCGCTACCGGGGCACTTACCGCCGCTGTCCATGCCGGAGTTTTCCATGACGGCGTTTCGCCAGTTGACCCCCGGCGCGCTCGCGGTGGCCATGCTGGGATTGATCGAGGCGGTGTCTATCGCCCGGTCAGTGGCGACCCGCTCACAGCAACGCATCGATGGCAACCAGCAGTTCATTGGCCAGGGTCTGGCTAATATGGTAGGTAGTTTCTTCTCCAGTTACGCGGGTTCGGGGTCCTTTACCCGTACCGGGATTAACTACGACGCCGGCGCCAACACGCCTTTGTCGGCCATCTTCGCTTCCCTGTTGGTCGCGCTGATGCTGGTGTTTGTGGCCCCCCTTACCGCTTACCTGCCCATCCCGGCCGTGGCTGGGGTAATTCTGGTGGTGGCCTGGAATCTCATTGATACCCACCGTATTCGGTTGATCGCCCGCGCCAGTAAGCGAGAGACGGCGGTGCTGGCGATAACCTGCCTGTCCGCCCTCTTTATTGCCTTGGAATTCGCCATTTACACGGGTGTGATGTTGTCGTTGGTGATGTACTTGCAGCGCACTTCGCATCCCAGGGTAATCAGTCTCGCTCCCGATCCCGATCGGCCCAAGCGGCATCTAACCAATGTCGCGGAGCATAGGCTTCCAGAGTGTCCACAACTGAAAGTCATCCGCTTGGATGGTTCACTGTTCTTCGGCGCCGTGGATCATGTGCAAAATGCCCTCCGCAAGCTGACCGAGCAAAATCCCGGCTGGAAGCATGTCTTGCTCGTTGGCAGCAGTATCAATTTCATCGATGTGGCGGGGGCCGAGTTGCTTGCTCAGGAGGCGCACCGCTTGCGCAAGCGTGGCGGTGGGCTGTATCTATGCCGTCTCAAAGGTTCGGTTTGCAAGATCCTGCAACGCGGCGGGTATGTGAAGCTTATCGGAGAGGAGAATCTGTTTACCAGCAAGGAAGCAGCCATTCGGCTCATCTTCCAGCGCCTGGATGAGGAGCGTTGCCGGCGTTGTCCGCGGCGCATTTTCCGTGAGTGTGCTACGGTGGAGTTTGCGGGGAAGGGGGTAACGGGCAGGCAGCCCGACCGCTAACTGGCCTCGCCCGGATTTTCTACTGCGGCAAATGAAAAGGGCTTTTCCAATTCCCCTGGAAACGCCCTCCCAAATGCCAAGCCGCTAAAGGATGGAAATCCTAGCCTTTCAAAGCCGTGGCAACTTTCCAACTGCCCAGCCGCAGGGCATGGCATTTCTGGCCGAGCAGGGCGTTGCCGCCGTACCCGGAGCCGATACTCTTGATGGTCAGTTCCTCGGGGCAGTGCATGATGAAGCGGCGGTGCGGGCTGAGGTCACTGAGGGACCGCAGGGCTTTGATGAGGTGGCCCTGTTTCTCGATATCTTCCAGGGCCGGGATGGTCACCACGCAACTGGCGCGCCGGCAAGCTGACGCTGTCGGTGGGGACGCGCGTCAGCACACCCCCACCGTAGTCGAGTTAGGCTTGGGGAATCTGCCACTTGTCCGGCGAGCGCCACAGGTTGGCGAGCAGCAGCTCACGCTGGAGCACGAATTCCTTAGGTAGCCGGTCGTAGAGCTGGACGAACAGTTCCTCATGGGACAACAGTTCCTTGATCCAGGCCGCGCGTTCTACCGACATTAATTCGGTAAACTGGGCGCGGGAGACCCCCTCCAGTCCTTCCCAGTAGATGTCGTCATAGGCGGGCATCCAGCCGAGCGGGCTTTCGATGCCGCCGGCACGTCCATGGGTGCGGTCCAGTACCCATTTCAGAACCCGCATGTTATCGCCGTAGCCGGGCCACAGGAACTTCCGGTCGGCATCCCGACGGAACCAGTTGACGAAGAACATCCGCGGCGGATTGTAAAGGCTGTGCCCTACCTCCAGCCAATGGTCGAAGTAATCGGCGATGTTGTAGCCACAGAACGGCAGCATCGCCATCGGGTCACGTCTAACTTCGCCTTGCTTGCCGGCGGCGGCGGCGGTGGTTTCGGAACCCATGGTGGACGCCAGGTAAACGCCGTGGGTCCAGTTGGTCGCCTGCACCACCAGCGGCACCGTCGTGCTGCGCCGGCCACCGAAAATGAAGGCGCTGATGGGCACGCCCGCAGGATCTTCCCAGGCCGGATCGATGGACGGACACTGTGACGCCGGTGCCGTAAAGCGGGAATTGGCATGGGCGGCTACCCGGCCGCAACCGGGCGTCCACGGCTGGCCCTGCCAGTCGGTCAGCTCCGCGGGCGGGGTGTCGGTCATTTCCTCCCACCAGACATCGCCATCCGGGGTCGTGGCCACATTGGTGAAAATGCAATTGGCCTTGAGGGTGGCCAAGGCATTGGGGTTGGATTTCTCCGAGGTGCCCGGGGCAACGCCGAAGAAGCCCGCTTCCGGATTGATGGCGTACAAGCGGCCGTCGCGACCGGGCTTGATCCAGGCGATATCGTCACCGACCGTCGTCACTTTCCAGCCCTTGAAAGCCTTGGGCGGGATCAGCATGGCGAAGTTGGTCTTGCCGCACGCGCTGGGGAACGCCGCCGCAACATAGGTCTTTTCGCCGGCGGGGGACTCCACGCCGAGGATCAGCATGTGCTCGGCCAGCCAACCCTGGTCCCGGCCCATGCTAGAGGCGATGCGCAGGGCGAAGCACTTCTTGCCGAGGAGCGCGTTGCCGCCATAGCCGCTGCCGAAGGACCAGATCGCGTTTTCTTCGGGGAAGTGGACGATGTACTTATTGTCCTTATTGCAGGGCCAGGGCACGTCTTGCTGGCCGGGCGCCAGCGGCACGCCCACCGAATGCAGGCAGCGCACGAAGTCGCCGGTTTCCCCGAGCGTGTCGAGCACGGCCCGGCCCATCCGGGTCATGATGCGCATGTTGACCACGACGTAGGGAGAATCGCTGAGTTCGATGCCGATATGGGAAATGGGGGAACCCAAGGGCCCCATGCTGAAGGGGATCACATACAGCGTGCGCCCACGCATGCAGCCGTTGAACATAGCGCCAAGGGTAACCTTCATCTCCGCCGGTGCTACCCAGTTATTGGTCGTGCCGGCGTCGTGTTTGTGCACGCTGCAAATGAAGGTGCGGTCCTCGACCCGGGCGACATCGCTAGGGTCGGATAGCGCTAGGTAGCTGTTCGGGCGCTTGGCCTCGTTGAGTTTGGTGAGGGTGCCGGCTTTTACCATCTCCGCACACAGCTGATCGTATTCTTCCTGGGAACCGTCGCACCAGGAGATACGTTCCGGTTGCGTGAGCGTTGCGATTTCAGCCACCCACTCGCGCAGCTTCTGGTTTTTCACGTAGCTCGGGTAGACCGGCTCCACCTTTTCAACTTTCTTCACGTTTGCTTGGTAAGTCACGATTATCACTCCATCGTGGATTGAGGAGGGTTGGAATTTTTTCGCTCATTGAAAATCTCCAGGCATAACGGACTTCGGCGCGGGCGGCGAAGTAAAACAGTGACGTCGCAGGCGGATTTCGAAGCAGGCCGCTGTCAGGGGCTGATATGCGAAAATCAACTTATTGTATTACCAAAAATCTAAAATTTACAGGTTAATCGCACCTGCAGCAAATCTTTACCCATGAGGAGGTTGGGCGAACATCCGCGTATCCCGGTCAGGGCTGGGCCGGTTGGCTTTGCTACTGGTTTTACGGGCATTCGCTGGACCGCGTCTGGTACGAGTCGGCGGAAATAAACCCGCCGTGGGAGCCGCTTTCCAACCGTGATCGTCGTGGCAAACAGCCATTTCCGCCGCTGTTAAATGGCTGGCAAACATACAAAGGAATGCTGCCGCCCACCATGGCGGACGGCAGCAGCAGGTTCATTGCCCTTGCGGAATGGTCAGGGCGAGGAACAGCCGCCCGTTGGCTCGCTGGACCAGAACTCGTAGAGGTTTGCTGGCGGGAAGCTTCTTCACGAGGGCTTCGAATTGGGTGACGTTGATGATGTCTTCCCCATTCAGGTTGACGATGATGTCACCGGCCTGAATGCCAGCGCTGGCGGCAGGGCCATTATCGACATCACCTACTAGCACGCCCTGGGTGTCGGAGCCTTTCTCCGGTGGCAGTTCCTTAACGGTTATGTTAAGGCGATTGCGCGTTGGCGGAACAGTAGCGGTCTGGCGCTGGGGTTCGTCAGGAAGCTCTTGAATCTGCACCGTTAGAGTCTGTTCCTTCCCGTCGCGAATGACGGTCACGGTTGCCGAACTGCCTGCGCGGATGCGTCCCACCATCGGTGGTAAGTCGCTGGAGTGGCTCACGGGTTGGCCGTCGAAAGCAACGATGACATCGCCGGTTTTTATGCCAGCTTTCTGAGCGGGACTGTCCGCCAGCACCTGTCCCACCAGAGCGCCACGGGGTTTGTCCAGGCCGAAAGACTGGGCCAGTTCCGCAGTAACTTCCTGGATCAGGACGCCGAGCCAGCCGCGCGAAACCTTGCCCTGCGTCTTGAGCTGTTCAAACACATCCATGGCCACATCGATCGGGATGGCGAAAGAAACGCCCTGGTAGCCGCCGGTGCGGCTGTAGATCTGCGAGTTGATGCCGATCACCTCGCCATCCAGGTTGAACAGCGGACCGCCCGAGTTGCCCGGATTCACGGCGGCATCGGTTTGGATAAAAGGCACGTAGTTATCACTGGGCAGGCTGCGCCCCAGGGCGCTGACGATGCCCTGGGTGGCGGTCCGCTCGAAGCCGAAGGGCGAGCCGATGGCCAATACCCACTGGCCTACCTTGAGCTTGCTGGAATCTCCGATTTTGACCACCGGCAGGTTATCCGCCTCGATCTTCAAGAGAGCGATGTCGCTACGCGTGTCCTTGCCGATGACCTTGGCGGTTAGTTCCCGGCGATCGCTCATACCCACGGTGATGCTGTCCGTACCCTGGACGACGTGGGCGTTGGTGAGAACATAGCCATCTTTGGAAAGTATAAAACCGGAACCGACGGAGGAGAGCGGTCGCTTTTGCGGCATGTCTTCAGGGCGCTGTTCGAAGAAGCGCTTGAAGTAATCGTAAAGAGGATTGTCTTCTGGGATGGGGAAAGGCAATTCTGGCCGTTCCGCACGTTGCTCGCCGGTAGCGTTGACGCTGACTACCGCGGCGCTGTGTTGTTCGACCAGCTTGGTAAAATCCGGAAATTCCGCGGCTTGGGCGCCCGACCCCCACAACAGCAGATTTGCCACGATGGCGACTAACCACGTTAGCGGTGTTGAACGTTGCATAAAATTACCTCTTGATTAATGCGGTCACGCGACCATCTTAGGCATTTTTTGGAAAATACACATTCCCCCACACCTAACCCCGGGCGGTGGGCATGGCAATTTAAATGGCCATTTTCGTCGCTCAGATGGACCTTGATCCAAGTTTTTAGTTCGTCTGGAATGGCGGCAATTATTAGCACAGCGCCTGCTCGCTGGACCGGCCGGGGTACCGGCGTGTGGTTTATGGATCAGGATTTGTGAAGGGTGTTCCAAGGCCTATAAGGCCTATAATGATGCAAACTTCCACTCGTTTCGTTATTATCGCCGAGGAGATTTCTATGGCTCAGATTCCTTCCACCATGCTCACACTGGGTACTCCTGCGTCAGATTTCAGCCTACCGGAGCCGGCTACCGGCAAGACGGTATCTCTCGGCGATTTTAAAGAGGCTGCCGCCCTGCTGGTGATCTTCATGTGTAATCATTGCCCGTACGTGAAACACATCAGCCAGGCGCTCGCGACTTTTGCCCGTGAGTATCAGTCCCGGGGGGTGGCGGTTGTCGGCATCAATGCTAACGACGCCGCTAAGTATCCGGATGACGGTCCTGAAAAGATGGCTGAGGAGGTCAAGCAAGTCAACTATACCTTCCCGTACCTTTACGATAAGACCCAGACTGTAGCCAAGGCTTATCAAGCCGCCTGCACGCCGGATCTGTATCTGTTCGACGCTGAGCGAAAGCTCGTCTACCGCGGCCAATTTGATGACAGCCGGCCCGGCAACGGCCGGCCTGTGACCGGTGCCGCCCTGCGCGCCGCTGCGAACGCCTTGTTGGACGGACGCGCCATTACCGCCGAGCAAAAACCCAGCATGGGCTGCAATATCAAGTGGAAACCCGGTAACGAGCCGAACTACTTCGGTTGAGTAACCGCGCTTTGCGCGCCAGAGTGAAACTGGCGGGAATCAAGCAAACCGGACATTCAATGCTCTCCTTAGACTTGAGGCTCACTTCTCGCCAGTTCGCCGGACAAACTTGGCAAGGTGCGAGGTTTTTCGCTACTTGAGCGGATAACGATATGTACCAGGGCAGTTTACTGCTGTCTGGGGCCAGAGAAGGAAAACCACGATGCCGATTATGCAGGTCATCACGGAGGGCCGGGTGCCCGTTAAGGTGTGGACGGATGAATTGGAGGCGGCTGCCCGCCAGCAACTCGCCAACCTCTCAAAGCTGCCGTTCATCCATCACCACGTCGCCGCGATGCCGGATGCACATACTGGTATTGGCGCCACGGTGGGCAGTGTTATCGCGACCCACAAGGCCATTATTCCGGCTGCCGTCGGAGTGGATATCGGCTGCGGCATGATCGCTGCGCGCTCCTCGCTCACGGCGAATGAACTCGACGAAAAGAATCTAAAAAAAGTCTTCGACCAGATCAGCCGCGACGTGCCGGTTGGTCGCGCCCAGCATAAGGAAGAGCGGGCGCTGGTCGATACCGTGCTGCCATTCGAGCTGCCCCTGAAGGCTGTGACCGAGCGGCATCCTCAACTCCTCAAGGCTTTAGGTAGGTTCTCGAACTGGATTTATCAGATGGGAACGCTGGGTGGCGGCAACCACTTCATCGAAGTTTGTCTCGACGAAGAGAACCGTGTCTGGATCATGCTCCACTCGGGCAGTCGGGGAATCGGCAACGCCATCGGCCACTATTTCATCGAGCTCGCCCGGCGCGAGATGGAGCGCTGGATGATTCAGTTACCGGATCGGGATCTTGCCTATTTTCCGGAGGGCACTGAGCACTTCGACGACTATGTCGAGGCGGTCGCCTGGGCGCAGGCGTACGCCGCGACCAATCGGGTCTGCATGATGGACTTGGTGCTGAAAGCGCTGAAGCGCCATCTACCGCTGTTTGAGGTAACCAGTGAGGTGGTCAACTGCCATCACAATTACGTGGAAAAAGAAAATCACTTCGAGGCCAACGTCTGGGTCACCCGTAAGGGAGCGATCCGGGCGCGGGTGGGAGATCTCGGGATCATTCCCGGCAGCATGGGTGCGAAGTCCTACATCGTGCGTGGCAAAGGCAATCTGGAGAGTTTCGATTCCTGCGCCCATGGCGCGGGGCGGCGGATGAGCCGGACTGAGGCCACGAAACGTTTTTCACGGGATGATTTAGTTCAGCAAACCGCAGGCGTCGTTTGCCGCAAGGATAAAGGGGTCGTTGATGAGATCCCCTCGGCTTACAAAGATATCGATACAGTCATGGCCAACCAGAATGACCTGGTCGAGGTGTTGCACACCTTGAAGCAAGTGGTGTGCGTAAAGGGATAAGTCATGCAGATCGCTCTCCTTGAAGAATACGGGCGACTGGGCCAGCATGTTCTGAAACCGGCGCTCACTTTGAGCGAACCGTGAGATAAGCTTTAAGCAAAGCTCTATTTTTAAGCTGGGCAGCCATCGCAGGTTCCTTAACCAACCAGGCTGGAGGTGTAACTTATGGACGCATCAAAATGCTGCTCGTACAGATCAGGGGGCGCACTCGTGTGAGTCAGTGGCATGGTAAACCTCCCAGTCCAGACAGGGGCTCGAAATGACATCCCTCACATCCCTCACATCCCTCACATCCCTCATACATGATTGCATCTGACCACAGCGGATAGGATAGCGCAATCGTGTATAAAACAATTGGGTCAAGCGGTACCTTGCAGGCCTGTGCCGCCAGCAAGGCACAGGCCTGCAAATTTCACGTATTACCCTTAGGGCGGGCATCGCCCGCCCGATGAGATCTTGAAATTGAGTTTGTCGCGGCCGTTTATTAGCCGTGCCGCGGTCCGGGCGCCGGAGGTGGTTACCCGTCACGGCGTTGTGTGACCGGCATGCTAGTCGGCATGAAGCGTGTTAGAGACTGTGGGTCCGAGGCCAGCCCACGCGGAGCCGGCGAGTACTGGGACGCAGACACCGGGTGAATCAAGGGTGCGATGGTCGCAGAAAGGCCCCTGCAAAGAGACGGGTGAGATGAGCGGAAGAGACCTATTGACTGACGAGCGCAGACTCTTCGAGGAGGTGTGCACAACCGAATGGTTGGCAGCAGGCTTCCAGCGCGTGAGGAAGAACAAGGGAGCGCCCGGCATGGACGGAGTGACGATGGCCGAGGACGAATCGCGTCTGGACGAAGAGCTAAGTCGGCTAAGAGCGGACCTTGAAAGCTGGACTTACCAGCCCGCACCGGTGCGACGGGTAGAGATCCCCAAGCCCGGTGGCCAAGGCACCCGCCTACCTCAGGTGCCGACGGTGCGAGACCGGGTGGTGCAGGCCACCCTGAAACTGCTATTGGAGCCGAGCTTCGAGCCGTTGTTCTCCGCGCACAGCTATGGTTTCCGCCCCGGGTGGAACCTAGGCCAAGCGGTCGAGGCGGCGCGCGCGATCGTGGCCGGAGTTAAGCCCTGTGTGGTGCATCTGGATCTGTCGAAAGTCTTCGACCGATTCCACCCTGATCGGCTGATCGCTCGCCTGGGTCAGACGGTACCCGACAAGCGCATCCTGCACCTGGTCGGGCTGGTCAAACGTGGCGTGCCACGCCGCCAGGCGGCAGGGGCGGCATTCTTCAACAACCGCCGCTGGGCGCTCTCGAACGCCTCCGCGGTGACGCGGGCCTATCCGGTCGGCTGGTTTATTGGGGAATTGGGACAGGTCATCCGTTCCGACCAGCAGTTACCGCAACGGTTTGAGGTGAGTCAGTGGATACGCCTTACGTGAGGAGCCGTGTACGGACCCGTACGCACGGTTCTGTGGGCAGACGGGGGCTGCGCCCCCCCTCTGACCCGATGAACGACGCGTTCTACCACAAGCTGCTCGGCGCGCATGCGGTGGCCGTGCTGCAGGAGCTCGGCGATGCGGAGGCGGAGGTCGCTGCGCTCGCGGCATCGGCCGTGCACAACGGCGAGCACCGCGGGGGGGCGCGATGACGTCACCCGTCCCCACCGCACGCCGGCGCGCGCTCGTGAAGTGGCTCGTCGGCGGTGCGCTCGCCGGCGTCGCGGGCGGCGTCCTCCTGTGGGCGCTCGCGCTGCGTAACGCCCCGGCCCCGGCGGGTAACTCGAGCCCGCCGCGGGCGCCCGTCGCGGGCGTCAAGCCGGCGCTGACCGTGACGCTGATCGCGCCGCAGCGCGCGGAATGGCCGCGCACGCTGACGGCGCAGGGCAACGTCTCGGCATGGCAGGAAGCGGCGGTCGGCGCCGAGCTCGCCGGCTTTCGCGTGACCGAGGTGCTGGTCAACGTCGGTGACGTCGTGAAAAAGGGGCAGGTTCTCGCCCGCGTCAACGCCGAGACCGTGCAGGCCGACGTCGCGCAGGTGCGCGCGGCCGTCGCCGAGGCCGAAGCGGTGCTCGCCGAAGCGAAGGTCAACGCGGTCCGCTCGCGCGACCTCGTGGCGAAGGGCTTTGTCAGCCCGCAGGCGGCCACGCAGACGGCCACGCTCGAGCAGACGGCGGCGGCGCGCCTTGCGGCGGCGCGCGCGAAGCTGCAGGCCGAGGAGGTGCGGCTCGCGCAGACGCGCGTCGTCGCACCCGACGACGGCACGATCTCCGCGCGCACGGTCACGATCGGCTCGCTGACGCAGCCCGGCCAGGAACTCTTCCGTGTGATCCGTGGCAACCGGCTCGAATGGCTGGCGGAAGTTACCGAAGCCGAGCTCGGCCGCCTTGCGCCCGGCATGCCGGCGACGGTGCGCCTGCCGAGCGGTGCGGAGGTCAAGGGTCGCGTGCGCACGGTCGCGCCGACCGTCGATCCACAGACGCGCAATGCGATCGTCTACGTGGACCTGCCGGTCGACGCGGCGAGCCCCGCGCGCGCGGGGATGTTCGCCCGCGGCGAGTTCGACCTGGGCCGCGCCAGCGCGCTGTCGCTGCCGCAGACCGCCGTCGTCCAGCGCGAAGGCTTCTCCTACGTGTTCCGTGTGGACGGCGACAATCGTGTCATCCAGGCGAAGGTCGCCGTGGGCCGCCGCGCCGCCGACCGCGTCGAGATCACCGACGGGCTCGCGCCGGACGCGCAGGTCGTCGCGACGGGCACCGGCTTCCTCGCCGACGGCGACCCGGTGCGCGTCGTGCCCGCACCCCAGGGCGGTGCGCGACCATGAACGTCTCGTCCTGGTCGATCCGCAACCCGACGCCGTCGGTCCTGCTGTTCCTGCTGCTCACGCTGCTCGGCGTGATGGGCATACAGGCGATGAAGGTCCAGCAGTTCCCGGACATCGACCTGCCGACCGTCGCGGTGACCGCATCGCTGCCCGGCGCGAGCCCGGCGCAGATGGAGACCGACGTCGCGCGCAAGCTCGAGGACTCGATCGCCACGCTGCAGAGCGTCAAGCACATCTACACGACGGTACAGGCGGATACGGTGACCGTCACCGTCGAGTTCCGGCTCGAGGTGCCCACCCAGGAGGCGCTCGACGGCGTGCGCGACGCCGTCGCCCGGATCCGCTCGCTGCTGCCCGGCGACCTGCGCGACCCGGCGGTCACCAAGATCAACCTCGCCGGCGCCCCGATCCTCACGTACACGGTCGCGTCGAGCCGGATGGACGACGAGGCGCTGTCGTGGTTCGTCGACAACACGGTGGCGAAGCGCATGCTGAGCGTGCGCGGCGTCGGCGCGGTGGCGCGCGTCGGCGGCGTCGACCGCGAGGTGCGCGTCGAGCTCGACCCGGCGCGGATGCTCGCGATGAACGCCACGGCGGCCGACATCTCACGGCAGCTGCGGCAGGTACAACAGGAGGCTTCCGGCGGCCGCGCCGACGTTGGCGGCGTCGAGCAGTCGGTGCGCACGATCGGAACCGTGCAGTCGGCCGAGGAACTCGGGCGGATGGACATCGCGCTGTCCGATGGCCGCCACGTGCGGTTGGGCCAGGTGGCGACCGTCACCGACACGGTGGCCGAGCAGCGCTCGGGCGCGCTGCTCGACGGCCGGCCGGTCGTCGGCTTCGAGATCGTGCGCAGCCGCGGCGCGGGCGAGGTGGACGTCGCCCAAGGCGTGCGCGCCGAGCTCGCGAAGCTCAAGGCCCTGCACCCGGACATCGCGGTCGTCGAGGCGTTCAATTTCGTCGACCCCGTCGAGGAAAACTACCGCGGCTCGATGTGGCTGCTGATCGAAGGCGCGGTCCTCGCGGTACTCGTCGTCTGGCTGTTCCTGCGCGACTGGCGCGCGACGCTGGTGTCGGCCACGGCGCTGCCGCTGTCGATCATCCCGACGTTCTGGGCGATGCAGATGCTGGGCTTTTCGCTCAACGTCGTCACGCTGCTCGCGCTGTCGCTCGTCGTCGGCATCCTCGTCGACGATGCGATCGTCGAGATCGAGAACATCATGCGCCACCTGCGGATGGGCAAGACGCCCTTCCAGGCGGCGATGGAGGCGGCCGACGAGATCGGCCTCGCCGTGATCGCGACGAGCTTCACGCTGATCGCGGTGTTCCTGCCGACGGCCTTCATGAGCGGCGTGCCGGGCAAGTTCTTCGTCCAGTTCGGCTGGACCGCCGCGATCGCGGTGTTCTTCTCGCTCGTCGTCGCGCGGATGCTGACGCCGATGATGGCGGCGTACGTGCTGAAGCCGCCGCGCGGCGCGCAAGCCGAGCCGCGCTGGCTGGCGCTCTACCTGGCCTGGGCCGCGTCGTGCCTGCGGCACCGCATCGCGACGATGTTCGGCGCCGCCGTGTTCTTCTTCGGCTCGTTCGCGCTGGTGCCGCTGCTGCCGACCGGCTTCATCCCGCCGGACGACCTGTCGCAGACGCAGGTCTACCTATCGCTGCCGCCCGGCAGCACCTTCCGGCAGACGCTCGCCGTGGCCGAAGAGGCGCGGGCGATCGTGCAGAAGAATCCGCACGTGAAGCTCGTCTACACGGCGATCGGTGGCGGCGCGTCCGGCTCCGACCCGTTCGCGCCGCGCGGCGCGGCCGAGCCGCGCAAGGCGACGCTGACGATCAACATGACGCCGCGCGCTGAGCGCGCCGGCATGCGCAAGCAGGAAGTCGAGCGGCAGCTTCGCGAGGCGCTTGCCGACCTGCCCGGCGTCCGCCTCACCGTCGGCTTCGGCGGCTCGGCCGAGAAGTACGTGCTCGTCCTCTCGAGCGAGAACGGCGCGCGGCTCGCGGCGCACGCGCGCGTCGTCGAGCGCGAGCTGCGCACGCTGCCGGGCATCGGCAGCGTCACGACGTCGGCGAGCCTCGTGCGGCCCGAGCTCGTCGTGCGCCCCGACTTCGCGCGCGCGGCCGACCTCGGCGTAACCTCCGCCGCGATCGCCGACACCCTGCGCATCGCGACCGCCGGCGACTACGACCAGAGCGTCGCGAAGCTCAACCTCGCGCAGCGGCAGGTCCCGATCGTCGTCAAGCTGCCGCCGGCGGCGCGGCAGGACTTCGCGCTGCTCGAGCGGCTGACAGTGCCCGGCCGGCAGGGGCCGGTGATGCTCGCCAACGTCGCCAGCCTCGCGATCGACAGCGGGCCGGCGCAGATCGACCGCTACGACCGCCTGCGCAACATCAACTTCGAGATCGAGCTGAACCAGCAGCCGCTGGGTGATGTCGCGAAGGCTGCGCTCGAGCTGCCGAGCCTGCGGAACCTGCCGCCGGGCGTCAGCCAGACGACCGTCGGCGACGCCGAGGCGATGGCCGAGCTCTTCGGCAGCTTCGCGCTCGCGATGGGCACCGGCGTGCTGTGCATCTACATCGTGCTCGTGCTGCTGTTCCGCGACTTCGTCCAGCCGGTGACAGTGCTGGTCGCGCTGGTGCTGTCGGTGCCGGGCGCGTTCCTCGCGCTGTTCGTCACCGGGACCGCGCTGTCGATGCCGTCGATGATCGGGCTCGTGATGCTGATGGGCATCGCGACCAAGAACTCGATCCTACTGATCGACTACGTGATCCTCGCGCGCCGCGACCACGGCCGCTCCCGGATCGAAGCGCTCTCCGACGCCTGCCAGAAGCGCGCGCGGCCGATCGTGATGACGACGGTCGCGATGGGCGCCGGCATGCTGCCGATCGCGATTGGCTGGGGCACCGACCCCAGCTTCCGCGCGCCGATGGCGATCGTCGTCATCGGCGGCCTCATCACGTCGACGTTCCTCAGCCTGCTCGTCGTCCCTGTCGTCTACACGTACGTCGACGACGCGATCGCGGGCGTGCGGCGCGGGCTGCGCCGGACAGCGCCGGCCGGCGCAACGGCGGACGAGCGCGCCTGAGCCGCGCGCGCGGCGTTCCGCGCAGTGCTCCCGGGCCCCTACGGGGTTCCCGTGATGTCCCGGTCGTTGAACGGTTGCGTCGGGCGGGCGTTCATTCGGATAGAGCTTCGCGAAGCGCGCGATCTGGTCGGTCGAGAGCGGGACCGGGGTCCTCAGCGGTATTGTCAAGTTAACGAAAACGCGTCTGGAAATTAGTTGAAAAGTGGGAGGTTTTGTCTACAAATTCGGCTGATTAGTGGTCAAAGACCAAATCAATGAGGATATCAGGCAAGACATCGGTGGTGATGAGCAGCGCATCCATGGCGTGCAAACCCGCCATGACCATATCACCTGCAAACACATCCTGCTCCCTATTTACCTCGCGGCCTACCGGGTTGGCGATAAGTCCTACCGCTTCGTGGTCAACGGGCGGACCGGTGAGGTGCAGGGCGAGCGGCCCTATAGCTGGATTAAGATTACCACCGCGGTGCTGGTGGCTATCGTCGTGCTCGCCATCATCATGACCGTGGCGGGTCAGCACCCGTAGGCACGGATGGTTAGTCGTTGCTCAACAGGGCCCAGAACGATTGCCTCAGCCTGATGGCCAAGAATGTCGCGGTCAGTCAGTCGACCTGGGGCGACATGCCGGACCCCGAGCTCGACGTGCTGAACCTGGATGGGGATAGTCTGGAAGTGCCGTTGGCTAGCAGTCGAGGGAGCGGTGCTGACTTTGCGAAACTGTTGACGAGGGAAATCCTGCAAGAGTCGATGAGCTCTTAGGAAGGGCCGCGTGATCGGCTCCAGCAGGAAAATCAGGTGGTGCTTATCACCCCATAGGTCTTAGCCCACCGGATGACCGGTGCGAGAGTGGAAAACTACCGGCATGCGGTTTTGCGGCAGCCAGCGAACACGAATTTGCAACCGGCCGTGGAAACGGTGGAAAGTCAGTGGCTGGCGCCGTCCGGGCGAATCTGTCTGCAAGATGGTACTCCAGGTCAGCTGGCGGCTGCCTTTTTCTGTGGCAAAGCATCCGGAGCGAGAGCCGGCTTGGGAGTTGCTACCAAGTCAATAAGTGGACCAGTATCCTTAGGAGCAAAAAGGAGAAAGGTATTACCTGGCCTCAGATTGTAGGCTGTTTCTCCAGAATTAAAACCAAATCCTAACAAAGCCGTAAATATATTGGTAAGTCCGCTATTAACATGGCTACCACCCGGAGAAACTCCAAACCCCTTTCCAGAGTTTTGCATCTCTAAAGCAAATCCCAGCAGGTTGGCAATACTCACTACATGAACTTCACTATATCCCTTAACATTGTTAAGAGTGTAATTAATTGCGTCACTTATAACATGAATTGGCAGGGCTTGCTTGCTATCCATGCCTTCAACACTGATAATTCCCAAACAAGTGCCTTGAATTCGATTCGGAAATGTCGGAGTCACCCTTGTCGGATTGATCGGGACGATCCTACCTTCATTTGCCTGATCCCGATAACAACCTTGCAGGTCAGTATCATTTGGATCACACCAAGTTGATGAGTCTTTCGAAACGAATGTCTTCTCTCCAAAAGAACTTGGATGTACCCAATAGGCAATTTTCGTCAAATTGCTCTGGCCATCTTTCATATCGATAATACTAGGAGCTCCAGAAGAAAATACCGGCTGACAGGAATTTACATATTTGACAACCAAATCCCAACCTTTTACCGCGCCAGTATCAGTTGGATTAGAAAAAAGGGAAGGACTTTGGTTTAGCGTATAAATACCACTTGGAGGTGAAGGTGGAATTTTACTGCCTTCGGGAGCAAAAATTAAAGTAGAGTTACCGCTATTTCCAACTTGAGAAGTAAACGGAGCAGATCCTGGATTACTCGGATCAGTAGCGCTACCTACATTGATCGAACCAAGAGTACTCTTTTTCTCAGCTTGGGGAGTAGACAGAGCAGTTCCCGGGTTATTCAGACCAGCACCAGTACCTATATTAATCGAAGCAGAAGCACTGGAAGGCGTGTTAATCGACGGATTGAAGTTTGGACTGTTATTATAAGTCGGACTGTTGGTTACATTAGCTGACCCACCGCTTGCACCAGCGGACGATGAAACACTGTTAACGGGAGCGTTAGAATTAACAGCCGTACCAAATCCTACACCAGTAGCATTGGCCGCTGATTGTGAACCGCTAATAGCGGTGGAAGCGGAATTAGAAATTGCATCAGCTAGAGCCGTACCAGAAAAAGCACCCACGGCGACAGCTAAAGAAATAAAATGTTTAGACCCTTTCACTTTCAATCTCCAGATAAATCATCACTCGGAAGGATAATCATGTGAGCCTACTTAATATGTTGTAGGCTCACATTTTCAATAACTACGAAAAACTACAAGCTAGTTCCCAGACGCACTTGAACCAACGCTTCCGCCACTATTCACAGTAACTCCGCCTTTACCAATAACTTGTGCATATCCTGCTCCTACTACATGCGCAGAAGAAGCACTAGCATACCCAGGAAGTGTAATGGAAGATCCGTGACCAATTGTAGCAGCTCCACCCACCCGGACGGAGTTCATACTGACGTTAAAAACGCTAGGGGTACTAACAAACGTCGTTAATGAGGAAACATCAGCAAATGCCATCGGGGAAACAGCTAAGATAATCGCTATTACTAGCTTCTTCATAACTGAAACCCCTTTGGTAAGAGTCTAGACTAGACTAGTGAGCAGTACCGATGGCAGTGGCGTTTCCGACAGTAAGGGTGTTACCAGCTGCACCACCCAACACAAACGTCCCGCTCATACCACCAGTGGCTGCCATCGAGGCAGACTGAGTCTGTTTGGCCACAAGGGCACCACCCAGCACATTAAGCGATGTGCTACGAGCAATAGCCGCACCACCAGACGCCCCGGCACTACCAGCAACAGCTAGGCCACCCACAGAGATCGCCGTATTTTGTGAGCCGTAGTTAGCAGAGGCTCCGGTCAAAGACGCAGCATTAGCAGCAACACCGGAAGCAGCCAACAGAGCAACAACAACAAGAGATTTCTTAAACATACAAATTACCTCGTTTAGATAAAAGAAATAGGACGAAATCTCCCTGTAAAAGTCTCCCTTTCCCAAAGAAACCTGAAGAAGTCTAAGCGACTTAATTCGCCTTCGCAGATCTCCAAATTTCACAGAGGACCAGAAAACGGCTTATGCCATAAGCGGTAAAGCCGTGTTAGTGAAATACGTCATTAATACCATAAATATCAATGCCGATATCACATACAAAATTGCTATCATGTTTTATCTCACAGCCCAAGTACCAGATTCTCTACAACCGGTATAAACTCTAACTTCATACTTAAAGTTTCTGCAAACCGGACTTTGAGTCTTATCGGTAAATAAAACTGTAGCATAGGTATTATCGCTAAAGCTTCTAGACGCTCCATCTTGTCCAGCCTCCAACAAAGTAGCAATACCTGCTCTCTTTTCTAAAGGAAGCCATGACATATTTTCTACCGGATCAATTTTAATGTAACGAACCACGGGGTAATCACCAGTGCTTCTTTTGGACTCCTGATCATTTGGAGCAGTAGCGCAACCACTTAATAAAACGGCGACAACCAAGAAAGATTTTTTAGTCATGTATACTCCAGGACAAAATTAAGTCCTTGCCTCACTTTTGCAAAAAGCAGGAAAAACGCCAACCATTTCTAAATATCCCCTGTCCTGCTAATGTCAGGTGGCCGATGGAACATAAGATAGCAAGGTACGGGACTAGAAAATAAGAGTTTGCTGACAATAAATAGGAGAATTTTGCGATTTTACGTTTCTCCAGCGCACAAAACTGTGGGGATTATTGTCGCGATGTTAGAAGAATCAGGATAGAAAACAGCAAGCCAAAGATCGAGTGCACAAAATCGCGGAATTTATGTCGGGGTGTTAGTCAGAGAGATTTTCTCGGTTGGCGCGGTATTGGGACGGGTTCATGCCCACAATTTGCTGAAATGTACGGGCGAAATGGGAGAAATCATTAAAGCCCACAGTGAGCGTTACAGAGGTGATTGAGGTATGGGGATTCTGCAACAGTTCCTTGGCCTTGGCGATGCGGTGGCGAATGAGATAATCACGAAAAGTGATTCCGTGCTCTTTTTTGAAGTGACGACTGAAAGTGAAGATTTCCATGTGGCACAGCGCGGCCACTTTATTAACATGGATCTTGTCCTGATGGTGAGGCAACTGTTCAAACGCCTCGCAGTCCTGCACGGCGGTGGTGAGGGTGTCGATGTCCACGCGTTCAAATAAACGGCGCAACGGCCCCTCTTACTCCCCGCGCAGGCCCAGCACCATCGTCGCCACACGCCCCGCAGCGCCCCACCCGTTTGCGCAGCCGTGCGCCTCCTCCCAGGCCCGGCGGGACTGGCGTTCCATGGCGGTCATGAATTGCGCGTGCATGGCGACCAGATAATCGAGCAGCGTTTTCTTAGCCTCGTGCAGAAAGCGCGCGGCTAGCGCATAACGCTTGTCGGGTTCAAAGCGGCGGATTTGCCAGGCATCATAGCTGCGCACCGCCGCGGCCAGGCACTCTAGGAGAGGGCGACTAACGCCGGTGAAACGCACCACTTCGAGGCCCAGCGCGGCGAGGGTCTGATAGCGCTCGAGGAAGCACACCATGTGTTTGGCTTTAACTTCCGGCAGGTAGTCGGCGAAGTGCATGCAGTCGGTCTTCCCGCCGGGATCGGCCAGGGTCAGCAAGCGATCGATCGCCTGGCGAACAGCGGGCGGTATCTGCGCCGCGATGCGGCGAAACACCGCGCTTTCGGCATGGCGGTAGGCCGCGCCCCCGAACACGACGGGTCCCGGAATGACAATGCGCGTTTCGCGCAACCAGTTCTCGGCTTTTTCCACCAGGTTGTCGGCGTACAGGTGCTGGGCGACCTGCTCGGCGATCCACGCCGCTAGCCGATCCGCCACGGTCTCATCGTAAGGCTGCCAACCGAGATAAGTTACGATCTCGCACTGGTAGTCGCCTTCGGTGTTGGCGCGCGCGCGGCCCGTGAGTGCGGTCAGCGGTTGGATCTTCAGCTGTCGGCACAGGTAGCCCACCACCACGGGTGGCACCCGCACGTAATCGCTCAGGAAGCGACCGTCCTTTTTCTGCACCCAGAGCTGCACGGCAAAGCGCAGCACGTTCTCGCGGCCGCAGTGTTTCAGCGCCAGGCAGATGTCCTTGGGCGATAGCGCCCAGTCGAAGGCCGGTGCTTCCGGGGTGGGCTCACGGGGAACCGGGACCGCGGGGGTCGTGGCCTTGCGCCTCAGTAAGGCCCGCGGCGCATCGGGCGAGTCATTCGCCGAGGACATTGAGCGTCCAGGTCCGAGGCTAAATCTGCGTGCGATGGGCGGGCGTAGATGGCGGTGGTGTCGAGCGATTCGTGGCCGAGGAGGTCGGCCAACTCGATCAGCTTGCCGGGGTTGCTCTTGAGGAAATTGACCGCAAACGAATGGCGCAGGGTGTGCGCTGACACCGGAATGCGGGTAATCTCGCCGCGGCGCGCGAGTTCGGCGATGGCATTCTGAGTAGCGCGCAACGACAGCGGCGTCTGCCGCTTGCTCAAGAACAACGGCGTCGGCGGCGCGGATTCGGACAGCGCCTCCACATAGTTATGCAACGCCCGGCGGGCGGTGGCGTTTAGCGGCAGACGGCGGAATTTCAACCCCTTGCCGGCGCATATGTGCACCGAGCGCGGCCCGGGCACCGAGCTGGAGATCCTCGTGCTTGACGGCGGCCACTTCACTCACCCGCAGCACGGTTTGCAGCAGCAGTTGCACCAGGGCAACGTTGCGCTTGGCCAGGCCATGGGGTGAGACCACTGCGGCGCAGGCCGCCCGGATGGAGACAGCGTTCTCCCGTTCTGGCAAGAGGGTGGTCATGACGGATTCCCACTGTTGAGGTGTTCCAGCAGCATGAAGGCCTTTTTTGGAGTTCCAGTAAGCCCTCCGCCACTTGCAGGCGGTGCTCCAGCTTCGCTTTCTCCCGTTACAGCATTTCGATCTGGCGGTCTTTGGCGTCTTTCAGCGGCGGACGGCCTGCCAGTGCATTCTGCAAACCGCACGCTCCCTGTGCCGCCAACTGCCGACGCCAGTGTTGCATCTGGGAGCTATAGATTTTGTCACGCCGTAACAAGGCGCCCAGATCACCCCGTTGCTGACAGGCATCCGCTTCCTCCAAAATACGCTGCTTATCTTCAACCGAAAAAGAACGGTATTGGCGCCTATCATGCGCAGGATTGAGGATCACTTCTGTATCCGGTAGGTTGGAAGCCGGTTTTGGCATTTCGCTTTCTCCTGTCTGTTACCCGAATACTACTTTTATGTCCTATTCGGGGTGGTCTCAGGTTAGCTTGACGCATAGGGCTGGAAGCGGGCCTGCGGCATCTGGCCGAGGGGCTGCCCCAGCGCCGGCGGGCGAAGAACTACGAGAAGGTGCTCACCCGCATCGGGCGGCTGCGTCAGCGCTACTCACGGGTGGCCCGCTACTACGACCTTCGCGTCGAGAAAGATGAGGCCAGCGGAACGCCAAGACCCCGCAGTGGACGCGCATCACCCCGCCCGAGGACACCTTCCCGGGAGATTACTGCTTGCGTAACAATCAGGCGCAATATCCGCAAAGCCACCCGACCCGAGCCACCTCAGTAGATCCTCTACAACACCCTGCGCACACCGCATCTGCTGGGCAAGACCGAGAAGACGCTCATCGCCCCCCGCGTTAGGGTTTCCCGGATGTAGTGAGCAACGCCGGCATCAAAACTCGTAACTCGTTGTAAAAGCGGGACAATCCAGGCAGCAATGACAAAGATGGGTTAGATTTGTTCCATTCATCGCAATATACATCACGGTCACCAGTGGCCACATCAGCAGTCCGGCCATGAATAGCATGAAGAGAAGGAAAAAGCCACCCAGGACCGGCAGCGGCAGCGGTCGTAGCAGGAAGGGGAGGCACCACCAGGAGAAAACCAAGCGGGCTGCTTATGCAACGACCTGAAACTTTTGCCTGCGCACGACACCCTCCCCAACCACGGTTCTGCGGCCGAACGCTGGCCATCAGGGCTGGAGCAAGCCAGCGCGGTACCGCTTTCGACAGTCCCCTGCGTGGCGTTGTGATGCCGCATTCTCACCGGTTGCCCCCGCGCGCCTTCAAGGTCCAAAACACGCCGAAGGATACGATCAAGCACAGAACGGCAACCGGTCCCAATAAGAACAGAAACGCTGCGAGCGTCCGCGAAGCCACGTAGAAAATCAGCGTGCAATCCTCCTCGGATGCGCCCAGCCACCAGCTACCGCATCGGTCGGGCGCGTACCGGAGCACCAGGTTCCATCGTATTCCAAAGGAGGAGCCCTGCTGGAACTGACAGTCCGACCACCAGCGCATTGACAAAGTATCGTCGCGCACTGAACGGGCCGCTGACAAGCAGTCTCCTCGCGCGCCAGGATGCAACCGCTCCGATCGCTACCAACGGCAGGAAGACCATGCCTGCGAACAGGGCTGCGGACATGTCTCAACCCGCTAAGAAGACTCGGCGGTAGCGCGTTCCGCTGAACCGGCGGGAGCGTGGCAAGCGTCCGAGTTGAAACGGTTGTTTCTCATTGAGGCTCCCCCGCGATGTTGCCTTGGGCCTTACTCCAGACCCCGCCTCGCGACGACGCCCTGGCCCTTCTCCTTGCCTTCGGCTCTGCGTACACCTGGCCATAGGACTTTCACCTAGAAAGTAACGCGCCATGCCCGGCGCACACGGCCTGCGGACGAGCGGTGCGAGCGGTGCGAGCGATAACGAGCGATAACGAGCATCCGCTTGATTGGTTGGTTTAGCTATCATTATTCAAACTTAAATAATACTGGTAGTAAAATCACAATAAAAACCGACCATGTTGTATATACCGGCAAGTAATTGCATACTGACCGAGTTAATTTTTCTGAATTAGCGGTTGTTTTTAACTGCTTGATATATCCCATGAGAATAAGCACAAGGTGAACAAAAATTAATATATTAACACCAGTCACTGCTACTCGATTCGGGGTAACTCCATACTCGGCTAAACGAAACAGTATTGCAGAAAGAGCAATAGCATTGATAATCAATGTGATTGCGACAAGAGAAATATTAACTGCATCTATACCCTTGGATGCAGAAGAGAGACGTCTTCCAGAAATCGAAAAAACAGTAATCCCACACACTACGATCAATAATCCATTAAATGTAATCAAGAACTCCCGATCAGAATATGGGCTTTTTTGGGCGTAAAGCATCGCCAGCAAATACACCACGACAGTAATGAGAAATAGAGGGGCGAAGACATTTGCTATTAATGTTGCCAGCTTACTTTCTCTATTTAAAACTGAATCATATAGATATGTCGCCACAATAGGCGATGCAACCAATCCCCAAATGACAACATACCCCATATACCATTTTTCTATGGAAATTCCAATCAGACCAAACAAGCCAAACGTTAATAATGTTAAAACAACGCCTCCTAGAAGTATAAGCGTTGTATAAATAATTACCTCTCCAATATAGCGAATATAGCGCAGCCTTGCTTCTGGACTTTTCCATTCGTTTGCCATATATGTCAATGCCAGTAGGGAAAACAAAACTATAGGCATATGAATTTGCGACATAATTATTGATGCTGAATTCTGCTGATTTGGCATGAGCATCATTGTAATAGCACAGATCGCTACACCAGAGATAGTGAGTGTTTTCTGGCGGATTGAAGTGGTACCGCCACTAAGAAAATATGCAATAAGAGAGCTAAAAACGATTAAAGGGACAAAGCGAGGATAAAACCAAGCATCTGAAATTGGAAAATAGACCGGAAGTTTTACGAGAAACACAGATAACAAAGAAATAATTATTGTAAATAGCAGTCTCGTATTATTTGTTGGATTCGATTTAGGTGTGGAATAAGTTAAACGCGCATTCCATACTTTTAGTGTTTCTGATTCAGGATACTCAACCGTAGCTTCAGAAAACCAAGAAAGGAACTGCTTTGGATTGCTACAATAGAGCCTTTCTAACTCTTCAGGCTTATCAAGATAGTTTATTATTTCGTTGTTGCTCATGCTTGATACCCACTTATAGCTGACTGCATTTTAAACGGGCCGGGACCGCAATTAAAGCAGTTTCAGGGCCACATTAAATGAAGCTATCGATACCGCCCGGAGGGGATTATTTGCAAATGAGACTGCAATGATCCTCATGGGTCTGCCTCCCGCAGTGCCGCGGAAATATACCGTAGCGTATTGCACGCCAAGTCACCAGATAGATTCAATTATCGACGACCCGAACAGGGTAGCCTTCCATCGAGACCTTTGCTTATTGCCGGAAGAAGGCTGCTTCGGAACCAAATCCAGAGCGGCCGCAAACTGGCGGCCATTGCGATACTGCTTGGCATCGCCGACGGTGGCCACGAGGGCCGTGGCGGTGAGCACACCGACACCCGGAAGGGCGGCTAAACGCTGACTGGCATCGCTCTAACAATGCCAGGCCGTGATCATCGCCTCGCCCTGTTCAATCGCTCGTGCCAGCTGCTTCAGGTGTTCGTACAACCGCTTGATAAGCTGGCGCAGCAGGTCAGGCAGGTCGTTTTCCCCATACTCTAATAGGGCTGGCACTCGGGAGTGGAGCTGATGAGCGCCCACGGGCAAAACTACCCCGAATTCAGTCAGCAATCGGCGTTCGTGCATAAATAAATTGATGTGCGCATTTCCCCTTACCCCGCTGACTCCAGGACGCAGTCATCCGTACCCGGATCGAAATCGGCATGCCCGGGTAGGTCATGACATTCATAGCCGCTACGCGTGCGTGGACTTCGGTCACCTGGGTTTCGAACAGCCGCGAGACCAGGGTGTCGCCCCCTTCCGCCGTGGTCACCTCGACGCCGAGCACCTCCTTTTCGTTGCCGTCCACCGCCAAGGGCCCCTTGCGCCAGGTCCGGCGCGTGCCCGCGCCGTGCTGGCGGACTTTCCATTCACCTTCGCCATAGACCTTCAGCCCCGTGGAGTCCACCACCAGGTGGACCGGCCCCTGCCGCTCCCGGCGTGGGATCGCGACCTGAAGAGGCCGGGCGCGCCGCGACCTCTGCGTATGGTCGGGCACCGCAAGAACCAGCCCCATCAAACGTATCTAACGAACGCGCGAACCCTTGCAGCGGCGACTGGTAGGGCAGGCCAAACACCGCCTTGAGCATCAGCAGGGCTTGCATCGCCGCCTCCGAGTAGGTCAACGGCGCTCCTTTGCTTGCCCTTGCCGCGCCGGTGCCGACGCAGAAATTCTTCGTCGAACCAGATCGTCACATCCCCCCTTCGCACCAGGGCGCTGTCATACTCTGGCCAGTTGGTCACACGGTACTTTGCTATTGCCTTGGTTGGCTTCGACACGTTCGGGATCATTTCAGACTTCGTGGCCATCCAGAATGCCAGTTTCGGCGGATTTATGCACCAACGCCCCAGACACGGCCATCTTCGCCTCGTCGCCTGAGCCAGGGGCGCGCTCGACTGGTTACGCCCATTGGGATTAAATTACCTGTGTTTTAGATAATGCATATCAGCGTAAACGTAGTACTCTGGTTTGAGATCTACTATTAAATCTCTTACTCTGTGGTCTGATACGATAGCCACGCAGTTCCAAGGCGATTTTTTTATCCTGGCAGTTTGGTGAGCTATCACGGGGCTTGTCAGCGTGTTAACCCCTCTGACTTGAACCGCGGCAGAAATAGCGATTGTAATCCTCATTTCCGAGTAGAGACCTATGACACGATCCGGTCGATGGCGGGGACGGCTCTTGCTGCTACTGCTACTAGGCATATCCTGGACAGCGCTTGGCGCTCCCCGCGAACTGGTTATCCTGAACTGGGCTGACTACATCGACTCCGCAGTGATCGCGGACTTCGAGCGGGCCTTCGACGCCAAGGTGCGAGAGGTCTATTTCGAAACCATGGATATGTGTACCCAGATGCTGCTTGACAATGATGGCAAAGGTTACGATCTGGTCATGGTAAGTCACCATAACCTCGAATCCTACCGTCGGCAAGGATGGCTAGGGCGCCTGGATACGAAGCGCATTCCCAATCTCAGACATATCGATCCGCGCTGGATGAAAGTCCACCCAGACGGCGGTATTTACAGTATGCCTTATTTCTGGGGCACCACTGGAATTGGCTACCGTGAAGATCTGGTCAGCACTGAAATTACTTCCTGGAAACAACTTTTTCAGCCCGATCCATCTCAGTACGGCAAGATCCTGATGATCGACAGCGTGCGTGATAGCATCGGCCTGGCGCTGAAGGCTCTGGGGCATTCTTTCAATAGCACGGACCCGTCTGAACTGGCCGAGGCGGGGAATCTGCTCAAAGCCCAGCGACCTTTTATTACAGCCTCCGGTTATTTAAAGATTAAGGAGAACTCTGAAATAGTGACCGGCAGTGTCTCCATGGCGGTGCTTTATAATGGCGATGCGCTTAAACTGCGCGAATATGACCCGCGTATCCGCTTCGTGGTACCGCAGGAGGGCAGCGGTATTTGGGTCGACCATTTGGCCGTGTCGAGCAGGTCAGCCGAGAAAGAACTGGCTTATGATTTTCTCAACTTCATCAGCGATCCCACTCAGGCTGCCCGATTAGCGAAATTTTCCCATTACGCCACACCCAACCGAACCGCGGAAGCCCTAATGCCTGACTCCTACCGCAACGACCCGATTATCTACCCACCTCCAGAAATACTTGACCGCTGTGAAGATTATCAGGAGCTGCCACCACAGGCGATGAAGTTGTGGAACCAGACCTATGCCCGCGTCCTTTCCTCCAAGCCAAAATAACCTCATCCGGCCGCCAGCCTGAGGAGACACGCGCGTGCGCCTGCAGAACAAACTCGTGCTGCTGATAATACCCCTTGTGGTGTTACCTTTGCTGGGTCTCGGTTGGATTTCCTATAAGAAGATGGAGCTTAGCGCCCGTGAAACCAGCTTGGGCGAGATGGATACCATTGCCAGGCAACTGACTCTCAACATCTTTGCCCTCGTACATAGTGCCGAAGCGAATATCGTGCTGTTTACTAATTCTGCATTGCTGAAAAAGTACGTTCTCATAGAGGATGAACAGCAGCGCTTTACGCTGCTGCAGAAGGCGCTGTTGGACCTCTTTTCCACTTATCAAACGGCATATCCAGAGTACTTTGAGATCCGCGTGCTATTGCCTGACGGCTCCGAGGACACCCGCCTAGTAAATGGCGAAGTGCCTAATGCCACCGAGCAGGAAGGCGAGACTCCCTATTTCCGCCATCTGGCCGCTAGCAGCAAGCCGGTCTACAGTGAGCTTGTTCTCACACCTGACACTGACAAACTGGTACTAATGGTCGGTAAGGCACTGACGCTCCGTGATCCGGCGGTTCAGACCGTCGAGACAGCTCCGAGGCTGCGCGCCTATTTGGTGCTAAGTTGTCGTCTAGATGTACTGGAGCGCCAGATCGAAACCCTAAGCGGCGATGGCCGGAATACGATCCTGCTTACCGATGCGCAAGGCCGGCTGCTGTTTACCTCTGAAGGAACCGACGGCGATGAACCACAAAATTTTAATTTGATCAAGACTCTGCAAAAAACTGACGAAGGGGAAAGATTTTTCCGCTTTAGGTATCGGGGAGAAATGACCTTATTTCAAGTCGACCCGGTGATGCAGGATTTTTACGTGTTTATCGGCCGCCCCGAACGTATTCTGCTCGCTGCCAGCCACCAGCTCGGTCTTGCCATCGCAGCGGTCACATTGGTTAGTATCTTGGTTACCACGCTATCTTTGTTTGCCGTGCTGCGCCGCGTACTGCTAAAGCCTATCGAACGGTTACGCAAGGCTGTGCAGGAAATCGGCCGTGGCAATCTCCTGGCAACGGCCGCGGTCACTAGCCGCGATGAACTGGGCGAGTTAGCCCAGTCTTTCTGCGAGATGAGTCGCAGTCTCGATGAGTCACATCGGCAAATCGAAACGCTGGCTTACCATGATAGCCTAACCGGATTGCCCAATCGGTTGATGTTTAAAGAGTATCTTAATCGCAGCCTGGCCCATTTGAAGCGCACGGATGGATCTTTAGCGCTCATGTTTATCGACCTCGACAATTTCAAACATGTCAACGATACCCTCGGTCATGAAGCCGGCGATGCATTACTGCGCGAGGTGGCGGAGCGGCTGAATAGTTCGGTGCGCGAAGAAGATATCGTCGCGCGCGTTGATTCGCCGCTCGACATGGTCGCTCGGCTTGGCGGTGACGAATTCGTAATCCAGTTGGGTGGTTTGAGTGGCACTGCCGACGTGGGGCGCGTCGCCCGACGCATCCTCCATTCTCTAGTGCACCCGGTGCGGCTATTGGAACGTGACATTTATGTTAGCGCCAGCATTGGGATCACCGTTGCGCCGGGGGATGGGCTGGACGCAGAAACCTTGGTTTGTCACGCTGACATTGCGATGTACCACGCCAAGCAGCACGGCAAAAACCAGTATTGCTATTATGATGATGAGATGAACGCACGGGTGGTCCAACACCTGGCCCTCGATACCAAACTACGCAGGGCTGTCGATCACCATGACTTCACGCTGCACTACCAGCCTATAGTAGAATTGGTAACCGGGCGCCTTCTGGGGGTTGAGGCTTTACTACGCTGGGAAGATCCAGAGCTTGGCCTAATGCCGACAGCGAACTTCATTCGTATCGGCGAGGAAATTGGCCTGATGATGCCGATCAGCGAATGGGTGCTAACGGAAGCCTGTCGGCAACTGATTGCCTGGCATCGGGCTGGCTTTGGAAAATTCAGTGTTGCGGTCAACTTGTCCGGGCTGCAGGTTAATCAGCGCGCGGTACGCGCAATGTTAGCGCGTGCGCTTGCCAGCTCGGAGCTATCACCTCAGTATCTGGAGATTGAACTAACCGAAACCAGCCTGATGTCAGTGGACACCGATGTCGTGCAGATGCTGAATTATATCAAGCAATTAGGGGTAAAGATCGCCATCGATGATTTCGGCACCGGGTACTCCTCGTTGAACTATTTGCGCAATTTCCCCCTAGACCATCTTAAAATCGATCGCTCCTTTATCAGTGATCTTAGCGGCCCCGGTGGCAACCAAGCGATCGTAGCCGCCATCGTTGCGATGGCGCATAGTCTAGGCTTGCGGGTGATTGCCGAGGGGGTTGAGACGGAAACCCAGATGAAAGTCCTACACGCGCTCGGTTGCGATTGCGTTCAGGGTTACCTCTTTTGCCATCCGTTGGCGCCATCCGATCTGGCGCGCCTACTTGATCAGCAAATCCTGCCGTGGGCGCACCTCCAACCGACGAATGTCGTAACTCCGCCACGCGAAGCCAGTCAGCACCAGCGCTGAGGGTTGCTTTTTGCCAAAGAAGGCGCTGCGCCTTACTCCATGGTTAGTGAATCCGGTGACTTCCGCTGGTCCTGAGATACTTGAGAATAAGATAGTTTCTCCGCCTCGCTCACCCAACCGCCGCCCAGCGCCTTGTACAGATTGACCAGAGCCACCAATAGAACACCCTGATCCTGCACATACTGTAATTGCGCGGTATACAGATTGCGGTCGGCGTCCACCACCGTCAGGTAGTCGGAATAGCCATTGTTGTAGCGCAGCGTTGCCAGATCCAGATAGCGTTGCAGGGCGTTGACCTGCGCCACCTCGTCCTTCAACTGCTCGCGCAACTTGCTGACCGCGATCAGGCTGTCGTCCACCTCGGCGAAGGCGTTCTGAATCACCTGCTGGTAATTTAGCAAGGCCTGCTGCTGTACCGCCTCCGCGACCTGCAACTGCCCTTCCAACCGCCCACCGGTGAAGATCGGCTGGAGCAGTTGGCCGGCGAATTGCCAAGTCTGCGACGGCCCCTTGAACAGATCGGAGAGATCGGTGCTGGCCGTTCCGAAAAATCCGGTGAGCGAGATGCTGGGGAAGAACGCCGCCTTGGCCACGCCGATCAAGGCGTTGGCGGCAATCAACTGCTGTTCCGCCTGCCGGATGTCCGGGCGGCGCGCCAACAGCTCGGAGGGCAAGCCGCCGGGCACCTGTGGCAGCGCCAGTTGATCCAGGGTAACGCCCCGGCTGATCTTGCCGGGGTTGCGCCCCAGCAACAGGCTAATCGCATTTTCCTGCTGACCAATGAACCGCTCGAACCGCGGCACCTGCACCGCCGCGTTCCGGTACTCCGCCAAAGCCTGCTGATAATCCAACTCTGAGATCAGCCCCGCCTTGAAGCGCAGGCCGTTGATCCGCACCGATTCGCTGCGGATTTGCAGCGTCGCTCGGGTAATGGACAACTGCTGGTCGAGGTCGAGTAACTGCACATAGCTGTTGGCCAACTGACTGACCAAGGTCAGAATCACCGTGCGCCTGGCTTCCTCGGTGGCCAGCAGTTGAGCGCGGGCCGCCTCGGTAGCGCTGCGCAGTTTGCCCCACAGATCCAGTTCGAACGACACCCCCAAATCCACTTGGAAGGTGTTGACTGGGTTCTCGATCAGCGCGACGTCCTCGCTCTCGCCGGCGCGGGTGCGCGCCCCGGCGGCATTGGCCCCCACCTGCGGGAACTGCTCGGAACGGATCACGCCGTAGCGGCCCATGAACTCTTCCACCCGCGCCGCGGCGATCTGCACGTTCTTGTTCTCTTGCAGTGCGGTCTGGATAAGATTGTCCAGCACCGGATCGCGGAACTGATTCCACCAGGTGGTGTTGGCGAGGTCGTTGGCCGTCTGGATGTTGACCTGCCATTGCGCCGGTACCGGAACCTCCGGGCGCTTGTAGGTCGGAGCGAACGAGCAGCCGGCGAGGTTCAGGGCAGCCAGCAGCGCGGCAGAGATGCCGGCGCAGCTAAATCCTCTCGCGCTTCGCACTCCCCCCTTTGAAAAGGGGGGGTGGGGGGGATTTTCCGCGTTCAATCGCTTACGCATGGCTGCCTTCCTCCTTGGCTGTCACTGGAGCGACTGGCTCGGCTGTTGCGGCCTTGCCGCCGCCGCTGAACAGCCGATAAAACAGCGGAACGAAGAAGATGGCGATGCAGGTCGCGCCCAACATGCCGCCGATCACGCCGGTGCCGATGGAATGCCGGCTGAACGCGCCGGCGCCGGTGCTGATCGCCAGCGGCACGCAGCCGAGAATGAAGGCCAGCGAGGTCATAACGATGGGCCGGAAGCGCAGCCGCGCCGCTTCCAGCGCGGCGTCGATGGCGGACAGTCCTTCCTCGCGCTTCATCACCGCGAACTCGATGATGAGAATCGCGTTCTTGGCGGCTAAAGCGATCAGCGTCACCAGGCCGATCTGGAAGTACACGTCGTTGACCAGACCCCGCAGAAACACCGCCAGCAAAGCCCCGGCCACCGCGAACGGCACGGCGGTGATCACCGCGATGGGCAGCGTCCACTTCTCGTACTGCGCCGCCAGAATCAGGAACACCATGACGATGCCGAACACGAAGGCCAATGCCGAGGCCGCGCCCACCTGCTTCTCCTGAAAAGCCTGGCCGGCCCAGGCATAGCTCATGCCTTCCGGCAGGGCTTCCCTGGCCAGCGCCTCCATCGCCGCCAGCGCCTGCCCGGAACTGTAGCCGGGCGCGGCGTTGCCGTTGACGCGAGCGGCGGGGAACACGTTGAAGCGGGCCACGTTATCCGGGCCGGTGATGTATTGCACCTTGACCAGCGCGCTCAGCGGCACCATCTGGCCGGTGGTCGAGCGCACGAATACCTGGTTGATGTCCTCGGGACGGGTACGATAGTTGGTGTCCGCTTGCAACATCACCCGGAAGGTTCGACCGAGCTTGTTAAAGTCGTTGACGTAAATCGACCCGAACAGTCCTTGCATCAGATCGAACACGGTGTTGATCGGCACGTTCAGCGCCCGCGCGCGTTCCCGGTCGAGATCCACGAACAACTGCTGGGAATTGGCGTTGAAGGTACTGGCCAGTGGACCCAACTCGGGTTTTTCCTTGGCTTTGGCGATAAATTTTTCCACCGCCTCCTGCAGGGCCCTGGGTCCCGCGCCGCCGCGATCCTGAATCCAGAACTCGAAGCCGCCGGTGCTGCTCATGCCCGGAATCGGCGGCGGGTTGAATAGCACCACCTTCGCTTCCTTGATCTGCTGGAAGACCTCGCGTTGCAGGGTCTTTTGGACCTCGAAGGCATGGAGTTCCGGCGCGGTCCGTTCCTTCCAATCCTTGAGCGGCAGGAAGAAGGTCGCGAAGTTGGGTTTGTTCTGGCTGTCCAGCAGACTGTAGCCATTCAGGCTGACCACGTTTTGGATCGCCGGGTTTTTGGCGAAGATCTGGTTGGCCTGCTCGACCACGGCCCGCGTGCGGTCGAGGCTGGCGCCATCGGGCATAATGGCCACCCCCAGCAGATAGCCCTGATCCTCGTCCGGCACGAAGCCGCCCGGGATGCTCTTGAACAGGCCGAAAGTGATGAATAACAGGCCGCCGAACAGCACGAGACCGATCAGCACCCGCCGGATCAGGAAGGACGAGCCTGAGACATAGCCATTGGTCATCCAATTGAAGCCCGCTTCAAAACCCCGAAAAAAGATATTTTTCTGGCCGTGCGCGGGCTTCAGCAGGATCGCCGCCAGCGCCGGACTGAGGGTCAGCGCCACCACGCCGGAGATGATCACCGAAATGGCGATGGTGATGGCGAACTGCTTGTACAACTGGCCGGTGATGCCGCTCAGGAAGGCGGTGGGAATGAACACCGCGCACAGCACCAGCACGATGGCGATCACCGGGCCGGTCACCTCGTCCATCGCCCGCCGCGCCGCTTCCTTGGGGTCCAGACCGAACTCGTGCATGTTGCGTTCGACGTTTTCGATCACCACGATGGCGTCGTCCACCACGATGCCGATGGCCAGGATCATGCCAAACAGGGTCAGGGTGTTGATCGAGAAGCCCAGCAGATACATGCCGGCGAAGGTGCCGACGATGGATACCGGCACCGCCAGCAAGGGGATCAGCGTCGCCCGCCAGTTTTGCAGGAACAGGTACACCACCAGAATGACCAGGACGACGGCTTCAAAGAAGGTATGCACCACCGCCTCGATGGATACTTCAACGAACTTGGTGGTGTTGTAGGGAATGGAATAGCTGACGCCGGAGGGGAAATTCTTGGCCAATTCCTCCATCCGGGCGATGATCTGATCGGCGACATCCAGGGCATTAGAGTCGGGTTGTTGATACACCATGATGAGGTCGGTGCGTTTGCCGTTCAACAAGCCTTCCGAATCGTAGCTGCGAGCGCCCAGTTCGACCCGCGCCACATCGCGCAACAAAACGGCGGAGCCGTCGGGGTTGGAGCGCAGGATGATCTGCTCGAATTCCTGGGGTTCGGCCAGCCTTCCTTTGGCGGACACCGGCAAAGTCAGCTCCACCGGATAGCCGGTCGGCGGCTGGCCGACCTTGCCGGCGGCGAATTGCGCGTTCTGTTCCTGAATGGCCTCACGGATATCGCTGACAGTGAAGCCCAGTTCGGCCATGCGGTCCGGCTTGAGCCAGATGCGCATGGCGTAGTCGGACAGGGTAAACAGCGAAACCTGACTGGCGCCGGGGATGCGCTTGAGTTCGTCCACCACGTTGATGTTGGCGTAGTTGCTGACGAAATTGGGGTCCTGGCTGCCGTCGGAACTGATCGCGGCGATCATTAGGATATTGGATGAAGCCTTCTTGATGGTCAGTCCGCTCTGGCGCACGTCCGCTGGCATCACCGGGTTGGCCAGATTGACCCGGTTGGTCAAATCGGGCAGCACCATGTCGACGTCGGTGCCGATGTTGAAATAGACATTGAGGGTCATGTCGCCGCTGGCCGAACTGTTCGACTGCATGTAGATCATGCTCTCGACGCCGTTGACCTGCTGCTCGACCGGCGCGGCCACGGAATCAGCGGTCGTTTCCGCGTTGGCGCCGGGATAGCTGGTCGTCACCTGCAGCAAGGGCGGGGTGATTTCAGGGAACTGGGCGATGGGCAGGGCGCGCATGGCGACCAGTCCGGCCAGGGTGATGACGATGGAGATAACGGCCGCGAAGATCGGTCGGTCGATGAAGAATCGCGAGATCATGGACGCCTCCCCTTATTGGCCGGCGGGCTTGGGCGCGGCGGCGGGCGGGACGACCTTGACCGGCGAGCCGGCGCGCACCTTAATCGCGCCGTCCACGATCACCTGCTCGTCACCGCTCAGGCCGGAGGTGATGATCCACTGCTCGCCGTAGAAGTCGCCGACCTGGACCGGCTTGACCTCGGCCTTGTCATCCGTGACCACGTAGACGAACTTGCCCTGCGGCCCCTGCATTACCGCCCGCTGCGGCACCATGATGGTATCAGGGCGAGAGGCGCCCTGGATCCGCACCCGGACGAACTGACCGGGAACCAGCCGGCTCTTGGGATCGGAATTGGGGATCTCGGCGCGCAGGGTCACCGTGCCCGTCTGCTGATCCACCGTCGGCGCAACGAAGGTGATCCGTCCCTTTTGCGGGAAGACGCTGCCATCGGCTTGCACCAGTTCCACCTCCAGCTTATCGACGCCGGGTCCCTTCAAACGACCCGCCGCGGCCTCGGTCCGCAGCCGCAACATCTCGTTCTCGCCGATGCCAAAATTGACCCAGATCGGATCGAGTTGCACGATCGTGGTCAGCAGGCTGTTCTCTCCGGGCGTCACCAGACTGCCCTGGCGGAACTCGGATTTGCTCGACAACCCGTCCAACGGCGACTTGATGCTGGTGTAACCCAGATTCAGTTGGGCAGTGCGCACTTGAGCCTTGGCGGACTGCACCTGCGCCTGCGCGCTGCGCTCGGCCGCCACTGCGTCGTCCAGGTCCTTTTGGCTGAGGGCGTTGGCCTTGGCCAGCGGCCGAACCCGCGCCAGGGTCGCGCGGGCGTTGGCCAGTTGCGCCTCGGCGCGGGCCAGGTCGCCCTTGGCGTTGTCCAGCGCGGCCTGAAACGGTTGCGGATCGAGTTGAAACAGGAGTTGGCCGGTGCGAACGAGGTCGCCTTCGGTGTAGGCGATCTTGTCGAGATAGCCTTCCACGCGGGCGCGGATTTCCACCGAACGGGAGCTTTCGGTCTT
>CAVOJV010000067.1:0-65851 GCA_963696325.1 uncultured Gammaproteobacteria bacterium
GGTGAACTCAAAGGTCGCTGGAGTGGTCTGCGGCTTGATCTCGACCACGGTGACCGGAGTGGTGGGAGGGGCTTGGCCTGCTGACGGCTGGGATTGGGCGATCGCCGGAGTAAATGGCAATCCGGTGGCGACAGAAATCGCGAACACCCGCCCGAAAAATCTCGAACGAGGCGCTGATACAGCGCGAAATATAGCGATGAGGAAAGAATTAAAATTCTTCACAATTAACCTCTTGAAATTTCATTCCTGATTATTATAAGGAATCACTGTCGAAACCATCGTGACGCGATAATACTTACCCAGCTACATGCTTGTACATGAAAAATATACTACCATGCGTCGCGATAGTAGCGGCGGGACCACACGGCGATTTTTGGCTTAGGCCTAATCCAGCGAGCAATTTTCTTAAATCTTATGCACATTGAATCGCCCCTTTGCCTTTATACCGGCGTCGTTCCGCCCGAGTGGATCGATTACAACGGCCATATGAATGTTGCCTATTACGTGCTCGCCTTCGACCACGCCACCGACGCGTTGATCGATTTTCTGGGCATGGATACTGAGTATCGGGAGCGCGCCCAATGCTCGATCTTCGTGCTGGAGACCCATGTCAATTACCAGCGGGAACTCGTAGCGAACGATCCCCTGCGCATTACTACCCAATTGCTCGGTTTTGACAGCAAGCGCATCCATTACTTTCACCGCATGTACCACGCCCAAAAGGGATACCTGGCAGCCACCACCGAACTCATCGTAATGCATGTGGATCTAAGCCAGCGACACAGCGCTCCCATGCCCCTGTTCGTCCTGGATAAACTCAACGCGATCATGACCCAGCACCTGCAACTGCCACGGCCCCCGCAGTCTGGCCGGGTGATCGGCGTAAGGGCTAAGTCCGCCAACGTTTGAAGAACCAGTGGCTACAGGCAAGAATCGAAAATTGTTTGGTGTTACGCCGGCTATTCGATAGGCAAGGGTCTAGGACCCTTGCGAGCAAGGGATACCACCAGGTCTTTGGTTATTTACTTGCTCAACCGTCTATCATGCATGACTATTCCAACCCAACGGCACATTCGGCGCACCCCGAAGCAGGAGACTTCCATGAGTTCCATCAAGACCGTGACGGACAAATCCAAGAGCGGCATCCGCCATTTGCTCAGGCTTTATCACCCTCGGACCTGGCGGGAAAAAGGCATCGTCTGGTCCATCGGGCTGGGCTTGGCAACTTACCTGGTCGTCACCCTTATCCTCTGGGCCTATTGGGACCAGGAACCGGATCTATTCGATGTGCGCGCCAATGCCTTGACGATGGCTGGCGGCGAGCAGACCAAGCTGGTCCCCGGCTATGCTACCACCGCCACCGTCATAAGGATAGCCGACACGCTGCTGCACAAGCCGGGGGGTTATCTGAGCAACGATGTAACGCCACCCGCCATCGTCATGGATAATATGCCAAGCTGGGAATTCGGCGTGGTTATCGAACTGCGCGACACGGTACGAGCTCTGCGCAACGATTTCAGCCGCGCCCAGACCCAGTCCGCCGAGGACCGGGACTTGATGACGGCGGATGCACGACTCCATTTCGATATGGCCCATTGGATACTGCCAGCCACTGAACAGGAATATCAGAAAGCCATCGATGCCCTGAGCCGCTATATGGCGCGCTTGGGAGCCGGCCAACGGGGCGACGCCAAATTCTTTGCCCGCGGTGATAATTTGAATGCCTATCTGGCGGTTGTCGAAAAGCGGTTGGGCGATATGGCGCAGCGCTTGAGCGCCAATGTTCGCCAACTGCGGGTCAACACCGAACTCGCCGGCGATCAAAAAGCAGCCTCATCAACAGCCCCGCCCGAAGCAGTGGCCAGTGACCCCTGGCAGGAGATCGATAATGTTTTCCGTGAGGTCACCGTCAGCACCCCCTGGATGGAGATCGACAACGTGTTCTTCGAGGCACGTGGTTATGTCTGGGCCTTGGTCCATGTCCTCAAGGCCATCGAAGTCGACTTTCGCGATATGTTGCAGGGTAAGAACGCGCTGCTGCCTCTGCGCCGGATCATCCACAAATTGGAAAACACTCAGCAGGCGGTATGGAGTCCGATGATCCTAAACAATACGGGGTTCGGCATGCTCACCAACCATTCCCTGATCATGGCTTCCTATATGTCCCGAGCCAATGCCGCCATCATCGATCTGCGCATTCTGCTTACCCAGGGCTAGCAGAGTTAAGCAACCGAAAACCAGGATTTCTCCCCAGCCATACCATGAACGAGACTACATGAATACCCAGCAAACCCCTCCCAATCCTCCCGGGTCCAAAGACCAAGCGCCGGAAGAATTGCGCATCTTCGACAATGAAGAGGCGCTGGTGCGCTGGCTGCACGTCCTCATCCGCTTCAGCATGCGCCTGATGGCAATACTGATGACGATGGTGATCATATGGGGCGTCGCCGATGTCGCTTGGGTCATTTACCAGAAGGTAACCGATGAACCACCCTTTGGTCTGCTCAATGTCAATGACATCCTGGCGACCTTCAGCACCTTCATGGTCGTTCTGATCGCCGTTGAAATCTTCGTCAATATAGTTCTTTACCTACGCGATGAGGTTCTGCAGGTTAAACTAGTTCTGGCAACGGCCCTCATGGCGATTGCCCGAAAGGTCATTGTCCTGGACTACAAAATTACCGAACCCGAGTATGTTTTAGCTACCGCCGCCGTTATTTTCTCGCTGAGTATTGGCTACTGGCTGGTGTCGAAAAAGAGCTGACCATTGCTTTTTCAAGTTGCGCCTGCTGCGCGCAAGCGAGTAATTGGGTTGCGGTTCTGGGTAACCGAAGAAACGCTGTTTATGCTGCTGGAGGTGGGACTGCTGATACTGCTGGCGAGAGGCGAGGCGAGGATTTTGATCCCGACGGCTAATCCGCTGGGAGTTGGTCATCTAATTCGGAGCTTGTCGGGCTGGACTCACGGCGCAAAGTGGCCGCTGTTTCGGCTGTCCCGGCTGTCCACGCTTGGCGTTTGCGATAGAGGGTGGAGGCGCTGACATCGAGCAAAGCGGCCGCCCTATAAATATTACCTTTACACAAGGCGATGGTTTTCTCAATCGCCTCCTGCTCCACCTGTTGCAGGGTACGGAATGGCCGTGTCGGTTTTGCCTGAGGGGTTTCGTCAGGATAATTCTTTAGTGTGACCATGGCTCTAGCCAGCGGGTTAGACCTCGCAACCCGCTTTAGCGGCGGCAGCATAGCGAACGTAACAAGCTCAACGCTTTTATTTATCATTACGTTGCGCACCACCTTACGCACCACGTTTTGGAGTTGGCGGACATTCCCCGGCCATTGGTAATCCAGCAGAATCGCCTGGACCTCCGGCGCAAACCCCTTGAACGCCTTGCCCTCCTCCGCCGCATAGTCCAGCAGAAACCGCTGCGCAATCGCCAGCACATCCGTGTCCCGCTCCCGCAACGGCGGCAGGTGGATCGGAATCACATGCAACCGGTAGTATAGATCCTCGCGGAACCGACCCCGCGCCACCTCCTGCAACGGGTCCCGGTTCGTGGCGCAGAGAAACCGTACATCCACCTTCTCGGTCCGCCCACTCCCCACCATCTGAAACGTCCCCGTCTGCACAAACCGCAGCAACTTGGTCTGCAAATCTATCTGCATCTCACAGATCTCGTCCAGAAACAAGGTGCCCCGATCGGCTAACGCCGCCGCCCCCTTGCGCTCTCCCGTCGCCCCCGTAAACGCCCCCTTGACATGCCCAAAGATCTCACTCTCCATGAGCTCCCGCGGAATCGCCGCACAGTTCAGCACCATAAACGGCCCTTCCCGCCGTGGACTGCGCCGGTGAATCATCTCCGCACACACCTCCTTGCCCGTGCCACTCTCCCCGGTGATGAACACCGTCGCCTTGCTCGGCGCCGCACTGTCAATAATCCGGTATACCGCCTGCATCGGCAACGACGCCCCAATAAAATCCCCATAACTAACCTGCGCTTCCTCCCGCAGCGTCTCCACGATCCGCGTCAGCCGTTGCTTCTCCAACGCGTTGCGCAACGTCACCAGCAACCGGTCCGCCTTGAACGGCTTCACCAGAAAATCAAACGCCCCCCCGCGCATCGCTTCCACCGCAATGTCTATCGACCCATGCGCCGTGATAATGACCACCGAGGTCGGCAAACCCCGCTTGATCACTTCCCGCAAAATCTCCATGCCGTTCATGTCCGGCAAATTTAAATCCAGCAAAATCGCATGCGGCAACTCCCGCTCCAACGCCTCCAGCGCCGCCGCCCCCGTCTCTACATGCCGCACCTGATACGGCTCCCATCGCAAATAACCCAGGTATACCTCCGCCACCGAAGGACTGTCTTCAATCAATAATACTCGCGCTTTATAAGGCGCAGTCGCATCCGGTCCTGACATGGACATTCCGCATTAAATACCGCTGCTGAAAACTGACGATATGCGCCAAGAGGAAACTGCGCTTGGTAGGCTAAAATGAATTTTTTAAGCAGTATTTTTTCGCAATTATCGGGCCACAAAGCCTGGGTTTTATTGATTGACCATCCTAAATCGATTAACAAGACCCAATAGTCTGATTTTATTTGATAAGAATTTGTTTCGTAGGATTTACTGACAAGATTAAGGATGGCAAATTTGCAATTTGCCTTCCGTTTTGCAATTGCGCGTCAGTGCAAAGCAGCCAAAACAACGCAACGCAACCCTATTCCTGGTCGGCCCATGCTTGGCGTTTGCGATAGATGGTGGAGGCGCTGATATCCAGCAAAGCGGCCGCCTTGGGAATATTGCCTTCACACAGGGCAATAGCTTCCTCGATCGCCTCCCGCTCCACCTCCTGCAAGGTACGGACATCCATGGGCGTAGGCATGTGAGACGGGGGGCCCGCTGCATTATCAATCTCTGCCACAGGTGTCAACGCGGACACCGGCCGCAACGGCCGGTTCAGTGGCGGCGGCAACATAGCGGGCGTAACAAGCTCAGCGTTATTGAGCACCACGATATTACGCACCACGTTTTGGAGTTGGCGGACATTCCCCGGCCATTGGTAATCCAGCAGAATCGCCTGGACCTCCGGCGCAAACCCCTTGAACGCCTTGCCCTCCTCCGCCGCATAGTCCAGCAGAAACCGCTGCGCAATCGCCAGCACATCCGTGTCCCGCTCCCGCAACGGCGGCAGGTGGATCGGAATCACATGCAACCGGTAGTATAGATCCTCGCGGAACCGACCCCGCGCCACCTCCTGCAACGGGTCCCGGTTCGTGGCGCAGAGAAACCGTACATCCACCTTCTCGGTCCGCCCACTCCCCACCATCTGAAACGTCCCCGTCTGCACAAACCGCAGCAACTTGGTCTGCAAATCTATCTGCATCTCACAGATCTCGTCCAGAAACAAGGTGCCCCGATCGGCTAACGCCGCCGCCCCCTTGCGCTCTCCCGTCGCCCCCGTAAACGCCCCCTTGACATGCCCAAAGATCTCACTCTCCATGAGCTCCCGCGGAATCGCCGCACAGTTCAGCACCATAAACGGCCCTTCCCGCCGTGGACTGCGCCGGTGAATCATCTCCGCACACACCTCCTTGCCCGTGCCACTCTCCCCGGTGATGAACACCGTCGCCTTGCTCGGCGCCGCACTGTCAATAATCCGGTATACCGCCTGCATCGGCAACGACGCCCCAATAAAATCCCCATAACTAACCTGCGCTTCCTCCCGCAGCGTCTCCACGATCCGCGTCAGCCGTTGCTTCTCCAACGCGTTGCGCAACGTCACCAGCAACCGGTCCGCCTTGAACGGCTTCACCAGAAAATCAAACGCCCCCCCGCGCATCGCTTCCACCGCAATGTCTATCGACCCATGCGCCGTGATAATGACCACCGAGGTCGGCAAACCCCGCTTGATCACTTCCCGCAAAATCTCCATGCCGTTCATGTCCGGCAAATTTAAATCCAGCAAAATCGCATGCGGCAACTCCCGCTCCAACGCCTCCAGCGCCGCCGCCCCCGTCTCTACATGCCGCACCTGATACGGCTCCCATCGCAAATAACCCAGGTATACCTCCGCCACCGAAGGACTGTCTTCAATCAATAATACTCGCGCTTTATAAGGCGCAGCAGACTTATCCGGTCCGAGCATTCGAAGGCTCCTTGGTATGCTGCCAATGATGCGGATTTTGCTTACTACTTTAAGTTGGATTTGCTGAATGTAAAAGCCAAGCCCACCAGTTTGAACACATAAACCGATTTACCTAACCGGAAAAATCATGCCGGTGCATGATTAGCGTTGCTGCCCATAGTGATGGGTCAGTATTTCCAGGTCAGGGATCGCAACTTCGTTTATGGATTTCGCCAGAGTCAGCGCCGTTTCCCAGTCACTCTGTTGACAAGCCTCATCCAGGCGGAGGGCATGTTGGTGTAAGCGCTTGACACCGAAGGTGCCCGCACTGCTCTTCAAGGCATGAGCCTCCCACTTTACGCGCGTCCAGTCCTCGCTGGCGAGGGCCTCGCCGATATGCCGTAAGCGTTTGTTGGTCTCATTTATAAATAGACTGACTGCCCGATCCAGTAGCGCGGGATCGGTATCCGCCTCTAATTGACGCAGGATTTCCCAGTCCAGGACAGGACCGGAGCCCGCCTCTGGAAACGGCGTCGCGGCAGGCAGCCAGCGCTCAACGACAGCCAACAGTTGCGCCTGGTCCAAGGGTTTCGTAAGGCAATCATTCATGCCAACGGCGCTACAGCGCTCGCGGACCTGGGCATGAGAATCGCCGGTGATGGCAATAATTGGGACACGATTCTGTTGACCTGGCAAGCGGCGTATCTCGGCGGTGGCCTGAAAACCATCCAGCTCCGGCATAGCCACATCCATCAGCACCAGATCGTAGGGCAGTGCGCGCAAGGCTTGCACTGCTTCCAGACCGTTACTTACGATATCCACCCGGTACCCGGCTTTTTCAAGCATGGCCACCGTCAGGATTTGGTTGACCTGGCTGTCCTCCGCCAACAAAATGCGCCCACGACGGGCTGGAACTATCTGATGGGTCAGGTTGGAGTGATTTCCCTCGTTCAGATGGCCGCCTTCATTTCCAGCACAAGCGGGGATCTCCGCGGTAATCGCCAGGAGGGCCTGGCCGGCTTCAACGGCGATCTCGGCCAGGCTGTGCTGTTCACTGCTAAGCGACGTTTCCAATAACCGGCCGAGGTTACCAAGAATGGTGTCAACGTAGGCGCGGATCTGATGGGAATGGGAAATATCGCGGACGATACCAACGAACAAGCGTTGTTTATCAAACTCTATCCTGCTCCCCACAAGCTCCATGGGAAAGGTACTACCGTCCTTGCGTGAGCCAGTCAGTTGGACCCTGCTGACGCGGGTCTGCTGCTCCCGCAACAGGTTTTGCAGCAAAAAGCTATCCTGCTGCGTTAGCGGAGAGCCTAACAACGCGCGAAAATCACGACCGATGATTTCACTGTGGTCATACCCAAACAGGCGCATCGCGGCCAGATTGCATACTTCGACGGTGCCACTGCTGGCAATGGTGATGATGGCCTCGGCTGCCCCGTCAATGATTGCACGTTCCATACGCATAATGTCTTGGGTTCGGTACCTGGTACACAGGATAATTTGGACCGCTCCGCGGCGCTTCTAAGCCACCACCTGAAGGTCCACAGAGCGACTGGACCTGTAATCGAGCTGATGACCGATAACCGCGCCGGTCACCCCGCCGTCCCTGGTCCCAGCATTGGGTGCGCCGGGAAGGATCGTTAGCCCGCGCAGGCATTCAAAACCCGCGCTGCGATCAGGGCGATGCCCTGAGTCCTCATAAATGCAGCCTCGTAAAGTCTTTACAAGCAAATAGCATGATTGGGTTACCTATAAAATGATAATACTGTATTTTAGCTAAACCTAAGCTGAATCAGAGCATCTACTTGTTTACGTCGGAAACGTTGTTATGCTTATTTGTAATTCAATGGAATGGCTAAAAATTACCTTTCGGGACGTATCATGCTGGCGACCGTAACTCGCTTATTTGCAGGCAAAATTCGACCTCATACCCTGGCTCGATTGACACTGCCTGTTAATATCCTGTTTATTGTCCTGCTAGCCCATGGCCTTGCCCAGCTTAGCTGGAAACTATTTTCTTCGCATCTTGCCACTCTACCGGTCGTTGCGGAACCGGCAGGCAGCCTGCCGACACAGTTGACGGACGACCAGCACATCGATTATTCCGCCATCGTCGGTTGGCACTTGTTTGGGCAAGCCAGCGAGACCAAGTCGGTATCGCCATCCACCCAGGTGAGTGCCCCGGAGACCACCTTAAATTTGAAACTGGTTGGTGTCTTCTTCACTAAAGATGGCAATAGGGCGTTGGCTATCATCGCCGAGGGCGGCGGCGAGGAACTCAGTTATACTATTGGCGAACAACTTGCGCAAAGCAGGGCACGCCTCGAACAAATTCTTCGTGACCGCGTCGTGCTTTCCCGCAATGGGCGCCTAGAGACCCTGAGCCTGCCCAATGACGCCGAGGGCGGCGAGGGCGGCGAGGGCGCTCCTGTCTTTGATCAACAAGGACAGTCTCCGGAAACCCAGGATACCATCATCAATGAGGAAACCAGCAGCGCCAACATCCCTCTGGAAACTGTCAATGTCCGCGCCATCGCCAGCCGTTTTCGCGAGAAGGCCTTAAACCATCCCCAGGAATTACAGGATTTGGCACTCGCGGCCCCCTATGTGCAGAATGGTCAGTTCATGGGGTTTCGCCTGCGGCCGGGTCGTGATAGGGCTTTGTTGGGGCAACTGGGACTTAGGGCAGGCGATGTCATCACCACGGTTAACGGCACCCGCCTGGACGACCCCGTTAAAGGTCTGGGAATGCTTCAGGAGCTGGCTAATGCTAGCCAAATCAATATTCAAGTATTGCGTAACGGCGCTGAAATTCCGTTCGCCTTTATCTTAAATAATGCCCAGTAGGCATGAACCGGTGGCCCGGCGTATGCCGCCGCGGGTAAACACATGAGTTCAGACATGACGATAACAATATGGTTTAAAGAACAGCGCGCTCTACTGAGTTCATTGTTGCTTAGCCTGGTGATCACCATTCAACCCGCCGGCGCGGCGCCAGTCACCCTGAACCTTAAGAATGCCGATATCAATGCACTGGTTGCCAGTGTCTCGGAGATAACGGGCAAGAATTTTATCGTCGATCCGCGGGTTAAGGGCCGGGTTAGCGTCATATCCTCCAAACCCATGGACGACAAGGAAATCTATGAGGTTTTCTTAGCCATCCTGGGGGTTCATGGCTTCGCGGCCATTCCTGGCGATAAAGTCATCAAGATCGTCCCGGCGGCAGGCGCCAAGCAGGAGAACATCCCCACCCTCGATGGTCGCGAGGAAGATAGCGAAGCCGATCAGGTGGTCACTCGGGTGATCCAGTTGCAGAATGCCTCGGCCGCCCAGATTGTGCCTATCCTGCGCCCTCTGATTCCCCCCCAGGGACATTTGGCGGCCTATGCGCCGACCAATGTGCTGATCGTCTCGGACACGGCCGGCAATGTGGAGCGCATCGCCAACATCATCCGGCGGGTCGATCTGGCCAGCAATGAAGAAGTCGAAATCGTCCCTTTACGGCATGCGTCGGCTACCGAGGTGGTGCGTGTGCTTACGTCACTGGAGCAGGCTAAGGCGCAGGCTAATCCCGCCGCTGCCGGTGGCAGTACCCCGCCGCGAATGGTGGCAGATGAGCGCACCAATAGCGTGCTGCTGAGCGGCGATACCTCGAATCGGCTGCGTCTGCGTGCTCTGATCGCCCACCTCGACACCCCCCTGGAAAACGCTGGCAATATTCAGGTTGTCTATCTGCGTTATGCCAAGGCCAAAGACCTGGTGCCGGTTCTGCAAGGGGTCAGCAAGAAACTCAGCGATGTCCAGGGCGCCTCACCGCAGGGACAACCCCAGGCTCAGGGCGGTGGCGGCAGCAACAACTTGATTGATATCCAGGCGGACGAGGCCACTAACTCGCTGGTGATCACGGCCCCCCAGAACGCCTTGCGCTCGTTGCGAGCGGTAATAGCACAATTAGACGTGCGGCGCGCCCAGGTGCTGGTGGAAGCAGCCATTGCCGAACTCACCACGGACAAGACGGCGGAACTGGGCGTCCAATGGATTGTCGATGGAAGTAATGGCGCCGGCGTCGTGGGCATCACCAATTTCAACATTGGCAGCAGCTTGGCTGGGATCTTGAACGCTGCTCAAACGGTAAGGCAAGGAGGTACTCTTCCCACAGATCTGCCCGGTGGTGCGGTTCTGGGGATCGGTAGTTTCAATAGCGATAATGCGCTACGTTTCGCCGCCCTGATCAGCGCCCTGGCCAGCGACGCCGATGCCAATGTGCTGTCCACTCCGACTCTGGTCACCCTGGACAACGAAGAGGCGGAGATCGTCGTGGGTCAGAATTTGCCTTTTGTAACGGGCAGCTTCACCACCAACACCAGCAGCGGCGGCACCAGCGGCACTGGCGGCACTGGCGGTACCGGCCTCGTCGGTAATCCCTTCCAGACCATCCAGCGTCAGGACGTTGGCCTGACCCTGAAGGTGAAACCCCAGATCAACGAAGGTAACGCGATACAGTTGCAGATCTCTCAGGAGGTATCCAACGTGGTCCCCTCGGCCACTGCGGCTACCCAAGGCCCTACTACCAACAAGCGTTCCATCAAGACCAACGTATTGGTGGAAGATGGGCAGATTCTGGTGCTGGGCGGCTTGATCGACGATCAACTGAACGAAAGCTTACAAAAGGTTCCCGGACTGGGTGACATACCCCTGTTAGGCAACCTGTTCCGTTACCGCAAGACCAGCAAGATCAAACGCAACCTGATGGTATTTCTGCATCCGGTGATCCTGCGCGATGCCGTGACTGGGACGATGCTCACCAACGAAAAATATAGCTACATCCGCGAGCAGCAGATTGCCGCCCGCCAGAGAGGCGCCGCCTTGCTGCCTGAGGTAGACACTCCCCTGCTCACCCCTCAGGAGCAGGTGAGACAGCAGCAATCCCTCCTCAATACGGCCCCCAAGCCGGCGCCTGCTGAACCACCACCGGTAACTGCCGAACGGCAACCCGAGCCTGTTAGTAACGACCAAGGGTTTAACAACAAATGATGTCCCCACCGCTTTGCCATGTTGAGAACCGCTGATGCAGGTTCGCCGCCTACCCTATGCCTTTGTAAAGCGTCACGGTCTGCTGGCGCTTGAGCTGGCCGATGGGCGGGTCAAGGTCGCCTATCGGCCCGACGCCCGCCACCATAGCCTGACGGAGCTGCGCCGCTACCTGGACCTGCCGCTGCAGCCCAGTCCGGTCTCCGCCGAACAGTTCGAGATCCTGCTCCAGGACTTCTACGAAGGGGACACCAACGGCGCCGCCCGGATGATGGAAGACCTAGGCGAAGAGTTGGATCTCAATCAGGTAGCCATGCAGCTTCCCGAGCCCGAGGATCTGCTGGAAAGCGCTGATGACGCCCCAATCATCCGCCTGATCAATGCCCTGCTCACTGAAGCCATCAAGGAAAACGCTTCGGATATCCATATCGAGTCCTTCGAGAACCGCCTGTTGGTGCGCTTTCGGATCGATGGCGTACTGCGCGAAGCGCTGCAACCACCCCGCGCTCTAGGTCCCCTGCTGGTGTCGCGGGTTAAGGTCATGGCCCACCTCGATATCGCCGAAAAACGCCTACCCCAGGACGGACGCATCTCACTCAAGGTAGCTGGCAGACCGGTGGACGTGCGCGTTTCCACCCTGCCGGCCGGCCATGGCGAACGGGTGGTGATGCGTCTGCTGGACAAACGTGAGGGCCGGTTGCATGTCCAGCATCTCGGGATGGAAGCCGGGGACGAAGCACGGCTAGACAGACTGGTGCACCGCCCGCATGGTATTTTGCTGGTCACCGGCCCCACTGGCTCCGGCAAGACCACCACCCTGTATGCGGTTCTCAGCCGACTCAATGACCACAAGCGCAATATCATGACCGTCGAGGATCCGATCGAATACTACCTGGACGGCATCAGCCAGACCCAGGTAAACACCAAGGTGGACATGAGCTTCGCGCGTGGTCTGCGAGCTATTCTACGGCAGGACCCGGACGTGGTCATGGTCGGTGAAATTCGCGATCTGGAAACCGCCGAGATTGCGGTGCAAGCCAGCCTCACCGGTCACCTGGTACTATCCACCCTGCACACCAATAGCGCTGTGGGCGCGATCGCCCGCTTGCGGGACATGGGCGTGGAGCCTTTCCTGCTCTCCTCCAGCCTGATCGGCGTACTGGCCCAGCGCCTGGTCCGCACTCTCTGCCCAAACTGCAAGGAGCCCCATACCGCTACCCCTGCCGATTGCAAGGTATTGGGCACACCACTCGATCCGGCCCCTATCATTTATAAACCCATGGGTTGTGAACAGTGCAATCAGTCCGGCTATCGGGGACGCACTGGCATTTTTGAACTGGTAGCCGTGGACCCCGCCATGCAGACCATGGTTCATGAGGGCAAAAGCGAACAGGAACTGGATCGTTATGCACGCAGCTTGGGGCCGAGCATCCGCGACGACGGCCGCCGCCGAGTGTTGAACGGGGATACCTCCCTCGAAGAACTGGTAAGAGTCACCCGGGAAGACTGAGGCTATGGCCGCATTTCAATACGCCGCGATGGACAAGCGGGGCCGCACCCGCCGGGGCCTGCTGGAGGGCGATACCGCCCGCCAAGTCCGTCAGCAACTGCGGGAGCGCGGCCTCACCCCCGTCGAAGTCGATGAGGTGACGGGGCGGGAACAGCGGGGGGGCGGTCAGCGTCAATGGGGGATGCGGATTGGCGCCACCGAGCTGGCGCTGGTGACCCGCCAATTGGCCACCCTGGTAAGCTCCGGCTTTCCTCTTGAAGAGGCTTTGGGGTCGGTGGCCCGCCAAGCGGGGGGCAAGCGCCTGAGCAGCCTGTTGCTGGCGGTACGCACCCGGGTTCTAGAGGGCCACACGTTGGCCACTGCGTTAAGCGACTTCCCGCGGGTATTTCCTGAACTGTATCGGGCTACGGTAGCCGCCGGCGAACAGTCCGGACATCTGGATGTAGTCTTCGAGCGGTTGGCCGACTACACCGAGGCCCGCCAACAAATGCGCCAGAAGATCGGCCTGGCTCTGTTCTATCCCTTGCTGCTGACCTCGGTTGCCATCCTTATCGTCGCCGGTTTGCTTACTTACGTGGTACCGCAAGTGGTTCAGGTCTTCGCCAGCATCGGCCAACAGTTGCCCCTGTTGACCCGTTCGTTGATCGCGGTGAGCGATTTTCTGCGTACTTATGGCTTGCTTCTGTTGGGCGCTCTAGCCGCCCTGGCGCTCGGTTTTGGTTATGGTATGCGCCGTCCGGGCTTTCGCCGCCCGATGCATCGGCTGCTACTGCGCCTGCCGTTAATAGCGCGACTGATTCGCGGCATCAACACCGCCCGCTACGCCCGCACTTTTAGCATCCTGATGGCCAGCGGCGTACCGGTACTGGAAGCACTGCGAATCTCGTCCCAGGTGATCAGCAACCTACCTATGCATGAGGCCGTCGAGCAGGCGGCGGTGCGGGTCAAGGAAGGCGCCAGCCTGCACACAGCCATCAATGAGAGCGGCTATTTCCCACCCATGACTGTGCAGCTTATCGCCAGTGGTGAGGCCAGCGGTCGCCTGGAAACCATGCTGGAGCGAGCCGCCGTGCAACAAGAGCGGGAAACTGAAACCCTGATTGCCGCCTTGCTGGGGATTTTCGAACCAGTGCTGATCTTGAGCATGGGCGTCGTAGTCCTAACCATCGTGCTGGCTATCCTGTTGCCGATTTTCGATTTGAATCAGATGGTAAAATAGGGATGCTGGCGCAGCAGCGAAATTACGGAGGGGCTCAATGAGAACTGGTCTCTTCGCAATCAAGCTCACCACCACTTGCAGCGGTTATGACGGCTGTCATGCCAGCAGCTATTCCCCGCGAAACAATAGTTAAATAGAACACCTTTCGCTAACTACAAGGGATTTATATGACCAAACACTCAAAACGCGCCGCAGCGGGCTTTACCCTGATCGAGGTCATGGTCGTGGTGGTTATCCTGGGTATTCTCGCCGCTATCGTAGTACCCCGCATCATGGATCGCCCTGATCAGGCGCGCATCATTAAAGCCAAACAGGACATCCGCGTGTTGCAAAGCGCCCTGGACCTCTACAAATTGGATAATTTCCGTCACCCCACCACCGACCAGGGTCTGGAAGCCTTGGTGCAAAAGCCGAACAGCCCTCCAGAGGCGCCCCACTGGAAGGACGGCGGCTATATTGATCACATGCCCAAGGACCCCTGGGGCCGCCCCTACCAGTACCTGAGCCCTGGACAGAAAGGCGCCGTGGACATCTTTTCGTTAGGGGCGGATGGCCAGCCGGGCGGCGACGGAATCGATGCCGACGTTGGCAACTGGAAGCTGGATGAATAATTCCCACCAACGCGGCTTCACCCTTATGGAGGTGATGGTCACAATGGTTCTGATCGGCATTATTGCTACCTTTGCGGTGCTGTCCCTACCCCGCAGCAGCGATGCCGAACGCCTAGCCAGCGAAGCTAAACGGCTGGCCGCCCTCCTGGAATTGAGCCATCAGGAGGCTATTCTGCGCGGCGAGCAACGCGGCGTGCGCTTTACGGAGACGGGTTATGCCTTTCTGACGATGGCCGTTGGCGGCTGGCTGCCGCCGGAAACTTCCACGCTGCTCACGGAATACCAACTACCGCCGGGATTCACTCTGGCGGTATGGGTGGAAAACCGTCCGGTAAATTTCGGCGACACCTCCGTCAACCAGCCCCAGGTATTGCTGTTGTCTAGCGGGGAGGCCACGGATTTCAGAGTTGTCTTCAAAGCCGCGGACAGTAATGTCAGAAATGTTCAAAGTTACAGCCTGTCCGGCGACTCCACCGGCAATCTGCGCCTCGCTCCAGTGTCATGAACTCCAGATCGACTGCTCAGCGTGGCTTTACCCTTCTGGAAGTACTGGTGGCCTTGGCGGTCATGGCTGTTGCGCTGGGCGCCATCATCAAGGCCACCGCCGACGGCGCCAACAACATTGGTTATCTGCGCGACCGTACCCTGGCCGGTTGGGTGGCGTTGAACCAGATCAACCGGGTTCTGCTGGCCCCCGATTGGCCAGCCGAATCAGCCAGTGACAGCGGTACGGCCGAAATGGCGGGCCGCGAGTGGCAGTGGGAATTGACGATCAGCAAGACAACCGACCCGGATCTACGGCGCCTGGAGGTTGCCGTGCGCGCACGAGACGGCGCCGCGCCGCTGACCACGTTGATCGCTTTCAAGGGCAACCCTGTTGATGGAAATAACCCCCAATGATTGCTGCCGGCATCGCCGCCTTTAATCCCGTTCTGGCCATCGGGAAGGCGATGCCTGGCCGGATAATGCCGCCGCTCCAGCGTGGCTTTACCCTACTGGAATTACTGGTAGCCCTGGCGGTATTCGCCATCATGTCCGTTGCCGCTTACAGCGGCCTGCGCAGTGTCTTGTTCACCAAGGCAAGCGTTGAAGCGCAAGCCCAGCGCTTGGCTAAGGTGCAAATGGCTTTCTACTTTCTGGAACGCGATATTGAGCAGATCCTCCCACGCCACATCCGTGATGAATACGGCCAGACCCAGCCCGCCCTGAAAAGCGGAGCATCGAGTGGCGAACTGATTACCTTTACCCGTGCCGGCTGGGATAACCCCATAGGACAACAGCGCGCCAACCTTGAACGCCTGGCCTATCGCCTGGAAGAAACCCGTCTACTGAGGCTGCATTGGAATAGCCTGGACCGTGGAAGTCCCGAAGAACCTCGCGCGACGCCCCTGCTAGATGAGGTTAAGGAGGTCAAGATGCGCTTTCTGGGCGCAGAAGAAGCTTGGCAAACAGAGTGGGGCACTCCCGAGAATGTCGATGCCCTGCCGCGGGCTTTGGAAGTGAGCGTGACGTTGAACGATTGGGGTGAAATTACCCGTCTGTTCCTGCTACCCGGATACTGATATGCATCCAGGATGCCCTCTTGAACGCTGCGCGCCTCGCCTCACAACCCTAAGGCGGGTGGATACCTGTTTGTACCACCAGGCCGGAGTCGCCCTGCTTACGGTCTTGCTGATTGTATTCCTGGCCAGTGTTGCGGCCGTCAGCCTGGCTTCGATTCAGCAATTAGCTATCCGCCGCAGCACCCTGCTCCTGCACCAGCAACAGGCCCGCCTTTACACCCTGGGTGCGGAGAAGTGGGCGGCAGCTATCCTCAAGCGGGATCTCCAAGCCAACTCTGCGACCAATCCCGCGACCAATCCCGCGACCAATCCCGCGACCAATCCCGCGACCAATCCCGCGACCAATCCCGCGACCAATCCCGCGACCAATCCCGCGGCCAATCCCGCCACTAAAGTAAATAATAAAGTAAATAATAAAGATGATCTGACCGAGGAGTGGGCCAACCTGCCGCCGGCGCTGCCGGTGCAGGGTGGCAGTATTTCTGGACGAATTGAGGACTTACAGGGGCGCTTCAACCTTAATAACCTGATTAACCCACAATCTTTCTTGGCCCCGCCTTCTGGCGGAAGCGAACAAAATGAGAACAGCGACCAGGGGGATGACAATACGGGTAAAGACAAAACCAAGAGGAATAATGACAACAAGAAACCTGCCAAGGACGTGAATAAAGGTAAGGACATACCAGGGAGCACCAGCGCAAAGCAATCTAGTGAGCAATTGAACGCGCAGCTTGAGCTCTTTACGCATCTTTTAGAGGTTTTGGAGCTAAATACCGATACCGCCCAAGCGATTGTCGATTGGATCGACCAGGACCAGGAACCGCGTTTCCCAGACGGCGCCGAGGATAGCGAATACGCAGTCCGCACCCCCCCTTATCTGACTGCCAATCAGCCCTTTGCCAGCGTCTCGGAGCTGCGCCTGATTAAGGGCATTGATAAAGCCACCTATGATAAGCTTGCCCCTTACGTCTGCGCGCTTCCTCCTGGCACCTCAATCAACGTGAACACGATAGTGGCCCCGCTGTTGATTGCCTTGGGGCGAATGGCTCCGGGCAGCAGCCTTGATCCGGAAAATGCCAAAACCCTGCTTGAATTTCTCAAAACCGAGGGTCATGACAACAAGGAGCGATTCCTTGAGGAGGCAGGACTTAAGCAGTTAAATCAGTTCATCAATGAGAAACTTGGTGTGACAAGCAATTATTTCCTGTTGCATGTCGAGGCTCAGGTAGGAGATGGACGCGCTACACTTTACAGCATGCTGGAACGTGCGAACGATGGGAAAACGCGTGTCGTGATGCGCAGCTTTGGAAACGAAAATTGAACGGAAGCGCCATGAACCAGATGCTAATGTTTCGATTTATCAGTCCCGAATGGGTTGAATGGCTGGCGGGAGAGAGCGCTCTCCAACAGGGCTTGCTCACCGAATTGGCCAACCAGGCGACAGGCCAGCGGCTGGTGCTGGTGGTTCCAGGCGAAGCGGTGCTCCTGACCCAAGCCACCTTGCCCGGGCGTAATCGGGCCGCTTGGCTCAAGGCGCTTCCTTTTGCACTTGAGGACAGCCTGGCTGGAGATGTTGAAGATCTCCATTTTGCGGTCGGCGAGGTGCGTGCGGGATCACCAGTACCGGTAGCGTTGGTCAGCCATGAGAAAATGAAAACTTGGCTGGATGCCTGTACCGGGGCTGGCGTAGCTCCTGCCGCGGTGGTTCCCGATACTCTGTTACTACCTTTTGAAGAAGGTACCTGGAGCCTGCTCCTAGAGAATAATCGGGGTGTGGTGCGCAACGGATCCAGCGCCGGCTTTGCTACAGAGTGCGAAAACCTGCCGCTTTTGCTCGGGTTGGCGCTAGCTGAAGCGGGCGAACACGCTCCCAAACGCCTGAGAGTTTGGGGAGACAAACTGCCCGAACTAGCGTATCCGTCCCTCGAAATTCACCAGCAGACTGCTGAATCTCTGCCTTTGCAGGTGTTCGCCGCCAATTATGACAGCGCCTTCACCCTTAATCTCTTGCAGGGTCCCTATAGTCGCAAAGCCCATCTGGGCAAATGGCTAAGACCCTGGCGCCCTCCAGCAATCCTCGCTGGAATATGGCTAGGAATGCACTTGGTACTTCAGATTAATGAATACTGGCAATTGACTGGGCAACAGGCGAGTCTGCGGGCCGACATGGAAAAGATCTATAAAGATGCGGCGCCCGGCGCGCGCAAGATTGTCAACCCTCGAGTGCAATTAGAGAACCGCCTGCGGGAGCTGCGCCAAGGCAATGCTAACACGGAAGCAGTCTTTCTGGATCTGCTCTATCAGGGTGCCCAGCCCTTAATCGCCTTTCAGGGCGTGACTCTGCGTGGCCTAAGGTATAAAGAAGCTCAATTAGATCTGGACCTGGAAAGTAGCAGCCTGGAAATCCTGGATCAGCTCAAGCAGCGCTTTAGCGAGCAAGCCGATATTCACACCGAAATGCGCACCACTAAACGGGAAGGAAAAGTGGAAAGCCAAGTCAGTGTTAAAAGGACGCCGCCGTGAGCGCGTGGTGGCAGCGCCTGAATGACCGTGAACGCTGGATGGCAGGTGGTGGCGCTGTTCTAGTACTGATGCTGTTGTTTTATACCCTGGCCTGGCAGCCGTTTCAGTCTAAACTAACGGGGTTGCGGCAGGCGGTGGCGCAGCAGCGCAAAGAACTTGCCTGGATGCGCCAGGCAGCCACGGAAATCAAGCGTCTGGAGAATGCTGGCGCGGCTTCTCAAACGACGCGGGTGAGTGACGGGCGTTCCCTCCTGACGTTGGTAGACCAAACAGCCAAGACGGCAGGACTGGGTACGGCGGTGAAGCGCGTTGAGCCCCAGGGCGAAGATAAACTCCGGGTCCAACTGGAACAGGTGAGCTTCGACAAGGTAATCCTCTGGCTGGGGACCCTTAAACAGGCGCATGGGGTAACCATCGTAAATGCCGTGATAGACCGTCAAACTGACAGTGGCCAAGTCAATGCCCGCCTCACTCTACAGGGTGTAACGTCATGAAACGCTGGCTAGGCTATGGTCTGCTCGGCTTGGTTGCCTATGTGGTTTTCTTGCTCAGCCAACTGCCGGCTACACTGCTGATGGACTCAATAGCCCAGCGCGTACCCGGCTTTGCCGTTCAGGATATTCGCGGCTCAGTATTCAATGGGGCGGCGCAAGGGCTTCGCCTACGCGGCGCGCCGATTGAATCCTTGTCCTGGCAATGGCGCTTTCTGCCCCTGTTTCTGGGACGGGTGGAATATCAGATTGGCATGGTGGACCCGGAACTGCGCGTGAGCGGAAACGTTGCGGTGGGGCTAGATCGCCAACTCCGCATTACCGATCTGACCGGCAGCTTGCCGCTGGCCAAACTCATGGCCTTGCTGGGCTACGCCCCCTTGGCCATAAGCGGCCAGGTGCACATAGATACGGCCAGCTTGCAGCTGGTGGCGACGGGTCTTCCGCACGCGGCCACCGGCGCCCTCCGCCTGCTGGGCACCCGCATCACGCTGGGCCGGCCGCTGGAACTCGGCGATTTCAGCGCCGAGTTCAGTAGCAGGGACCAGGATATCGTTGGCAATGTCAAGGACCAAGGCGGACCTTTGGAACTGACCGGTGCCTTGACCCTAACCCCTGATGGCCGCTATCGTTTCAATGGTCAAGTCGGTATCCGAGAACAAAGTAACCACGAACTAGGGCAGGCGTTAAGCATACTGGGCCGACCCGGCGCGGATGGCAAATGGAAACTTAATTTCACTGGGACTTTGCAGGTTTAGGGCGCCCCCAGGGGCGATTGTCATAGCACACAGCAGGGAGAAGAAACAAGCTTATGAAAAACATCTCAACAGGGCTTGCGGTGGCCTTCGTGATACCGTTACTGGCTGCCTGCGCTTCGCGGCAAGAAGTCCCCCATCCTTCTAAAGCCTTTACCTCCCCCCCCCCTTCCACATCGATCGACGACTCCAATACCTTCCAGGTACCACCGGGACTGGAACCCCAAGTTGCTTTCTGGCGCAATGTCTACTCGGTCTGGGTTCTTGACCAAGTTGCTTTGCACGACGATAGGTACTTGGACCTGGTTTACGAAGTCATCAATCTACCAGGCTTCGTGAGCGATGGTTACGGCGATGGTCAACGGGATTACACACGCGAGCGGCAAGAAATCTGGAAAGCGCAGCTGCGCGAACTGGAGCGCAAAACTCTCAGCGGGGAGGCACTCAATCCTCCTGAACAAGCATTGGCAGCGCGCATTACGGTCAGTGGCGGCCCCCAGGCCGTCTTTGGCGCGGCTGAACGGTTGCGCAGCCAGCGTGGTCTGCGCGAGCGCTTCAAGCGGGGTTTGGAAATCAGCGGCCGTTATGACAAGATCTTTAAAGACATTTTCCGGCAAGCCGGCCTGCCCGAAGACTTTGCTTACTTGCCGCATGTGGAATCCTCGTTTCAGGTTAACGCCCGTTCTTCGGCTGGAGCCGCGGGCATCTGGCAGTTCACTAAACCAGCCGCCCGCATCTACTTGAACAACCACCCTGCCCTTGACGAACGCTTAGACCCAGTTGCTTCGGCCCGCGGTGCGGCCCGTTACCTGCGCGATGCCCACGAAACTCTGGACAACTGGCCGTTAGCAGTCACCTCCTACAATCATGGTATCGGCGGCATGACGCGCGCCAAGCAGTACTTCGGCAGTGATTTCACGCAAATCGTTCGCCACTACGAGCACCCTTACTTTGGCTTCGCCTCTCGCAATTTCTACGCGGAGTTCCTGGCTGCGCGAGAGATAGCCAGCCAACCGACCCGGTTCTTTCCGGAGGGTATCCGCTACGAAGCTCCCCTAAATTGGGATCGGGTAACCTTAGACCGACCAGTACCAACGTCGACCCTGGCCTCTTACTATCGGGTAGATAAACAACAGTTGGTCGCCATGAATGCTGCCTGGACGCAAGAAGCCATTTTCGATCGGGTAGCCTTACCCGAAGGCACGGAAGTTTGGTTACCACCAGGCACTTTGAACCGCACTACCCAACTCAACCAGATCTCGGATAGCGCCCTGGCGCAAGCGGATAAAGCGACGGAATCCCAATAACTTCAAACGAGTAGCTAGATCGCCCCCTCTTCATAGCGCATACCCCGAGAGGGGGCAGATCATCTTTACGATCGGCCTTGACATCCGTAATTGGCGTCCGTAGTACCACTGACACTGGAAGGCGTTCATCTACAGCTCTCGTTAGCAATTCCTTGACTTAAGAGTATTGACAATTCCACAACATCATGTTATCCATTTCACAACATTGTTGTTTATTTCCTTTTTACTGTTTAAAAATTCTTGGCTTGCATCTTTCCGGGAGGGAGCCTTGCCATGTTGACAAGTAAAGAACTCGAGTGGCTACCTGAAGATGATCGAGTAGTGACTCTGGCTTCACATGATTACTACCGGGCGCTTTTGCGCGGCGCTTCCGATAGTGAACGACGACGGTTGCAGCAGGCATGGATATGCGAAATCCACAAGCGGTGGCCAGACGTTTTAGCTGGGCTCTCAAGGTAACCGCTTTCCTGCCTATTGCCTCCCTTGGGGACAAACGCTCGCCTGGGCTGTCCTTGCGTGAAAAGTCTTTGTTAACCGAGTGGTAGCAACTCAGAAAAATCGTGAATAGCCTGAAATTCACCCGCTGCCTTCGGTGGATAAGTGGAATCGGGTTTTAGAACCGAGACCAAATAGGCAATACCATAGCGGCGCGCGGCACGCAGAATAGGCAAACTATCGTCCACAAACAGAGTGCTGCCTGGATGAAATGCCTCTCGCCGCCTAAGGCGAGACCAAAAATCCGGATGTTCCTTTGCCGCACCCAGACTGTGGGCACTTATGATGGCGTCGAAATGCCCCTCTAGACTGGTCTTTTCCATCTTCAGGCTCACGCTGTCGGGATGGGCATTGGTAACCAACAGCACCCGTTTGCCGGCGTTGCGCACGGCATCCAGAAACTCCGCCACATGAGGATGCACGGCGATCAGGTGCTCCACCTCTCGCTTAAGCGTTGCCACGTCCATCCCCAATTCCTGACTCCAATAATCCAGGCAGTACCATGCCAAGGTTCCCTCCACACTGCGATAACGGGCTAGCAAATCAGCCCGCGCCTGTTCCGGGTTAAGATTGTGCTTCTCCCCATAGCGGCGAGGCATGTGCTCCAGCCAGAAATGATTGTCGAAGCGTAGATCCAACACTGTACCGTCCATGTCCAAGAAAACGGTTTGAATATCATTCCAGGGCAACATAAGGATTTAAAATATCTATAGTTGAATTATGAAAGTTACGCTGCCGGACGGTTTGTCAACAGCCCGGCGGCACAGACCAATCGTGTACAATCCTGTAATCGTTGACCATCGCTAAAGGGTATTTTAGTTGAACCCTATTCGCTTGACTCTAGGCCCACGCCTGGTAGGGCCGCATACTATTTTCACGGTATGCAGAATACCGGCAATTATTAATATCACGACCGTAATCCAGAAATGTTCTATAGCACCCCTTCACGCCAACACTTTCCCATCCACACCGGCACTTGCGGTCCCGATCAGATACCTGCAATCATGACTATCGATTTAGCCGGCCTAGTCGATCCAGTACGATGCATTGCTCAAGACGCGAGCCACCGCATCCTAGAAATCTATGCCGGCAACTTTAGCGTGACCGAGAAAGCCAATAATACCCCGTTGACCGAAGCCGATATGGTCGCTGATGAACGTATTATCCGGGGTCTTACTAAGCTCACCCCAGAAATTCCCATTCTCTCTGAAGAGGGCGCCGATATCAGCTTTGCTGTGCGTAACCAATGGGAGTGGCTCTGGCTGGTTGACCCTTTGGACGGGACCCGCGAGTTTGTTAAGCGCAATGGCCAGTTCTGTGTAAACATCGCCTTGATACACAAGCATACCGCCGTATTCGGCCTGATCCTGATTCCGGTGACTGGCGTATGCTACTTCGCCTACCGCCGAGGCGGTGCCTTTAAACAGCTTCCGGATCACAAACCCAGTTCCATCCACACCCGCCATATCGGCCATGAACCCATTCGAGTAGCCGGTAGCCGCTCCTACGCTGGCGGTGCCCTGCAAACCTATCTGAAATATTTAGGCCAACACCACTACCTAGGGGTAGGTAGCGCCCTGAAGTCCTGCCTGGTAGCGGAGGGTAAGATAGACTTGTATCCGCGTTTTGGTCCGACCTGCGAATGGGATACAGCCGCCGCGCAGATCCTCGTCGAGGAGGCTGGCGGTCGACTCACCGATACCCACATGCAGCCATTGCGCTACAACACCCGGCCCACTCTGATCAATCCGGATTTCTTCGCTTTTGGTGATCCCGTTTATGACTGGTCCCAGTTTCTGCCTAACCGCGACAAATCCTAGACCTGACATATCGCGCACCATGCTTTACGAACGTTATAAAAAAGACTTGCAAAGAGAGGATTTCCATCACGATCCCGCCCAGGAGATGGCGATACAGCATCTACAGCGGATCTCTGATGAATTACTTGCCACCCATTCCCAACCTGCTGAATCCGCCGCCGCTCCCCCGCGGGGTTTATTAAGGCGTTTCATCGAGCGCGGAAAAACGGATAAAACAGCCGCAGCGATGGCTGTGCGTGGTCTGTATATATGGGGCGGGGTGGGACGCGGCAAAACCTATCTAGTGGACACTTTTTTCAATACCCTACCCCTGGAACGCAAAAAGCGCATCCACTTCCATCGTTTCATGTATAAGGTTCATAGTGCGCTGCGGGAACTGAAAGAGCAGCAAGATCCCCTCAAGACCGTCGCCCGCCAGTTCGCTCGGGAAGCCCGCATCATCTGCCTGGACGAGTTTTTCGTCTCGGATATTACCGACGCCATGCTACTGTCGGGGTTACTGCGGGAATTGTTCGCCAATGGCGTGACCCTGATCACCACCTCCAACATTCCCCCCGACGACTTGTACAAGGACGGTTTGCAGCGCGCTCGCTTCTTGTCGGCTATTGCGCTGATCAAGGAAAACATGGAGATCATCAATATGGACGGGGGAACGGACTATCGCCTGCGGTATCTTGAAAAGGCCGAGATCTATCATTTCCCACTGGATGAAAAAGCCGAGCGCATTCTCAGCGATACCTTCGAACATATCAGTCCGGAGCCGGGTCGCAGCGGTGTGGTCTTGGAGATCGAGGGCCGTTCTATATCAACGACCCGCCATGCTGACGGGGTAGTATGGTTCAATTTCAGCGACATTTGCGACGGCCCGCGCAGTCAGGCTGATTATATCGAGATAGCCCGTTGCTTTCACACCGTGCTCATTGCCAATATCCCGGTCATGGACTGGCAGATGGAAAATCAGGCGAAGCGCTTCCTCAGTCTGGTCGATGAGTTTTATGACCGCAATGTCAAGCTAATTATTTCCGCGGCAGCCCCTCCCACGGACATCTACCAGGGCAACAAGCTCAAGTTCGAATACCGACGCACGCTAAGCCGCCTCCAGGAGATGCAATCTCATGATTATCTGGCACGGCGGCATTTACCTTAAGCGCTTAGCTTTACAGCGCATCACTTGCGAAATCGTAGCTCATTTCCTCGTGTGGCGGTTGCAGAAAGAATCCCTGCACATAATTGATGCCATAAGACCATAGCACCGGCAGCGTCTGCATGTCCTCTATACCACCCACGATGGCAGGCACCTTTAACTCCCCAAGCCCTCGCACTAACTCCTTCAATTGCTGCTGTTTGGCCTCATCGCCCACCAAACCGTGCACGAAATACATATCCAGCTTGACATAATCAGCACCCAAGTTCTTCAGCAAGGCCAGGGAATTTGCCTTATGTCCAAACCGATCTAGACAAAAACCGCATCCTAACCGTTTGATAATCTGAAGAAACCCAAACAATTCCCGGAGATCGCGCTCGGCGGTTGTCTCCGCCACTTGAAAGACTACATGCCGAGCATTCATCCGGGTTTTGGCTAGGAGATCTTTTAACCAATCCTTGAGGGAGGTATCTTGCAACGTGGCCGGTAGAACCTTGATGAAAAGCGTCGTGGCGGAAACTTTAGCTTGCCGCTCCTTTAACTGACGAACGGAATGGGCAACAACCCACCGATCCAGGGCGATTCCCAGAGGATGGCGCTGAGTGATGCCGAATACGGTCTCGGGCAGCAATTCTCGATCTTCATTATTGCTCACCCGCAACAGCACCTCATACCGCTCACCCAGATCCCCCCGCAAACTGACGATGGGCTGGAACATCAAATGCATGCGCTCCTGCTCCAGGGCCTGTTCAATCTTCTTGAGCAAACGCTGGCGCTGGAATTCCTCTTCATCACGATGCGCATAAATATCATGGTGGATATAAATGTGTTCGCCCTTGGCCTCCCGCGCCATGCTGCAAGCCACATCCGCCTGTTGAATCAAGGTTAAGAAATCCTCTTTCTCGTCCGCGGTCATGCTGATGCCGATACTGGTACGCAATAGCAGCGTCTGTTCGCCCATCTCATAGGCGCCGGTCTCCAAAGCATCCCGCAAAGCGCGGGCGGCCGCCATCAGTGCCTCCTTCTGGATATCGCTCATCACTACCGCGAAGATGGCGTCGCCAAACCGTGCCGCGGTGTAGCGACGGCCAAGTACTTTGCGCACCCGTCCAGCCGCCTGTTCCACCACTTCATCGGCTACCAATACATTCGTAGAATCACGAATAGCTCGAAGGTTGTCCAGCATGACGAGCATAACTGCCACGGACCGGGCGTTGACGCCCAGAGCGGCAATGCTGCGTTCCAGTTGCGCCAAAAAATGGCGTCGGTTATATAAACCGCTGACGACATCCTGATCACTCAACGCGGTAAGTTTCAAGCGAAGTGCCTGAGCCCGCCGTAACTGTTGGGCAACGGCCCAACACAGGTAAGGCGAAGCCACCGGCTTGCTTAACAAACTGGCTCCCTCAACGATTAGTTTGGGCAGGTGGCGCGTCACATAAGCTGGTGAAGAGAGCAGAATCATCGGCAGGACTTCGCAGGCCTGATGCTGGCTCAGAACCCTCGCCAGTTCCACACCACTAACCTCCTTGAGCTCCAGATCCAGCAGCAACAGGTCAGGCTGGAAACCGTAGATATGCTGAATCACCTCCATGGGTCGGAGTACCACCCGGGTAAGCATCCCCTGGGACTCCAAAATACCCGCCATTTCCTGGGCCTCAGCCGGGGTGTCGTCGACGATCAAGACTCGATTCTGTCCCTGCGCCGATTGTTGAAACAGCCAGTATTGCAGTCTCTCCAAGAGGATGGTGATATCCACCAGCTTGTTGAAATAACCGATGCCCCCCGCTCGCACGGCTTCCAAACGAGCGGTGATATCGTCACGCTCGGCAATGAAAAAGACCGGCGCCGTCAGATTGGTCAAGGCGCGAATCTCGGCAATCATACCGATGCCCGCAAGCGGCTCATTGGGAAAATCCACATCCATAATAACCGCCACCGGCGAAGTTTCAGCGAATGCCGCCTCGGCTTTGTCAATGGTGTCCAGATGGCGCACCTGAAAACCGGTATCTTTCAGCTTTAGGAGCAATTGCCGGATGTTGCCAGCATCGATCACAAATACTTCGGTTGCGGCCGATATCAGAGGCTTGGTATCGAACCGCGCACCGGTGTCAGTCGCGGACAAGATACGCCGCAGCTTATTTACCAAAGCGACCAACCGTTCCCGATCAGCCTCCTGGGGAATATGTCCAGCGGCTACGCACGTTTTGAGATGCTGCTCCAGTTGCGCGGCCAGGCCGGTCAACTCCTCTTCACCGTGGCTGCGCGCGACCTGTTCCATTTGTTGCGCCAGCAGCGCCATCAGCGCAAAGGATTCCTGGCTCCATTTGACGTAGATCAACTTCTGCCACATATCCTCAATCCGCTGCAGATGGCCGGCTAACTCGTTTCGATTATCTTGGCTCATGATGCGTCTCGGATAGTTGAGATGAAGCGTTTTTGCTACCTAGACAGGTCTTTCTATTAGCTGCTGTCCCGTTGGCGGACGGCATATTAATTATCATTATAATTAATACTTTTGCGCGCCATCAAAATCGTTAACGTATCGCCATTGCCGAAAGCCCATTGGGCGCCGGAGAGCAAGCGAACGCCGAACACCGTATTTTCAAGATGCCCCGTCAATGCAAAAACCAGGATATTGCGCGCAGCCACGATAAAGGCAAGTAGAGGAATACTACTCCACATAAAACCCCCCATATAAGCTCCCTCTGAAATTACAGGGTCGAAATAACCGGGATGTCTGATTCAGTGCAGCGGAGTAGTGTTATCCAGTCCCAAAGTACGAACCAGAGCCTGCTGCAAGCTGGCTTCAGCACTCTGGAAAATGCGCTCGATCAAGCGGGGGCGCCGCGTATAATCTACTACGGTCTTGGCACCGATGACTTTCTCGGCGACTTGGCGAAGGTCGGCCAACTCGTCAATGAGTCCCAATTCCACACTTTTCGCGCCGGTCCACACCAAGCCGCTAAACAGTTCCGGGGTCTCGTGCAGACGTTCACCCCTCCCCTCTCGCACCGCCGCGATGAACTGCTGGTGAATATCCCCTAGCATGCTTTGCAAGTGGCTAACATCCTTCGGCTGTTGGGGCGCAAAGGGGTCCAGGAAGGCCTTGTTTTCACCCGCCGTATACAAGCGGCGTTCGATCCCAAGTTTTTCCATCGCGTCCACAAAACCAAAGCCATCCGCCCTGACACCGATAGAGCCAATGATACTGGCTTTGTTGGCAAAAATCTTTTGAGCCGCCGCAGCGACATAGTAGCCCCCTGAAGCACAGACATCGGAAGCTACGGCATAGACGGGTGTATTGGGATAGGTTTTCCGCAGACGCAGGATTTCGTCGTACATCTCGCCGGCCTGCACCGGGCTACCACCTGGGCTGTTAATGTGCAGGATTATCCCAGCTGTTTTGTCATCTTCAAAGGCTGCGCGCAGCCCAGCGATGATATTCTCAGCATTGGCAACCGCACCACTGGCGATCAACCCGTCCACGCTTACCAGGGCCGTGTGCCGTTTCCCAAGCACCGTTTTGTCGCTGTCAAAAGGCCCATACGCTATCAACAGCACAGCTAATAAATATATAAGAAATAGAAACTTAAATAGAATCCCCCAGCGCCTGCTGCGACGTTGCTCAACCAGGGCGGCAAACACCACCTTGCTGATCAGGCCCCGTGCCCAGCACTCATCATTGTTGTTGAGTTGGGACTGGCCTGGCTTATCCACTTGTTCGCTCATAACGCGTTCTCCGTATGCGTATTACGCCGAATTGCCTCCAGCACTTCCAGCCACTCGGTCATAGCCTTAAAGACTGGCAACAGGCTCACGTCGGTTCAAGGTTTTGCCTCCAGCTGTTCCAGCACATGCTTGAGTTCCTTGCCTAATGGCGCGCTGACCGCAACCTCCCGATTACCCAGGGAGAACCTGATGCTATGGGCGTGTAAGAACAAGCGGCGCAAGCCATAGTGGGCCATTTCCCGGTTGAACTGAGTATCACCATACTTGCTGTCCCCAGCAGCGGGATGGCCCGCGTAGGCAGCATGGACACGTATCTGGTGGGTACGACCAGTGATAATCGCCACTTCCAGCAGCGAGGCATTACCGAACCGGCTGAGCGGCCTGAAACGGCTATGGGCCGGTTTGCCGCCCTCAACCACCTCGACCATGCGCTCGCCACCACGTAAAGTGTTTTTACGCAACGGCGCGGTCACCTCAACAGCACCCCGACTCCAATCGCCTTCCACCAAGACCAGATAACGCTTGTCCACGGCGCCAGCTTGCTGGGCAGTCTGAATTGCCCGCAGAGTCGTCGGCGTCTTGGTCAGCACGAGACAACCGCTGGTATCCCGGTCCAGGCGATGCGCCAGTTCCAGAAAGGGCGCCTGCGGTCGCAGGGCGCGTAGGGCCTCGATGAGGCCAAAATGCAGTCCACTGCCTTTGTGCACGGCCAGGCCGGCAGGCTTATTGAGTACCAACAATTCCCGGTCTTCAAATAAGACAGCTTTGCCAAGCTGCTCCAGAATGCGCCAGGGCGGTGAGACTTCAGTCTTTTCTTGCGCAACGCGGACCGGCGGTATGCGGACCTTATCGCCAACCTGCACGCGATAGTCTGGCTGCACCCGGCTGCGATTTACCCGCACCTCGCCCTTGCGCAGAATACGGTAAATCCTGCTTTTGGGAACACCTTTAAGAATGCGCAACAAGAGATTATCAATGCGTTGACCACCCTGCTCGGACGAAACATCAATGAAGCGAACATTGGCTTGCGGCTCGGCTATACTCATAAACTGGATAATAACAGTTTCACCAGCCAATTGAAGCTGTTCAGCTTGGCTGTTATAGTAGATTACTTGTCGCCACAGGGTCCCATAGGTAGGCGAGACTCGTTGCAAAACGATATCGATTTTCCAAGTACACGCTTCAGAAAGCGGGTATCCAAGGGGTTCATTCATCGCTCGACCGTTATCGAGCAGAACGATACAAAGCTGCGCTCCCACGTCTGTTGTCTAATTGAGTGGCGCATAGTGCATTAGGTTCAGCATACCGCTTTCGTCTTCTCTTGATGGACCGCGGTAGGCGCTCAATGCATGTGCCATCCGAGCAAATTTCTGGCGACAACGCAATCCCGATGGGCGATGGTTGAGCGCTGGAGTCATAACATGAAGAGAATGCTGATTAATGCAACTCAGCAAGAAGAGTTGCGTGTGGCCATGGTGGATGGCCAGAAACTCTACGACGTGGATATTGAAACTCCCTCGCGGGAGCAGAAAAAATCCAATGTCTACAAGGGGCGCATCACTCGTATCGAACCCAGCCTGGAAGCGGCTTTCGTAGACTATGGCGCCGAGCGCCACGGATTTTTGCCTTTCAAGGAAATTTCCCACAACTACTTTGAGTCCCAGTCCGCGAACGGTAGCGGGCGGCCCACTATCAAGGATGTCATCAAGGAGGGCCAGGAAATCGTCGTGCAGGTGGAAAAGGAAGAGCGCGGCAATAAGGGAGCAGCGCTCACCACGTTCATCAGCCTGGCTGGCCGCTATCTGGTCCTCATGCCCAACAATCCCCGTGCCGGCGGCGTGTCACGGCGCATCGAGGGCGAAGATCGCCAGGAAATCCGCGAGGCCATGAGCAACTTGGATATTCCCGAAGGAATGGGTTTGATCGTCCGCACCGCCGGGATGGGGCGCTCCACGGATGAATTGCAGTGGGATCTAGATTATCTTTTGCACCTGTGGCGCGCCATTGAAACCGCCTCTCAGCAAAAGAAGGCTCCCTTCCTGGTCTATCAAGAGAGCAATATCATCATCCGCGCTCTGCGCGACTATTTGCGCGCTGATATCAGCGAAATCCTGGTGGACGATCCCCGCGTTTATCAGCATGCTCAGGATTTCATACAGCAGGTCATGCCCCACAACCTGTCTCGTCTGAAACTCTATCAAGACCACATTCCCCTGTTTACCCGCTTCCAGATCGAGAGCCAGATTGAAACCGCCTACCAGCGGGAGGTCAGCCTGCCCTCGGGAGGAGCTATCGTCATCGATTACACCGAAGCCATGGTCTCCATCGATATCAATTCCGCCCGCGCCACCAAGGGCAGCGACATCGAGGAGACCGCCCTCAACACCAATCTGGAGGCAGCCGAGGAAATCGCCCGCCAGTTGCGCTTGCGTGACTTGGGTGGCTTGATCGTCATCGACTTTATCGACATGACCGTCGCTCGCAATCAGCGCGAGGTCGAAAACTGTCTGCGCGAGGCTCTGAAAATGGATCGCGCGCGGGTACAGGTGGGACGCATCTCTCGCTTTGGCCTGTTGGAGATGTCACGGCAGCGTTTGCGCCCCTCACTGGATGAAGCCAGTCATGTAGTCTGCCCCCGCTGTACCGGCCAGGGCACCATTCGCAGTGTGGAATCCCTGGCCCTGGCGGTGCTTCGCTTACTGGAAGAAGAGGCAATGAAGGAAAAGACTGGCCGGGTCATGGCCCAGTTGCCGCTCAAGGTAGCTACCTTCCTGCTCAATGAAAAGCGGGAGGCGGTCAGGGTTATCGAACAACGCCACCGCGTAAGTATATTACTGATCCCCAACGAATCCCTGGAGACGCCTCACTTCCAATTGCTGCGACAGCGTGTCGACGAACTGACGGACTCCCGCGAAGCTTCGTACAACATGGTGGTCCATAACGACGACCTTCAGGAAGACTACGCCAGTCCTCAACCGCGCGCTGATCGGGAAGAACCCATCGTCAAATCCATCAAGCCTTCCACGCCGGCCCCGATTTCCGCTCCATCGCCAGCGCGTGCTGAAACTAACCCTGGCTTCCTGAGATGGCTGTGGCGAAATCTGTTCGATCAATCAAGCGCCAGCACGGATACCTCTTTTGACCGCGAAGACCGTCCACGTTCCGGGGGTCGCCGCAATGAGCCCAGCCCCCCCGGCGGGCGCCGCAATCGCGCTACGCAGCGGCCAGGTAGCGAGCGCGACCAAGCAGCGCCGTCCAAGGCAGCGACGCCGGCAGAAACCGAGCCCGCCATCGGCGATCTTGAGGCTAAGACCGAGTCGGTCGAGCTTGCCACACCAACCATTGCTGAATCCGCCAACTTGGTTGGACCCCAAGAGACTGATACCGCCGCCCAACGCAGTCGCCGTGGGCGTCGCGGTGGGCGCCGCCGGCGTAAACCGGATAGTTCGGCAGTGGATATCGGTGCGCCTAGCGATGCAACCGATGAGGAAATCACCGGCAACGGCGCGACGCCGCGCTCCCCAGCCGCATCACTGGATGCGAGTTTTCCAGACACCACGCCCAATAGCGAGGAGAGCGGCGATGCTTCCGACAGTTTCCCAGCGGCGCTACCGATCAACCGGCGGCGCATGCGCAGCGGGCGTCCAAGGCGACCCAAGGTGTTAACTGAAATGGATGGCCAACCGGAGCGTACGCCGCCAATCCACCAAGATCCGCTGCTGGAACAGATACCCCCACCACGGGAAGACTTAGCGAAGCGCGATACAACTGTTTTGGCAACTCCAAGCCAGTCCGCATTACCCCTTGCGGTGGATACTAACCCGCCAATGGACGAAAGCACTCTGGTGCTGGATGCTCTCTCGACTGAACCGCCGCTGGAAGAGAGAGATGACGCTTTGGGAGCCCCCTCAGAGCATTCAAAATCGGTTGAAGCGTCCGCCACGGAAGCGGCGACAGAACAGGTATTAACGGACTTGGAACACGAGACCGTTGAATCGACGGCAGCGCCAGTAGTAACCTTGCAAGGATCAGCGATGACCGAGGCCGGGGCCGTGGTTACCGGTGCCAGCGCCGCGGCCGAACCAGTAGCGCAAGAACCTGCACCCGCAGACGCTACTGAGCAGATCACAACGCTCGAACCCAAAGCGGAAGAGACTGCGGTGGACCAAACTACTCTGCTAGCCCCGGTGGAAAATTCAGTCGCAAAAACGGCTCAGGAAAGAAATCGAGAGGACACAATTATCCAGCCTTAAGGATAAATTGGGTGGCCGGGGAGCGGCCCGGTCACCCTTGCCTTTCACAGGCGGTAACGCTGGCGGATATGGAGCAGCAATCCTTCGGCAGCCGCTTCCAACAAATCCATCACAGCTTCGAAACCGCCGGGCCCTCCGTAGTAGGGATCGGGCACCTCCCGTTCTGGCAGATCTGGCGCAAAGTCCAAAAATAAGCGCATTTTTTCCTGCAGCTCAGGCTGGGGGCACAAGTTAAGCAAATACGCATAGTTGTCGCCATCCATGGCCAACAAATAATCGAAGACGGTAAAGTCTTCCGCTTCCACCCGCCTTGCCCGGAGAGCGCTTAGATCCACACCCCGGCGGTTGGCGGTAGCCTGGCTGCGTTTGTCTGGTGCCGAACCAATATGATAGAAATGCGTACCCGCCGAATCCACATAGATCTTTTCAGCCAACCCGGCGTCCTGCAGTATGCGCCGGAATGCGCCTTCCGCCATCGGTGAACGGCAAATATTCCCCATGCACACAAAGAGGACCTTTACCATCGCTTTCTCCCATAACTGAATAGCGGGGTTATCCTGAACAGAAAAAAAGCCTCGAACCGACTGGAAAACTTTTGGCCATAGTAATGGGAATTAATATGTCCCTTATCAATCCCGAACAAATCAAAAACTTTCTCGCTCAGCGCCTTATCTGCCAAGGAATACCCTGGCACGGCATTGCAGTCCTTGTGCAATAGTCTGCCATATTATTACAGGACTGTGATGTATACAAAGTTATCCAGACGAACCGGCATGGCGAGGCCAGCCGCCGCGTTCCGCGGATCTTTAACTGTGGCCCTGCCAACGTCCGCCGCGATGGGCTCAACCCTGCTCTGGTGGATTTGCCCCCATGCTCTTGATGCCGGCCTAGTGTCATTCCCTTAGACAGGCTGCCACCCGCATTAGGTCTGTTTCCGTGTCCACCCCTGCCGGCGGGGCCTCCGCAATTTCCTGGACATGGATGGGGATACCGTTCCAGAGTGCTCGCAACTGCTCCAGGGATTCGGTACGTTCCAACCTGCAAGAGGATAACTGCGGGTAACGCCGCAGCACGGCAACCCGATAGGCATACAGGCCAATATGGCGGAAATAATCACCCGACGGCAGCGCTGGCGGTGGATTAATTGCCGCAAATCCATCCCGATGGTAGGGAATCGGCGCACGGCTGAAATACAGGGCATAGCCCTGCGCATCCATCACCACCTTGACCACATGTGGATCGAATAGCTCGGAGATAGCTTGAATGCGAGTACACACGGTGGCGATGCCCGCCGCCGGATACTCATCCAGGGCTGCCGCGACCCGCTGGATCAGTACAGGAGGCATTAGCGGCTCATCTCCCTGTAAATTTACCACGACGTCATCATCCAACCAACCTCGCTGTTCCGCTACCTCGGCCAGTCGGTCCGTGCCGGACGGATGCTCGGCGGACGTCATGCACACCGTGGCGCCGAAGCCCTCGGCGACTGTGCGAATGCGGACATCATCCGTCGCGATCAGCACTTCTTTTGCGCCACTGGCCAGCGCCCGGCGGTACACATGCTCGATCATGGAACGCCCGGCAATAAGTCGCAACGGCTTGCCGGGCAAGCGAGTGGAGGCGTAGCGGGCGGGAATAGCGATCCTGAAAGAGGTTATCATGCCCTCAGACGTCTTCGTCATCACCCAGCCGACGGGCTTCCGACTCCAGCATCACCGGGATGCCATCGCGAATGGGATAGGCCAGACGGCTGGCCTTACAGATAAGTTCCTGGCGCTCCTTGCTATAAATCAAAGGAGCCTTGGTAACCGGGCAAACGAGTATATCCAGCAGTCTCTTATCCATGCTTCTCTCACTTAAGGTGTTGCTCTGGCGGGTACGGCGCGGTAGCTCAACTGGGCGAGCAGTCGCCGCTCCAATTCGGGGTCCAAGCGCGCGTCAACCGGTACATACCAGAACCAGTCACGCGCCAGCTTTTCGCATTTTACCGCATCTTTCTCGGTCATCAGCACGGGCAACTCATCGCCAAACGCCAGATCCGTGCTGGTAAATGGATGATGATCGGGAAATGGGTGTTCCAGGAGGCGCAAACCACGCCTTCCCAGATAATTGAAAAACCGACTGGGATCACCAATGCCGGCTACGGCGTGGACCAGTTCGCCACGAAACCCTGGCAAGGCACACGTCACGCTGGGATCAGCCAGGTTTATCGTGCGCTCGCCGGCGAGGGTCATGAGAAATTCTCCGCTCTCGGCCTTGCCGTTGCTCACGATGAAGTCCACGCTTTTGAGTCGCTGGGCTGGTTCTCGCAATGGACCCGCTGGCAGGCAGCCGCCGTTACCCAGAAGGCGATTGCCGTCGATTACGGCGATTTCGATATCGCGGGCCAGCCGATAATGTTGCAATCCGTCATCGGCCAGAATGATGTCGCAGTTGTGATCCTTGAGGAGCGCAAGCGCTGCCGCCACCCGATCGGGCGCCACCAGCACGGGACACTTACAGCGCCGGGCCAGCAGTACCGGTTCATCGCCCACCTCTTGGGGATCGCTGTCGGGGCCAACCTGACGCGGCCAATCCTGAGCGCTTCCGCCATAGCCCCGACTTATGATACCGGGCCGATAACCGGCTCCCTGCAACACCTCCACCAGACGGATTACCAAGGGTGTTTTACCGCTCCCCCCTACCGTGATGTTGCCGACCACGATGACCGGTACCCCAGCGCTAAAGCATTTCAACAGGCCCCAGCGATAGGCAAGGCGACGCACCGTCACGGCGCCACAAAACAGCAGGCCTAACGGCCACAGTAGAATGCTCACGGGGTTAAGGGAATACCAATAACGTTCCAGGCGCTGCATAATTTACCTCCCTGTTGGCACCGGCTCGTTCCGACCGGCGCTCTGAATAGTGACGATGGCCAGGCGCTTGAAGCCCAGTTGCCCGGCGGCATCCATGACTGTCACCACCGCCTGGTGGGGTGTCCTGCCGTCGGCGCGAATGACGAAGGGCAGGTCGCGCCGGTCTCCGGCCGCCTCGCGGAGTGCCGTTTTGAGGGTATTAATCGCGGTATCCGCCAGAGCCATGTCATTGACGCTGTAGCGTCCCTGGGCATCGATAGCCACCTCCAGGCGTTCCTGTTCGGCCGGCAGTGGCCGCTGCGAAGCTTCCGGTAGTTCAATCTTAAGATCGGCCTCCTTGCGAAAAGAGGTGGCGATCACAAAAAAAATCAGCACCACCAGGACCACGTCGATCATGGGGATCAGGTTGATTTCCGGTTCTTCCCGGCGACGGGGGCTCCGTAGGTTCACGGCTGCTCCGCCATGACGCTGCTATGAATAAGATCTACCAATAGAATGGCCTGCTGCTCCATGCCCACGACCAATGCCTCCACCTTACCGCGGAAATAGCGGTAGAACAATAGGCTCGGGATGGCTACGGTAAGTCCACCAGCAGTAGTAACCAGAGCCTCGGAGATGCCCAAAGCCAGCAGCCCAAAGTCACTGTTACCCTGAACCGCAACCACCTGAAAGATTTTGATCATGCCAGACACGGTACCAAGTAGCCCTAGCAGGGGGCTAATGGCAGCGATAGTGCCCAGGGTATTGAGAAAACGCTCCAATTCGTGGGTCACGTGACGGCCAGTCTCCTCTATGCTTTCCTTGACGATATCCCGTCCCTGGTTACGGTTCAGGAGACCGGCGACCACGACCCGGCCCAGAGGGGATTTCACGGCAATCTTGTCCAGGTTTATGTGGGGGACCTTGCCCACCTTGGCCCAGGCATGGAGGGTGTTGATCAAATTAGCGGGCAACACTCGGCTGCGCCGCAAGGACCAAAATCGTTCCACGATAATGGTTAAGGCGATCACTGAACAGGCGATGATCGGCAGCATCAACCAGCCGCCGGCTATGATCATCTGTAGCACCTTACCTCCTTCCATGCCTGCCTGGAAATGCGAAACCGCATGATACTTGATTTGCAAGGCCCGGCGTAGTGCGCTGTTTATCGACCCGCAGGCTAACAACGCTCTGTTGGTCTATTCACCAAGCTCCGTTCGATATGCCGTGGCGCGTTTGTATATCGCACTGTCTCAAGGATCAGCCCGCCAATAACGGCGTGCCTGTTGGCGATACAGCGCCGGAACTGACCCGTCTCCCCATCCGTCCAGGTGAAAAGTGATGGCCCCAGCACTTACCGTATCCAGCACTGTGGCGCCGGCCTCACGATAACCTTCGACAGTCTCCGGTCTGGGAAAACCAGCGCGGTTGTTATAGCCGGTAGAAAACAGCACGTATCGGGGCCGCACGGCGGCGAGGAAATCCGCCAGCGGCAGACCCCCACCGCCATGACTGGGCGCTACTAACACCTCGGCCGCCAGCGCGGCTCCATAAGTGTCGACCAAGGCAGCCTGGGCCACGGGCTCGATATCACCGGTCAGTAACACCTGGCCATTACTCCCCTCCACCCGCAGCACGCAGGACGCATTGTTGCCGGAGAAGCGCTCTCCTTCAGGTGGATGCAGGATGCTGAAGCGGACCCCATCCCAGGTCCACCCATCGCCAGCCTGGCAGGGTTGAGCGCCCTTGATGGGCACTTCCTGAGGAGAGGCCGTCAAGATTCTGTCGGCCTTAACATTTTCCAGCAGGGAACGTGTGCCGCCCCAGTGTTCGTTGTCGGCGTGGCTGATGATCAAAGCATCGAGCCGCCCTACGCCTTGTTGGCGGAGAAATGGCACCAGGACAACGCGCCCGGCGTCGAAGCCTCTACCCCGCCGTGGCCCGGTGTCGTAGACCAGGACATGCTGGGTGGTACGCACAACCGCCGACAATCCCTGGCCTACATCCAGCAGGGTAAACCAGATTCCACCGGCGGCCGGGCTGGCCAGTGGGAAAAATACCAGGGGCAGGCAAAGCACGCCGCCCAGCCAACGTCCTGGCATGCCCCACGGAGCCAACAGCAAGAGGACACCAGGCACGCCAAACGCCAGCGTCCATAGGGGCGACGCCGGGTGGTAGATTAGCGTCCAGGGCGACCGCGCCAACCAGATCAGAAACCGCCACAGCCAATCCATGGTCAGGGCAGCCAGTTGCAGCAATCCGGTCTGGGCAGTCTCACTTACCAAACCCGCTATCATCGCCAATAGGGTAAGGGGAAGCACGGTAATGCTGGTCCAAGGAATAGCGATCAGATTGGCTGGCGGTGAAAGGATGGGTATTTGTTGAAAGAAGATCAGGGTAGCGGGTACCAGCGCCAAAGTGATGGCCAGTTGCAATCCCAGCCACTCTCGCAAGGGCTTTACTACGCCACCGCGACCCGTCACCGTGTACAGAATAATCGCGACCGCCCCGAACGACAGCCAGAAACCTGCAGCCAGGGGAGCCAGAGGATCGATGACCAGCACCGCTAGCAAGGCCAAGGCCAGGATATGGCTGGGGACGACAGGGCGCTGCCCCAACAAGGCCGCCATGGCCACAGCAATCATGATGAAGGAACGCTGACTGGGCACCGACAGACCAGACAGCAGCGTGTAAGCCCCCGCTCCCAGTAAAGCCGTCAGGGCGGCGGCTTTGCTAGCAGGCCAACGCCGCACGAGGGTTGGAAACCAGACCCAGCAATGGCGGACCACCCAAAAAATCAGCCCTGCGACCAGACCGATATGTGAGCCCGAGATCGACATCAAGTGCCCCGTGCCGGTGCGACTAAAGATCTCCCACTGCCGCTCCTGGATACCGTGGCTCTCGCCCACCGCCAAAGCGACTAGGATCCCGACATAAGGATTGTCTGGCAGCAAATGCCAAAAACGTTCGGCCAATTCCTGGCGGAAACGGTCAAGGGGATAGCGGGCAGCCGGTTCCAACAAACGTGGTTCCGGATGTGCCAGGACATGACCTTGGGCAGCGATGCCATTGACCAGCAGCCAGCGTTCATAATCGAAACTGCCGGGATTGGCCAAACCGTGGGTGCGGTTGAGACGCACCGTAAATTGCCATTTGTCCCCAACCCGTAAGGATGCTGGATTAGCCTTGTAAAAGGTAAGACGCAGCCGGCCGGTGAAAGGCATGCGAACATCGCCTTGGCTGAGAGCGTCAACTGTGAATTGGAAGCGGATACCGCGTTGCAAAGTCTCGGGAATGGAGGCTACCCAACCCTCGGCCTGCCACTCGGCGGACTCCAGTTCTAAGGGAAGCCGCGCATGGCACAGCGGTTGTGCCCAGAGCAGAGCCCACAGAAACCCCAACCCTAACCAGGCGGGCAACTGCAAGAGTGGAACGTATAGGCCGATTACCAGCACCACCGGCAACCCTAAAACCCACCAAGGGCTTGGCAAGTCAACGAGGGTATGTAATACCAGGATGCCGGCGAGAAATGCAAGCGCCCCTAGACGCATGTGCGCAGATAACGAAGACAATGAACAATAGGCTGATTCACCGACTGCTTCCCTGTCGAAGACGAGTACGAACGTTTATACCATGATCAAGCGATTGCTGAACCGCCACCACAATCCCGAACAGCTACACCTCGCGCTGCAGAGCACTGTCCGCCAGACGCCAGATACCGTCCATCCTGGCCGCCAAGGCCGGGTCATGGGTCACGATCACGAAGCTGGTCTCCAAGGAACGATTCAGCTCCAGCATGAGTTCGAAAACTTGCTCGGCGCTGTGCCGGTCGAGGTTGCCGGTGGGCTCGTCGGCCAGCACGCAGGCCGGTTCAGTGATCAGTGCCCGGGCCACCGCGGCGCGCTGCCGTTCCCCACCGGACAGTTCGCCGGGCTTGTGGCGCAACCGGCCGCCCAGCCCGACCCGTTCCAACAAAGCCGCCGCGCGCCGGGCGGCCTCTACCGCCTCCAGACCCCGGATCAAGAGCGGCATGGCCACATTCTCCAAGGCGCTAAATTCTGGCAGTAAATGATGAAATTGGTAGACAAATCCCAGGAGCCGGTTGCGCAACCGGCCCCGGGCAGCATCTTTCATGCTGGTCAGATTTTGACCAGCAATGATCACCTCGCCGGCGGAAGGCGTGTCCAATCCCCCCAGTAGATGCAAGAGAGTGCTTTTGCCGGCCCCCGAGCTTCCCACGATGGCAACCCGTTCCCCCCGCCGAATACTGAAGTTCACATCCCGCAACACGTCAAGCCACTGCTCGCCCTGGCGAAAGGTCTTGGTCAGATTTCTGCACAGCAGAATACCGCCTTCAGTTGTCGCAGCCTTATCGTCAGCAGCGCCGTCCATCAAAAAGCCACCCCCGCTTACTGATCTACTCATAGCGCAAGGCCTCGGCCGGTTGGGTACACGAAGCCCGCCAGGCTGGATACAGCGTGGCCAGCATCGCTAACCCGAAAGCCACTACGGCGATAACTACCACATCGCCCCAGATCAACTCCGAGGGCACATCGCCGATCAAATAGACGTCGGGTGACATGAACTTGATCCCAAACAGATTCTCGATAAACGGCACGACCACGTGCAAATTCAGTGTCAAAGAAACGCCGCCCACCAATCCCAGCAGAGTACCAATCAGTCCGATGGTGACCCCCTGCACCATGAAGACACCCATGATGCTGGCCGGCGTGGCCCCCAAAGTACGCAGAATCGCGATGTCCGCCTGCTTATCGGTAACCACCATCACCAGAGTGGACACGATATTGAAAGCCGCTACCGCCACGATCAACATGAGAATGATGAACATCGCGGTCTTTTCGATCTGCACGGCCCGGAAGAAATTGGCGTGCTCCTGGGTCCAGTCGCGCACGATATAGGAGCCGGGCAGGTCGCGGGCGATTTCGCGGGCGATGCGAGGCGCCTGAAACATATCCTCGAGTTTTAGGCGCACGCCGCTGACATCGCCCTCCAGACGAAACAGCCTGGAGCCATCTTCCACATGGATAAGTGCCAGGCCACGGTCATATTCATACATGCCAGCCTCGAAGATCCCTACCACTTCGAAGCGTTTCAAGCGCGGGATGATGCCCACCGGGGTTACACTGGCCTGCGGCGTTATCACGGTGACTTTATCGCCAACGCCTGTCACGCCAAGCGCATCGGCAAGCGCTCTCCCCAGGATCATGCCAAAGCCGCCGGGCTTTAAATCATTCAGATGGCCACTGGTCATCTTGGCGGCAATTTCAGAGACCTTGCGTTCCTCCTCGGGCAGGATGCCCTGAATGATGGCCCCGCTGACCAGGGAATCCCGGTTCAGCATGGCTTCGGCGCGAATGTAAGGAGCGCTGCCCTGGACCTCGGGATTGCGCGCCGTCATGTCGCGCACTGCTTGCCAATCCGCCAGGCGACCTCCCAGCGAACTGACGGTAGCGTGCGCTGTCATCGCCAGGATACGCTCCCGCACTTCCTTCACGGCGCCGTTCATAACCGACAAAACCGTGATAAGGGCCGCTATTCCGAGCGCAACGCCCAACATTGAGGAGAGAGAGATAAAGGAAATGAAATGGTTTCGGCGTTTGGCGCGGGTATAACGCAGACCGATAAAGACTTCCAGGGGACGAAACATGGGAGGTATCCGGGGTAGGGAAACGACTACACTGACAGGCGAAAGGGCTCATTATAACGATTTTGGCCGCCCTGAGGCGGCCAAAATGAGCAAGCGACTACACCGTCAAACGCATTACTTGACTGGCGGGGGAGTCACGGCTGCCGGAGGGCCTGGTGGCTTGATGGAAGGGGGCGTCACGGCTGCCGGCGGCTTCATGGCAGGAGGCACCGCAACTGCCGGAAGTTTATCTTTTGGAATTGCTTCGGTAGTCTTATCTCCCACCATTAAATTACTGCGATTGGCCTCCACTGTCTTATCCCCGATGCCTGGCACATTCTTGAGTTCATCTACGCTCTTGAATGATCCATGCTCATTACGGTAAGCCACTATAGCAGCAGCTTTTTTATCGCCCACACCCTTAATAGCCGCTGCGAGTTCCGCAGCCGTAGCCGTATTGATATTGACGGGTCCTGCAGCACTTGCCGTTAGAGAAACCAGAGCGAATAGAATAACGATAAGCAACTGGCGTAAAAGCAGCATATTGAACCTCCCAAATCCATTTCAATAAAAGCGAATAAACCGGCAGTGGAATAACAAAGATCTAGATGCCAATCTCTTTACCGGCAACTCAGTACATACGCATTGTACTGTAGCTTAAAAATAAACCCATACCAATAAATATACAACCTGATCAGGCCGCTTCTAGGTGTTGTTTCTGATTACCAAATCCGGTATCGGTTTAACACTGCTCCATTTTTTGCAACTCGGGCAGCACCAGTGCAGAAATTTACCGACAAAGCCGCAATTATCGCATTTGTAGCGGGCAGTGCCGTCAAGCAGGTGCCGGCTAATTCGATACAAGGTATCCAGATCAGAATGGTTAGCGCCCTGACTACGGGCCAGCTTAAGTTCAACCAGACGGCGCATACCCAGGAGGGTGGGATAGTTTTGCAGTTCCGTTTCCAGAAACAGCATCACCGCCTCTTCCCCTTCCTGCTGCAACAACAATTCCGCCAGCGCATCGGTAACCCGTCCGGTATGATCGCGTCCCTGCACATCCCTGAGATATTCGATTAGTTCGGCTTGCCGACCGAGGGCGCCATGGCACTGGCCAAGAGGGGGAATGACCTCTGAAAAATAACTGCGGCTCTGATGCTCGACGGCTTGGAAGGCGACAATCGCGGCGGCATAATTGCTGTCGGTCATCGCCATGCGCCCACGCAGCATGCTAGCGCGCGCGCAATTAGGATCGCGGACCAGGGCTTGGCGTAACAGTTCCTGGGCTTCCCCGCCCTCATTACGCCGCAAGGCTTCCTCCGCAAGCTCGCAGCAATAATGGGCTGTTTCCACTTTTCTGGACTGACTTGTCATCTTTTCCAGACGATCACAGTGGGCAATCGCCTGCCGCCAGTCCTTTTCCTGTTCGTAGATATCCACCAGCCGCGCCAAGGCCACGGCCATATGCTCCGGTTGTTCGACCAGTTCCCGAAACAGGGTCTCGGCCCGGTCAAATAAACCAGCCCGCATATAATCTTCACCCAGTTCCAGCATGGCTCGGCTGCGCTGTTCGGAAGTCAAGGCCGTCCTGGCGATCAGGTTGCGGTGGATGGGGATGGCGCGGTCCACTTCTCCGCGACGGCGAAACAAATTTCCCAACGCCAGATGGGTTTCGGCGGTATCCCTATCTACCTCAACCATTCTCACAAAAACCTCGATGGCCTGGTCAGGCTTATCGTCGAGTAGATAATTAAGACCCTTGACATATTCGGCGCTGCTGGTGCGGGCCCGCTCACTCCCGGTATAGTCACGCTTGGCCGCCCACCAGCCAGAGGCGGCCGCAACGGGGAGCAGAAACCAGAGCAGATCTAACATACCTAGCCAGCACCCTGATCCGATTTTTTAAGCAACGCGCCGATTTCATGCTCCTGGCTGGAAATCATGCGCTGTAACCGTGCCAACCGCCAGCGCAGTGGCAACACTACGCCCAAGCTAATGAAAACCGAGATCAGCACCCCCAGGGAAAAAGCGCACACGACCACGAAAGATAGCGGCCAGATTGCTGTGCCCAATACATAATTGACGGTCACCGGATCGGAATTGACAGCAGAAAACTCGATCCCCACCACCAGAATAGCTAAAAACAACACAACACTAATAATCCGAAACATTTTTCCCCCAGCGCCTTCTGTTGAATTCTTCCCGGTGCATCAAATGCGACCTAAGCAACGATGCTCCGGCATATCCCCCGGCACCTTGCAACACCCTCTCAAGGGTGCTCTTACCGGCCACAGCACTCTATCAAGGCTGGCTGTCTACGCGCCGCAGCAACCGTAACAGGATAATCCCGACTTGATTACACTTCAGCGAAAAAACCCACGCTTAACGTGGGTTTATGGGTACAGCACACGCGGTTGAACGCCTGTCCACTGGTTTACGAATGGTTTTTGCGCGCAGCATTCACTCGCTCACGCAACTCTTTGCCAGGCTTAAAATGTGGAACGTATTTTCCAGATAAGGTCACAGAGTCACCGGTTTTAGGGTTCCTGCCAACGCGCGGCGGTCGAAAATGCAGCGAAAAACTACCAAACCCGCGTATTTCAATCCGCTCTCCCGTGGCAAGTGATTCACTCATCTGTTCAAGCAAGGCTTTCACGGCTTGTTCCACATCCTTAAATGCGATATGGCTTTGTTTCCGGGCAAGAACTTCGATCAATTCCGATTTTGTCATTAGACTATCCCGACGTTCGAATTAACCACCATAACCTATATCCCCCTAATCTTCCCACCTTCGGAGCAGTTGCTGTTGCTCACTCCCCCATTGCCGCGGAGGAGTGAGTGGCGGGGAGATCAAATGGCTTTCCCAGAACAATCCGCCTTGGCGCATCGTCTAAGCAATATTTAGCAAGCTTATATCAGTCGTCCTGATTACCACCTAGTTGCTCTTTAAAAATATCCCCCAAGGTTGCCGTTCCAGCAGTGGACTTACGGCTGTAATCTTGCAGCACTTCGGCTTCCTCGGCGAACTCCTTGGCTTTGATGGACAGCGTGATAGTGCGATTTTTGCGGTCCACGCCCACAAACTTGGCTTCGACTTCATCCCCCATGTTGAGCATAGAACGAGCGTCCTCGGTACGTTCGCGGGACAGTTCGGCGGCCCGCAAAGTCCCCTCGACGCCGCTACCTAGATCCAACACCGCACCCTTGGTATCCACCGACGTGACTATTCCCTTAACAACGCTGCCTTTGGGATGCTCGGCCACGAAATTGGAGAAGGGGTCTTTATCCAACTGCTTTATCCCTAGGGAAATGCGCTCCCGCTCCGGATCGACGGCCAGCACTACGGCTTCCACTTCCTGACCCTTTTTGTATTCGCGCACGGCCTCTTCGCCAGTGACGTTCCAGGAGATGTCGGAGAGGTGCACCAGACCGTCGATGCCGCCATCCAAGCCGATAAATATGCCGAAGTCGGTGATGGACTTGATCTTGCCCGCCACGCGATCGCCCTTATTGTGGGTGGCGCAAAACTCATCCCAGGGATTAGGTTTGCATTGCTTCATCCCCAAGGAAATGCGACGGCGCTCCTCATCGATGTCCAGCACCATGACCTCGACTTCTTCACCCAAGGCAACGACCTTGCTGGGGTTAACGTTCTTGTTTGTCCAGTCCATTTCGGAAACATGCACCAAGCCTTCAACGCCTTCCTCGATCTCGACAAAGCAGCCGTAGTCAGCAATATTGGTGAGCTTGCCAAACAGGCGGGTATTAACCGGGTAGCGGCGCGCCAAGGCAATCCAGGGATCATCGCCCAGCTGTTTTAGGCCTAAAGAAACGCGGTTGCGTTCACGGTCGAATTTAAGGACTTTTACCCCGATCTCATCACCCACATTGACGACTTCAGAGGGATGCTTGACACGCTTCCAGGCCATGTCGGTGATGTGTAATAGTCCATCGATGCCGCCCAGATCCAGGAAAGCGCCGTAATCGGTGAGGTTCTTGACCACCCCCTTGACGACCTGGCCCTCCTGAAGATTTTCCAGCAACAGCTCACGCTCGGCGCTGTATTCGGACTCCACCACGGCCCGCCGGGATACCACCACGTTATTACGGCGGCGGTCGAGCTTGATCACCTTGAATTCCAGTTCCTTGCCCTCCAGATAGGCGGCGTCGCGCACGGGGCGCACATCCACCAGCGAACCGGGCAGGAAGGCGCGGATCTCGCCGATATCCACCGTGAAACCGCCCTTTACCTTGCCGCTGATCATGCCACTCACCACCTCCTGGGCCTCGAAAGCTTTCTCCAGGATCCCCCAGACGCGCGCGCGCTTGGCCTTCTCACGGGACAATCGGGTTTCCCCGAATCCATCTTCGATAGCGTCCAGGGCGACTTCAATCTCATCGCCCACCTTCACATCCACAACCCCATCATCGTTAATAAACTGTTCGAGTGGGATAAGCCCTTCGGACTTTAGGCCGGCATTGACGACCACGGCATCCGGGCGGATCTCCAGAACGATTCCCATCACGATGGAGCCCGGCTGCATCCGCTTTTCGGCTAGGCTTTGTTCAAACAGTTCGGCAAAACTTTCGGTCATTGGTTATAGCTCGGATAAAAAAACCGCGGCAAACCTACCCGCGGGTTGGTTGATAGTCATTCGGAAATCCGAACCATTGGTCTACCCACTTGTCGATCTAGAACGACAGCCGTTTGCCCACATCTATCAGGGCACGCGCTCTGACTTCCTCAATACTCAACCCGGTGGTATCCAGCGTTATCGCATCCCAAGCCGGCCTGAGCGGGGCAAGCTCACGCTTCGCGTCGCGCGCATCGCGCTCCGCGATTTCCTCTACAAGTTCTGAAAGGTTAGCATCGATTCCTTTTTCTCTCAACTGCTTATAGCGCCTGGTAGCACGTTCTTCGGCACTGGCGATCAGAAAAACTTTAACCTCGGCATCCGGAAACACCACCGTGCCCATATCACGGCCATCGGCCACCAGGCCCGGCGGACGGCGGAAAGCCCGCTGGCGATCCAGCAGAGCCGCGCGCACCGCGGGCAGGGTTGCCACTCGAGAGGCGGCGTTGCCGCAGGTTTCGCTGCGGATGGTGTTGGTAACCTCCTCGCCCTCCAGCAAAATCCGCATCTCGTCGGCGCCTTGCGTTGCAAACGTCGCGTCCAGAGTAGCGGCCACCGCGGCTACGCGCACCTCATCATCCAAGGGGATGCTGCGCCGGGTTGCAGTCAGGGCGGTCAACCGGTACAGGGAGCCGCTGTCCAACAAATGCCAGCCCAACCGCAGGGCTAACAACCGGCACAGGGTCCCCTTGCCAGCGCCACTGGCACCATCCACGGTGATAACCGGCGATCGGCGCATGGGTTTTACCTCTTACTCCTGGCGGATGGCCAAACCTAGGTCCTGGGCCAGTGCCACGAAAGTGGGGAACGAAGTGCTCACGTTAGCACAGTCATGGATGCGGATAACCCCGCGGCACGCAATGAGGCCATCGCAAAGGCCATGGCGACGCGGTGATCGCCGTGGCTGTCGATCTCCCCGCCTGTCAGGTGGCCACCCTGAATGAGCATGCCAGCGGGGGTTGGCTGGGCGTCTATACCCAGCGCCTGGAGACCGTCGGCCATGACCTGGATACGGTCACTCTCCTTGACCCGCAGTTCCTCCGCCCCGGTAAGTACTGTTTCGCCTTCGGCGCAGGCCGCGGCGATGAAGACGGCGGGAAATTCATCGATGGCCAGGGGCACCAGTTCCGGGGGGATGGCAATCCCGCGCAGTGGCGCCGAGCGTACCCGGATATCCGCTATCGGTTCACCGCCGGCCTGACGCCGGTTCAGTAGCTCGATAGAGGCACCCATGCGTGCGAGTATCTCGAGGATGCCGGTACGCGTGGGGTTGATGCCCACATGTTCCAGCAGCAGTTCCGCATCCGCGGCGATGCTGCCCCCACCAGAAAAAAAGCCGCCGAAGAAAGGTCCGCCGGCACATCGATCGCGCAAGCGCGTAACCGCCCGCCGCCATCGACACAGCTCCGGGCACCTTGCCGGATCACAGGATAGCCGAAACCCGCCAGCATGCGTTCGGTATGATCGCGGGTCGGGGCGGGTTCAGTGATACAGGTGCGGCCCTGAGCATAGAGTCCGGCCAGCAGCAGACAGGATTTGACCTGGGCACTGGGCACCGGCATCGAGTAGTCGATGCCGCGCAGGGGTCTGCCACGAATCCGCAAGGGCGCGGTGCCAGCGGTACTGGCTTCGATGCAGGCGCCCATGCGCGCCAGCGGTTCGGTTACCCGCCGCATGGGCCGCCGCGTCAGAGAGGCATCGCCGGTGAGGACGCTGGCAAAGGATTGGCCCGCCAGCAGGCCGGCCAACAACCGCATCGAGGTACCGGAGTTGCCCACGTCAAGGAATTCTGGGGGTGCTCGCAGACCATGCAGCCCAACACCCTGGATGACAACCCGCCCGTCCTCGGGACCCCGAATGTGAACTCCCATGGCGCGGAAGGCTCGCAGGGTCGCCAGACAGTCCTCACCTTCCAGAAAACCGCTGATCTCGGTAATGCCCTCGGCCAGAGCGCCCAACATGATGGCGCGATGGGAGATGGATTTGTCGCCGGGGACCCGTAGACGACCGCGCAGAGCGCGACCCGGTGCTGCGGTAAAACGCACATTGGTCATGGTTAGTCCAGATACAAACTATCCCGCGCATGCTTGGCACGCTGGAAAACGGCCATGATCGCATCGCCCTCGCCCCTGCCGATGGCTTCGGCCAAGCCGGCGAGATCGCGGCTAAATTGTTCAATCATCTCGAGCAGAGGGCCGCGATTGGCAAGACAGATATCATGCCACATCTGGGGATCACTGGAGGCTATGCGGGTGAAGTCGCGAAAGCCTCCCGCCGCGTAGCGGAAAATCTCCGCCCGGTCGTCCAGACGAGCCAGCGTGTCTACCAGAGTGTAGGCCAGGATATGGGGCAAATGGCTGGTCGCGGCCAGCACTTCATCATGATGGCGGACCTCCATATCCACCACCGCGGCACCGGCGGTCGCCCACATCTCCCGGACCAGGTCGTGGGCGCCGGCGGCCGTCTCCAGCAAAGGGGTTAGGATCACCCGGCGGTGTTGGAACAGCTCGGCGAAAGAGGCTTCCACCCCGCTTTGCTCGGTACCGGCAATCGGATGGCCGGGGACAAAATTGGCGGGCGCACGGCCAAAGACCCGCTCTACCTCACTCACTACGCTGGCCTTAGCGCTGCCCACGTCGGTAAGCACACACTGCGCCGGCAGGTAATCGGCAATAGCGGCAAAAACCTCGCCCATGGCGCCCAGAGGAACCGCTACCAGGACCACGTCGGCATCGGCGACGGCAATCGGCAGAGCGGTCTCATAGCGATCGATTACCCCCAGTTCCAGGGCCTTGCGCAGCGGCGCTTCACGCCGGCCGGCACCGACGATTTCACCCACCGCTTTGGCCTGCCTGAGGGCACGGGCCAGGGAACCACCAATCAGCCCAACCCCGATAATACACAAGCGCTGAATAAACATGTCTCACCCCCCCTTGCGCAACGCAAGGGGGGGGGATTTTCGCCTTTTCGTAAAGGCGGGCTGGGAAGATTTTCCAGAGCCTCGGTCAGGGCGGCGATCAGGCATTGATTCTCGCGCGCGCTACCGACGGTGACGCGCAGAAAATCCGGCAAGCCATAGTTATCTACCGGTCGCACGATCACACCTCTGGGCAGCAGAGCGGCAAACACGTCTCGCCCCGGACGGCCCATGTCCACGCACAGGAAATTGCCTATCGAGGGCAGACAGCGCAGGCCCAGACCGGCAAGGTCTGCGCGCAGCTGGCGCATCCCTGAACGATTCAGCGCCTGGCTTTGCGCCAGATAATCGCTATCCTCCAGCGCGGTAACGGCTGCTACCAATGCCAGGCTGTTCACATTGAAGGGCTGCCGCACCCGGTTCAACAGGTCGGCGACCTCGGGATGGGAGAGAGCATAACCCACCCGCAAGCCCGCCAACCCATACGCCTTGGAAAAAGTGCGGGTCACGACCAGGTTGGGAAATCGCTCAAGCCAGGCAAGGGTATCGGGATAATCGGCCTCTTCCACGTACTCCCAATAGGCTTCGTCCACCACCACGATGATATTGCCCGGCACCGCGCTCAGAAAGGATTCCAGCGCCGCCGCCGTCAGCCAGGTTCCTGTAGGGTTATTGGGATTGGCGATGAACACGATACGGGTGCGAGCATCGATAAGCGCGTACAGGGCCGCGAGATCGTGGCCATAGGGCATGGCATGATCCGCGGCGTTGGCGGGGGCCACCTGCGCCGTTGCGCCCACGGCACGGGTCACAATGGGATAGACCGCGAAAGCATGTGCCGAGAACACTGCCGCATGCTCAGGAGTCAAGAAAGCCCGCGCCACCATCTCCAGCACGTCATTGGAACCATTGCCCAGGGTGACGCCCGTCACCGGAACGCCGTGGCGCGCGGCCAGGGCCGCCTTCAGCTCAAAACCATTGCCATCCGGATAACGGGCCAGTTCCGCGAGGTTCGCCTGCACGGCGGCGATGACCTTGGGGCTGGGACCCAAGGGATTTTCATTGGAGGCCAGCTTGACGATGTCGCTAAGCCCATATTCCCGGCGCAACTCGCTCTCGGGTTTGCCCGGCTGATAGGGTTGCAGCGTGCGCACACCGGGAGCGGCCAGTGCCACAAAATCACATTCCATTACTTCACCTCGCGCTTTACGGCTTACAACACGCCCTGGGGATAAGAGCCCAACACCTTGAACAGGCTGGCTTCCTGCTTGAGTTCCTCCACTGCCTGAGCCACCGGCGCATCCTCCAGGTGACCCTCCACATCAATGAAAAACACATAGTCCCACATGCCGCGCCGGGATGGCCGGGATTCGATGCGGGTCATGCTAAGGCCATGGCGGGCAATCGGTTCCAGCAGTCGGTAGAGGGCGCCAGGGCGGTTGTACGAAGACACCAGCAGGGCGGTCTTATCATGTCCCGAGGGCGGGATGGGGCGGGTGCCGATAATCAAAAAGCGGGTTGTGTTATTGGGTTCGTCCTCGATATTGCCCACCAGTACTGGCAGTTTATAGATATCGGCAGCGCATTGGCCGGCGATGGCCGCGCACTCAGGTTCACTGCGGGCAAGCCGGGCCGCCTCGCCGTTGCTGCTGACCGCCACCCGTTCGGGACCGCGCAGATGCACATCCAGCCATTCCCGGCACTGGGCCAGGGACTGTTGATGGGAATAGATGCGGCGTATCTGCTGAATGTTCTCCACCCGGCCGATCAGGTGATGATGGATGCGCAACTGCACCTCGCCGCAAATCTTCAGTGGCGATTGCAGAAACATATCCAGGGTATGGTTAACCACCCCTTCCGTGGAGTTCTCCACCGGCACGATGCCGTAATCGGCCGTACCGGCTTCCACCTCCCGAAACACCTCGTCGATAGCCCGGAGGGTAAGGGTGCGCACCGAATGGCCAAAATGCTTGAAGGCCGCGGCCTGGGTGAAGGTGCCTTCCGGCCCCAGGAAGGCGACGCGCAGCGGTTCCTCCAGCGCCAGGCAGGTGGACATGATCTCCCGGAACAAGCGGGCGATATCTTCATCGCTTAAGGGACCGCGATTCCGTTCGATGACCCGGCGCAATACCTGAGCTTCGCGTTCGGGCCGGTAAAAGTTGGAACTGTCCCCCGCCGCCTGCTTAACCGCGGCAATCCGCTGAGCGCACCGGGCACGCTCGGCGATCAGGTCTTGAATCTGCTGATCGAGGCTGTCGATTCGGTCGCGTATGGCCTGCAGTTGTTCTTGTTCTGACATGGTGCGTCTTATTCCGGACCGCGATGCTCAATTAAGCAACGCGCAAAACCCGCTATCAATTCACGCCATTATCGGCAATGGGGTCATCGGCTTCCTGCTCATCGTCGCCGATGCCCTCGATCTGTTCGACGCCAATGAGCCGCTCGCCTCCCTGCGGGCTGATCAGCTTCACACCCTGAGTATTGCGGCCCAGGATCGAAATCTCCTGGACTCTGGTGCGCACCAGGGTTCCTCCATCGGTAATCAGCATGATCTCGTCCTGCCCGTCTACTTGCACTGCGCCGGTGACCGCGCCGTTGCGTTCGGAGGTCTGAATGGAAATCACTCCCTGGCCACCACGGCCATGGTGCGGGTATTCCTCAACGGGGGTGCGCTTGCCATAACCATTTTCGGTGACGGTGAGCACGGTCCCTTCCTCCACCACGATCAGGGCGATGACTGCCTGGCCCTTGCCCAGGCGCATGCCGCGCACTCCGCACGCGGAACGGCCCACGGTGCGCACCTCGGTCTCGGCGAAGCGAATGGCCTTGCCGGCATTGGTGAACAGCATGATATCCCGGCTGCCGTTGGTGATGGCCACGTTGACCAATTGGTCACCGTCCCGCAGATCGATGGCGATGATGCCACTGGGGCGAGGCCGGGAATATTCCGACAGCGGGGTCTTCTTGACGGTGCCAGTGGTAGTGGCGAAAAACAGGTAGTGATCCTCGCTAAAATCCCGCACTGGCAACACGGCGTTGATGCGTTCCCCTTCCTCCAGGGGCAGCAGATTCACGATGGGTCTGCCACGGGCGGCGCGACTGGCCTGGGGCAGTTCATAGACTTTTTTCCAGTACACCCTGCCGCGATTGGAAAAACAGAGAACGGTATCGTGAGTACTGGCCACGAACAGCTTGTCAATGAAATCCTCTTCCTTGACGGTAGTCGCCGCCTTGCCCCGGCCGCCGCGCCGCTGCGCCCGGTACATGGACAGCGGCTGGGATTTGGCGTAGCCGGCATGGGATAGCGTTACCACCACATCCTCCTCGCTGATCAAATCCTCCAGAGTTAGATCCAGATGATCGTAGACGATCTCGGTACGCCGGGCGTCGCCGAACTGACCGCGCACCTCCAGCAGCTCCTCACGAATGACCCGCAGGAGCCGCTCGGGCAGGGTCAGAATTTCCAACAGATCATCGATGGTATTCAGCAATTCCCGGTATTCAGCAAATATTTTGTCTTGTTCCAGGCCGGTAAGCCGGTGCAGACGTAAATCCAGGATAGCCTGAACCTGTGCTACTGACAGGCGATAACCCTCGGCGCTCAGGCCGCGCCCTTCTTCAAGATCCTCGGGGCGCGAGACTTCGGCGCCAGCCCGCGACAGCATGCCAGTCACCAGGCCGGGCGCCCATACCCGCTCCAGCAAGGCGGCCTTGGCCTCGGCCGGACTTGGGGAAACCTTGATGAGGGCGATCATGGCATCGATGTTGGCCAAGGCCACCGCCAGGCCCTCCAAGATATGGGCGCGTTCGCGCGCTTTGCGCAAGTCGAAAATCGTGCGACGGGTAACCACCTCGCGGCGGTGGCGCAGAAACGCCTCCAGGATCTGCTTGAGATTGAGCAGGCGCGGTTGGCCGTCCACCAGAGCCACCATATTGATACCAAACACGCTCTGCAAGGGGGTATGCTGAAACAGATTATTCAGCACTACCTCGGCGATCTCGCCGCGGCGCAGTTCGATGTAAACGCGCATGCCATCCTTGTCGGACTCGTCGCGCAGTTCGACGATGCCCTCGAGCTTCTTTTCCTTGACCAGTTCGGCAATCTTTTCCACCAAGCGGGCTTTATTCACCTGGTAGGGCAACTCGGTGATGATGATGGCTTGCTTGCCGCGGGATTCGTCCGTCTCGATATGGGTTCTGGCGCGCACATGAATGCGTCCACGACCGGTCTGGTACGCTTCGCGAATACCGCGGGCACCATTGATGATGGCCGCGGTGGGAAAATCGGGACCCGGCACGTAGGTCATGAGGTCCGTCACCCCTAATTCCGGGTTATCGATCAAGGCAACACAGGCGTCGATGACCTCGTTTAGGTTGTGAGGGGGGACATTGGTGGCCATGCCCACGGCGATGCCCGCCGAGCCATTGACGAGCAGGTTGGGAATGCGCGCCGGCAGCACCGTCGGTTCCCGCTCCGATTCGTCATAATTGGAAGCGAAATCCACGGTCTCCCGGTCAATATCCGCCAGCATCTGATGCGCGATGCGAGCCATGCGGATCTCGGTGTAGCGCATGGCCGCTGGCGCGTCGCCGTCCACTGAGCCAAAATTGCCTTGGCCATCCACCAGCATGTAGCGCATCGAAAACGGCTGAGCCATGCGCACGATGGTGTCATAGACAGCGGTATCGCCATGGGGATGGTATTTGCCGATCACATCGCCGACGACGCGGGCGGATTTCTTATAGGGTTTGTTCCACTCGTTACCGAGTTCGCTCATAGCGTAAAGCACCCGGCGGTGCACCGGTTTCAACCCATCGCGCACATCCGGCAATGCCCTACCCACGATTACACTCATGGCGTAATCCAGGTAGGACTGCTTCATTTCATCTTCTAGATTGACCTGCAGGACTTCTTTGGCGAACTCAACCATCGCGACTGCAACACCCTGTTGATTAAACGCGAGAGCGCCGCCCCCGGCGACGCCCTTTTAAACATAATATCACAGCCGGGGGGGTGGCGTCCCGAGCCGGACGCCAATCGCAGGTGAGCCTACTCACTCGGCAATGGGGCTACTGAGATAAAGGACAGGGCGGTTCTTTCGTCACGGACAACTCGTATGCGGGCAGGACGTTAATCGAGGCGATTTCGCGCCAGGGCGGAACGACCGGCACTGGGCCTGAACCATTGGATTTGACGTTGTGGCTGGTCGTTTGGTGAGTTCCACCTCCTGCCCTGTCTGAAAAGGCAGCTTTCCAGTGGTTTGAGCCTAGGGCCATAGCCGGTAGAGCCCGCTTAAGCTGGGCTGAGAGGAGATGAAATCCAGCGAATAGATGACATCACACCGCACAGTCCCCTTGAATGAACCCGATGCCCCGCTTAGGCGATGGGCCATGCGGCGCGGGCGTCAGTTACCTGACTCTGCACAACACCCTCTGTCTTTCTCGCCCTGTTGCGCATGCTGTCATTAGCATCTATATTGGAGTCATATCAGAACCACACACTGAGGGGTTCTATGGGTGTCAACTTGTCAATAAAGAATGTGCCTGAAGAGATTGCGGAAACATTACGCAAGCGTGCGGCGCGAAATCACCGGTCGTTGCAGGGTGAACTGATGGCGATCCTGGAGGAGAGTGTCACGGAGGAGGCACCGCTCACCCCCAAGGAGCTTCTGGAAAGAGTCCGTGCCATCGGGCTGCGGACTCCGCGGGAGTCGGTAGAATTCATCAGGGAAGACCGGAATGCCCGTTCAAGTCGTTGATACCTCAGCCTTAGGCGCACTGTTGTTCGGCGAACCCGAGGCAGAAAAGATTGCTGACACGCTCGGTTCGGCGAAACTGGCGGTGCCTGGATTACTCGAGTTTGAGCTGGCCAGTATCTGTCTGAAGAAGATCAAGGCGCACCCTGAGCAAACCGCGGACATTTTTGCGGCGTTCCATTGTTAAGTCAACTGGCGCTCGAGACGGTAGGCGTGGATCATGTTGCGGTCATAAAACTGGCGAGCACGACGGGACTGACCACCTATGATGCGAGCTATTTGTGGCTTGCGCAGGCGTTAGGCGCTTCCCTGGTCACACTCGATCGCGAGTTCCGAAGAGCCGCAGAGCGATTTGGAATTAAAATTGCGCCGGGATGAAGAATCTTCATCGCTCCTTTGCAAGACCTCTAATCAGCCAGGTCAAAATGTCCGCCTAAAAAGGCCGTCCTGGCCTCCTCTCGTAGCACCTGTTCCCGATCCGCATAGCGCGGCGAAAAATGAATAGGCACCAGTTCCTTCACTCGGGCCTCCCGAGCCAGCCAGCCGGCCTGACGGGCCGTCAAGTGGCTTTTCTTTGCGGCAGTCGCGACCTCCTTATGTAAGAAGGTCCCTTCCATGAACAGCGTGTGAGAATCCTTAACCAACGCCACGATCTGGCGGGCATTTTGCGGCTGATAAGCCACGTCCACGATATAACCGATCTTCTGGCCCGGCACTATCCGCACTACCCGCGCCTCCAATTCACCCAACGGTAGGTGGCTTTCTTGAGCTATACTTTCTTGCTGCCACTGCACTCGGATAGGTGTATCGTCCGGTTGCCGTTCCAAAACTGATCTTTTAAGTCCCCGCAACCAAGGACCTATGGATAGCCCCATCTCCTGCAGACGGTTTTTCCAGAGGTTGACATGCTGTTTCTCTTCCACCGCGAAACCCAAACAAGGGATGCCGTGGTCGAGGACGGCGGCGCGCACCTGTAAGGCAGCCTCGTCCACCAATACACCACCACGCAAGTTCAGCCACGTTTCAGCTTCGCGAGCAAACGCCTTGCGGCAACGGAACTCCGCCCGTTTGCCTACCTGACCGGGATGCAATTCGGTGACTGCCAGAGTGAGTTCCGTTTCGTAATTATTCACCAAGTTCCAGGTGTAAGCCCCCAGCTTGTGCTCTACGCGGTCGATAAAGCCCGGCGGCCCGAACAGTCGCAACTGCTTATCCCGGCCGAGACATATTCGCAGCAACCAATCGAAATCGGCGAAATGATCCATGTGGGTGTGGGAGACAAAGATATCGCTGATGCGCAAGAGCTGCCGGGGAGCAAGGGCGCGGATATTACCCAGATCGAACAGCAGCGCCCGTTTCTCGAATAGATAATCCAGATACAGCACTGGGTCTTCGAAAGGGCCGTTGAGCAGGCGGGGCTGGAACAGAGGCTTCATGGCAAGACCTTGGCAAGCATCGCTGCCTGTCAAGTCCCGGGGGACTGCTCCGCAAACGCCTCCAGCAACGCCATCACCTCCTCCTCGTCCAGATCCGACCAGATTCGGTAGGCATCGGCCACCGCGAACGACCAGCCCTGGCGAATATTCGGGCAGTATAGCGCTTCGACTTCAGCGGCTAGGCTCTGCACCGACTCCCAGTGACCGGTGGGAACGGCGACGACAAGATGATCGGCCCCCACCTTGCTTAACGCCTCCCGGGCGGTGTGTAAGGTGAACCCCGAAGCCAGGCCGTCATCGACCAAGATGACCGGACGATGAGCCAGCGGTGGCAAAGGCCGTTGCCCGCGCAGCCGCCCCACTCGCCGGGTTACCTTATCGAGGGTTCTGGCGATGCCTTGTTGGATTTCCTGTGCGCTTAATCCCAGTTGCGGCAACAGCCGCTCATTCAGGCGCACGCTGCCATCGAAGGCGACGGCGCCGTAGCCGGCTTCGGTGTTCCACGGCAGGGTGATCTTGCTGACCACGGCGACATCCAGCGCCAAGTGCAGTTGCCTGGCGATGACTGCCGCCACCGGCACACCACCGGCCGGAATGCCAAGCACTAGGGCGTCGCTATCACGGTAGGCGGTTAGCACCTCGGCAAGAACCTGACCGGCATGAGTACGGTCATGAAATACCTGGATGCGATTGCGTAAATCGGCCAATTCATGGACATTCGCGGGCAATCCAGTGTTCATTAAATTCTACCCTCGCCTTTCGGCATAACCTGCCTTTAAAATAACAGCGCTGTCGGCGCGCACCGTTTTCTCCAGCACTAGCACAGCGCGACCCCCGCCGATAATTGGGAATCGATAACTCCTCGCACTCAGCGACGGCTCCTTCAGGCAATGCACTTTCGGAGAATCCTTCATCACTATGGACGTCCTGCTCGATCCACAAGTTTGGGCCAGTCTGCTCACCCTGACCGCCCTGGAAATCGTCCTTGGAATAGACAACCTCGTATTCATCTCCATCCTCTCCAATCGCCTGCCGGCCGAACAGCAGGCAAAGGCGCGCCGCACTGGTTTAGCGCTGGCCGTCATCACCCGGCTGCTGCTGCTGGCCAGCATCGCCTGGCTGGTGAGGCTAACCGCTCCCCTGTTCTCGGTCTTCGAGCATGGGGTTTCCCTGCGCGATCTAATCCTGTTAAGCGGCGGCCTGTTTCTGCTGGCCAAGGGCACCACCGAGATTCACGCCACCGTCGAGGGCGTGGAGGAGGAGCTGCGCGAGGTCAAGGCCACGAGTTTTGCCATGGTCATCATTCAGATCATGATTCTCGATATCGTGTTTTCCCTGGACAGCGTCATCACCGCGGTGGGCATGGCGCAGCATCTACCGGTAATGGCGCTGGCCATCATCATCGCCGTCGTCATCATGATGTTCGCTGCCGAGCCGTTGAGCCAGTTCATTGAAGAACATATATCCGTGAAGATGCTGGCCCTGAGTTTCCTGATCCTTGTGGGGGTAGCGCTGATCGCCGACGGCATGGGCTTCCATATTCCCAAGGGTTACCTGTACTTCGCCATCGCCTTTTCGGTAGGGGTGGAGGCGCTCAACCTGGCGGCCACCAAACGCCGTCGCCGCAAGCAGGCCAGGCGCTAACCTTAACCTAGAAACGCTTCCGCGGAGTTCAGATAGGCGCTTTCCTCGGCCGTGCTCTCCCTGCCTAGGATGGCATTGCGGTGCGGAAAGCGGCCGAAGCGTCGGATCAGTTCGCTATGATGCCGGGCAAAGTTGAGACTATCCTCAAGCCCGGCTTTTTCATAGAGCGCAACCGACTCGTCCTGATCGCTCAGGTCTTCGCTGTGCATATAGGGCATATAAAGAAACGTCTTTTGCGCGTCCGTAAGCTGCCGATCGAAACCCCTGGCGATGGCGCGAGCGGCAACGCGGCGGGCGGCGGCTTCCATGGCGAAGCTTTCCGGCTGATGGCGAAACATGTTCAGGGGCAGCTGGTCCAGCACGATAACCAGCGCCAGCGCGCCAGCGGGAGTCACTTCCCAGTCTGCCAAGGCGCCGGCGCCAGCCGCTCGGTAAACGTCCACAAAGCGTTCCCTGATCTCCTGATCGAATTCCGGCGTGGCGTTGAACCACAGCGGGCGAACCCGCTCGGAAAACCACAACTCCAGGATTTCCCGAGCAGTGCTAACGGTTGGCGAAAACGTCATTCTGCCAGCCCAGGACACGTCACCTGGGTGCCTCCCAAACCGCAGTAACCGCCAGGATTCTTCGCGAGATATTGCTGATGGTAGGCTTCCGCATAATAGAACTCCGGCGCTTCCAGAATCTCCGTGGTGATCGCTCCCAACCCGGCTTTCGACAGTGCCTGTTGATAAGCCTCTTTAGAAGCCAGCGCGGCGGCTTTCTGGGCCTCGCCAGAGGTATAAATCCCAGAGCGATATTGCGTGCCCACGTCATTGCCTTGACGCATGGCTTGGGTCGGGTCATGCGCCTCCCAGAAAACTTTCAGCAAGTGTTCGTAACTGATGACCCGCGGATCGAACACGACACGCACGACTTCATTGTGCCCCGTCTTGCCGGAACATACCTCTTCATAGGTGGGATTAGGTGTAAAACCGGCGGCGTACCCCGCCGCCGTGGTATACACACCGTCGGTCTGCCAGAATTTGCGTTCGGCGCCCCAGAAGCACCCCAGGCCAAACAACGCCATTTCCATCCCTTCCGGGAAGGGTGGCCGCAAGGCATGATCATTGACATAATGCCGGGCTGGTACCGCCATTTTCGCGGCTCGCCCCACGAGCGCTTCCCTGGGCTCCGGCATGCGTGTTTTCTTCTCGAACCCAAACATAGTCATTCTCCTCTGGCAAATGCGGAAATGGTGGTTTCAGAAGATGACCATCATTCGTCGTCGGAAGTTTCTGACGCTACCCCCGTCAAGCGACTTGCAAACGCTATCCGCTTTTGAAATGAACAACATGCCTTGCAATGCCGATACTACTTTTTCCATCTACAATAGAACAGTCAAAAGGCAGGGCAAGAACCACTTCCGGTTTGCCGCAGAGGCAACGGCTGTGCTGGGCAAGGCGATCTCTCCTTAGGGGTCAGGGCAGACCATGCACCGCCCATGCAACCGCGATCCAAACCACGACCACACTTTAGGGGGCAAAATCTATGGTAGCCGCCGATATCGGTCTGATTGGCCTGGCCGTGATGGGCCAGAATCTGGTGCTGAATATGAACGATCACGGCTTCACGGTAGCCGTTTACAATCGCACTACCGCCAAGATAGACGCCTTTTTGCAAGGCCCAGCCAAAGGCACTGCTATCGTTGGCGCCTATTCCATTGCCGAACTGACCGATTCCCTCAAGACGCCTCGACGGGTCATGCTCATGGTCAAGGCAGGCAACGCTGTCGATCAATTCATCGCCGAACTGCTACCTCATTTGCAAGCGGGCGATGTGATCATCGACGGCGGCAACTCCCTGTATACGGATACTGACCGCCGTACTGCAACGCTGGCTGCTCAGGGCATCCTTTACATCGGCACCGGCATCTCGGGCGGCGAAGCGGGAGCGCGATTCGGGCCTTCCGTCATGCCCGGCGGCAATCAAGCAGCCTGGCCCATCGTCAAGCCTATCCTTCAGGCCATCGCCGCCAGGGTCAACGGCGAACCCTGCTGTCAATGGGTGGGCGAAAACGGCGCCGGCCATTATGTGAAGATGGTTCACAATGGCATCGAATACGGCGACATGCAGCTTATCGGCGAGGCCTACCAACTACTGCGCGAAGGGCTGGGATTGGACGCCGCTGAGTTGCAGACCATCTTCGCGCGCTGGAACGAGGGCGTGCTGGAGTCCTATCTCATCGAGATCACCGGCCATATCCTGGGGGTTCGGGAGGCGGACGGAACGCCGCTGATCGATAGCATCCTGGACAGCGCTGGCCAGAAAGGCACCGGCAAATGGACTGGCATCAATGCCCTGGAATTGGGCATTCCGTTGACCCTGATCAGCGAAGCCGTGTTCGCTCGCTTTCTATCGGCGCGCAAGGACGAGCGCCGCCAGGCCGCCAAGATGCTTGGCAAATCCAATAAACCCCTCGCCGGCGACACCGCAATCTATATCGGTGCCATCCACGACGCCCTGTATGCGGCCAAGATCATTTCCTACGCCCAGGGTTACATGTTGATGCGCGCCGCCGCCCAAGCCTATGGGTGGAATCTGAGCTACGGGGATATCGCCCTGATGTGGCGGGGCGGCTGTATCATTCGCAGCAGATTTCTGGGCAACATCAAGCAGGCTTTCGAGAAGAACCCGGCGCTGAAAAACCTGCTGCTGGACGATTTCTTCATCAGTGCCATTCAGCAAGCCGATGCGGGCTGGCGCAAAGCCGTGACGCTGGGCATCGAATTGGGCATTCCAACGCCGGCCTTGTCCTCGGCGCTGGCCTTTTACGACGGTTACCGAAGCGAACGGCTGCCGGCCAATTTGCTGCAAGCCCAGCGGGATTACTTTGGCGCCCATACGTACGAGCGGGTAGACCGACCCCGTGGTGAATTCTTTCACACCGAGTGGAGTGGTCGCGGCGACCAGGGGTCTTAACAACGTCCGAGGATTAACCCACGACCAGCCACGACCGAAAGACGACTGGCGCGCACCGGAAAAACACCATGAACGATCCCTGTACTTATGTGATTTTTGGCTCCACCGGTAACCTGTCGCGGCTCAAGCTCATGCCTGCCCTGTATCACCTGGAGACCGCCGGGCGACTGCCCCAGGGCACCGTCATTCTGGCCGTTGGGCGCCGGGGCTGGGATCGTGAACAGTGGGTCGCCGAGGCCAAGGACATGGTCCTCGCCAAGGCTCGCGGTGGTCTCGACGAAGCGGTTTTCCAGCGCTTTCGGGAACGGCTGCACTACTTTGAGGGCGATCTGTGCGACGCCGCCATGTACACCACCATGCGGGAATTGCTCGATAACGATTCCCTGTTTCCGCAGAACGCGGCCTTTTACATGTCCATCCGGCCCGCCGAGTTCGGTATCGTCGTCGAGAACTTGAGCGTGGCGGGTTTGCTGCACGAGGAACATGGCTGGCGGCGAGTGGTGATCGAAAAGCCGTTCGGCTATGACCTGGACAGCGCCAATGCCCTGCAGCGGCGGCTCAACCGCTTTCTGCGCGAAGACCAGGTCTACCGGATCGATCATTACCTGGGCAAGGGAACGGTGCAGAATGTGCTGGTCTTTCGCTTTGCCAACGTGATGATGGAGCCGTTGTGGAACCGCCGCTATATCGATCATGTGCAGATCACCCACGCCGAGACGCTGGGCGTGGGCAGCCGCGCCGATTATTACGACGGTGCCGGTGCCCTGCGGGACATGATTCAAAGCCATCTACTGCAGGTCCTTACCCTGGTCGCCATGGAGCCGCCCATCTCCATGGAGGCGGAAGCGCTGCGGGACGAGAAGGTGAAGGTGCTGAAATCCATCCGCCCGATCCCGGCCAGCGCGGTACACGCCCATGCCTTCCGCGCCCAATACACGCAGGGCGTGATCCAGGGCAACAAGGTAAACGGTTATCTTCAGGAAGACAAAGTCCCCGCCAACAGCGTCACCGAGACCTATGCCGCACTTAAACTGTTGATCGACAACTGGCGCTGGGCGGATGTGCCATTCTACCTGCGCACCGGCAAATGCATGACGGAAAGCCAGTCCATGGTTTCCATCTGCTTCAAGAACCCACCCCGGCAATTCTTCCGCGCGAACCAGATCCAGAACATGCATCCCAACTGGGTACTGCTGGGAATTCAACCGGCGGAGTGCCTGCGCGTCGAGTTGACCGTGAAAGAGCCAGGACTGGAGATGCGCACCCGCCAGACCAGCCTGGACGCCAGCTTTCGCAATAAGGACGATATCGCCACCGACGCCTACGAGGAACTGCTGCTGGATGTCATCAAGGGCGATCGGTCCCAGTTCCTGCGCTATGATGAGGTGGAATACGCCTGGCGGGTGGTCGACCCTATTTTGCGGATGTGGGCCACGGAACGGGATTATATTCCCACCTATCCCGCCGGCACGTGGGGACCAGAGGAAAGCCGGCGGTTGTTCGATAAGGAAGGTCAGGACTGGCGGCGTTCCCTGGACATCAATGAATTAAATAAATAGCCGCTGATTGCCCACGCCCCGCTGCCCGGGAGGTAAACCCGATGGTTGAGGCATGCGAGCCGCCTGACGATCCCTGATCGGTCAAGCGCTATACTGATAACCTGCGTGGCGAAAATGACAGTGCCGCGCTCTATCATGTAAAGGCCAGCAATCGTTCGGTCCACGACCGGTACACCTCCGCGGTGCAGAGCGAATAATTCCGCTGCCGAATCACCGTCACCAGACGGTCGATAACCGTCACGTTCTGCCCGCCTCTCGCGCCGTTGTCTGGGGTGGCATCGCCGGGTGGGGGCGACAACATCGGTGGGCTCGAAGCCCGCGCAATCGTCGGATGATTCAACGGCAAGGTGTGCGCCGAAGCCCGCCAAAAATCCCAATCCACCTGACGCAACCAGGGCACGCCCACCAGTTCGAATAATTGCTGTATAGCATCCACCGATTGCCGAAACTGCCAGTCATTCATTCTGCCTATTCTGCCGAGGTCAGAGAGGTACCGGTGGACATCAGCAGGGGTATGCTCCCCCAGCCGCCGCCCGGCGGTCGCCTTAATATAAGCCTCTGCCTGGGTCACGTACCACCGCTCCGCAGGCGGCTTAATGCCTTGTTGATGCAGCAATTCCAGATACCGGTCCCAGAACCGGCGAACCGCATCGACAGGGGTTGACGGGGTGCTGATCATGGACTCGCGTTCACTTATCAAATTTTAGGCTAAAATCAATGAGGAAATTGTGCTACATAGATGCAAAGCGCAAGGTAATACGCAGATTCTGTCTAGCGCCATATCGGCCTATTCTGTCTAACAACCGGTTGCAGCGGACGGCGCTGGTGCGCCGCCGCTGAACCGAAACGATAAGTGCAATGACTGACACCAACATCAACCTGTGTGACTATGCTGTGATGTTCCTTGACCTGCTAGGTCAAAGAGCGGAAATGCCAGGTCGCCACCTGCCACCGGATAAAACGGAAGCTGTTGCGCTCGTAAAGAGATCCGTAGGGCGGATAGTGGGTGTGCAAAAGCTCTTCCAAAAGTTCTTTGACGAGTACTCTTCGGAAAATGGTATTTATTCCCAGTTGCCAGCTCCGCTTCGAAAAGAGCTACCGGATATGGCTCCAGGTGAATTGAAGTGGCAAGGGTTCTCGGACGGATTCGTGGTATACATACCTCTCGGAGAGGGTTTAGTTAGATCTCCCGTAAATAGTATCTTCGGCATGCTTATGGCGGCGGGTATGCATTGCATAGTCGGGCTCGCAGCAAAAGGTCCGGTGAGAATAGGGATTGACGCGGCTTGGGGAGTAGAATACCGACCGGGCGAATTATACGGTGCAGCACTTGCGTACAGCTACGACCTCGAAAGCCGGATAGCTCAATGGCCAAGAGCGGTAGTAGGAGAGGGACTCGTTGGCTACTTGCAACATTATGTGAATGCCGCTGGACTAGACCTTTCTTCCCAGTTCCGAAAGAGTATGGCCCAATTATGCCTAGACCTAATTCAGCCTGATCTTGATAGGCAGCAGATCGTTCATTACCTTGGCCCAGCATTTCGGGATGCTTCTCGCGGTACATTCGACAGAGACATCGTTGCTAGTGCGAATAAGTTCATCGAATCGCAACTTAGTTCTTGGAGGCAAGCTGGAAATAAGAAGTTAGAGCACCGCTATCATCAGCTTGCCAACTATTTTTCTCAGTATGGACAGATAGATGCCGAAGCTAGCACTTAATCCGGTCGCCGGGGGTTTTTCTCCCCCGGCTCCCACAGCACCCCGCATGCGGGTCCGCACGGGGCGCTTCCTCCGGATTGGAAAGGGGCACCGTAGGATGACGACCTCCAACGTTGGTTACGGTACGGGCCGCCAACGCCGTTTCACCCGGTCGGGTGCGGTACGGCCGTTGAGGTCCGCCCGGCTCGCTCGTTGCCGAAGGTTCGGGCCTTCACCGTGTCCCCCCCATTACGGTGGGCGTTGGGCTACTATGCCGTCTGCTGACTTCTGTCCTCATCACGCCCAGCGTTGCCGCCCGGCGCGCTGCCCGGGTTACGGTAGGGTCCGGTGGCCTCTCCAGTGCTTTCGCCCTGGGCCTCAGTCCGGCTCCCCTGGCCACCACAGCCCCCGTAGCGTTCGATGGCGTTTCCAGCCCTTTCGGACGGGGCCTCAGTTCGACTCCCCTAGCGGCACGGGCCGCTTGCGAGACAGATCTCCCCGGATAAGGACATGAACTTTCGATACACAGCCGCCGCATTTACCCTATCCCCTGCACCTGGCGGGCTTCGTCACCTGGTGCTGACTCGCCCAGGGACTGAGCCTTCTAGGCGGTTTCTGTCCGTCGGCTCGCACCTTTGCACTCGGGCTTCCTTCGGACATCCCCTCGCGGGTTTGCCCTTGCCTTCGGCTAGTGGTTATATTGGCCCAATGAATGGGCATTTCAGGTACTCCCACAGGGGACTTTCACCCCACCAGTTCATGCCCATGCCGGGCGTACACCAGCGGATCAAGCGGACTCCGGCCGAAAAGCCTGCGGCTTTCCGTCCTTCGCCGCTTATCCGCCGCCCGTTAGCTTTTGCATCTGGCGCTAGCAGCCTGTCGGAGAAATCACTGAGGCAGCAGTATGATGGTCAATATTGGCCTTTTAGCCTCCATATTTCCTCTTAGAATGCTCGAGAATCGGTTTAAAAGCCTTGGAAATCCACGCACAGAGAGTCCAAAATCAAAGGGTTGAAATTCTCCGACAGGCTGCTAGGGGGGTTTCTGTGTATCGAGTGGAGAGTTGGGGTAAGGCTACCGCTACTTTGTTCGGTTGCTTTGTTGTGCTGGCGGGATGCACTTCAGTAAGAGTAACTGGTGGTAGCCCTAAGACTGTTCCACCGAAAACGACACTTGGCTGCTTGCTCGGTAAATACGTTGGCAAGCTGCGCGAGCATAGTGCGTGGAATATGCAGTAATGCTAATGTTCGATCAATGCGCCGGCGCGATCATCGTGGCACCGGGCTGCGGCGGAACGCCCTGTGACGGTAAAACCCTGCACCCTTGAACCGGACCGGGTGGCTCTCACTGCGGCGCTGGACGCGTTCCTCGCCAACGCGGACGCCGCCGGCAACGACTCCTATCTTGCAGACAAGCGCGCGCTGAAAACGTCGCTCGACGAGTTCGTGCGCGTCTATGCCAAGGTGAACGCGGCGCTGGCGGTTGGACAGCGCGTGCTCGACTGGGGCTGCCGTCACGCGCCGTTCTCGGCGCTTGCACGCGCGCAGTTCGGTGCAGGCCTCGAATTGCACGGCTGCGACGTTTGCCCGAAAGACGACTATGCCGCGTTCCATGCGAGCTCGGCTTGCGCTACGTGCAGCTCACGCATCCGTGGCGGCTGGATTATCCCGACGCGTACTTCGATGCGGTACTCGCCAGCGGCACGCTCGAACACGTGCCCAACGATGGCGCCTCGCTGACCGAGCTCTGGCGCGTACTAAAGAGCGACGGCGCGCTGCTGATCACGCATTTGCCGAACCGCAGCTCGTGGACCGAGTTTGTCTCGCGGCGGCTATTCCCGGGGCAGGCGCACCGGAGGCGCTATGCGCTGCTCGCGTTGCGCAGGCGCCTATTACACTACGGCTTTGAGACTGTCATGGGTGGACATCATCAGCTCGCACCGTCGAGCCTGCCGCCTGCTTGGCGCCGGCCTTGGCTTGCGCGGGCAGTAGCGGGCGCGCAGGCACTCAATGCGGTCGAGAACGTCTGGCCGCTGTGCACGTTCGCCGCGACGCTCTCGCTGGTCGCGCGCAAGCGCGACAGCTTCTGAGCGCCCGACCCGGGGCCCCACTGCCTCATGGTTAAGCGGCGGCTGTAGCAATACGCAACGGAACCAAGAAGAAGGAAAAAAAAAA
>CAVOJV010000068.1:0-12028 GCA_963696325.1 uncultured Gammaproteobacteria bacterium
CATTCATCCTGCTGTTGGGGTTGGTGGAAGAGCGTCGGCAAGCATTACGAATCGTTAAGTTGGCGGAAGCAGTTGATTGGCCGCGGGCCGCGCGACTGGCAGGGGCAATGCAACCAGATTGGCAGATGGAAGCCATTCGTTTCATTGCCACGACGCCACAGATACCCGAATGGCATCGGGTGGAATTGTATGGCCTGACCCGATCTCGCGGTTTATCCCCGCATTGGAACAGACACTGCATCATGAAGACAAAACGTTACGCCAAGCCGCCGTCGGGGCTCTAAGAGAGATCGGCGACGAGGCCGCCGTCAACGCCCTGTCCACCGCCCTGCACGATGAAGTCAGCGCCCTGTTCACCGCCCTGAACGATGAAGATTTCTGGGCGAGTTGGGCCGCCGGCGGGGCGCTGGTGAGGATCGGTGATACTCAACTTCTCGCCCAACTCGTTCCTAACCTCAGGCAAGGCTCTCAAAACACAAAAAGAATTCTTGGAGTCATTTCGGCTTTGCAACGACGCTTCAAAATCTATCGAGCCGATACCTTCTGGCCCCAAAGCACCGGAACAAAATCCCCACCAGCGGAGAAAACCATGCGCACACTTCGCGTCGTCCTGGCCTCGCCCAGCGATGTTCGGCCTGAGCGGGATGTATTGCCTGATGTTATCGAAGAACTGAATAGAAATCTGGGTGCGGTGCTCCATGTGGATCTCAAGCTCGACCGCTGGGAAACGGACGCCTATCCCGGCTTTTACTCGGAAGGCCCACAGGGTTTGATTGACAGCATTCTGCGAATTGACGATAGCGACCTTCTCATCGGCATTTTTTGGAAGCGGTTCGGCACGCCCACGATGCCAACTCTGGTACAGAGCACGAATTTCGTACCGCTTACAACGCTTGGCAAAACAGCAAGGAACAGCCACGCCGACCCCATATCATGGTCTACTTCAAGAACGCGCCCTATTCGCCATCCTCGCCGGAAGAACTCGACCAGTGGCGCAAAGTGTTGGAATTCCAAAAAGCATTTCCCAAACAAGGTTTATGGTGGCCTTTCAAGACCACCAACAAGTTCAAGGAACTGGTGCGTCAGCACCTGTCCGGCTGGTTGCGGGACAATGCCGGACTTCCCATCCGGGAGCCGCCCCCGGTGCGATAATCGCGGCGAGGCGCCGTTCCTACGGAGGCAGAGCCACAGCAGTGATTAGATCAGCCTCTCCCCAACCTCGCCCAGCAAGGACCAGGACATGATCAGAGAGAGGGAGCGCTGCCCTGAATAACAACCCAAGCAGCTACAATAACAACCGCCGAACGTCATTCATCACCCGGCACAAGTAGCTAACAAACCGCGCCGCCTGGGCGCCGTCGATGACCCGGTGGTCGTAGGACAGCGACAACGGCAGCATGAGCCGCGGGATGAATTCCTTGCCGTTCCACACCGGCGCCTGCTTGGAGCGGGTCACGCCCAGAATGGCCACTTCGGGAGCGTTGACGATGGGCGTGAACGAGGTTCCGCCGATGCCGCCCAGACTGGAGATGGTGAAACAGGCGCCCTGCATCTCGCCGGGCATGAGCTTCTTGGCGCGGGCTTTGGTGCTGTACTGGCCGAGTTCGACCGACAGTTCCAGCAAATTCTTCTTGTCCACGTCGCGGATCACCGGCACCACCAGCCCCTCGAGGGTGTCCACCGCCACGCCGATATGGACGTATTTTTTGAGGATAAGGCCCTCGCCGCTGGGGTCCAGGGAGGTGTTGAAGGTGGGATATTCCTTGAGCGCCGCCGCGCAAGCCTTGAGCAGAAAGCTCAACAGGGTGACCCGGATATCCTGTTTTTTGACCTCCTCGGCCAGGGATTTGCGGAAGATTTCCGTGTCAGTGATGTCCGCCTCGTCGTTATGGGTGACGTGGGGGACATTCAGCCAGTTGCGGTGCAGGTTGCTGCCGGTCAACCGCTTGATCTTGGTGAGCGCCTGGGCCTCGATGGGGCCGAATTTGGCGAAGTCCACCGCTGGGATAGAAGGAATACCAGTGCCGCCCGTCGGCGCGGGCGCAGCAGCTGGCGCGACGGCCTGGCCGGCCATGACCTGCTTGATGAAGGACTGCACATCCTCCTGGGTAATACGCCCCTTGCGGCCAGAACCGTCGCCGATCCTGCTCATATCCACTCCCAGTTCGCGGGCGAAGCGGCGTACCGAGGGACTGGCGTGGACCTTGGCAAAGGCCATCTCGTTCATCGGCGTTGGGGCTATCGGGGGCTGGCGCGGCTCGAAGGAGGCCGGTTTTTGGGTGGTCGGCCCGAGGGTAACCGCCGGCGGCGGAGCCTCCGCCGCCGCTTCCCCGGCCAGGGGCGCGCCTGCCTCGATTTCGAGCAGCAGGACCAGGTCACCTTGGGAGACCTTGTCGCCCACCTTGAGCTTGACCTCCTTAACCACCCCCGCCGCGGGCGATGGGACTTCCATGCTGGCCTTGTCGCTCTCCAGCACGATGAGTGGTTCCTCGACGGCGACGACATCCCCTGGCGAGACCAGAACCTCGATCACGTCCACACCCTTGAAATCGCCGATATCGGGGACATGGACCTTTTGCAACGCACCCTTGCCGGGTGCGGGTCCCGCGGGGGCGGCAGGGGCAGCGGGAACAGGTTTTTCCACCTTGGCTGCGGCTTCACCCACCTCCAGCAGCAGGACCAGGTCTCCCTCGGAGACCTGGTCGCCCACCTTGAGCTTGAGCTCTTTGACCACCCCTGCTAGGGGACTGGGAACCTCCATGCTGGCCTTGTCGCTTTCCAACGTGAGCAGGGGGTCCTCGGCGGCGACGGTAGCGCCCGGAGACACCAGGACTTCGATCACGTCCACGCCCTTGAAATCGCCGATATCCGGCACGCGTACTTCTTTAATCGTACCCACTGAGCTTCTCCTCCAGTCTGGTTGTTACACGGTCACCGGGTTTGGCTTCTCGGGATCGATGCCATATTTCTTGATCGCTTTAGTGACTTTGGCGGCTGGAATCACCCCCTCATCGGCCAGGGCCTTGAGGGCGGCGACAGCCACATAGTAGCGATTTACCTCGAAGTGGCGGCGCAGATTGACCCGGGTGTCGCTGCGACCAAAGCCATCGGTTCCCAGCACGGTGTAACGGCGCGGAATGAAGGGGCGCAATTGATCAGCGTAGAGCTTCATATAATCGGTAGCGGCGATAACCGGTCCCTGGTGGTCGCGCAGGCAGTTCTCCACGTAGCTGACGCGCGGCGACTCTTCGGGATGCAACAGGTTCCAGCGCTGCACGTCCAGGGCCTCGCGGCGCAGCAGATTGATGCCCGGCGCGGACCAGATATCAGCGGGGATATCGAAATCCTCCGCCAGCAGGTCGGCGGCGGCGATCACCTCGCGCAGGATGCTGCCGCAGCCCATGAGCTGCACCCGTTTCTCACCGGCGTCACCCTGCCGAAACAGGTACATGCCCTTGAGGATACCCTCCTGGACATGCTCGGGCATGGCTGGATGGGGGTAGCTCTCGTTCATGGTGGTGATGTAATAGAAAATGTTTTCCTGCTCCTGGTACATTCGGCGCAAGCCGTCCTGGATGATGACGACCAGTTCGTAGGCGAAGGTAGGATCGTAGGAGACGCAGTTGGGAATGAAGGCGGCGAACAGGTGGCCATGGCCGTCCTGGTGCTGCAACCCTTCGCCAGCCAGCGTGGTGCGGCCCGAGGTGCCGCCGATCAAAAAGCCGCGCGCCTGGATATCACCCGCCGCCCAGGCCAGGTCGCCGACGCGCTGGAAACCGAACATGGAGTAATAGATGTAGAAGGGCACCATATTGATGCCGTGATTGCTGTAAGCGGTGCCGGCGGCGATCCAGGACGATATGGCGCCCGCCTCGGTGATGCCTTCCTGGAGGATATGGCCCTGTTTGTCCTCCTTGTAATACATGAGCTGATCGGCGTCCTGAGGCTGGTAGAGCTGCCCCTTAAAGGAGTAGATGCCCAACTGGCGGAACATACCTTCCATGCCGAAGGTGCGGGCCTCGTCGGCCACGATGGGCACCACGTATTTGCCGACATTCTTATCCTTGCATAGCGCGGTGAGGATGCGCACGAAGGCCATGGTGGTCGACATTTCCCGCTCGCCGGTACCCTGCAACAACGCACTGAAGGTGGACAGTTCCGGCACTTTGAGAGATTCGGCGGCCTGCCGGCGCTGGGGCAGATAGCCGCCCAGCGCGGCGCGACGCGCCTGCAGATACTGCATTTCCAGGCTGTCAGCCGCGGGCTTGTAGAAGGGCGCAGCGTCCAATTCCTCGTCGGAGACGGGGATTTGGAAACGGTCGCGGAAGTCCTTCAACGCCTCGTGGCCCATCTTCTTTTGGGAGTGAGTGATGTTCATGCCCTCGCCGGCCACGCCCATGCCATAGCCCTTGACGGTCTTGGCCAGAATGACGGTGGGTTGGCCCTGGTGCTTGACGGCGGCGGCGTAGGCAGCGTAGATCTTGTGGGGATCGTGGCCGCCGCGGTTGAGGCGCCAAATATCGTCATCGGAGAGATGGCTGACCATCTCCCGCAGTTGCGGGTACTTGCCGAAGAAGTGCTCGCGGGTGTAGGCGCCGCCCTTGGCCTTGAAGTTCTGGTACTCGCCGTCCACGCATTCCTCCATGCGCTTGCGTAGGATTCCCGTTTTGTCTTGGGCGAGCAGCGGATCCCAGTACGAACCCCAGATGACCTTGATGACGTTCCAGCCGGTGCCTCGAAAATCGGCCTCCAGTTCCTGGATGATCTTGCCGTTGCCACGCACCGGGCCGTCCAGCCGTTGCAGGTTGCAGTTGATCACGAAGATCAGGTTGTCCAGGTTCTCGCGCGCGGCGAGAGAGATAGCGCCAAGCGATTCCGGCTCGTCCATTTCGCCATCGCCCATGAAGGCCCAGACCTTGCGCCCTTCGGCATTGATCAGGCCGCGGTGCTCCAGGTACTTCATGAAGCGTGCCTGGTAGATGGCCTGGATGGGCCCCAGGCCCATGGAGACGGTGGGAAACTGCCAGAAGTCCCGCATCAGCCAGGGGTGGGGTAGGAGGACAGACCCTTGCCGTCCACCTCGCGGCGGAAATTGTTCAGTTGCTCCTCGCTGATTCGCCCTTCCAGAAACGCACGGGCGTAGATGCCGGGCGCCGAGTGGCCTTGCATGAACACCAGATCGCCGCCATGACCATCGGCGGGCGCATGCCAGAAGTGATTGAAACCCACGTCGTAGAGGGTGGCGCTGGAGGCGAAGCTGGCGATATGACCACCTAATTCCGAGGAGACTTTATTGGCCTTTACCACCATCGCGGTAGCGTTCCAGCGGATGATGGAACGGATGCGCCACTCGATGGCCGGGTCGCCCGGTGTATATTCCTCCAACTCGGGGGGAATGGTGTTCAGATAAGGGGTGTTGGCGCTGTACGGCATGTGGGCGCCATGACTGTAAGCCTCGTCCAGAAGCTTCTCCAGCAGAAAATGCGCTCGTTCCGCCCCTTCCCGTTCCAGGATGGCGTCGAGGGATTCCAGCCACTCCTGGGTTTCCAGGGGATCCAGATCGTTGTAATTCTCAGCTGTCATGACAGACCTCGTATGCTGGAGATTGACCATACCGCCCGCGCAGGACTGTGTTGCGGTCCACTCGGCGTGGCGGCATCCTTTGGGAGTTATATATAGGAAGTTAGACCAGGAAGATTTGTCAAACTATAGACGTAAATTTGGTCGCTGCACCTTTATCAAGCCGCTGCCGGGAAAATCCCAACTCAATACAGGATGCTCGCCCATGCCTCTTACCCATCATCTGTCAGTCATATTTGGCGCCCTGGGACCCATTTTTTCCATGATTGTGCTGGGCTATATCCTTGGCCGCAGCCAGTTTCCCAGCGAGTCCTTTTGGCCGGCTGCCGAAAGGCTGACCTATTTTTTGCTGTTCCCAGCCCTGCTGGTGCGCGAGCTGGCGTTGGCGGATCTGGGTAATTACGCTGTCGCTCCGTTTGCCGGTGTAATCGTGGCGGTTCTCCTCACCATGAGTCTACTGCTGTTCTTGATCCGGCCCTCTTTGAGAATCGACGGTCCGGCCTTTAGTTCCCTCTATCAGGGCAGCATACGCTTCAACACGTATGTGGGGCTGGCTGCCGCCAGCGCTCTTTTCCACCAACCCGGGGCCACGGTGGCAGCGCTGGCCATCGCCATCCTGATACCGCTGGTCAACGTTCTTTGCGTGGCCGTGCTAATTCAAGCCACCGGCACCGTGGGGGTTGTCAGGCTGTTGGGGACCATGGCCGGCAATCCCCTGATCCTGGCCTGCCTGTTCGGAATAGTCTTGAATGTTAGTGGATTGGGATTGCCGCTGGGCACCGGCGCGGTGTTGGATATCCTGGCCCACGCCGCCCTGCCGCTGGGACTGCTGGCGGTCGGGACAGGGCTGCATCTGCACACCGCATTGAACCGGCCCAGGGAACTACTATTGACCACAGCCTTCAAATTGCTGGTGTTGCCCATATTCACTATTGCCTTCAGCTTGCTGGTGGATCTTGGTCGCCTGGAGACGGCTATTTTGAGCTTGTTTGCCGCTTTACCGGGAGCGCCTTCTGCTTATATTCTGGCCTGCCAGTTAGGCGGCGACGCCAGGCTCATGGCCGCCATCGTCACGCTGGAGACCGCCCTTTCCATGCTGACTCTGCCGATGATTCTGCTGTTCGTGATGTAGCCTCGACAGGCTGCGTTAAGTCACCACTCCTCATATGGGAATAGTAATTTTTCGAGAATTAGTATCATTTTTTAAATAAAGCTGGTGCATACTGAATAATTATCGGCCGCGGGAAAGGCGAGCGCCCGGGAAATGGCAACTGCATAATCTGAGGAGGTGTCTATGACTCATCTGCAAAAGTGCAACGGCTTGGCAAAGGTCCACTAACGGAGGGAACCGGCCATGAATAATCTGCAGCCCGGACAAAACATTTCCATCACTCAGCAGAACGCCGCTATTCAAAGCATAGAACTGGCGCTTGCCTGGGAACCGGCGGCAACCACGGTGGAGATAGACACCAGCGCATTTGCCTTGGGCGCCCAGGGCAGGGTGCGCGGCGACGACGATTTCATCTTCTACAACCAGCCCATGTTGCCGGGGGGCGGTATCCAGCGTTCCCCGGACGGCAAGCTGTTTCAGATCAATTTCGCTCAGTTACCGGTCGGAATAGAGAAAATCGCCCTGGTCCTGACCATTCATCAGGGTCGGCGCCGGGGCCATGCCTTCTCCCAGTTGAGCCAGGTACGGGTGGAAGTGCGCGATGCCCAGAGCAAGGTCCCGATTGCCACCTTCCTGCTGGCTACTGGGAAAATGCCGGAGACCGCGATCATCGCCGCCGAACTCTACCGGCGTGGTGGCGACTGGAAATTTCGCGCCGTGGGGCAGGGCTTCGTCGGCGGTCTTGCACCCCTTGCCCGCGGCTACGGGGTGGATGTAGCGGATGATCCCGACCCCGCGCCGGCCGCTCAGGATAAACCTGCCGCGCCGCCGGCACCGCCACCGCGCCCCGTCCGCCTGGACAAGATTACTCTGGACAAGAAGCAGAGCATCTCCCTGGAAAAGAAGGGTCAGGGCTTCGAGGAGATCGTGGTCAACCTGAACTGGAGCAAGGCCGCCGCCCCGTCCGGAGGATTCATGGGGCGCCTCCTGGGTGGAGGTCAACAGCGGATCGATCTGGACCTGGGCTGCTTGTTCAAACTTCGGGGCGGGCGGGCCGGAGCGGTGCAGGCCCTGGGCAACAGTTTCGGCAGCCTTAACCAACCGCCTTACATCCAACTGATGGGCGACGACCGCAGCGGAGAGAGCGCGGCCGGCGAATTTTTGCATATCAATGGCCGCCAATGGGACCAGCTTCAGCGGGTGCTGATTTACGCCTTCATTTACGAGGGCGCGCCCAATTGGGCGGCGGCTGATGGGGTCGTCACCATCAAGACACCCGGCCAACCCGCTCTCGAAGTTCGCCTCGACAGTCATAGCCCAGACCAGGTCATGTGTGCTATCGCGATGCTGGAAAATGATGCCGGCAACATTCGGGTCAGTAAACTTGTCGAATATTTTCGTGACCATCAAGTGATGGACCGAGCCTATGACTTCGGTCTACGCTGGGCGGCCGGTTCCAAAGATTAACCCTGTTCACCCTATGAAGGAGTTATTCCCATGGCTTTAGAATGGCTAAAAAATCGTTTTCAAGAAGTTACCACCACCCTCAAAAACGAGGTCAGCAAGGTTCGCAACAAGACCTTTCTGGAAGGGGTGGTCGCCGGCTGCGTATTGGTGGCTCACGCCGACGGGGTCGTCAAGTCCGAGGAAAAGCAGAAGATGATGGGGTTTTTGCGCTCTTCCGAGGTGCTGTCGGTGTTCAGCGCCGACGAAGTCATCGCCACCTTTGAGAAGTTCGCCAAGCAGTTCGATTTTGACCATGCCATCGGCGAGGCCAATGCGCTGCAAGCCATCGGCAAGCTGAAATCCAAGGAAACCGAGGCGCGTTTGATGGTGCGCGTGTGCTGTGCCATCGGCGCCGCCGACGGCGACTTCGATGCCAATGAAAAAGCCGTGGTGCGCAAGATTTGCCAGGAACTGGGGCTCAATCCCAAAGACTTCGACCTGGTTTAGAGGCGTTCCCATGCAAGACATCGGCTTCCCGCTGGAGACCATCTTTATCTTTGTGGCGGTGGTCAGCTTCTCGGTATGGCTCGACCTTAAGGTGCACCACGACAGCAAGGACATCACCATACCCAATGCGCTGGCCTGGTCGCTGTTCTGGGTGGTCCTGTCACTGGCTTTCTACTTCTATATCAAGATCCGCTTCGGGCCTGAGCATGCCGATCTGTTTCTGGCCGGCTATGTGCTGGAGAAGTCGTTGTCGGTGGATAATCTGATGGTATTCATCGCCATCTTTGCGTCCTTCGGCATCAAGGGGGCCTTGCAGCATCGCGTGCTCTACTTTGGCATCCTGGGGGCCGTTGTTTTTCGCATGCTGTTCATCGCCTTCGGCACCAGCCTGTTCGGCTTGAGCACCTGGATCGAGTTCGTGTTCGCCGCCATCGTAGCCTGGACCGGCTACAAGATGCTGGCGGGAATCGGGGAGGACGCAGACATCGAGGATTACTCGGATCACTGGTCGGTGCGCCTGACCCAGAAACTGGTGCCCATCTTTCCACGCCTGCATGGCGGCCAGTTCTTCGTCAAGCACGGCCATGTGCAAACTATGGTGACCGAAGACCCCAGCATCTCGGTGGCCCGTCAGGGTGTGGTATACGCCACGCCGATGCTGCTGTGCCTTGTGTGCATCGAGGTCTCCGACATCATCTTCGCCTTCGACTCGGTACCGGCGGTGATCGCGGTCACCCGCGAACCGCTGCTGGTGTACTCGGCAGTGATTTTCGCTATTCTGGGTTTGCGGTCCTTGTACTTCGTTCTGGCCGCGGCGCAGAAATTTTTGGTCCATCTGGAGAAAGCAGTCGCGGCATTGCTGTTTTTCATCGCCGGCAAGCTGGCGTTGCAGGCATCCAATCACCTGTTCGGGTGGCCCGGCTTCGACATCTCCGCGAACGCCAGCCTGATGATTATTCTGGCCACACTGGCCGCCGGGGTCATCGCCTCGCTGCTATTCCCGGCCAAGGATGAAGCGGATACGGACACGGCGATCGCCAGTGCAAAGGAAGAATAAAGAAAGCGCCTAAGGATCCCGGCCGGGGTCTGGGTTGATTCCGGCCTTTGTCACTCGTTGTAACTCGATAAGGAGGACAGAGCTATGTCTATTTCTCTCAACAAAGGTGGCCGGCTTTCGCTCAGCAAGGAGGCGCCGGATCTGAAAAAAGTACATGTAGGCCTGGGCTGGGACCCGCGCGCTACCGACGGCGCCGATTTCGACCTGGACGCCTCCGCGTTCCTGCTGAACGCTGGCGGCAAGGTCCGCACCGACACCGACTTCATCTTCTATAACCAACTGCGCTCTCCGGATGGCTCCGTAGAACATACCGGCGATAACCGTACCGGCGCCGGCGAAGGCGATGACGAGGTGCTCATGGTGGATCTCGGCAAAGTGCCGAGCGACGTGCAAAAGATCGCCTTCACCGTCACTATCCACGAGGCCGATGCCCGCAAGCAGAACTTCGGCCAGGTGCAGAACGCCTTCATCCGGCTGGTCAATGCCGAAACCAATGCCGAAGTGGTCCGCTACGACCTGTCCGAGGATGCGTCCGTGGAGACCGCCATGATCTTCGGGGAAATTTACCGTCAAGGTAATGAATGGAAATTCGCCGCGGTCGGCCAGGGCTATGCCGGCGGGCTGGCCGCCATGTGCCGCCAGTACGGTATGAATATTTGACTTAAGAGGAGAATGAATCCATGTCAGTGTCTCTCAACAAAGGGCAGAATGTTTCTCTAAGCAAAGAAGCCCCTGGTCTGCAAAAAGTGTGCTTCGGCCTGGGCTGGGACCTGCGCAAGACCGATGGCGCCGCTTTCGACATCGATGCCTCCGCCTTTGTGCTGGGCGAGAACGGCAAGGTATTGAGCGACCAGCATTTCGTGTTCTACAACAATACCCGTGATCCCTCGGGCGCCGTCACGCATGGCGGCGATAACCGCACGGGCGCCGGCGAGGGCGACGACGAGACCATCGACGTCAATCTGGGCACCTTGACTCCCGACACTGTCAAGGTGGCCTTTGTGGTCACTATTCATGAGGCCGATGCCCGCAAACAGAACTTCGGCCAGATAGCCAACGCCTTCATCCGCGCCGTCAATGCCGATACTAATGCCGAGATCGCGCGCTATGACTTGTCCGAGGACGCGTCCACCGAGACGGTCATGATCTTCGGCGAACTCTACCGGCACGGCAGCGAATGGAAGTTCAAGGCCATCGGCCAGGGCTACGCTGGTGGCCTGGGCGCCGTCGCCAAGGATTACGGCGTCAACATCTAGGTGATCGGGCCTGGCGGCCCGGGGCAAACCCCGGCCGCCGGGAGGCCCCCCATGCTTTACCCGATTGCCATCCGGGCGGGCGATCTGCTGATCGAAACGCACCGGGAAGACATGCCCCTGGAGGCGCTGCTGGATTTTGCATCTCGGCAAAACCCCAAACGGGGTTTTTTGTTTGTCTCCAAGGTGCTGGGTAGACACATTCCCTGCCCGGCCTTCCCGTATGCGACAGGTATACGACCAGTTGGCTGAACGCCTGCAAAACCTGCCGGGGCCGGTCACGGTGATCGGGATGGCGGAGACCGCCACCGGCCTGGGAGCCGGGGTGGCCGACAGCCTTGCGCGCGCGGGACGCCAGGAGGCTGTGCTCGCCATGCACACCACCCGCCACTGCTTGGCCATGCCCCCGTTGATCGTCTTCGACGAGTGCCACAGCCACGCGCCGGAGCATATCCTGTATGCGCCACAAGACGAACGGGCGGAATTGTTCAGGCGTTCGCGCAGTTTGGTGCTGGTGGATGACGAGATCAGCACAGGGCGCACCCTGCGACTGCTCGCCCAGCGGGTCGCCGGCCATCTGCCGGCGCTGAAGAAAATCATGTTGGTGGCTATCGTCAACTGGCTGGGCTCGGCACAACGGCAAGCCTTGGTGGAAGGAATTCCCCAGGAACTCGGTTTTGCCAGCTTGCTGGAGGGGGAATTCACCTTTCAGCCCAATCCAGATTACCGGCCGCAACTGCCCGCCGGCATGGCCGCTCGCCGTCCCAGCCGCCATGCCCGCGCCGATACCGGTCGCACCGGTTTGCTGCTGTCCGGCACTGCCGATTGGCTCCCCAGGGACCGCTGCCGGCGGGGCCGCTGGTGATGGTCGGCACGGGGGAATTCGCGTTTTTCCCGTTCCTGGCCGCCGAGGATCTGGAGCGGCGCGGCCATGACGTGCTGTTTCAATCCACCACCCGCTCGCCTATCCTGCAAGGAGAGGCGATCCAAAGTAAATTGACGTTTACCGATGAACACGGCGAGGGTATCGCGAACTATATCTACAATCTGCCCAGCGACCGGCAGGTGTAGTGG
>CAVOJV010000069.1:0-9777 GCA_963696325.1 uncultured Gammaproteobacteria bacterium
TAATCAGCGTGCAAAAGTATCCAGGTTGTCGGGGAAAACAGCGTCCAAAAAGGACCACCCCGATGTGTTAAACCCTCTGGTTTTTACCGGAGAAACCTGGAGTGACCTACTTGGAAACCATCGGAAAAATTCGTCGTCGTCATTTTGTCGAAGGCGAGACCATCAGTCAGCTTGCCCGTGACTTTCAGCTGACGCGTAAGACCGTCCGCAACTACCTGAAGAGCACCGACCCGGATCCCAGCTATACGCGTCAGCATCAACCGCAACCCAAGCTGGGCGCTTTTCAGTCGCGGCTGGAAGCATGGTTAAAGAACGAGAGCCAACGACCCAGGCGTGAGCGCCGGACCGCCCAGCGCTTGTATGAAGGACTCCAGCGCGAAGGCTATGCCGGTGCCTATGACAGCGTGCAGCGGTTTGTGAAAGCTTGGAAGGGCGATAGACGGCCTTCGCTCACGCACGCGTTCGTGCCCCTGTCGTTTCTGCCGGGTGCCAAGTACCAGTTTGACTGGAGTCACGAGGTGATGGTTCTGGGGGGTGTCGTACAGACGGTGAAAGTAGCGCACTTCCGGCTGTGCTACAGCCGGCAGAGGTTCGTGGCGGCCTTTCCCCGTGAAACCCAGGAGATGATCTTCGAGGCCCATAATCGAGCCTTCGTCTTTTTCGGGGGCGTGCCCCTGGCAGGCATCTACGACAATCCCAAGCCAATCGTCACGACGGTCTTCACCGGCAAGGAGCGTGCGTTCAATCGTCGCTTTCTGGCCTTGATGAATCATTACCTGATCGAACCCATTGCCGGTACCCCGGCCGCCGGCTGGGAAAAAGGTCAGGTGGAAAACCAAGTGGGCAACCTCTGGGAATGGTTGTTCACGCCACGCCTGGCGTTCGCCGATTTCACTGAACTCAATGGCTGGTTGGAACCGCGTTGCCGGGAACTGGCCCAGCGCTTTCATCCGGCGCCAAGCGACCGGCGCATTGCCGAGGTGTTCGAGGAGGAGCGTCCGCGGTTGCGGCCCTTCACGGCCGCTGTCGACGGTTATTTTGAACCGACCGTGCGGGTGTCTTCCACCTGCCTGGTGGCCGGTGACCGTAATCGCTACAGCGTACCAGCGGACTATGCCGGGAAAACCGCTTCCCTGCGTGCCTATGCCGATCGCATCCGAGTGGTGGCGGAAGCGCGAGTGGTAGCCGAACATCCCCGACAGTTCGGGCGGGGGCGGTTTATCTTCGATCCCTGGCACTCTCTGCCCGTGCTGGAACGAAAACCCGGCGCGCTACGCGATGGGGCGCCTTTCCAGCAATGGGACCTCCCAGCCTCGGTGCGCAAGGTCCTGGAACTGTTCCTCACGCAAAAGGGCGGCGACAAGGCCTTTGTCGAACTGCTGCTGGTGACCCGTCCGCACGGCCTGGAACCCCTGGAAGTGGCTTGCGATCTGGCCCTGGAGCAAGGTCTGGCGACTCTGCCGGTCATCCTCAATCATCTCCATCGCTTGATGGCCCCCCTGCCACCAGCACGGCTGGAAACGCCTGATCGGCTCCGCTTGCACCAGGAACCGCGGGCCGACGGTGACCGCTATGATCAGCTCCGCCGGCGGGAGGCGACCTATGCGGGCTGAACTCATCGCGCAACTCAACGCCTTGCGTCTCTATGGCATGGCACAGGCCTTGACAGATCTGGTGACCCCGCCGACTGAGCCACCCCCACTGGCGGAGCCGTGGCTCCAACAGTTGCTCAATGCCGAACGGGCGGATCGGCAAGCGCGGACCTTGCAGTATCAACTGAAGACCGCGCGCTTTCCCCTGCATCGGGATTTGGCGACCTTTGACTTCCAGGAGTCCCCGGTCCCCGAACCGCGCGTGCGATCCTTGCGCGCTGCGCAGTTCACCGACATCGCCCAGAATTTGATTTTCGTCGGCGGAACCGGGACCGTGACATGATGCGCACCTCTCTATGTTATTGAAAATCCATAATTCTCTGTTTGTCATTGGCTGTTCGTGGGGGCTCGCGCAGCGCGTTTTGTACGGCCGGTGAGGCGAGGTCATCTCGGTGAATGACCCAAGGGGCGCCGACACAGACTTGAGTGGCAGACAGAATCCGGCGCTTAATCAAGCGCCGCACGGTCATGGTACTGACACCCAGCTGTTCCGCGGCCTCCTGCAGAGTGACCTCCTGGCGAGCCTGTCGTTCCCCCTCCTCGTAGACCGCGATTGCCTGATCATTCCGAAAGACGCATACCCGGTTTCGGGTCCAGACGAGCCCCTTGGCTGTGCGTTTGCCCGCACGATTGAGGAGGGCGGCGAGGTGAGCGTCAGGCATCAGGCGAGCCAATGCGCGGACCATCTGCTCGACCTCCACGTCCGTCTTCCAGCGGTGAAGGCCACTGCGATTTTTGACGACCTCGAGTTCGGTGTGGTCGCCACCTTGCCAATGCAGCACCAGATGAATGCGCTGATCGACCAGGGAGACGACAATTTCTTTGAGTACCGTGCGCAAGAGGCGCTTCTTGATCTCGGGTGAACTCGCAGGATGATGCCAGACCGTCGGTAGGTCATCTGCCAAGGCCACTAGTGCTTGCCGCTGTTCATCAGTAGGTAGGGGATCGGAACCTCGCAACGTCTCCAATTCCCCCTCGCGTTGCTGAACGAGACGCAATGCCTCATTCCAGCGCTGCTCGAGTTCCGCGGCGACCAGCCGGTTTTCGGGCTCCACCGCATCATACTGGCGCCGAACCCGGTTGGCCTCGAACCGGGCCTGCTCCAAGGCGAGTTGGCGTTGGTGCCGAACCGCGTCCCCCTCCCGCTCACGCCTTCGCAGGGCCTCCAGGGCCGCCTCGATGCCCATCGGTTTCAGGACCTCCAGGACTTCCTCCGCAACCACCTGGTCGACCCGCAGCCCGCCGAATGAAATGCAGTTACTGGCGACCCCATGGTTGAGCAGGGCGCCTCGGCAAAGATAGCGACCGACGCGACCTTGTTTGCCACTGTACTGCACCGTCAGCTTCCGACCGCAATGCCCACACCGCAGCAGTCCCGGCAAGAGGGCCTCGCCCTGTTTTACCGAACCTCGTACCATCATGCTACCTCTGCCGTTGGCGTTCTCTCCAATCAGGGCTTGATTCGCTTGGTACTCCTGCCAGCCGATATAGCCCTTGTGGTGATCGATGATGAGCACCTCCCAAGCGTCCTGTCCCCGGCGACAACCCTTGGTGATCTGCTTACGCCCATTCTCGATCCGCGTGCGCGACTCCGTGCGACCATAGGCATAAACTCCGGCATAAACGGGATTGGTCAGGGTCTTGTGGATCGTATTGTAGACCGGCAATTTCCAGATGATCCGCCGCCCCTCGGGACCGTAATCTACCGCAGGCAACTCGATCCGTTCCTCCCGCAGCCAAAGCAAGACCTGACGAACACTGCCGAATTCACGGAACTTCTGGAATACCAAACCGATGCTCTGTTGAACGTGGCGGTCGGGATCCTTTTCCAGGCGATGGTCCCGCGTCCGTACATAGCCGACGGCAACCGTGGTATACAGCTCACCGCGCGCGGCTCTCAACTTGAGGGCTTCCTGCGAGCGTTGGCGAAAGGTTGCAAGCTCCATCTCGCTGAGGGTACCTTTCAGGCCCAACAGGAGCCGATCATTGGGGTGGCGTGGATCATAAATGCCGTCTTCATCCACCAAAAGAGTATTGACCAGTCCACAGAACTCCAGCAACGTGTGCCAATCGCGACCGTTTCTCGCCAAGCGCGACGCTTCAATGGAGAAGACCGCTCCCACCGCCCCCTTACAGACCGCTGCCAGGAGCCGGTCGAAGCCCGCCCGCGCGATACCGGAGCCGGAACGGCCGAGATCTTCATCCAGGATCACGATGTCCTCCCAACCGAGTTGTTGGGCCCGGTCCTTAAGCCCATATTGTCGGCGCTGGCTCTCGCGGTGGTGGTTCACTTGCTCAAGGGTGGACTGCCGAATATAGACATAGGCGCTACGCCGCAAGTGTTCGGAGGTGATCTTACTCATCGCTTTCCGCCTCCGTCGACGGGGCTACGGACGGTGGTTCGAGCATCGTCCACAACAGTTCGCCCAGAAGATGAAGAACGCCTGAGCGTTCGCTCTCCGGTATTTTCTTTTCCGCCGGTTCGTTGCTGAGAAACAGATCGCTCTGTGGTGGAATGCCTCGTTTCATGGACTTCTCCCGTGGCTGTTGGCGTCCTCGGACGCACTGCACGAGAGGATAAAAAGCTATCGACCCGTCGACGCAGATCACAAAGCGCCGAAAGAGCGATACGCGGAAGCTTTACAGTTTCCAGCGTTGCCGCCTGCGGGTCCGTCATCCAGGCTGGAATTAATGCTCTACTCCCATCAGGCTGCTCAAGGATGAAATACGCTTCACCGCCGTGATGCTGGCAGCCAACCACCTGTACCTGCTCTCCATAGCGGGGGTGATACTGGTAATGAATGACGGTTTCAAAAGCCCGTTGATGAGGAGAATGTCGTCGTCTTGACCGGTACCGGAAAAAGTCACCTCGCCATTGCCCTGGGCGTCGCCGCGATCCATACCGGCAAGCGGGCACGCTTCTTCAATGGGGTCGATCTGGTCAATCAGTTGGAGCGGGAAAAGCCGCTTGGCAAAGCCGGTACTTTAGCCCGCCAACTCGCCAAGGTGAATGTCCTGGTGTTGGACGATTTGGCCTGGAAAACAGTCTCAACGATCGCCAGCGCCGCGATCTGTTGGAAATCCTCGATGATCGCTACGGTATTCACTCGACGATTGTGACCAGCCAATTCCCGATTTCGACCATTGGCACCATTTGATCGGCGACTCAAACATCACGAAATGCCTCACTCTTAGACCGAGTAGTTTCTCACGTTACCATCACTGATCCGGCGCACCCGCTGTTCAGACAGACTTTGCCGGTTGTCCGGATCCCCGCCCCCTCAACGCATGAGCCTTCTATTGTCATACAACTGCCCACTGGCGAGCACCGTCGTGTGCCGCGTGCGGCTACCGATCTGGGGGCATCCGGCGACGAAACCGCCTCCGTGATTTCCCCCTTACCCATCTCGGTGCGTACTCTCCTCCCGTTAGCACATACCGTGCGCCGCCTACTAGCTGTGAGAGAGGAAAGCCCGGATGAAAGCCAAGCTAAGCCCGCAGGAGCTGCCCCGCCAGAGACAACCCACCCCGACCGTCACCGATCGGCCACGCCTGTGGCCCAATCTGACGCCCGCGCAACGCCAACAACTGGCCCAGTGTCTGGCCGAACTGATCCGGCGCCAGCGCCAGGCGAGGCCAACTGCCCCCGCGGAGGCGCCACATGAACCGTGCTGAGGGCTTTCCTACCAAGATCACCACCGCCCATCTGGCCAAGCTGGCCTATGTCTATGTCCGGCAATCCTCGCTCAGCCAAGTCATGCGCCACGGCGAGAGTACGGCCTTGCAATACCGCCTGGTGGAACGGGCCGTGGCGCTGGGCTGGCCGCGTGAGCGGGTGCAGGTTATCGATGAGGATCTGGGCAAAAGCGGTAGCTCAGCTCAGCAACGACTGGGTTTTCAACAGCTCACCGCCGAGATTGGTCTCGGCCGCGTGGGGTTGGTCATCAGTTTGGATGCCTCCCGGCTGGCGCGTAATACGGGTGACTGGCATCAGTTAGTCGAACTGTGCGCGTTATGCGGTACCCTGCTGGCCGACGGCGAGCAACTCTACGATCCGCGCCAATACCATGATCGACTCCTGTTGGGCTTATCGGGCATGATGAGTGAAGCGGAGCTACATCATCTCAAAATGCGCCTGCAGGCGGGTGAACGCCTCAAGGCGGAGCGGGGGGAGCTACGGCTGCCGTTGCCGGCGGGCTTGGAGCGGCAACGCGATGGCCGCGTGATCCTAACGGCGGATGAAGAAGTGCAAGCGCGGCTACGGCTGGTCTTTGACAAGTTCGAGGTCTTGGGCAGCGCCCGTGCGGTGTTGCGCTACCTACAGCGCCAACAGTTACCGTTGCCTACCCGCCCGCTGCAAGGGCCCGCTCCGCATGAACTGCGGTGGCAACCGGCGAGTACGGAGCGGGTGCTGGCTATCCTGCACAACCCGGCCTATGCCGGGGCGTATGTCTATGGCCGCAGCACCCACGATCCCCAGCGCCGTCGGGCCGATCACCCCTCGAGTGGTATTGTGCGACAGCCCCCCGAACAGTGGCCGGTCTGTCTCCAGGGAGCCTATCCGGCTTATATCAGCTGGGAGCAGTATCTACGCAATCAAGCGCGGTTGCAGGATAATCAGAACCATTATGAAGCGGATCGCCACGGTGTTCCGCGCGAAGGTCAAGCCTTACTGCAAGGTCTGGTGCGCTGTGGCCGGTGTGGGGCGCGGATGCGGTTACGCTATTCTGGACCACAGGGGCAGTACCCGGTGTATGAGTGCAGTACGGCCAAGCAGCGCTATAATCACCCGCGCTGCCAAGAGGTCCGGGCCCTCCAGTTGGACGCCGCCGTCGAACAGCATTTCTTGGCGGCGCTGGAACCGGATCAGCTCGCCTTAGCGCTGGCCACGCTAGAGCAGTTCGAGGGCGAAGCCCGCGCGTTACAGCGTCAATGGCAGTTACGCCTGGAACGGGCCCGGTATGAGGCCGACCGCGCTCAGCGCCAGTACCATGCCGTCGAGCCCTTATGTGGTCTTCACCGTAATGTGGCGTAGACGATTTCTGCGCCTTGTATTGGGCATTGCTTTCCTTTTTTGCGCCACATAAATGTTCCGTCGCTATAGTCGATTTTTCATCCGTTGTTTAACGAGGAGGATCGACTATGTTCCATCAACTTTTCCAGTGCCCCCGCACGATCGAGCGTCATCAAGCCGGTGCATTCTTAGACGAGCGACTACGCTATCTCGCCCATGGTACCGCCCAAGGGCGCACGACAAGCTCTCTGCGGCTGATCGCCCAGCACCTGTTGGTGTTCGTTGATTACCTGCCCCTGACAACCGACGCTGAGATCGGTATTGAGCAGATCCAAGCGGCGGCCGATCGGTGGGTAAATCGCCAGCCGCAACCCCCTCATGTCACCGGTGCCTGGTACGGGAGAATGCGCTTTATTTCCGATGCGCGGCAATGGCTGAACTTTCTGGGTCGACTACGCCGGCCCGAAGTCCCCCGCCGCCCGTACACTCATATGCTTGAGGACTACGCCGATTACATGGCTCAGGAGCAAGGCCTGTCCCCGCACACCATCCGCCTCCGTTGCTGGCATCTGGAGCAGTTTCTCGGCCGCTTTTGGCAACAACAGCGCCCCTTTGACCAGATCGGTATCGGCGATATCGACGCGGCTATCGCGCGCAAAGGCGATCAGGACGGTTACGCGCGGGCCTCAATGAAAGGCTACGTCACCGTGCTCCGGGCATTCTTCCGTTACGCCGAACACCGCCGGTGGTGCGCGCCGGATTTGGCCGCCGCGATAATGTCGCCACGCCTGTTCACCGATGCGCTGCTCCCGAAAGGTCCGGCGTGGGAAGACGTACAGCGCCTGCTCGCGAGCACGCAAGGCGATCGACCGAAAGACCGCCGCGATCGCGCTATTATCATGCTGTTTGCTGTTTACGGGCTACGGGTCGGTGAAGTGCGTGCCCTTCGCCTGGAGGACCTGGATTGGGAGCAGGAACTGCTCTACGTCACCCGCCCCAAACCCCGCCGCCGCCAGACTTATCCGCTTTCGTACACGGTGGGTGAGGCTATCCTGCGGTATCTGCAAGACGGACGACCGCAGAGCCCCCACCGCGAGCTCTTTCTGACTGTACGCGCGCCGATTGTGCCGCTCAGCAGCGGGGTGCTCTATGACCTGGTCGCCGAGCGGTTGCGGCCGCTGGCGCTTCCCTTACCCCATTATGGGCCACACGCCTTGCGCCACGCTTGTGCTCAGCGTCTGCTCGGCGAAGGGTTGTCGATGAAAGTGATCGGCGACCATCTCGGGCATCGCAAAACCGATACGACCCGTGGGTATGCCAAAATAGACCTGGCCGGCCTGCGTCAAGTAGCGGACTTTGACCTGGGAGCGGTGCTATGAAACTCAAGGCATTGATCGCGCAATACGTGGCCTTTAGACAGTCCCTGGGGGAGCATTTTGACAGCGCTGAAAGTGTCCTGAATACGTTCTGCCGGCAGATGGGCCAGGAGATCGATGCCGGCGAGGTTCACGCCGATCGAGTGCTCGCCTTCTTGGCCGGCACCGGCCCGGTGACACGCTACTGGCATCGCAAGCACAGCGTGTTGCGCGGCTTTTACCAGTATGCGGTCAGTCGCGGTTGGGTCGCCGATTCGCCGCTGCCGACAACCGTACCCAAGCTGCCACCGTGCTTTGTACCCTATGTGTACTCGCACGATGAACTCCACCGGCTCGTGCAGGCCACTACCGCTTACCGCAAGGAACATCGCAAACTGGAGCCGCACACCCTGCGGGCGATTTTACTGCTGTTGTAGGGTGCCGGTTTAGGCGTCAGCGAAGCCGTCGCCTTGACACTGGGTGATATCGATCTAGCCGGCGCCCTGATCACCGTGCACCACACCCAATTCGACAAGACCCGGCTGGTGCCCCTGGGACCCGAGCTGACTCAAGTGATGATGCACTACCTTACCCAGCGCAACGCCGCCGGTCACGCGCAACACAGGGGGGCATCGTTCTTTGTCTTGCGTAGCGGCATTGGCGTGTCGATCCAACTGGTCGAACAGACCTTCCGACGCCTGTGTGAGTATACCGGTATCCGGCGTACCGATGGTGCGCGCTACCAGCCACGGCTGCACGATTTAAGGCACTGTTTCGCCGTGCACAGACTGACCTCCTGGTATCGCCAAGGCGCGGACGTGCAAACCCTGCTGCCGCAGTTATCGACCTATCTCGGCCACGGCAACATCGCTGCCACGCAAATTTACCTGACGATGACCCCGGCGTTGCTGCAGGAAGCGTCACGGCGGTTTGAGCGCTATGCCTTCAAGGAGGTGGGTGATGACTGACAACGCGAAACTCGGACCCTGGGTCCGGCGGTTTCTCCTGGAGCACCTGCTGGGCGAACGCAATCTGGCGCGCAACACGCAGCACAGTTACCGCGATACGCTGGTGTTGCTGATCCCGTTCATCGCCGGCCAAGTCCGTCAACCGGTCGACCAACTGCGGATCGAGCAGGTCACCGCCGAGCAGGTACGCGGGTTCCTCCAGGACCTGGAGCAGCGACGTCGCTGCAGCGTGACAACCCGCAACCAACGACTGGCGGTGATCCATGCGCTGGCGCGCTTTATCGGCCAAAAGAGCCCTGAGCATATCGAGTGGTGTGGACAGATCCGGGCAATCCCCTTCAAAAAAGCCGCCTCAAGGTCGATCATCTACCTGGAGAAAGCGGAAATGGACGCGTTGCTCGCCGCCCCGGATCGCCATACCGCGCAGGGCCAGCGTGACTATGGGTTACTCCTGTTTCTGTACAATACCGGAGCCCGCGCCGATGAAGCGGCACAACTCAGAATCGGCGACCTCCAGTTGGCCCACGCGCCGCCGCGCGACTACTCTTCGGTACAGCTGCGCGGCAAAGGTAATAAGCTGCGCCGTTGTCCGCTGTGGCCACACACGGTGGCTGAGTTGGCCGCACGGATCGAGGGACGGGCTCCCGCGGAGCCCGTCTTTCTCAACCGCGGTGGCCGACCAATTACCCGCTTCGGTATCCATGCGCTGGTCGAGCGCTATGCCCGCCGGGTATCGGCTACCCTGCCGGGACTGGCTGCCAAACGGGTGAGCCCGCACTCGATTCGCC
>CAVOJV010000070.1:0-4395 GCA_963696325.1 uncultured Gammaproteobacteria bacterium
GGCCAGCCCGGCTTCGGCCAGCAGTCCCTTGGCCTTGGCCACATCCAGGCTGAAGGGGGTTTCGGTGAGCGCGCCCAACATCCCCCTGGATAAAAACGCCTGTTGGACGGTGGCCCTGCCGTTCATGAGAGTAGCCGCGATGCCCTGATAATCCACCAGGTATTTCATCGCCTGTCGCACCTGCGGTCTGGCCAGATCGGGTTTTTCTGATTGAGGCTGAAATAATAGAGATCCCCCTTCTCGCCTCGGCGGATGCGGATGGCGGGATTGCTCTTGAGGCTTTCGAGTTGGTCGGCGCCGAGCTTGCGGGCGATGTCGATATCGCCCTTTTCCAGCAGCAGGCGCTGGGTAGCGGGTTCGATGATATGGCGAATGACCACCCGCTGCAGGGCAGGCGCGCCGCCCCAGTAGGCCGCATGGCGGTCCAGGGCCAGCACCTCGTTGGGTTTCCACTGGCGCAGCACGAACGGCCCCGAACCGGCGTAAGCGGTGCGCAGCCAGCCATGGCCCAGATCGCCGTTCTGTTCGTGCTTCATGACTTCCTGTTTATCCACCACGGACCCGACGGTGGCAGTCAGGCAGTACAACAGAAAGGTCGGTGCATAGGCTCTGTCCGTCTCCAGGAGCAGGGTCGCGGGATCGACCGCGCGGATTTTCTCCCTGACGTTGGCGGCGGTGAAACCGAACTGGCCCAGGATGAAGGCCGGCGATTTATTGAGCAGGATGGCCCGTTGCAACGAAAAAGCCGCATCCTGGGCGGTCAGGGGATTCCCGGAGGCGAAAACGATGCCTGGGCGTATCTTGAACGTATAGGCCTTGCCATCGGCGGAGAGGGTCCAGCTCTCGGCGACGACGCCAACGAGTTTGGCGACATCGTTAACGTCATAGCCGATCAGCCGGTCATAGGTATTGCCCGCGTATTCGGCGCCGGAAAACTCGAAGATCTCGGCGGGGTCCAGGGTGATGATATCGTCGATGGCATGAGCCATTACCAGGGTATCCCTTGGCGTTCCCGCGGGTGCGCTTTGCACCGCGAGCATTAGCAATACTCCGCTGAGCAGTCCTGCGATATTGTTCATGATCTGTCCTGGGATACGGCGGCGGCGCGCAATGTCAGGTCCAGCTTCCGCAGCCGTTCCGGCGTGCCGATATCCTGCCAGACGCCCTGATAATGCTCGCCGCTGACAAGACCCTCGGCCATGGCTCGGCACAGCAGGGGTTTCAAGGGGAAGCGGCCGGGAGAGCAGCCGGCAAACAGGTCCGGCCGCAACACGCTGATGCCGCTGAAAGTCAGCCGCTGGCTGCCCGCATCCAGCACCCGGCCAGCCAGCAGGGCGAAGTCGCCGTGCGGATGCTGAGGCGGATTATCCACCAGAACCAGATGCGCGAGTCCACCTGGTTCGGCAGGCAGGCGAGCGAAGGGATAGTCGGTCCAGATGTCGCCGTTGATTACGATGAAGGGCGCCTGTCCCACCAGCGGCAGGGCTTGCAGAATGCCCCCGCCGGTCTCCAGAGCATCCTCCGGTTCCTGGGAATAGGTGATAGTGACCCCAAAGGGGTGACCATCTCCCAGGGCGTTACGAATTTGCCCGCCCAGACGGCCCAGGTTGATGACCAGTTCTCGCACCCCCGCCGCCCGCAGCGCTTCGATGTGGTAGATGATCAAGGATTTGCCGCCGACCACCAGGAGCGGTTTGGGCGTGGTATCGGTCAATGGCCGCATGCGGTCACCCCGTCCAGCGGCAAGCATCATAGCCTTCATGTCGCCACGACCACCGCCAGTTTGCGGTGCTGTAGCAGGCCATGCAGTTCGGCGAGTTCCGGGTAGCACTCGGTCATTGCCTGGACGTAGCCCAGAGTGCGCGGGATGTCCGCAAGGTAGTGGGACTTGCCGTCCCGGCGGTTGAGCCGGGCGAAGATTCCGCAGGCCTTGAGGTGGCGCTGCACCCCCATGAGGTCGAACCAGCGCAGGAAGCGCCCAGGTTCCACCTCGGGCATGATCCCCGACTGGATCGCCAGTGGCAGATAACCCAGGGCCCAGTCGGTCACGCGCCCCGGGTCCCAGGCGATGTAGCAGTCCCGCAGGAGCGACACCAGGTCGTAGGTGACCGGGCCAACCACCGCATCCTGGAAATCCAGGATCCCGGGGTTGGGCTGCGCCAGCATGAGATTGCGCGCGTGGTAGTCCCGGTGGACACAGACCTGGGGCTGCTCCAGGGCGTTGCGGACCAGGGTTGCGAAGGTTTCGTCCAGAATCCGCTGTTCGCCCGCTTTCAGAGCCAGTCCCAAATGCCGGGTCAGAAACCATTCCCGGAACAGTTCCATCTCCCGGTGCAGCAGCGCCGAGTCGTAGGGCGGCAGCAACGGCGTGGCCGGATCGCCGCCCGCTTGCAGGCGCGTCAACGCCTCCAGTGCGTCATCGTAGAGATGGTCGACGCTGCCCTCGCTCAGTTCCGCCAGATACAGACGGCTGCCCAGATCGGTCAACAGCAAAAAACCTGTTCCAGATTCGCCGCGAGCACTTGGGGCACCTGGACCCCCAGCTCATGCATGGCTCCTGCTATGGCGACGAAGGGACGGCAATCCTCTTGCTCGGGAGGCGCATCCATGACGATGTGGCTCGCGCCATCATGGCGCACCCGGAAATAGCGCCGGAAGCTGGCGTCGCTGGAAGCCGGGGTGATGTGGGGCGCGGGTACGGGCAGCAGGCTGCCCAACCAGTCCGTCATAAGCGTGTAGCGGTCACTCACTGAGGATCCCTTTTTTGTTTCTTTTGAGCAGTTGGAGGGCGGTATTTCCTGCTTTTTATCGCTAGGTATTCATGCGCCAGATGGCAAAGTTAAGGATGGCGGCGAAGCTACCCAGAGTAGATAGGGCAACAATGCAGACCGGCAACCGCGTGGTGTCGCCAAAAGGTGACCATGGTTGCGAGCAGAGCCAACCAAAGCAGCGCAATATCCACGAGTGCCAACCCTATGCGGTGCTGGCCAAAGAAGAACCAGGACCAAACCGCGTTAAGTAACAGTTGCAGAATAAAAAACCCTAACGGCAGTGCTCCAGCCGCGAAACCGTCGAGCAGCACACCAGCCAGGCGGCAATGCCCATCATGGCGTAGAGTAGTGTCCATACTACGGGGAACAGCCAGCCGGGAGGCGTCCACGACGGTTTTGCCAGTTGCGCATACCAGGTATCCGGGGAGAACTGAGCGCCAAACGAGGCGGCACCGAAACACACTGCCAGCCAGCCAGCCAGCGCCAGCCAGGATTGGACTGTACTTACGTTATGCTTGATCAAGGCTGCTAATCCTTTATGAGTTACCCGGGTTTGAGATATTGAGAGATAATCACAGGATTATAATCAATACGCGCGCATAATCATGACGGCAATTGGGTAACGGGGTGAGCAGGGGGTGATTATGCAGGCGATCCCGTATTGACAGGTGCAATGAGGACAAGGTTATGGGCGAAAAAGCGCAACGAATCCAGCTATATACCTATCAGGACTATTGCCGCTGGCCAGAAGATGAGCGCTGGGAGTTGATCCACGGCCAGGCTTATCTGATGAACCCCGCGCTGGGCCTTTCTCAACCAGAACGATCTCCGGCGATCTGGTCCGGCAAATTGCTAATTATTTGCTGGACAAGCCTTGCCGGGTGTTTCATGCACCGTTCGATGTGCGGCTGCCCCAGGGCGGCGAGACGGATGAGCAGATAACCACCGTGGTGCAACCGGATATTGTCATGGTCTGCGATGAACGCAAATTGGACAAACGGGGTTGCCGGGGTGCGCCCGATTGGATCATCGAGATTTTGTCACCGGCTACCGCCGCGCGCGATCAGATTCAAAAACTGGCGTTGTACGAGCAGCAGGGCGTCAAGGAATACTGGATCGGCACCCTGGGGATAGAATCGTCACCGTATATCGTCAAGAGGCCAGTGGTACCTATGGCCGGGGGCGCATTGCCGAGTTGCAGGGAGAATTGCCGGTGGGTGTGCTGCCGGGCTTGCGCATTGATTGGGAAATGGTGGTGCGAAAACTACCGGCGCGAGTACTTGACGGAGATAGCGGCGAATGAAGTTTCACCTCGGCCACCGATGAAAACTCAAGCATGCAAGATATTCTGTATAAGAAAATGAGTAGGCGATGGGCTTCACTGACGTTCAGCCCATCTTAAGGAATCTACGCGAGATTCGAGCTGCCGCCATCGAGGCGCTACAACAGCCGACGACCTTGAACTCAACTCTGCGATCGAGCGCGTCCGCGCGTCGTCAGTCGCGGTACCGACGAGATTTTCCTTAGACCCCATGCCGCTTGCGATGGTCCGGGTACTCAGTTCCGGCACCGTGTATTCTAGGCGCTGCTTGATATACAGTGCCCGCAGCAGCGATAGCCGGTC
>CAVOJV010000071.1:0-70182 GCA_963696325.1 uncultured Gammaproteobacteria bacterium
TCCGCACCTCGCCCTTCTGATCCAGCACTTGGATCTTCCGGAACGCAACCGCCGGCAGTTTAAGCAGCACACAGGGACTGGTGCGCATTTGGGTCACGGAATAACCGGGCGCGGGCTGATTCCAGGAAACCGTCACTTGCAGCGTATTGCCTTGCAGCGATGTCGAGCCGCTTTGTAACTCCAGTCCATAGCCCGCCGTGGATTGTTGCCCCATGCCGATAAGGAGTATGCCGTCCTTGGCAAAATCCACCTGATTCAGGGCGGCGCGCAGCGCGTCGCCTTGGACGAACGCCAGTTGATCGAGGTCATCCTCCTTGGCGACGGTAGAACTGGTGAACCCCGTGGCTTTCCGCTCCAGCACCCGTGGATTGTCAATCCAGACGGCGGTGGGTGCGCGACTGGCAATACCGCACTGGGAGTGTTTGAACAGTATCTCCGCTGACAACGGCTGGGCATTGTCCTGGGGAGCGCTGGCGGTGCAGCCTGGCAGGCCGAGCAATCCGGCCAGGGCAAGAAAGGGGAGATAGGTTCGCATCATTTATTCCTCAGACCCTTGTCAGTGCGATGGGAAAGGCCGCGGAGCGGAATGGACCCAGTCGAGGCTGTCTCGGGAGTCAATCCGACCGCCAGACAGGAATGGGCCGGTCAGCAGTAGGCCCATGATCGAATAGCATTTTAGTGATTCCATGGGGCTCTCGTAATTTTTGGGGATTGCCATTAGCATACCATTGAATCGGGTTTGCGTTAGGCTGCCGGCCTGTGATCAACGCAAGCGGGTATGCTGCCATCGCCCCGTTGAGACCTCGCTCTACCGCCAGCCGCGTCACCACCTTCGGCATCGTGCATTCGCGCTTTGATGAACTCTGGGCGCGGAAAATGTGCACTTGGATGGGAGTGGGCAACGATCCCCGCTACACTCCAACCACCACCTTTCAAACTTTCCCTTTTACCTCGGGCTTAACACCCAACATCCCGGTCAGCGATTACGCTAACGATCTTCACGCCCAGGCCATCGCCGAATCCGCCCGGTGTCTGGTCGAACTACGGGAAAACTGGTTCAACCTGGATGAGTTTGCGAGCAAGCAGGACTGGACGGCGGCGATCAGCGACCTTGAAGTTCCCAGGGATTTTTTTTGCTTCGTGTTTCGCATGACTGGCGAGAGGAGTACAAGTCTATGAGTCGGAGAGCACAGCGAGGACATCAGTTATGAACGAATCGAATAAATTGATCCAGGCCTATGATCGCATGATGGAGCGTGCGAAGGCGCGTTTGGAAGAAATTGAGCAGGCGGAAAAGGATGCCTTGCCCAGGCTCCAACGGAGCATCGAATATGCGGCCGAGAAGGCGGTGGAGTTGGGTGAACTGACCCGTGAGGAAGCGCAGTTGATCGGCGGCTATCTGAAGCGGGATCTGCAGGATGCCGGCCATTACCTGGTGGAGACCGGCCGTGATCTGGGCGAGTGGCTGCGCTTTGACATGGAACTCATCGAGGAGCGGCTGCTGGATTTGTTGCGTAGCGCCGCCGACAAGACGCGCCTGGAGATGCTGGGTTTTCAAGAGACGGTGGAGTGGGCTGCCCACTATCATACCGGTGAAATCACTGGTCCCGGTACCCTGCAATGCGACCATTGCGGCAGGCAAATGCACTTCCATGCCACCGCGCATATTCCCCCCTGTTCGGCCTGCCATGCCACTATCTTCAGCCGGGTGAGCGAGGAAGATGCCGACGCCAACTCATGACACGCTATAGGCGTGATTGACGACGTCGCTCCTGGCGTCGTTCCTTACACGGCGTTGTTGGTAATTCAATGTCGGCGGTACATAGCCTCCAGGCGAGCGATCAGACTGGAGGTATCCCAGCGCCTGCCGCCCATGGATTGCACTTCCGCATAGAATTGATCGACCAGCGCCGTGACCGGCAAATGGGCGCCGTTGCGGCGCGCCTCGTCGAGCGCGATAGCCAGATCCTTGCGCATCCAGTCGACGGCGAAGCCATAGTCGAACTTGCCGTCGATCATGGTGGCGGAGCGGTTTTCCATCTGCCAGGACTGGGCCGCCCCTTGCGAGATCACCTCGACCACGGCCTTGGGGTCGAGGCCCGCGGCCCTGGCGAAATGCAGCCCTTCGGCAAGTCCCTGCACCAGACCCGCAATGCAAATCTGGTTCACCATCTTGGCCAACTGGCCGCTGCCCACCGGTCCGAGTCGTTTAACCGACCGGGCATAGGCGCTGATGAAGGGCTTCGCCTTTTCGAAAGACGCTTCTTCACCGCCGACCATGACCGTCAGAATGCCGTTCTCGGCGCCCGATTGCCCACCGGAGACGGGGGCATCCAGAAAGGCCAATCCCTTGGTCTGAGCCGCCGCCGCCAGTTCCCTGGCAACCCGCGCGGAAGCGGTAGTGTGGTCCACGAAGATCGCGCCACCCCGCATTCCCTCGAAAGCGCCGTCGGGGCCGGTGGTCACCTGGCGGAGATCGTCGTCGTTGCCTACGCACGCGAACACGAACGCGGCGCCAGCCGCCGCCTGGGCCGGGGTAGCCGCCCACTGGCCGGCGTGGGCTTGCGCCCACTGGCCGGCCTTGGCCTGGGTGCGGTTGAAGACAGTCACTGGGTGGCCGGCCTTGGCGAGGTGGCCGGCCATCGGATAACCCATCACACCAAGCCCGATGAAGGCAATTTTTTCACTCATTGTTTGGCCGCCACGGGTGCCGCATAAGCAGGAACCCGGTTGTGGATGGGAGGTATCGTTTGCAGGTAGGCAAACATGGCCTTAAGGTCTTCCTCGCTGAAATGCGAGTAGGCGATCCACGGCATCGGTGGCATGATCGGGCGCGATGTGCCCATATGTTTTCCCGTTTTAAGCGCGCCGACGAACATGGCTTCCGTCCAGGCGCCCAATCCGGTTTCCTTGTCCGGGGTCAGATTGATGGCATAAGTAATACCCCAGGGACCCGCAAAGGCCGTGTTGGTCGCCGAGCCGACCCAGGTCCAGGCGCCATCCGAAAGTATTGGGGGTGGCGGCAGTTGCACGGTTTCCGGGTGTCCTGACAGCAGGCGCGATAAATCGGGTTCGGGTCCCTGCGGACCGTTTTTGAGGGGAGTGTGGCAATCGTTACAACCGCCGGTCGCAACCGATTGGGCTCCCCGTTTGATGCCATCGGCGTTGGTAGCCGTTGTAGCAACCTTTGTTTCCCCGGCACTGGCGATCGCCCCCCAGGTGAAGCCAGCGGCGAGCAGGCTTGCTAAACCCGCACCGCCGAGAACGCTATCGATAATACGAGTAGAAGATAAGATGCCTCGGTACATGGTATTACCTTTAATATTGACGATTAGGTGTCCTACGCTCGGAAAAAAATGATTACCGAGGCAAGTATAGTTATCCGCAAGACGATTTCCGTATCATTCTTGCCGATCGAGATATGTCTCGAGCGAGGGGAACTCTGATGGAGAGGGGTGGGTCATTGCTGTTACATCGCCCCGTCCGCGTCGGAACTGCCATCACAGTGGAATCATTCATGGTGAAATCCCCGAAGATTACTTACCTGCAGGACTACACCTCGCCAGATTACCGGATCGAGCGCGTGCAACTGCGTTTCGAACTGGGTGAAGAGTCCACCCTGGTGCGCTCCCGTCTGGACATCGTCCGCAACCACTTGCCTGATACGGGCGGCCCGCGCCCCCTGATACTGGATGGTCAGCAACTGGAGCTGCTCGGTTTGCGCCTGGATGGCGAACCCCTGAGTCCCGCGGATTACACTCTGGATGCCGATCACCTCATCATTCCCGAGGTCCCCGGGACGTTCTCCCTGGAAGTCGAGACTCGCCTCTATCCACAGTTAAATACCGGGCTGGAGGGCTTGTATAAATCCAGCGGCAACTTCTGCACCCAGTGCGAGGCGGAGGGTTTTCGCAAGATCACCTATTATCTGGATCGCCCCGACGTGATGGCGAAGTTCACCACGACGATCGTGGCCGACCGGATGCATTACCCGGTGCTGTTGTCCAACGGCAACCCCATCGCCCAGGGTGAGCTTGCTGACGGACGCCACTGGGTGACCTGGGAGGACCCCTTCAAAAAGCCGGCGTACCTGTTCGCCCTGGTGGCCGGGAACCTGGCCCTTAGCGAAGATACGTTCGTTACCCGCTCCGGACGGAGCGTGGTTCTGCGCATCTACACCGAGCCACACAACATCGATCAGTGCGAGCATGCCACGCGCTCCCTGCAGAAAGCCATGGCCTGGGACGAGGCGGTGTTCGGTCTGGAATACGATCTGGATATCTATATGATCGTGGCGGTAGGCGACTTCAACATGGGGGCTATGGAAAACAAGGGTCTTAATGTCTTCAATACCAAGTACGTCCTGGCCAGACCGGAAACAGCCACTGATGACGACTACCAGGGCATCGAGGGGGTCATCGGCCACGAGTATTTTCACAACTGGACCGGCAACCGGGTTACCTGCCGGGACTGGTTCCAGTTGAGTCTCAAGGAAGGACTCACCGTGTTCCGCGACCAGGAGTTCTCCGCCGATATGGGTTCGCGGGGGGTCAAGCGTATCGCCGACGTCAAGATCTTGCGTTCCAGCCAGTTCTCTCAGGATGCCGGTCCGCTGGCGCACCCGGTGCGTCCCGATTCCTACATAGAGATCAATAATTTCTACACGGTCACTGTTTACAACAAGGGCGCTGAGGTGGTTCGGATGATCCACACTCTGATGGGCGCAGCAGGATTCCGCCGAGGTATGGACCTGTATTTCCAGCGCCATGATGGCCAGGCGGTGACTTGCGATGACTTCGTGGCGGCCATGGCGGACGCCAACGGCGCCGATCTCGGCCAGTTCCGTCGCTGGTATAGCCAGGCCGGCACCCCGGAACTGGCGGTGACCGGAAGCTACGACCCGGCTCTGCGCACCTATACCCTCGAGGTGCGCCAGTCCTGTTCGCCTACGCCAGGCCAACCACACAAAGAACCGTTCCATATCCCCCTGGCCATGGGCCTGCTGGACCGACAGGGTAACGACCTGCCTCTGCAACTGGAGGGCGAGTCCACACCCATGGGTGCCAGCCGGATAGTGGAGTTGCGCGAACCCGAGCACGTCTTTCGCTTCATCAATGTTCCCACCGCACCGGTTCCTTCGCTGCTGCGGGGGTTCTCGGCGCCCGTGAAGCTGGTCATAGACTACAGCGATGAGGAACTCATGTTTCTGCTGGCCCACGACAGCGATGACTTCAACCGCTGGGAGGCGGGTCAGCAGTTGGCCCTGCGCGCCATCCTCAGGCTTGTCGAGGAGCGGCGCCGTGGCCGGCCCTGGGATCGGTTGCCGGAAGCGTTCGGCGCGGCGTTTGGCAAGGCGCTCACCGACTCCGCTGCCGATGCGGCGCTGTTGGCGCAGGTGCTGAGCTTGCCGAGCGAAATTTATCTGGCCGAACAGATGGAGGTGGTAGATGTGGATGGGATTCACGAGGTCCGCAACCTTTTGCTGCGCGCCCTGGCCGAGGCCTTGCGGGATAGTTTACTGGCGGCTTACCGGGCGGCCAGCGAGCAGGTTTCCTTTCGCATGGATGCCGCCGCCATGGGCCGGCGGGCTCTGAAGAACCGCTGTCTCGATTATCTGCTGCAACTGGACGATCCCGCGCTGCGGGCGCTGGGCGTGGAGCAGTTTCAGTGCGCCGACAACATGACCGACCAACTTGGCGCGCTGGCCATACTGGCCAACTGTGATTGCCCGGAGCGGCCCGCCGTCCTCAGCGCCTTTTATGAGCGCTGGCAGCACGAGCCCTTGGTGATGGACAAGTGGTTTATGCTGCAAGCTACCTCGCAACTGCCTGGTGCCCTTGCCGAGGTCAAGGCGCTGCTGCACCATCCAGCCTTCAGCATCAAGAATCCCAATAAGGTGCGTGCCCTGATCGGTGCCTTCTGCCAGTCCAACCCGGTGCGTTTCCATGCGGCCGATGGCGCCGGCTATGGGTTTTTGACCGAGCAGGTCATCGTCCTGAATGCCCTCAACCCGCAAATAGCGGCCCGCTTGCTGGGCGCTTTCACCCGTTGGCGCAAATACGATCCCGAGCGCCAGACCCTGATGCGAGTCCAGCTCGAACGCATCCTGGCGTTACCAGCGCTGTCTCCGGATGTTTATGAGATTGCCAGCAAGAGTCTGGAACGGCCGGCTGCCTGAACGGCATGGCGCGCCGTGCGGTCGACTTGTGCAGCGGGTCGACACGGCTTTGTAAAGCGTCCATAATTTATTCGTAACATATTGATTAGGAAAATATTTGAAATCCTCCACGTTGACAGTCAAGTTAGTTCAGGCGCACAATTAGATATACAATATGATGCATTGCACAATAAATTAGCTTAAACAACCAATGGAGATGAAAATGACCGCGAAAACTCCCTTCCAACCCTTCGGCGATATGGACTTCAGCAAGTTCGATCTCAGCAAAATCATGGGCGACCTGAAAATTCCAGGACTCGACATGGATGCCGTTATGGCAGCCCAGCGCAAAAATATCGAGGCTTTAACGACGGCTAACAAATTGGCCGTCGAAGGCATGCAGGCAATCGCCAAGCGTCAATCCGAAATACTGGCCCAGGCCATGGCAGAAGTCTCCAACGTCACCCAACAGTTTTCAGGTGCCGCCAGTAATCCCCAGGAAGCGACCGCCAAGCAAGCCGAAGTAGCCAAGCAAGCCTTTGAGAAAGCGCTTGCCAACATGCGTGAGCTGGCCGAGATGATCAACAAGGCCAATACCAATGCCTTCGCGGTGATCAATAAACGCGTCGCCGAGAGCCTCGAGGAATTGAAGGGGCTGGTTGCCAAAAAATAACCGCTGTGCTTGGCCCATTCTCGAGGACAGACAGGCCATTCGGGTTTCCGGGTGGCCTGATTGCTTTTCCATCCCCCGGTTTTTAAATGACCGGTTGATAGAGCGATTCAATTCCAATAAGAGTGCTTGCCTGAGGAGGAGATGAACATGGTTCAGTTACCGGGAATTCAAATCAACATGCCCGATCCCGTGCAACTGTCCAAAACCGTTGTCGGGATTGCCGAGAAAAGCCAGCGGCTGGTCGGCGATTTCCTCCAACGGCAGTCCGCCGACGGGACTCTGGATTGGGAAAGCAGCACCCGTATCGGCAACGCTTTCCTGCAAATGACCCAAAATATGGTGGTCAATCCTGGCAAGCTCGTCGAAGCGCAAATGGCGTTGTGGCAAGGTCATCTGTCACTGTGGCAGCAGAGCACGGCGGCCTTTTTTGGCCAGCAGGTGGAGCCCGTCGCGGTGCCCGAACACGGCGACAAGCGTTTCCAGCATGCCGATTGGCAGGATCATTACCTGTTCGATTTTATCAAGCAGTCTTATCTGCTGACCACCCGCTGGATGCAGAGGGTGGTCAGCGATATCGAGGGCCTGGAAGAATCGGCCAGGAAGAAACTGGAATTCTATACCCGTCAGTTTGCGGATGCACTGGCGCCTACCAATTTCCCCATCACCAATCCGGAAGTATTGCGGGCTACTATCGAGTCCGGGGGACTGAATTTGCTCAAGGGTCTGGATAATCTGCTCAGCGATCTGGAGCGAGGCAAGGGCAAGCTCAACATTCGTACGACTGACTTGGAGGCCTTCGCGCCGGGCCTGAATGTCGCCTCGACCCCCGGCAAAGTGGTCTACCAGAACGAGTTGATGCAGCTCATTCAATACGATCCCAGTACCGAGGCCACCTACCAAAAGCCCTTGCTGATCGTGCCGCCGTGGATCAACAAGTTCTATATCATGGATCTGCGTCCCAAGAACTCCTTGCTGAAATGGTGCGTGGACCAGGGCTTCACCGTGTTTATCATTTCCTGGGTCAATCCAGATGAGCGCCTGGCCCATAAGAGCTTCGAGGACTACCTGCTGCAAGGTCCGCTGGCGGCCCTGAATGCCATCGAGCAGGCCACCGGCGAGCGGCAGGTTAACGGTGTTGGCTATTGCCTCGGCGGAACGTTGCTATCCTGTACTACCGCTTACCTGGCCGCGCAAGGGGACGACCGGATCAGTACCTGTACCTTTCTGACTACCCTGCTGGACTTTGCCCATCCCGGTGAATTGGAAATTTTCATCGACGAGGAGCAACTTACGGCGCTGGAGAAGCGCATGGATCGCCGGGGCTATCTGGATGGCAGCGAGATGGCCGCCACCTTCAGCATGCTGCGCGCCAATGATTTGATTTGGTCTTTCTTTATCAATAACTATCTGCTTGGCAGGGAACCGTTCCCGTTCGATCTGCTGTACTGGAATTCCGATTCTACCCGCATGCCGGCGACGATGCACAGTTTCTACCTGCGTAACTTCTATCAGAAAAATCGGCTCAAGCAGCCCGGCGGTATTACCCTGGCCGACCAGCCTATCGAGCTGGCCAGGGTCCAGGTTCCAGCGTATTTTCTGGCGGCCATCGAGGATCACATCGCCCCGTGGAAATCCATCTATGAAGGCTCCCGGCTGTTGTCCGGCCCCGTTCGTTTTGCCCTGGCCGGATCGGGACATATAGCCGGCGTCATCAATCCTCCTGCCAGCAACAAGTATTGCTATTGGATCAATACCAATACCCCCGAATCGCCGGAACGGTGGTTCGGAGGCGCCGAGCGGTATGAGGGTTCCTGGTGGATGGATTGGTTGCATTGGGTGGAGCCGTACGCTGGCGACCAGGTGTCCGCCCGCGTGCCCGGCGCCGGTAATCTGGCGGTTATCGAGGATGCCCCCGGTGCGTACGTTAAGGTTCGGATTGGCAAGTAAATCCGCCAGCATGAGGCAAAATGTGTATACGGAAGAAATTGATCTTCAGAAGGACCGTGCGACGTGGTGACCTCGACAAAAAAACCGCCAGCCGCTAACGATTTTGATAGGTGGCTGGCCGGCCGGCAGGTCCAATGGACGCCTGAGCAGACGGTGGTGGTGCGTCATGCCTATTCCTTGAGCACCGTGCGCGGTCAAGCAGTGGCGGACCTGCTGGCCGATCTGCGGATGGAACACGAAGTGATAGCCGCGGCGCTGCTGTATGAGGCGCTGGCCGAGGGTAGGCTTACCTCCCGGTTCATCGAGGAGAGCTTCAGTCCGGCCATTGCCCGCTTGGTGGAGGGGGTCGGCAAACTCGCTGTCATCGGTGACTTCCACCAACAGGGGGGCAACGTCCAGACACAACTGGAAAATCTGCGCAAGATGCTGCTGGCCATGGCGCAGGACATTCGCATGGTCCTCATCAGGCTGGCGATTCGCCTGCATGAGATGCGCAATCTCGCGGTACTGCCCGCCGATGAACAGCGCCGCATCGCTCAGGAGACTCTGGATATTTTTGCGCCCCTGGCCAATCGCCTGGGCATAGGCCAGATCAAATGGGAACTGGAAGACTTATCCCTGCGTTATCTGGAGCCGGCGACTTATCAACAACTGGTCCGCGCCCTGGATGAACGCCGCGCCGATCGGGAACGCTATATCGCCGCAGTGGTAGCCCAACTGCAGGCTGAATTGCACAAGATCGGCATCCAGGCCACGGTATCCGGCCGGGCCAAACACATCTATAGCATCTGGCGCAAGATGCAGCGCAAGCAGTTGCCCTTCGAGCACATTTTCGACGTGCGCGCGGTACGCATCATCGTTCCTTCCAAGGCGGACTGCTACGCCGCCTTGGGCGTGGTCCATGCGCTGTGGAACCACATCCGCGCAGAGTTCGACGACTATATCGCCAAACCCAAGGGCAATGGCTATCAATCCCTGCACACGGCGGTGGTGGGTCCCGAAGGCAAGACCCTGGAAGTCCAGATCCGCACTCAGGCAATGCACCAGGGTGCGGAACTCGGGGTCGCCGCGCACTGGCGCTACAAGGAGGGTGGTCCTACCCGTAACGGCGCTTCGGAACGGCAGGTTGCCTGGCTCAGACAGATGCTGGAGTGGAATGAGGAGGCGAGCGATGCCGATGATTTTCTGGACCGCTGTAAAGCCGACGCCTTCCAGGACCGTGTCTACGTGGTAACCCCCAAGGGTACGATCGTCGAGTTGTCGCAAGGCGCCACGCCCCTGGATTTTGCCTATCACATCCATACCGAGGTTGGTCACCGCTGCCGGGGCGCCAAAGTCAATGGGCGCATCGTGCCCTTGACGTACGAGTTGAAAAATGGCGAGCAGGTTGACGTGCTCACCGCCAAGAACGGCATGCCCAGCCGGGACTGGCTGAGTCCCCATCTGGGATATCTGAAGACCGCGCGGGCGCTGAGCAAGGTTCGGCAGTGGTTTAAACAGCAGGATCAGGAGAAAAACATCGCGGCCGGCCGCGCCGCGCTGGAACGGGAGTTCCAGCGCCTGGCTGTGGATGGCAAGCAGATCAACCTGCAGCAGATCGCCGAGAAGCTCAATTTCGCCAAACTGGATGAGCTGTTCGCCGCCCTTGGCCATGGCGACATCACCACCGGACAAGTGGTTGCTAAAGTCCAGGGATTAATCCTGCCGCCACCGCCCGAGACCTTGCGCATCGCCCATAAGCCCCCCGGTGAGGAGAGTGGCGGCGAGATCAGGATTCGCGGGGTAGGCAGGCTGCTTACCCAGCTGGGCCGTTGCTGTAAGCCGGTGCCGTTCGAACCCATCATCGGCTATATCACCCGGGGCCGTGGCGTGACTATTCATCGCCAGGATTGCGCCAATCTGCTCGATTTGGCAAACCGCCATCGGGAACGGCTCATTGAAGTCGAGTGGGGAGAGGAGGCGGCCACCTATCCGGTGGACATCCAGATGGATGCCTATGACCGCCCCGGTCTGTTGCGAGACATCACCTCGGTGCTCGTCAACGAGAAGGTCAATGTGCTGGCCTCCAATACCCTCACGGATAAGGAGACCGGTATGGCGCGCATGGTGCTGACCTTGGAGGTCACTGACCTGGGACAGCTCAGCCGTATGCTGGACAAGATTGCCCAGGTGTCGAATATCGTGGCCGTGCAGCGCCGCAGTCAGGGGACCGGCAAGGGCAAGAAGGCCTCAGGGACGCCCCCCACCGACTAGCCCAGGATCTGGTCGTATAGTTTCCGGTTGGCCAGGTAACACCTGCAGGCAGCGGCTTCCAGGCCCTCGCGGTCGAGAATCGTCAGATGCCCACGGCGATAGCGGATGAGCTGTTGCGTCTGCAGAGTGCGCTTCCTCGGTGAAGCTGCGTACGATTTCATGGGTTAGCCCTGGATGGCCAGCACCCCATGATAGCGATGCAGATACTTCCGGGGCGGCGGCACCAGGGCGGCCAGGGAGACAAGGCATTTCAGAGGGGTCAGGTACCGAACCGTTTGCCCGACGGGCCGCGGCTTGGGCAGCCGGTAGAGCAAACGCTGATCGGGTTCGAGCCAGGCTAGCCGTTGGCCGGCGAAGATCGGCCGGGCACCGTATCGCAGCAGACGTTCCAATCAGCTCATGGTCGCCTGGCCCGGCGGCGGCCGGTCAATCGCCCCATTGGTCCCGGCCCTGATTGCTCTTCGGCCCGCCATGGTCATGGTCGCCGCGGTCGTCGTAGCGCTCGCGGGGATGTCCAGGCGGCTGGCGACGGTACTCGGGCCGGCCTCCCTCCTCGTGACGGTGTTCGTGGCTGGAACGGTAGTGCGGCACGTAAACATCGTTGTACCAACGGTCCTGCACAAAATAGACCGGGTAGCCGCAGGCGTTGTATCGCGCACAGTGCTTGCGCCAGTGTTTCGCGTGACCCGGTGGCACCCGTAGGTAAAGCGGCTGACGCACCACGCCATACGGGATGGGTTGAATCACCATCGGTTGCGGGTAAATCACCACTGGCTGCGGAAAGTTGCCGATGTCCAGGCGTCCGTAGAAATTCGGATCGCCGATGCTGATCGACACGCCGACGTCGGCAGCCATGACGCCTTGGGTCAGGGCGCCAAGCATCGTTGCAAAAAGAATTCGTTTCATCGAAAAGACCTCCGGCCCCACAATGCGTAATCAGCGCACCCGCACAACGAAACTGTTTCCGCCGGGGTTGTCGGAAAGACAAAAGCACTGGCCGCATAAGCTTGGGCAGAATATGTGGCGCCCAGGATGGTACCTCTCCCGGTCATTCCCTCGCTGAAGGATAGGAATTCCCATGGGGTTAATCGCCCATTTCTGCCCGAGGGTGCGCTTGGGATGAATCGCCGTCAAGCGCTGGGAATCGTCGAACACTTCATGTTGAGGGGTGACGCGCGAACACTCGAGGTGCGCGGAGGGGCGAACCGGCACTGGAAGGAAGGTGGCCGATCCAGCCTCTCGGCATCGCTCATCGGCGCGTAGAAGATAACTGTTTGGGAATACTCTAGAATCCGATTGGTAATGTAACAAAATAAAATTAACTGCCGCACCAGCTTGGAGTCAGCATGTTCAACTCTAACCGTGAACCCCTGTCCTGGGTGGACAACTACTGGCTGCGCCTGGATCGCCCCTACAACCACATGACGATCAACGCGGTGTGGATCATGGCCGACAGGGTAGACCTGGAACGCCTGCAAAAACACATCGAAACCCGTTGGTTGACTCACCAACGCTGGAGACAACGGCCTGTTTACCACCTGACGGGTACCTATTGGGAGACCGACTCCCATTTCGAGATCGGCAACCACGTTCGGCGCGTGGGTTTGCCAGGGGCACAGGGTAAGGAAGAATTGGAGAAATTCATCAGCAACCTGGTGAGTACACCCCTGGACCCGACTCAACCTCTGTGGGACTGGCACTTGGTGCAGGACTATCAGGGGGGCAGCGCGCTAATCTCGCGTTGGCACCACTGTTACGCGGATGGGATCACCCTGATTCATGTGCTGTTGGATGCGACTGATAAGGCTCCCGGCGTCGCTATCGATACGCCCCGCCCTCCTGCCCGCAAAGCGGCCTATGCGGACGAGGAGGAAACGCGGGGTGATATTTTCAGGCAGTTGTTCGATCCTGTCAGCGCAGCCGTCAGCCGCACGGTTAAAGCGGGGAGAGAGTTAGTGGGAGAAGGCGTGGATATCCTCCTGCATCCGTCTGAAACGGTGCGCTATGCCCGCCAGGGGCTAGGGTCGGTAGGGGGTTATGCCCGTCAGGGCCTGAAAATTGCCTCGGAAGCCGCCCACTTATTGTTGTTACCGGATGATCCCCAAACCCGCTTCAGGGGCAAGCTGGGGGTGGCTAAGCGGGTCGCCTGGGCTGAACCCCTGCCATTGAACGACGTGAAGACCCTCGGCAAGGCGCTGGGCTGTACGGTTAACGATGTGTTGCTTTCCTCAGTCGCGGGAGCCTTGCGTAACTACCTGGTGGAAAAAGGCGATCCGGTGGACAGTCAGTTGGCAATCCGAGCGGCGGTGCCGGTTAATCTCCGCCGAGCTTCGGAACCGCCCGAAAATCTAGGCAACTTTTTTGGGCTGGGGTTATTGACTCTCCCCATTGGCATCGAGAACTCCCTTGAGCGCCTCCATACGGTGCAGCAACGGATGAGGGAGTTAAAAGAGTCCTATCAGGCGATGCTGACCTTTGGGCTGATGGAGATCATGGGCCTGGGCCCCAAAATCGCGCAGGCATCGGCGATGAGAATGTTTAGTAGAAAGGTGACGGCGGTGATGACTAATGTTCCCGGTCCTCAGAAACCTTTGTATTTCGCGGGGAGCAAGATTGCTGAGTTGATGTTCTGGGTGCCACAGTCCGGGTCGGTCGGGATGGGGGTGAGCATTCAGAGTTATAATGACCGCGTACACTTCGGCCTGATCACCGATCGAAAACGGGTGAGAGACCCGGAAACCATTATCAGTCGGTTTAGTGAAGAGTTCGAGAAATTGTTGCTGATCACCCTCATGGGACTTTAGGCGATTTTCAGAAATGAAAGCACCAAAATTCCCTTTTCCTGCAGAGCAGTTTGGTGCGAGGCTTTTCCTCCCCCTTACGAAGGGGGAGGCCAGGAGGGGGTTAAAAAAGGGCCACTGCAGCGGTTTATTGGCAGACCCCCTCTAAATCTCCCCCTTCGTAAGGGGGAGACTTGAAGGTCTCCGAAACCATTGAACGATCTCGCCTGGGGGGTAATCTTTCACAGAAATCACCTTAGGACAAACGCCTGAATGCCAAGGCAGGGTGTATTTACGCAAACGGAGGAAAAGTCTCCTAGGATTTCGCCGTCAGCCGTATGCTGGACAAGATTGCCCCGGTGCCGAATATCGTGGCCGTGCGCCGGCCGCAGTCAGGGGACCGGCAAGGGCTAAGAAGGCCTCAGGGCCGACCCCCACCTCCAGCTTGGCGTGGTCATCGACAGGGGCGACAGCGCCGGAGCAGGGAGTTCACGCCGCGGTCACGTTGGGGAGCAGGCGATCGAATTCCTTTCTGACCACGTGATAGCACTCGCAGACCCGCGCCTCCAAGCCCGATCGATCCAGGACGGTGATATGGCCGCGGCGGTAGTGAATCAAGCCGGCGCTCTGCAAGTTCCCGGCGGCCTCGGTGACACCTTCGCGACGCACGCCGAGCATGTTGGCGATCAATTCCTGCGTCATGGTCAACTCGTCGCTGGCCAACCGGTCGAGGCTTAACAGGAGCCAGCGGCAGAGTTGCTGATCCAGGGAATGATGCCGATTGCAGACCGCCGTCTGCGCCATCTGGGTCAGCAGCGCCTGGGTGTAACGCAGCAACAAATGCTGCATCGGGCCGGCGCGCTCGAATTCCTGCTTCAGCACTCGCCCCTTCAGCCGGTAGGCGTCGCCGGCACTCTGCACCACGGCCCGGCTGGACGTGGTTTCGCCGCCCATGAAGAGGGAGACCCCGACGATTCCCTCATTACCAACCACGGCGATTTCGGCCGACCTGCCATCCTCCATGACATACAGCAGTGACACGATGGCGGTGGTGGGGAAATAGACATACCGCAAATGACTGCCGGATTCGTAAAGGGGCTGCCCGAGCGGCATCAGGGCCTGTTCCAGGTGAGGATACAGACGCTCGTAGTCGGCTGCGGGCAGTACCGCGAGCAGATGGTTTTGACGTGGACTAGGAGGGATAGGCATAAGGGCCTCCAATATCATGGGTCAAAAACTGACCATGCCAAGGATACGGCTAAGTGGAAAGCCTTCATAAACAGTCTATTACTCTCGCCAACATAGCACAGCACGCTCTGGCCGCCAACCGGCGGGATATGTGCGCCACCGTACCGACTGCGTTGGGTTTTGCGCTTAGCATTTTAACCTAAAAAGCAATTCTAAATGTGGGTCTGAACGCGCTACGAAGAAATGATTTGGAGCCGTTACGAGACACCTGATCGTGACCTACCGAGCGAGAGGTATAGCATCTTGTTGCCGCGGCACGTACTAAAACCGATATCCAGGGCGATAGCGGCCTGCCAGCCAACCTTGGAGGATAGAAGTGCCGTGGGACAGTAAGCGTACCGCCTCGGGGTAGTGACAACTCGATAATCGGCAGGCAAGATTCGGTGTACGGCTAAGGCGTTCTGGAGTTTAACTGGTGTTGGGTATCTCGCGTTCCAGTACCCGCAGCATAAAGGTGAGCAGGTCATCCCAACTGGCAAAGCAGAGATAGCGGGTCAAGGCACGGATATAGTCGAACAACGTTTGGCGGGTGGGTAAGGCGTGGCGGATGATTTGATATTTCGTATCGATCAGTTCGAGGACGGTATGAAACAGAAAGGCAAGGAGATTGAGCGTCGCTAAGAACGACGCTAGGTACTGTTGACAGTGACCGTAGTTGTGTTCGAAGTGGTAGCTACGATTTTTAAGGATGTTATTATTTTCATTCTCGATTTTCCAACGGGTACGGCCGGTGGTAACGATCGCTTTGACGTTCTCTCGGCTTAGGTGGTAATTGGTAACTCAGCTGTTGCTGATAGAGGACAGTGCCATAATCGCGAGTGGTGGTGAGCTCACACCAATTAACCTCTCGCGCCGCATTGCAGTACCGTAACGGGAGGCGGTTAACGTAGCGATAGGTATCGATTTCATAGCTGAGTACCGTCAGCGCCGCTGTACAGAGACTCTACCTTAAGATCCCGCCAGCGAGTGATAGAGTGTTGGGTGTGAGCTCGGTTTACACACGAGGATAAAATTGAACTCTACCTGCAACAGCTGTTCACAGAGGGGTTGCAGGCAATACAGGTCATCCCCCAACACAGTGATCCCCAGGGATTGGTAGCAGGCGCGATAGTGCTGCAACAAGCGTTTGGCGGCGGCGGTTTCGCAATCTTGTTTGTCATGCCCATCTGGGGGGTAATAAACTCGGGCATCAACGGGATGACCTTGTCATAACAGGGTGCTACCAGCACCGGGGTCAGTGCCTGATGGCTGTAGCTGACCGTGCCATTAGTATGCTGGGCGGTTGAACAGTTCGGGCAATGAATTACTGTCGAGGAAAAGTACTGCACCCCATCGAGTGCCAGCAGCACCGTGCCATTAAGCGCCCGCCACTCGGTCAGATAACCGCCCGCCACCAGCCCCCGGAAAATAGAGGCAAACAGCGCGTCCAAGACCGTCGGTGGGACTCCATACAGCAACGTACGGATGCGATTATCGCAGGGAATCTCCCCCATCCCGAAGAGCGTTTGGGCGTTGCTGATGCCCTTCGCCTCCTGCATCGCTTTTGAAAGGCCAGAATGACGGGCTCTGCGTGAAAAATACGGCAAACGCGCCCAGCGCGGCATACTTCATGCTATACACGAGGTTGTTCCCGTCCGTTGATACGGCAAGGCGTCCAACACCGTGTGAAAGTAGCTCACCAGTGTCTCAAAACTAAAGGGCGGCTACGGTGGCCCAAAGGGATAGCTCATGGCTTGTGTCTCGTGTTGCATCAGCAATAGAGGCTATCACACACCCACTGAAGAACTACAATAACACGATGTGCAAGCCACATTTACATTAGGAGGTTCTATGAAAGCAATCCAAGCAGTTATCGCAAGTTTTCTCACCGCATCCGCCCTGGTGAGCGGTTGCGCGAACACCAACCCGAGCTACGGCAGCAGCGACCCGCGCTACGGCAGCAGCGACCCGCGCTATGGCAGCAGCGACCCGCGCTATCGGCAGCAGCGACCCGCGCTACGGCAGCTCACAGCCCTATGCCGACGCTTATGGCGTGATTGACGCGATCGAGACGACCCAGGCGGGCGACGCAGGGATAGGCGTCGGCACCGTCATCGGCGGGGTCGTGGGCGGAGTGCTCGGCAACCAGGTGGGGGGCGGCCGCGGTAAGACGGTAGCGACTGTCGCTGGCGCGGTAGGCGGCGCCGTGGTGGGGCACGAAATAGAAAAGGGTAACCGGACGAACGTTGCGTATCGCATACGAGTGCGATTCGACAACGGGAGCTATCAGACGGTGACGCAGGACAGCATAAACGACTTGCGCGTCGGTGACCGTGTTCGTCTCGAGAACGATCGCGTGTACCGGTACTAACGAGCGTGGGTGGGAGACGCAACCAGTCAGGGCGCAATAATGCATAACAACTCAACCCAGTCGTCCTGCGAGGCACCCCCAATGGCACAAGTCATGAGCGAACAACTTCTCCAGCGCGAGAACAACGCCTACCGGGAATCCGGCGGCATCAGCCCGCGGAGCCGTGGCTACGGGTTCCGCCCCGCCTTCCTGGATACGGAGACGCAGGTTGTCTATCCGTGCCGCTTCGCGAACGGGCAACCGGCGCCCTTCCATAGCCTGGAGGGTCTGCCCGATGCCGTGGTGCTGTCGCGCGGCCTGTGGGGCCGGGTCGCGACGGTCAAGGCGTCCATCGTGTCGGGATTTATCCTCGACGACCGGTTCTACAACCGTGACGACGCCGCCGAGGAAAGCGGCAGGGCTCAATGAGGTGCCCCATTCCTTGCTAAACTAAAGGAGAGCCCGACCGTGAACAGCATTCCGTCGATCGCTAGGGTGACGTATTCCAGCGTGTTCGCCACGCATGGCACCGAGCCAAATAGTGGCGCCGCCGCGGCCTCAGCACCCGCCCAATGGCAGCAAACCCTTGTGGAACTGGAAGAGTTCAAGCGCGCGCTCGCATCGAGTCAACAGCAGTTGCAAGCCGCGCGACAGGAGATCGAAGTTCTCGCGGAGAGTAATTTGCGTCACCGGCGGAAATTGATACGGCTTGCGCGGGAGGTTGCGCAGGCTCGCCACTTCGCCTATTACGACGAACTTACCGGGCTGCCCAATCGCAGGTTGCTGCTGGACCGGCTTAATCAGGCGATGGCGCAGGGAGCCCGGCAGCACAAGCAGGTGGCGCTGCTATTGCTCGACCTGGACGGATTTAAAAGCGTCAATGACAGACTCGGGCATGGGGCAGGGGATACGCTCTTGCAGCAGGTGGCGCAACGCTTAACCGCCTGTATCCGTGTCGCTGACACGGCCTGCCGTTATGGCGGAGACGAATTCGTCATCATGCTGCCGGAAATCGATGGTCGGGGAATGGCTGCTGCGGTGGCACAGAAGATCCACGCGTATCTGGCCGTACCTTTTTTCATCGACGGCAGCGCCATTACCATGACAGCGAGCATCGGCACCGCTATCTATCAAGCCGACGGACAACCAGGCAGTGATTTGATCAAGCAGGCCGATATCGCCATGTATCGCGCCAAGGCGTGCAGCGTCGCTCCGACCAGATCTTCTCTAGCCGACCATCCAAAACTAGTCCTCACCCAATAGCGTCGAGCGATTGCGACGACGCACTTTCCATATAGGCTCGCTGCTTACCGACATAAGAGAGGATTACGTCACGATGTCTCACTTCCACCTCGATGTGCACGGGTTCAATGATGGGAGCGTGGTCTTCAAGCTGGAGCTACAGCCGGAGTACCCGCAACAGTCCAGCCTGCTGATGCGCAGCAACGGCGGCCTACAGGAACAGCCGCTGGAGTTCCTCGTCCAAGCCAATGGCCACGATTATTTCACTGTCGCGCTGAACGCGCCCCAGCCGTTCGAATACGCATTGCGGGTGACCACGCCCGATCAGAGCTGGTGGGTCACCCCCAAGGGCGAGGAGCACGACCGGCTGCCTCACAACTGGTTTCACTGGCCGCAGTCACTGCCGTCCTTAGCGCCTGAGGAGGCGGCGCGGAACCCGGTCGAGCAGGCGGTTGGCGATCAGCCGCAGTCACTCCCGTCCATAGCGCCTGAGGAGGCGGCGCAGAACCCGGTCGAGCAGGCGGTTGGTGATCAGCCGCAGGGTGCTGTTACAGTTTGGTTGCTGAACTTTTTCAAGCCCATGATTAGAAAATTATTAAATCATGTTAGCAACCAATTTGTGACACCACCGGTTGGTTCTCAGCCGCAGTCACTGCCGTCCTTAGCGCCTGAGGAGGCGGCGCGGAACTCGGTCGAGCAGGCGGTTGGTTCTCAGCCGCAGTCACTCCCGTCCTTAGCGCCTGAGGAGTCGGCACGGAACCTGGTCGAGCAGGCGGTTGGTGATCAGCCGCAGGCGCGTCCGGCGTTTGCGACACCAGCCTGGGTGCGCGACGCGGTCTTCTACCAGATCTTCCCCGAGCGATTTGACCGGGGCGAGCCGGCCCAGGATCCGCTGGGCATGCAGCCGTGGGGCAGCCCGCCCACCAACGGCAATTTCATGGGTGGCAACCTGCAGGGTATCCTCGACCGGTTGGGTTATCTAACCGACCTCGGTGTCACGGCGTTGTATCTGACCCCCATTTTCCACAGCCCCAGCAACCATAAATACGACACGATGGATTACTTCACGGTGGACCCGCACCTGGGCGACCTGAAGTTGCTGCGGCGGCTGGTGGGCGCCTGTCACGAGCGCGGTCTTCACGTCGTGCTCGATGGAGTTTTCAATCACTGCTCCGACCAGCACCCGTTCTTCCTCGACGTAAAACGGCACGGGCAGCAATCGCGCTACTGGAACTGGTTTCACATCCGCAACTGGCCCTTCCCTGAGCACTTCGGCCACCACGCCGAGGTGCTGCACTGGTACGACTGCTGGTGGGGGTTCCATACCCTGCCGAAGCTCAACTACCACCACCCCGAGGTGGAGGAGTATTTCCTGAACGTCGCCACCTACTGGCTGCGCGAGGCCGGCACCGACGGCTGGCGACTGGACGTGCCCAACGAGGTGATCCAGAGTTTCTGGCCGAAGTTTCGCCGCGCCGTCAAAGCCGTGAAGCCCGACGCCTACATCGTCGGTGAAATCTGGGACGACGCTACGCCTTGGCTGCAGGGCGACCAGTTCGACGCGGTGATGAACTACCGTTTCCAGAAGGCACTCATCGATTATTTCGCCGAGGAGCACATGGATACCCGCGCCTTCGATCACACTCTGCGCCATTTGTTGCTGGCCTATCCCGAGCCGGCGACCGCCACGATGCTCAACCTCCTTGGCAGCCACGATACCGCGCGGCCCATGACCGTTGTCCGCAGGCGCGACGACAGCCGCCACGCGCTCGAGTCCCTGAAGCTGATGGTCGCCATGCAGTTCACCTGCGCGGGCGCCCCGTGCATCTATTACGGCGACGAAATCGGACTGGAAGGCGACAAGGATCCTGACTGTCGCCGTTGTTATCCGTGGGGCTGGGAGAAACAGGCTGACAACAGAGTTCAGAGAGCAGAGTTGCTGGCCTATTACAAAACGCTCATCGCTGTCCGCAAAGCCAACCCCGCGCTGCGCCGCGGCGCGTTCCATCCACTGGAGGCGGACCCCCAGCGCCAACTCTACGCCTTCGAGCGCCGCTGCCCCGATAACCACTGCATCGTCGCCCTGAACCGCAGCGGCCACGACCACGCGCTCGCCCTATCCCCCGACCTGCTCGCCACCGAACTGTTGAGCAACCACCCCATCCGCGGCGACCGCGTCACCGTCCCTGCCCGCCAGGCCATCATCGTGCGTCTTGCGGCGAACCAGCGCCACGAGCAGACGAAGCGACAAAGGGCAGAACTGAAGATCTGGAAAGGCAAAGGCGGCAAGCTTGCAGTTTCCCCCGCTACCTCGTAATTGTCTTGAGTTGGGTATGGTCAATGACGCCCTTTCCATACCAGCCTCGCTGCTTGCCGACAGGGGTCTTATGTGCGACACCGTACCGACTGCGAGTATTTTTGGGGCTAGTCTTTTTTAAGAGTTCCGACGCGGTGCGCCAGTTGCCCGTCGCGAACCCTGGGGCTTCGGGTTTGGATACCGAAGTCAAGATAACCAGATATCTAACGCAGAGGCATTACAGTGAATACGATGCAAGGATTTTCAGTCAGTACGGTTGCCGTGGCAGTGCTGCTCGGCTTAGGTGGTTGTAGCGGGATGTCAAGACAAGACCAGAACACCGCGGTCGGCGCCGGCGTCGGTGGCGTCGCGGGCGCCGTTCTGACGAAGGGGAGCGCTGTGGGAACGGTCGGTGGTGCGGTGGTCGGTGGCGTCATCGGTCACGAGGTCGGCAACCAATAGCACCCGCCTGGAGACTCGGTCTATTTGCCCAAAGTCAACGCTTTTTAGCTGAGGTGGGCCCGATGGGTGAGCCACGCTGAGGTGTAAATTGGCCTTTGACCTTCTATCTATAGCCGGATTGACCGAAGCGGAGATCGGGTATAATGACCATACGCGGTGAGTTCTATCGCTCTTCCAACGGAAAGCAACCGTGAACCCTGAATCCGAGCCTACGACGGACAACCAACGCTCTGTCACGCAGGCGGCGGACGCGACCCTGCCCGCGGCCCGCATGTCGGTGGACGCGCGAGGTCTCGCGCTTGCCATCCTCGCGGCGGTTGCTCTGTTATACGCGCTGGAGTGGGCGCAGAGCTTTCTTATACCTCTGTCGTTCGGGATTCTCTTCGCATACACGCTGAACCCCCTCGTCGTGTGGCTGGAACGGATCAAGATCCCTCGGGTAGTGGGCGCCAGCCTGGTGATGGTGGCCGTTGCGTGTGCATTCGTGCTCGGGAGCTATTCGTTGCGCGGGCAGATGCAGACGATACTCGAGCAGTTACCCGAAGCCGCGAGCAAGTTGTCCGCGGGTCTCGCCAGCCTTGGGCAGGGCCAGTTCAGCGCCATGCAAAAAGTGCAAACCGCCGCGAGCCAGATCGAAAAAGCGGCTAACCAGGCGACCGGTATCCCCTCTACGTCCAAACAACCAGAGACGCGCGTCGTCATCAACAACCCGTCCGCATTCAAGCTCGGCGACTTCCTCTGGGCGCGTTCCATGGGAGCCGTAGGATTCATTGGTCAAGCGGCCATGGTGTTCTTTCTGATTTTCTTTCTCCTGCTGTCCGGCGATGCCTTCAAGCGCAAGCTGGTGCGGCTCACCGGGCCGTCGCTGTCGAACAAGAAGATCACCGTAAAGATCCTCGAGGACATCAACGACTCTATCCAGCGTTATATGTTCATGCTGTTGATGACCAATTTGCTGGTGGCGCTGCTCACCTGGATCGCGTTTCGCTGGATCGGCCTGGACAACGCGGGAGCGTGGGCAGTCGCCGCGGGCTTGCTTCATGTCATCCCTTATTTGGGTCCGGGCCTCACCGCAACCGCCACCGGAATGGCGGCCTTCATGCAGTTCGACTCATTTTCAACAGCTCTGGTGGTCGCGGGGGCGTCATTGGCGATCGCCACGGTCGTCGACACCTTTGTCACCACCTGGATGACCGGGAGGATCGCCAAAATGAATACCGCCGCCGTGTTTATCTCGCTGCTGTTCTGGGCATGGCTCTGGGGCATCTGGGGGATGCTGCTGAGTATTCCGATCGTCGTCATCGTGAAAGTCGTGTCGCAGCATGTGGAGCAACTACAGCCGGTGGCGGAGTTGCTGGGAGAATAAAGGGCGGGTCTACCCAGCCTTGGAATAGTTTATCCAGCGCATTGTTTTGTTGATGGCCTTGACGCTTTCGCCCGGCCGTCACGTCGGCTGGATCGCTTCCTTTACCCTAGGGTCGCCTTGACCTTCGCTGGCTCCGGGAGAAGGCGCTGCCGGCGAACGGAATGGCGGTGGTGCCGCTTGACCCGGCGCGTCAGGTTGAGTGGAGGGTTGCACCCCCGCTAAAGGTGGCGCCGAGAACAAGGGGCGGAGCAAAGTAATGAGATTCAGCGCGATCCCGAAGAACGCTTGATAAGAACCAGGCGAGTCATCCGTGCTACGTGATGGGGTGGTTTGGCGCGGGGTGAGCTCTCCAATGATAAATCCCACGCCGCCAGCCAATAGCAAGCTGGCCGGAGTCGTCATTTGTTTGTAGATATTCTGGCCCAGCGCGGTGCCGCGAACCCTGACCAACCGCCGACGGTCCAGAAGCCGTCGTTCGGCGTCCCTGATTTGCACCGTTAAAGAGGCGGATTTGCTTTGGTTTGGACGGTTGGCGGCCATCAGGACCTCTCCGCATCCGAAAACCCCGGCGGCGCTGGCTGAAGACTGTGGACTGTCGTTGGTAATTGTAAATGATGACTCTGGTGGCGTATCACGCGATAGAGGATAAGCACGACCAGTAAATTGAAAGCGACGGCCAGCAGCATTGCGCTACTCGCCATGACACCGTTCTCAATAAGCGCTAACACGGCGGCACCCACGAGCCCCAGCCACACGCTGAGCAGCAAGCCGGCCACCATCATTCCCGCCGTGATCATGGTCACCAGGCTCTCGCCCGCTCGCCGCGTCTCCAGCGCAGCGACCTGTAAGTGATCGTGCGTTAGCCCCCGCAGCTCATGCCATAGCGACTTGGTATCTTCCAGCAAATCAGAACCACTCCCCAGGTCGCTGGCAGCTGCCAGTGGTCCAGCCGCCTTACCCACTGTGGCGTGTGGGTCCATGAGGGTGGGTCTAGCGAGCGCTCAGCAGACGGCTCAACAGGAAGCCGCCCGCGATCGCGATACCCAGCGATTTTATGGGGTGCTCGCGGACGTAAACGCGGCAATTCTCCATCAATCGCATCTCAAGGTCTTTCAGTTGCTCACCCTTCACCTCGAGCGTTTCCGCCGCCTGCGTGGCCGCCCCGGCAATCTTGTCGACCGCCTCATGGGCACCGGACGCAATACGGTCTACGGTGGGACCGGCGGCATCCGCCATTTTGTTGATCGTGTCGTGCGCCCCCGTGCTGGCGTGGTCGACGGTGTGTGCTGCGGAACTACTGGCGTCATTATAAGTTGGTGTGAACCTTTCGGATGTTTCCATGCTTGTCTCCTTAATCGATGATGTTGAGGCGAGATCAAAATTGATCTGAGTTACTCTCGAACATCAGTTGCTTGTTAGGTGGCTTTGGCCAGTAGCGGCGGGTGCGCCGCCCAGAACCTCTCGAGCGGTTGTTTAGCGCATAAGATGCAAACTAATAAAAAGCATAGTCGCAAAACCAGGCGCGGTCTGTACGGTGACGCACATAAGGGGACGGTCGGCAGCGCTTGGCACTGGCCATCTGCTTTACCCTGTGCGCTATGTACGCTGCCGTACAGACCGCGCCTGGTTTTGCGCACATTCTATTTAAACCGAGCGTCGGAAGTATACGACGCTCAGGTCAATCGTCGACACTCATTACCAGGAAACAATCATGAACAAAGATCAAATCGAAGGCCGCATCGAAGAAGCGAAAGGTAAAGTCAAGGAAGTTGCCGGCAAGATAGTCGGCAATAAGGAGCTAGAAGAAAAAGGGCAGGATCAAAAAAACGTCGGCAAAGTTCAGGCGGGCGTTGGTGATCTTAAGAATGACATTAAGAAAGCGACCTCATGAGTATTTCTCAAGCACTGAATAAAAGGAAAGTATCCATGACAAAGCAAGTATCCATGAAGAAGCACATGGCGATTGCTGTACTGTCAGGTCTGGCTATGATGACAGTACTGCCTACTGCTATCGCCCAAGTCGCGGGTTCCACTACCCTCAGTGTGAGCGTGGATGAGATGAAGGATGTCGCGCTTGGCTGGAGCGCCAAGAAGACCATTCTGGGTCAAGACGTTTATAACGACAAGAATGAGAAAATCGGTGCGGTGGAAGACATCATCATCGCCCCCAACAAGACGGTGTCCTACGTCATTATCGAGGTGGGCGGCTTCCTTGGCATGGGTGGGCATTACGTCGCGATTCCAGTTAGCCGCTTCAAGCAAACGGGTGACAAGCTGATCCTGCCGGGTGCAACCAAGGAAGTGCTCAAAGGTTTACCGAAGTTTGAGTATGCCAAGAAGTGAGGTAACTCAATAACCATTCCTCATTGATTCGGCTTTCCAAGCCCGCTTGGCTGCAACGCCGAGCGGGCTTTTTTCCAGGCCTGAATAAAAATGGGGTCAGGTTTTGAAGCATAACTCGGTCTTTGCCAACTTTGTCCTGGAGGGGTGCGGCGGTGGACTCCCGATGGGAATGATGCCCACATGAACTGAATCCCCTCCAGGTCCTCTCTTCATGAACGGAGGTTACGATGAAAGTGTTTCTTAAGAGATATTCATGGCCGCATTGGGCCACGGCTTTGATGCTTGCCGGACCGCTGGTCAGCGTGCAGTCGGCGTGGGCGGCTCCGCGTGACCACGAACCCCAAGCCTTGAAGGGCGTCGTTGAGCGTTATAACTACAGTCCCAGAGGTGGCTATGAGAGCATGTTGCTCAAGAGCGCGGACAAGCTGGTGCAAATCAACTTCCCGCCGCACATGGCGACGGAAGTGACCAAGGCCGTGGCGACGGGCAACCAGATCAGCGTGGTTGCCGTGGCCGAAGACGCAAAGGGCGACCATCCTGTGTACGGGCTGCAGAAACTCACCATGGCCAATGGCGAAGAGATCGTCATGCTCAAACCAAAGCCAGGGGAACAGCCGAAGCCCGAGAACGTCGAGAAGACCGAGGGCGTGACCAAGTATCTCAACTATGGCCGTCGCGGCGAAGTGAACGGTGCCGTCCTCGAAAGCGGTGATTTTGTGCATCTCGGGCCGCAAGGCGCTGAACTGGTAAAACTCGCAATCGGTCAGAAGCTCTCGATCGAGAGTGCGGCAGCTACGATAGTTGAAGGCCACAGGGTGATTGAGCATCCGATCAAAGTAAACGATGTCGAGATTCCTTACGGGCCGCCGCCCCACGCGAAGAAACATGCGCCCAAGCACCCGCATTCGTAAGGATTAGCGGTCCTTGATAGCTGTTTGAATTTTTAGTGCATCGGCCCTCGTGTTTCCAGGCTGACGCGCCCGCGATGGATTGTGGTACGCTTTGGCCCATCGCCCCCGGTCAAATGCTGGCCCATGTGGTTAACCGGCGGAAAGATGCGTTTTCGCCCTGCCGCCGAAGTATCTCCGCATCAACAGGAGAGGAATCTTATGCTTATTCGGGTTGGGTACGACATCATCTTCGAGCATCCGGCGCCGACGCCGATTATTGTTATGCTCTACCTGCATCCTTCACGCACGCCAACGATCCGTCGGGGGGAATTTCTGCTCGTGGAACCGCTGGTAAAGGTCAGCGAATACACCGACGTTTTTGGCAACCGCTGCGGCCGCCTGCTTGTGCCAGCCGGCCGGGTGCGGTTCTGGAATGATGCGATAGTCGAGGATAGCGGCCAACCGGACCACCTTAATCCCACGGCCGAACAGCACGAAATCTATGCGTTGCCGGATGAGACGCTCACCTTCCTGATGGCGAGCCGCTACTGCGAAGTAGACCGCATGGTGGATATTGCCTGGCAGCTTTTCGGTACCCTGCCGAAAGGGTGGGCGCGGGTGCAGGCGATCTGCGACTTCGTGCACGGCCATATCAAATTCGATTACTTGCAGGCCCGGAGCACACGCACCGCTTACGAAGCTTACCAGGAGCGGGTCGGCGTCTGTCGCGACTTCACACATCTGGCGGTGACTTTCTGCCGCTGCCTGAACATCCCCGCCCGCTACTGCACCGGCTATCTCGGCGACATCGGGGTGCCATCGACGCCTGGCCCGATGGATTTCAGCGCGTGGTTTGAGGTTTACCTGGGTGGTCATTGGTACACCTTTGACCCGCGTAATAACACGCCTCGCATCGGTCGTGTCCTGATGGCCTATGGTCACGACGCCGCTGATGTGGCGCTCCTGACTTCATTCGGCCCAAGCCGGCTGGAGCGGTTCACGGTGTGGACTAATGAAGTGGGCGAGGAAACACTGTTACAGGCCACGAGTTAGCAGCGCGTGGGTCAAATTATGAACCAACACTCTTTGGCCTTTTGGAGCCTTTCCGCTGCCGAAATGCCGCAGCAACTGCAAACGGCAAAGGAAGGATTGACGGGTGCTGAAGCCAGACAGCGGCTCGCCCGCTATGGCTCTAATCTCCTGAAGCCGCAAACGCGGTCGGATGTGTTTACGCTGCTGCTTGCTCAATTCAAGAGTCCGATTATCCTCATACTTTTCTTTGCAACGGGATTGTCATTTTTTTTACATGATCCTGTCGATGCTCTCATTATTCTCACCATTGTCCTCGCCAGCGGCCTGCTCGGGTTTTGGCAGGAGCACAGCGCAACGAACGCGGTAGAGAAGTTGCTTGCCATCGTGCAAGTTAAGGCGGCGGTGCTGCGCGATGGGAGCCCCAAAGAAATCCCGGTCGAAGGGATTGTACCCGGAGATATCGTTATCCTGAACGCTGGAGATATCGTCCCCGGAGACTGTCTGGTTCAGGAATCCAACGATCTTTTCGTCGATGAAGCCATGCTGACGGGTGAAACGTTCCCGGTGGAAAAAGCGGTTGCGGTGTTGTCGGCAGAGATACCACTGGGTCAGCGGAGCAACGCTCTTTGGATGGGAACCCATGTGGTCAGCGGCAGCGCAACGGCACTCGTGATACGCACCGGCAAGGAAACCGAATTCGGCAAGGTGTCCGAGCGGCTAAAACTCAGACCGCAGGAAACGGACTTTGAAAGCGGCATACGGCAATTCGGCTATTTCCTCATGGAAGTAACGCTGGTGCTGGTGGTCGGGATCTTTGCCATCAACGTCTATTTGGCGCGCCCGGTCCTCGACTCCTTTCTCTTTTCCCTGGCGCTCGCGGTTGGTCTAACCCCGCAATTGTTGCCAGCGATTATCAGCATCAACCTGGCCCATGGCGCCAAACGGATGGCTCAAGCGAAGGTGATTGTCAAACGGCTCGCCTCGATTGAAAACTTTGGCAGCATGAACGTGATTTGCTCGGATAAAACCGGCACCCTGACTGAAGGGAGTCGTGCATTTACAATCCGCCCTGGATGTGGAAGGTGCACCCAGCGATCAAGTCCTGCTCTACGCGTATCTCAATGCTTTTTACGAGACCGGCTTTACCAATCCGATCGATGAAGCCATCCGCACTTATCGTCAGTTTGACCTGTCGGGCTACCAAAAGCAGGACGAAATCCCCTACGATTTTCTGCGCAAGCGCTTGAGTATCTTGGTTTTACATGATGATAAGTATCTGATGGTGACCAAAGGCGCGCTGCCGAATGTGCTCGCCGTCTGTTCATCGGCGGAAGCTGAAGGAGGAAAAACTGTCGAGATCGCCGCGATGCGGGAACGGATCCAGCAACACTTTGAGGAGTTCAGTAATAAGGGTTTTCGTACCTTGGGTGTCGCTTACAAAAACATGGGATCTGAGTCGCGCATCAGCAAGGACCACGAAGCCGGTATGACGTTTTTGGGATTCTTGGTTCTTTTTGATCCGCCCAAGCCCAATATCATCGAGACGATTACCAGCCTGAAGAATCTCGGTGTTTCACTGAAGATCATCACGGGAGACAACCATCTGGTCGCCGCCAACGTCAGTCAACAGATGGGATTATCGAATACAAAAATCCTCACAGGGCCAGACCTCCGCCAGTTGAGCGATGCGGCGTTGCTCAACCGCGTGGCTGACGTGGACGTCTTCGCTGAAATCGAACCCAATCAGAAAGAACGCATCATTCTTGCCCTCGGAAAGCTGGAAATGTCGTGGGGTATATGGGAGACGGCATCAATGATGCCTCGGCGCTCCATGCCGCCGATGTCGGAATTTCTGTTGAGAGCGCAGTGGATGTTGCCAAAGATGCGGCTGATATCGTTTTACTTGAAAAGGATCTGGGTGTTCTGGTGCAGGGTGTGCGCGAAGGGCGGACGACCTTTGCGAACACCCTGAAGTATGTGTTTATGGCGACCAGCGCCAATTTTGGAAACATGTTCAGCATGGCTGGAGTATCCCTCTTTCTGCCGTTTCTCCCCTTGCTGCCCAAGCAGATTTTGCTCACCAATCTACTGACCGATTTCCCGGAGATGACGATCGCGACTGACCGGGTGGATAACGAGATGATTGACTATCCTCGGCGCTGGGACATTAAGGTCATTCGCAAGTTTATGATTACCTTCGGCTTGGTGAGTTCGGTGTTTGACTACCTCACCTTTGGTGTACTTCTGTTCATCCTGCATGCGACTCAGGACCAGTTTAGAACCGGCTGGTTTCTGGAGTCGGTTATTTCAGCGTCATTAATTGTGCTGGTTATTCGAAGTCGGAAACCTTTCTTCAAGAGTAAACCGGGGAAGTATTTGTTAATGGCAACCCTGTCAATTGTTGTCGTAACGTTGATTTTACCTTTCACCCCACTTGCCGATATTTTTGGATTCAGCCCACTGCCCATTTCGTTCCTTGTGGTCATTGGAATGATTGTCGTGTTTTACATCATCACGGCGGAAGTAGCGAAGACGGTTTTTTACAGGAAGGTGAAATTTTGAAGGGAAAATATTAGGAGAGACTGGAAATGTCACGACGTGGGGCTTAACCCACTCGATTACCCACAACTTCCAACTCATTGTTAAGATATAACTTTTCATGAGGTGGTAGGAGTGTGGCATGAGTTGGGCAGCGCAGGAATTTGAGGGGCTGGAGTTGGGGGATGCCCGGCGGACCCAGCGGTTGATCAAATTGGTGGACGAGCTGTCGGCCCAGCCGACCGGGAGTATCCCGCTGGCCTGCGGGGGCTGGCCCGAGACCAAGGCGGCCTACCGGTTGCTGGACAATCCAGCGGTGGGGTGGCGGGAGATTCTGGAAGTCGATACCGCGCGGACGGTGGAGCGGATGCAAGGTCAGCCGGTGGTGCTGTGCATTCAGGACACCACCGAACTGGACTTCACCGCGCAACCGGGGATCGCCGGGCTGAACCGGTTGAGCTACGAAGCCCAGCACGGGCTGTACGTGCATCCAACCCTGGCGGTGACGCCGGCCGGGCTGGCCTTGGGGGTGCTGGACGCCTGGCCGTGGGCCCGGAAGCCGAAAGACCAGCCCGACCTCAAGGAAAGCACCCGCTGGGTCGAGGGTTACGCGAGCGTCGCCGATCTGGCCGAGACCGTGGCCGACACCCGGTTGGTGTACGTGGCGGATCGGGAAGGCGACCTGCGGGCGCTGATCGATGCCGCCGCCCGGCGCGGCACGCCGGCGGACTGGCTGATCCGGTCCAAGCACCACCGCAAGACCACCACCGGTGAGAAGCTGTGGGCTCGGCTGGCGCGGAGCGATCCGCTGGGGGCGGTCGAATTCACCCTGCCGGCGGCGCCGGATCGCCCCGCCCGATCGGTGCGGCAGACGCTGTATCGCCCCGTGGTGACGCTGCCGGCCCATCACGGCCAACCCGCCGTGACCGTAACCGCGATCCTGGCGCGGGAGGAACCGCCGCCGGCGGGTGAGAAGGCGATTGAGTGGCGGCTGCTGACCAACCGGACGGCGGAACCGCTCGAGGCGGTCGTGGAACTGATTGATTGGTATCGTCGCCGCTGGCGGCTGGAAATTTTTTCCGGATCTGGAAATCCGGCTGCAAAATTGAAACATTGCAGCTCGAAAAACTTGCACGACTCGAACCCGCTTTGGCCTTCTACAGGATCATCGCTGGGCAAGCGTGGTATATGACCATGCTCGGCAGAACTTGTCCAGAATTACCCTGTAATGTCGTGGTTGTCGATGAAGAATGGCAGGTGGTGTATATCGTCGCTAAGCGCCAACCCCCACCCGAGGTGCCGCCCTGCTTGGATGAGATGGTGCGCCTGGTCGCCGGCTTCGGCGGTTTCTAAGATTGGCAACGCGACGGCTTCCCGGGACCACAGACCCTTTGGAATGGACTAAAGCGCATCCGCGATTTCGGCTTAGCCATGGCAGCTGAGCGCGCCATGCATAGTTCAAGTTATGGGTGACGATATGGCTAATGTCAGGTGGGCGATGCAACATCAAATGGCAAGGTACAGGACTAGAAAATAAGAGTTTGCTGATCAGAAGAGGCGTTGAGGCTGGTGGCAAACCCGAGGGAGGCGTTAAGCGGCGCAGCGTGCCCGCGTGAAGCGGGTAAAGCCGAGCATCTCTAGCCAGTGGGGATGAGCTTGGCCGGTCAACAGCTCAGTGGGAGACTTGCCGCGTCGTTCGGGTTTCTGGCTGCGTGAAAAGGGTTGATGGTTCAGGAAGAAACGGAGCAGATCAAGGTAGGCGGGTCCGATCTGCCGGCGCAGGAAGAAATAGTTGCGCAGCCGGCTGTTGACGTTCTCGACCAGGGAGCTGGCGCGATGGAAGCGGTTACGCCACTGCTCAAGCGTCTGCTGAAGGGGGAAAAAGCCGTCGTGGAGTTGCTGGTGCAAGGCGGTGGCTTTGGGCCAATAAGCGGTGGTGGTGCTCGGCAGGCTTTGCAGGGCCAGCAGCTCACGCACGAGGGCTGGGGGTACGGCGACCTGTTGCGCCAGGGTCTCGAGTTCCTGATCCAGCCGGGTAGCGAAGGCCAGCAGGGTGTCGCGCTGGTTAGCCAGGGCACGGCAGAGCGGGCGCAGGCGTTTGGCATCCAGGGTTTCGAGGTCCTGCAGGGCGGCAACCACGAAATCATACAGGGCCTGCCGCGTGGTGGCGTCGGGGCCGGCCAGGGCGAGGATATCGTGCTGGAGCCAGCCGGCCAGCGTCTGCACCTCGTCGGCCAGGCGAATGGCGGTGGTCTCCTGGGCGCGGGCACGGGCCAGCGGTTTGGACAGTGGACGGCCTTGGCCGCATTGTTTGGCCCGCTGCATCTTCTGCTCCAGCTCTTCTCGCCGGGCGATCGCGGCATAGGCGCGCTTTTCCAGGGTCGCGACCAGACGGATCACCGTCCGCAGCCCGTGAAAGACATCACCGTCGCAGGGCACCGCCGGCCAAGCGGTGGCCTGGCCGGCTCGTAACCCCTGCCCACCGTCGGCCACGATATAATCGGGCTGTAACCCCTGGTCAGCCAGGTCCCACAGATGAATTGCCCAGGTCTCGGCATCACGGTGCGCTTCCAGTGCCAGCAAGTAGCAATACGTGGAATCCAGATCGATGCCCACCAACACCGGTTGATGGCCCTGGAACAGCTCATCGTGGCTGCCCGACCGCACTCGAGACAGGTCTTGCGCGGCGTTGAGCCGCCGCGCCTCGGCCACCGCCTCCTGAACAATCGTGTGCACGGTGCCCAGGGCGATCGGTTGCGCCAGCAGGTCACGGAAAAAGGCCATCACCCCCCGAAACGAACTGTGACACAGCAGCACCAGCCCTAACACCACTTGCCGCAACCAAGCCTTGGTCACCGGCAGGTAGAACAGCACCTCGTCGTCCATCGGGGCCAGGGGTTGAAAGGCTTGCTCCAGCGCCTGCGCACCCTTGTCGGCTTGCTGATAGAGAAACTTCCGGCTAACCTCATGCCGCTCGGCCAGCTCCGTCACCGGCTCGCTCCGCGTCAGTACCTGCAGCGCTAACCGCTGGCGTTGCTTGCCATCCAGGGTATGGGCAGCACAGGTCACGTGCGCCGTTGACACATTGGGATCAGACGGGGTATTAGTCACTGGGGTAGCCATGCTGATGACCTCCGAAAAAGTGGGATGGCGCCAAAATTCTCACTCTACCGGAAATATCAGCATCGGCTACCCTGTTAAATTGTTACCTCGGATTGAACCAAGCCGAATTTTGCGATTTTACGTTTCTCCAGCGCACAAAACTGTGGGGATTATTTCGCGGTGTTAGAAGAATCAGGATAGAAAACAGCAAGCCAAAGCTCGAGTGCACAAAATCGCGGAATTTATGTCGGGGTGTTAGTCAGAGAGATTTTCTCGGTTGGCGCGGTATTGGGACGGGTTCATGCCCACAATCTGCTGAAATGTACGGGCGAAATGGGAGAAATCATTAAAGCCCACAGTGAGCGTTACAGAGGTGATTGAGGTATGGGGATTCTGCAACAGTTCCTTGGCCTTGGCGATGCGGTGGCGAATGAGATAATCACGAAAAGTGATTCCGTGCTCTTTTTTGAAGTGACGACTGAAAGTGAAGATTTCCATGTGGCACAGCGCGGCCACTTTATTAACATGGATCTTTTCCTGATAGTGAGTTTCGATGTAGGAAACGGCGAGTGAAGTTCTTTTTCTAGGGGTAGGGTAGCGAAAACTCGGCTCATTGGGGTTAGGGTTGTGTGGCATTAAACTCTGCCGGGACGCGGGTCCGCGAATGCTGCTAGACAGTGTACACAATGCTTCAACGCGCTTTAGTAACTCGCTAACCGGAATGGGTTTTACCAGGTAATCCCATACGCGCGTCCTGAATGACCAAACGGCCAAGTTTTCGGAGTGATACTCAGTGAGCATAAGGATCGGCAAATAACTAAATTCGAGCTTGGTCTGTTGCAATACTTTCAGCCCAGCTAGCTCGGGATAATCGTATTCGAAACAGATGCACCTGGGAGCTGTATTGTGAATGGTATCGCCGACCTGGTTAGCCGTTGCAATACAGTGAATTCGATAATGACCAGAGAGCTTGTGAGCAATGCTGGGTTCGTCCTTGACGATCCGCAGGTCGACCCAAAGTATGTTAGGTAATTTTTTTTTTATCTCTTCCATAGCCATTAGCAGGTTCCTCGCGTCTTTAATCTTTGAAGTTGTGACAAAATCCTCTTCGCCAGGATACTTTATTTATAATGGTCATCTAGTTACAGATCTGAAATCTATTGACGATCCCCAGCTATCTCGAGTAACGTCAAGACTGATAGCTTTAGTGAATTTCTTGCCTTCGATGATAGATACATTTAAGAGGAAAGCATTTTGCGTGCCAGCATTGGGAAGACACGCCTTCCTCCTTAAACCCCCTTTTGGGACTTACAAGCGATATCTTTAGATGGTTGTTAAACTACGTTTAGGCTTAGCCAGATCTTTCAGAACGCTTTCAAATTCGCTGCTAGCTTTTTATATTGCCACTTTTTTTAGGGGATTTCGGTAGATTCACTGTGATCTTGCCAGGGAATTTCGGATACCAAGAATTGCAAGGCGGCTCGTTGCTTTTGGCGCTATCAGCAAGCGTGGCAAAGTCTATCTGCGACAGCTGTTCATTCAGGGAGCCCCGGCGCTCTAAACGCACCTGAAGCGCAACAAGTCGGCGCTCGGTGTTTGGCTGCAGGCGATCGAGACACGAAGCCACCGCAAGGTGGCGGTGGTCGCGCTTGCGAATAAGATCGTGCGCGTCTGCTGGAAGGTTCTGAACTCGGGAACCCCCTACCAGCCCTTCCCGGCATAGGTACGTTGAAACCCATCAGCGGGGGGCAGTCGCACTCCTCCCGCGGAATCGCGACTTCTCGACCCAGGCGCTTGATCTCGTCATACCGATGTTCTGATGTCATCGTCTCCTGACCCGGCTGACGTTTCCCTGGTACTGTCTGCCCCAGCCATACAAAGTGTCTTTGCTCAGACCAGGCTCCTGAGCCGTCTGCGACATCGGCCGCCCAGATCCCACTGCCAGCTGCACCGCCGACTCCTTGAACTCGGCTGTATAGATTTTCGCTTGCTTGCTTTCTCTCACTCATTTCCACACATGCCTCCACCTAATCTCTATGACTATACTTCACACGGCCAGAGCTTGAACTTTTTTGAAGGACTGAAAGTTGAACGTCAGCAACGAACTCAGTGCCTGTTTGTGGGTCGTTTGGGTGTTCGCTAAACAGGCTTCAATCGCCTGGGTGAACGCGGTAAAGTTAGCGTAGTACTTTGAGTAAAGACAGTGCTTTTTGACAAACTTCCAGAGCCGCTCGATCAAGTTCAAGTTGGGCGAATACGCCGGTAAGTAGAGTAACTCGATGTCGAGCGAGGCGGCGACAGATTGTACCAGGGTACAGCGCTGGTAGCGGGCATTGTCCAAGACGAGGGTAATGGGGACCTGCAACCCCAATTCAACCAGCTTACACAGCCATTGGCAAACACTTTCGGAGTTGATGTAGGTCAGATTGGTGACGGTGATGATCTCATGCGTGACCGCATTCAAGGCCCCCAGGACATTGAAGCGTTGCCGCCCGCTCGGGGCTTTGATCCAGCACCGGGCAAAACACCAGAGATACCCCAGAAACGCGCCGAAGACAAAATGGGCCGCATCCACAAAAAAGACCGCTCGCTCACCGGCGTGCGCTTCGGCTAAGCGCGGCTCCAACTTTTTTTTGATACTCCTCTTGCGCCTGCGGATCGGCTTTGGCCGGTAGCAACCCCACCTTGCGGCATTTCAGCCCAAATTGCTTGAGAAACACACGGACCTGAGTCGGACTCCGGCGGATACCGGTCAGCGTTTCGAGCACAACGACGGCTTCCTTGATCGTCTGGGGCGGGTGCTCCCGCAGGTGTGCTTCAAGGGTGTCACGATGCGCACTCAGGGCGCTCTGGGGGCGATGAAACGATAGTTGTTTTAGCGCCTCTACACCCCCGGCTTGATACCGTTTCAGGTACGCGCGTAAGGTATTGCCGCTGAGACGGCACAGGCGAGCGATCTGCTGGTGCGGTACCCCCTGACTCTTCAACCACAGCACTTCCATCCGCTGCTGCACCCGTGGATGCGGATGATGGTAGCGCTCGTGGTTCAACGCCTGTCGGTCTGCCTCACTGAATTCAAGCCGGAGCATCGGATGGTCGCCCTGTTTGCCAACCTCATTGGTTGCTCCTCAGCATAAGAGAATTCGGGGCTTTCTTAAAACCTCAAGCTACTACCGTTCTAAGTATAGTTTGAGGTTGTGTGTCCGGGGTAGTCTAGCCAGATCAAGTCCTGGCGCGTCGTGGTCAATGGGCGGACCGGTGGGGTGCAGGGCGAGCGGCACTATAGCTGGATTAAGATCACCGCCGCGGTGCTGGTGGTTGTCGTGCTGATTACCATCATCATGATGGTGTGGGGTCAGCAACCCCTTTTAGCAGGCAGGTTCACCCCTTGCTCAGCACGACCATGGTGAGCCTGGCCACGCAGATTAGCTTGTTTTCCTCGTTGGTTATCTGGATATCCCACAGTTGGGTCGAGCCACCGATGTGGTAGGGTCTGGCGATGCCGTACACATAACCGGAACGCACCGAGCGCACATGGTTGGCGTTGACTTCCAGTCCCACGCAATGCTTTTTTTCGGGGTCCTCGCATAAAAAGGCCGCGACGCTGCCCAGCGTTTCCGCCAGTACCACCGATGCGCCTCCATGCAGGATGCCCGCCGGCTGGAGGGTGCGCTGATCCACTGGCATCCGCGCCTTGATGTAATCGTCACCGATTTCCAGATATTCGATGCCGAGATGACCCACCAGCGTTCCCGTGGAACGGGCGTTCAAATCCCCTACGGTCGCCTGTACATGCCAGATAGCCATGGTTGCTGATTGCTCCTGTGAATGTGAATGCCGTCGGGCCATGAGCGACGGATTTTTAATATCTAGATGGTTCGATCTGGTTTCTTAAGTCATTCCTGAGTTTATTGTTTTATCTCCTACCTCAGGCGGTTTCACTGCTATTCCGCAAATGCCATTAATTATATTTGATAGTTTTTATGGCAGCCCTCGAAACCCGCAAGCCGGGCGTAGATATCCCCCGATCCGCCTTGCGAGGCGAGAGTCCCCAGCTTCGCCAGCATTTCCGAGTGGGTAAGCCATAGTGAGGAGCACAGCCGGTGTGATTCGCCGGGTGACCAGTTGTATTCATAATTGCCCAACTGGCTCAGTCGCTCCATGCATTGTGGAACCATATCCAGGGTCGCCACAAGATATTCAAAAGACAGCGTCCGCAGGGGCCGCGACAAGCCCTTTAATACCTCAAGCTCATACCCTTCTACGTCGATCTTGCAGAAAGCCGGTTCGCCGCATTGAGCGATCAGCTCATCGAGGGTGGTGACGGGAACCGTGATGGATCTGTCCCAAACGACATTGGCGAAGGCCGGGGTCTTGCTCATTGCATACAGCCAGTCCCGCGAGAGCGTCGAAACCGTCGGATTGTGCCGGCTGATGAATAGATTTTGCCTGCCGGGTGCCGCACCGACCGCCGCTTCCACCAGCACGATATTGGCATTATCGCCATACCAGCGCCGCAACAAGTTCACGCACTGCGGCTGCGGTTCCACGCCGACAGCCCGAGCGCCCAGGCTGGACCAGCAGCGCAGTCGGTTGCCGAGGTGCGCGCCGATATCGAAACAAAGCTCACCGGCCTGGACGAACTGGCTGTAGAAGCGGGCCAGGCGCTGTTTGCGCCCAGGAATGCCGTAGTAGATGAGCAGTGAGCGCAAGAGGCCGACCTGCTGCCACAGGTCATGCACGATAACTCGGTTTATCGATGGCTAGGGTCATACCCGCAGCACAGCCTTCTGATACAGATCTCTGAAAACACCACGAGGATCATAGTTGGCTTTCAACCGATCGAAAGCCGGCTTGTTGTAGATGTTCCAGAATGCCTCGGGCGTGTAGAAGGAATCCGAATACAGGGATTTGATACCGCCCAGGTCCGCCACCTTCGCCTCGACCTTGCGATTGAAATAGCCCTGAGGGTGTGGTTCGCGGCTGCTGACTATATCCCAGAAACCGAAGTTGACGTACACTCCGCCTGGTTCCATGGGATACAGATCGAAACGAACTGCCGGATCGTAAACCTGAATCGGACAGATCCAGATCGGGGTGATACCAATCTCCCGCTGGAAAAACGCCAGAAAGGCCGGCGCCTTGGCGACCGGAATATCGACATCCTGGATGACCGATTCCGTATGGATGCCCAGCAGGCGATTGATCCGCTTGGTGAGTTGCCAATGACTGTTCCAGCGCATGAGCTTGGTGTAGGTCACCGAATTCAGCCGCGCTTTGCCGGCCAGCCTGCGTATCAGGGGATTCTGCAGGTAGAGATTCTTGGAGCACCAGAACCAATCGGTGTCCCAGCGCCAGAGGTAATCGAGCGCCGTCAGGTAGTCTGTTGGTTTGTCGCGAATCGAGCGGTAGTAAATATTTTCGAAGGTGTAATCGCTGGTGAAAGGGGCATTGGCAACGAACGTTCCGAGGGTGAGATACAGTTCATCCGGCGCGAACACCGTGCCGTCGATGAAATCGGCTTCCTTTTCGCGGGATTGCCCATCCAGATCGCGGAAATAGGCCTCGGCGTCGCGATAGCGGATATGTCTGAGCTGTACATAGGGTTTGATGGGGACTGTTTTCACCTTCAGCTTGAGGATATAGCCCAAGGTCCCGTAAGCGTTGGGGAAGCCGAAGAATAGGTCCTTATAGGCGTTATCGGGCGTGCAGGCCAGCACGCGGCCGTCACCGACCAGGATATCCATCTCCAGGACGGTCTCGTGCACCAGACCGTACTTGAAGGAAGAGGATTCTATGCCCACGCCGGAAACCGCCCCGCCGACGGTGATGGATTTCAACTGGGGCACCACGGTGGGCATCACGCTGTGGGCCAGGGTCGCCCTGACCAGGTCCTCGTAGGTCGTCATACCCTCTACTTCGACCCAGCCATTCGCGGCATCGACCTGGATGACCGTGTTGAAGTCGGCGAGGTTGAGTTTTTTGGCGGGTGTTCCTTCGCGGTCACGGAACAGATTCGACTGGTCTTTGTACAAGCCGAGGTTGCCGCCTGCGGTACGGAACTCATCGATCAGGCGTTGTTTCTTCTCTTCGAACGTCAGCATGATCAGTAGCTACTCGTGTTGGTTATGGCCATGGCCCGGTAGGTGAACGCAGCGGCCTGGGCGATGCTCTGGAAATGGATATCCACCACGTCTTCCAAGTGCTGCGCATACCCTCCCGCCATGGTCATGGCCAGCGGAATACCAAGCCGGGCGCAGTGTTCCAGCACCAGGCGATCACGTTCTGCGAGCCCGGTCTTGCTGACCGCCAGGCGTCCCAGCCGGTCGCCTTCGTAAGGATCGGCACCGGCCAGGTAGATAGCGAGTTCCGCTCTGGAGCGATCCAGGGCGATGTCCAGACCTTCCTGCAGAGCCTCCAGGTACGCACTGTCCCCGCTGCTATCCGGCAATTCCAGGTCTAGATCGCTGCGCTCCTTGCGGAAGGGGAAATTGTTCTGGCCGTGCAGGGAAAAGGTGAATACGCTGGGATCATGCCTGAGAATGGCCGCCGTGCCGTTGCCCTGGTGAACATCGCAATCGATGACGACGACCCGCTTTACCCGGGTTTCCCGCTGCATGACGCGCGCGGCAATGGCGCTGTCATTGAACACGCAAAACCCCTGGGCCTGGGCGGCGAAGGCGTGATGGGTGCCGCCGGCGAGGCTGGCCGCCGTGCCGTCCGCCAGCGCGGCGCGGCACGCTGCGATGGTGGCGCCGCTCGAGCGCCGGGAGCGTTCTACCATTTCAGGGGACCAGGGGAAGCCCAATACTCGAATCTCTCGCTCCGACAGCGTTCCGGTGACGACGCGATGCAGATAATCGGCAGTGTGGGCCAGCAGGATTTCATCATCACGGGCCGGTTCGGGGACCTGTAAGTCAAACTGTCCCTGGTTGGCGGCCAGCACCCGCTGGCGCAGCAGGGCATACTTCGCCATGGGAAAGCGATGTCCTGTTGGCAGGGGCAGCACGAAATGATCGCAGTAAAACACCTTCATCGGGCTATCCGTTGAATTGAGCAGCTCTCGAAAAAGACAGCGAAATCGTTCAGTGGTGCCGGGATGGAGGATAGGCCTTGCTGTCTGCGGCCGCGCTGAGACAGCGCTCGCTGGCGGAGTAAACCAAGGTTTGGGGATGCAACACCTGCCGTTCAATTCCGGTGCCTTCGCTGCGCTGGATCAGCCGGTTGATGCTGGTTTCCAGCCCCTGGAGGCGGAGTGGATAGTAATTTTCCAGGCTTACCAAAGTCCCGTTCTGATCCAGGGCCAGCACGGTGTACGCCAAGGTCCCCAGCTCTGCCTGGTATTGGTTGGTTATTATCAGGCGTTGTTCGGGTGAACCGCAGTTCGCGCTGATCACCGTTTCCACCAGCAAATCGCCATCTAACTGGAGAGCTGCCAAGACGGCGGCCAGGGCTGCCTCGTCGTCGGCCTGTTCCAGCGCGGGACTGCCCATCACCAGGCGTAACGGCAGGCCATAGGCTTCCAGCGTCAGGGTATATTGGCGGTGAGCACGTATCCAGGTGCTATAGCCAGTGCCCAACTGAGCGGCATCGGCATTCCGGCCCGGTCCAAACCGAGCCCAGTCATCAAAGGTATAAAAGGGAGTGTAAACCTCACCGTCGCTCAGCAGGTAGCTGTTGCCGCTAGCCAGGATCACCCGACGTATGCCGGGGCGCTGGAAGAGGGCGTGTTCCAACAGTTGCCAGAGAGGCGCGAAGCCGTTATTTTCCAATTGTACCTCGAGCAAAGCGCACAAATCGCCTGGAGTGGCGTAAGACATATTGACGGCTTGCACGGTGAAAGCCTGCTGAACCGCTTGACGGGTAGCCGAAGAAACATCGCCGTTTTGCAACAGCCGGTTTTCCATGGTGTTGGATAAGGCGCTAATATCTTGCAGGTAGCCAGCGAAGATGAAGGGCACTAATAACAGAGGGCCGGAACCAGGGCGCCGGGTCGGATTGAGCGCCGCTACTGGAAAGCGTTCCCCGTCGGTGCCCAGCGCAATCAACTGGGGCGTATAGTCGGCATCGCGCAGCGTGCCCCGGAAGATATCTTCCAGCGCGCTGAAGAGCGGGAAGGCAGGACGCAGCAACTCGGTCTGATCATACAAGGCGCCGGGCACTACCATACTCAGATGGTCGATGCCACCGAGGATATGACTGAGGTCTTCAGCGATATATCCAGCCACGCGGGCCGCGGCTTCGCGTGACAGGGGCGCGGGGGGTGTTCCCGCTGCCGGATTTAACTCGATGGTCAATACGCCAGAGCAACTGCTGAGTTCAGGGAAAGTAGAGCGGAAGGTTTCCAAGGTTGGTCTCTTAGAGGCTGTTGATTGCAAGCAGCGTTACTATAACGGATGCTTGAGGCGTATGGATACCCGCGCCGATCTGCGCTGATGCGTGTCGCTGGGGAAGAATGTTAAGAATGCGGGAGCGGAGGGCGGCTTGCGGTGAAACCGAGGCTAAGGTAAGTTGGATTTAGAAATTAGCAAGTTCTCAGCAGTGCACGCAATAAAACAACTAAGCAGGCTAAAGCAATGGCGCTGTAAATCAGCCATGGGCTTGTAATGAGCGGCAGTATGATAGGCCAGCGCGCTTATGGCTAGTCTTCTTAAGTGGCTGCGGCACCTGCTGATCGGTGCACCGCGGGACCCTTTCAATCCAGAAACCCGTCGCCATATCGTCCTCGTGGCATTCCTTGCCTGGGTCGGCTTGGGCGCCGACGGCCTGTCGTCCTCGTGTTACGGACCGGAGGAAGCCTTTCTCGCGCTGGGCGCACACACCCATCTGGGCTTGTACCTGGCGCTGGCCACGGCGTTTACGGTATTCATCATATCCGTGGCCTATAATCAGGTGATCGAGCTCTTCCCCTCCGGTGGTGGGGGCTACAAGGTAGCCACCCAACTGCTTGGACCGCGGACGGGGCTGGTTTCCGGCGCCGCGCTGCTGGTGGATTACGTATTGACGATCACTATCTCGGTGGCGAGCGGTATGGATGCTTTGTTCAGCCTGTTTCCTCCGGGCTGGCAGGTTTTCAAGCTGTCGGCGGAGGTGGCGCTGATTCTGGTGTTAATCGCCCTTAATCTCCGGGGTATGAAAGAGTCCATCCAGATCTTGCTGCCCATCTTTCTGGGGTTTTTTATCTCCCACGTTTTACTCATAGGCTACGGTGTCTATGCGCACGCTGAAAATTTGCCTGTCTTGGTCTCTGCCACGCTCGCGGAGACCGTTCAGTTCTCCGATGAAATGGGTTGGATATTCGTGGCGTCTTTGTTTTTGAGAGCCTATTCCCTGGGCGGTGGTACCTATACCGGCCTGGAAGCGGTATCCAATAATGTCAATATGCTTGCTGAACCGCGCGTGAAAACCGGCAAGTGGACCATGTTTTACATGGCGCTTTCGCTGTCTTTGATGGCGGGGGGCATTATCCTGCTGTACCTGTTGTGGGAGGCAAAGCCTGTAGAAGGGCAAACCCTAAATGCCGTCACTTTCCAGGCTATCCTCGGCAGTTTCGAATCAGCCAGTCCCTTTATCAAGAACGCCGGCCTTATCCTGGCGTTGGCCCTGGAAGCGGGGTTGTTGCTGGTGGCGGCTAATACCGGTTTTCTGGGCGGCCCGGCGGTACTCGCCAACATGGCTGCCGATTACTGGGTGCCACGCCAGTTCCGGCAACTGTCCAACCGGCTCATGAAGCAGAATGGCATTCTGTTGATGGGCCTGGCCTCCTTGGCGATTCTGCTCTGGAGCAACGGCCGGGTAGCCCTGTTGGTAGTGCTTTACAGCATCAACGTGTTCCTGACCTTTAGCTTGTCGCTGCTGGGGTTGTGCATCTATTGGTGGAATGACCGCGCCGACACCAGGGACTGGCGTTCCCGGCTCTTGCTGTCGCTGATCGGGCTTATCGTTACCGCCGGTATTTTGCTGATTACTCTGGTGGAAAAATTCAGTTATGGCGGTTGGGTGACCGTGCTGATCACCAGTCTTGTTATCGTCTTGTGCCTGCGCATCAGGAAGCATTATGAAGAAACCAGCGAGCAACTGGTCAGGGCGGATAAACTGTTCGCGCCCAAGCCTACCTGGGAGGAGTCCGCTCACCCGCCGCCGCTGGACCCTGCCCAGCCGACCGCGATCATGCTCGTGGGCAAGAACCTGGGTATCGGCATGCATACCCTGCTCTGGGTACAGCGGTTTTTCCCGGGCCATTTCAAGAATTTCATTTTCCTCTCCGTGGGGGAGGTGGACACTGAAAGCTTCGATGGCAAGGGCGCCCTGCGTACCCTGCAATACCGGATTGAGAATTCACTGAACTACTATACCGGTTACTGCCATAGCCGGGGTTTGGCAGCCACTTATCACATGGGTTTTGACACCGACCCGGTGGAAGGGCTATCCAAGCTCACCGAAAAGGTCATGCAAGAATTCCCGAGCAGTATCTGTTTTGCCAGCGAGTTGATCTTTCCCAATGAAAACATTCTCACCCGTTGGCTACACAATCATACCGCCTTGGCCATGCAAAGACGGTTGCAGTTCATCGGCAGGCAGATGGTGATTCTGCCCATGATTGTCAGTCGCGGTGATTCGGTGGCAGGAACCGCCCCCTTGCAAAATGACGGCAGCCAAGCGCTTCTCTCATAGTCAGGTTCGAGGGAGGATGATGACATGATGCGATCTTTCTCCGTTGCCCGGTTGCCACGCATCGAGTTCGGCGCCGGGTCCATCGTACGCCTGCCGGAGTTGCTTGCCCAATACGGGCGGCGGGTGCTGCTGGTGACTGGCGCTCACTCATTGCAGGCTTCCCCGCACTGGCAACGGTCGCTGGAGGGTTTGAAAAAAGCCGGTATCGATTGGGAGCATATCGTGGTTGCCGATGAGCCATCGCCGCCCCTGGTCGATGCGGCGGTGCGGCGACTGGGTGCTGCGGATATCGAGGTCGTGGCCGGGGTTGGTGGCGGCAGCGTACTGGATGCCGCCAAGGCCATCGCCGGGCTGCTGCCTAGCGGTGATTCCGTGATGGATTATCTGGAAGGTGTGGGACCGGAAAGACCTTATCGCGGGCCATCGATGCCTTTTATCGCCGTGCCAACTACGGCCGGCACTGGCAGCGAGGCCACCAAGAACGCCGTGCTCAGCGTGCGTGGCGAGACTGGCTTTAAAAAGTCTTTTCGCCATGAATTGCTGGTGCCGGAGTACGCTCTGGTGGACCCGGATATGCTGGCCACCTGTCCGCCGCCACAGATCGCCGCCAACGCCATGGATGCCTTTACCCAACTGCTGGAGTCTTATGTTTCCCTGAACGCCAACCCGTTTACCGACGCGCTCGCGGAAAGCGGCATGAACGCTGTTCGCCAGGGCCTGTTCGTCTGGTATGAAGGCGGCGAAGAGGCGGCCGCCGGGCGTGCCGGGCTGGCCTACGCGGCGTTGGCCTCGGGCATCTGCCTGGCGCAGACAGGGCTGGGTTCGGTGCACGGTCTGGCATCCCCCTTGGGAGCTTTTTTCCCGATACCCCATGGCGTGATCTGCGGTACCTTGGTGGCTGCCGCCACCAGCGCCAACATTGATGCCCTGGGAGTGCGTGATCGTGACGGCCTGGCGCTAGATAAATATGCGCGGGTTGGCAATCTCCTGAAAGGCAAGCAGCATAACAATCCCAGCAATGCTCACGAGTCCCTGGTGCTCATCCTGACCGAGTGGACTGAGCGCTTGAAGCTGCCGCCGCTGAGCGTTTATGGGATTCAGGAAGCGGATCTGCCCCGCATCGTCGCTCATTGCCGGGGGGGCAGCATGAAGACCAATCCGATCGTTCTCAGCGACGAAGAACTGACGGCTATTCTGCGTCAGCGTTTGTAGGACAGCCGCCCTCTGGAGTCGCTTCGCATGGATATCATCGCCCACCGCGGGGCTTCGGCTCATGCCCCGGAGAACACGTTGGCTGCCTTCCGCCTGGCCTGGGACGCGGGCGCCGATGGCATCGAACTGGATGTGCATCTGAGCGGTGACGGCCGGGTGATGGTGCATCACGACGCCGATACCCTCCGTAGCGCGGGGGTGGCTTTGACACTGGCGCAAACTCATAGTGCCATCCTGCGTGATTTGGATGTAGGGCTATGGAGGGATGAAGCATTTTTCGGCGAGGCCATGCCCTTCCTGGAGGAGGTCTTGGCGGCGGCACCCACCGGCGGTAAGGCCCTAGTCGAGATAAAATGCGGTCCCGAAATTATTCTGGCTTTGCAGGCGGCGCTGGCGCAGAGCGCTGCCCGATTGCAGCTTGCCCTGATCGCAATGCGCCTGAATGTGCTGGTGGCGTGCCGTGCTGCGATGCCGGACATTCCCTGTTATTGGGTGATCCCCTGCGTTGGACTGGAAGGGCAGGAAACCTGGTCGCCACATCCCCTGGACTTGATCGAACAGGCTAAAGGTCATGATGTGGCTGGCCTGGACCCGGATTATCGGGGTATCAGCGCCGAGTTTTCCGCTGCCGTTCGCGATGCCGGTTTGGGTCTCATCACCTGGACGGTGAATGATCCCGCAGCGGCTCGCAGGCTGCGGGATCTGGGCGTGGATGCCATCACTACCAATTACCCGGCGGCGATGCGGCAGGCTCTCGCTAGTGATGGATGGGACCGCTAATCGGTGGGGAGTTATTCTCTAATGGGTGGCAAGGCTGTAGGGCGCCGGGTCTAAAGCAGGTCTCCGCCCGAGCATGAGATCCGCCAGCAGAGACGCCGAGGCTGGTCCTAAAACGAGACCGTTGCGGAAGTGGCCGGCGTTCACGTACAGATCATGGATGGCGGGATGCGGGCCGATGAAGGGGATGCCGGCTGGCGAGCCGGGGCGCAGTCCGGCCCACTGCTGTTCGATCGCGCAGTCGGCCAGGGCGGGAATCAATTCCAGCGCTGCCTGCTGCAATTCTGCTCTAGCCGCTGGCGTGGTGGATTTATCGAAGCCTACCTGTTCGACGGTACTGCCCACCAAGATGCGGCCATCGCGCCGCGGGATGAGATAATGGGAACCTGCCATGACGATATGTCTTACCAAGCCGGGTTGACCGCGAAACAGAAGCATTTGCCCTCGCACCGGCATGACTCCCAGATGCTGGCCAAGCGGTTTCAGCAACTCTGCGCTCCAGGCGCCTCCGGCCAGAACTACCGTGTCAGCCTCGAATTTGCCCCCGGTGGTGTCCACGCCCTGAATACGATTGGTGTGAATCAACAGGCTATGCACGTGAGTGTGTTCCCGGATCTGCACCCCCCGCTTGTGCAGGCTGGCCTTGAGCGCCTTGACCAGGCGGGGACTGCGGATCTGAGCCACCTGAGGCATCCACAGTACTCCGCCGCGGGGCGCGCCTAGCGCTGGTTCCAGGGCGTATTCAGCACCGCCGCTCACCTGCTGTAGGTCAATACCATGAGTGGCCGCCCAAGTCAGGGCCTGGGTTTGATCTATCACATTCAACATTAAGCAACCGCTGGCGGTCCATTCTGGATCGATGCCGGTTTCTTCCCGCAATTCCTCCGCCAACAAGGAATGCTGCGCCTGGCTCGATTCTGCCAGGCTGTTGATGGCTTCGGCATAGCGCCACGGGTACAGGGGAGACAGGATTCCCCCACCCGCCCAGGAAGCCTCTCGGCCTGTTTCACCACGTTCGACTAAAGTCACCGCAAGGCCACTCTGGACCATTGCGCGGGCAGTGAGCAGGCCAATCACACCACCGCCGATAACGATGCAGTTTTTCACGTTGAACGCTTCGTCAGCCGCCTGGATAACCGATCAATCGTCATAGTCACCATAATATCTGTGCTTGTTCTTGTAGTGACCACGATGCCAGCCGTTATCGTGACGATCCACATAGATTACTTCGCGTCGGGGTCGTTCTACATAGATGACCCGCCTGGGTTCCTGGCGGCGAGTGGTGAAAGCGGTTCCAACGGCACCCCCGACGGCTGAACCCAGAATGGCGCCATTGCGGCCGCCTAATTCCGAGCCTAACAGAGCACCCACGCCTCCGCCCAGGGCACCCCCCAGTAAGGCATCGGTATCCAGGTTGCCGGCAAGCGCGGGTACCGACCCAAGTAGCAGCAATGACAACACGGTGGAGGGGATGATTTTCATGCTAGCACACCTCTTGAAATGATCATGAATTATTATGTACTTACTATTTCACAATAAATATGAACCTCGCCTGAACGGCATATCATGCCTTTCTATTGCTTGCGGTAACCAAGCCATAATGACCCCATTCGAAGGACAAATAAGGCATTTCTCTTGGATAATGGCATGTGATGTGCCTTAGAATGGGATGACTTGATGGAGTGAGGGATAAAAAATGAACCATGATCGCCGGACAAGACCAATGCCCAAGGCTACAAGTTCAACTAATTCTCAGACCATATCTGGTAGGAACGGCGTGGTCATTGAGAAATCCGTTCTCGATATGAAGAAATTGCAAAAGCGGATTGGTCGGGTGCATTTCAACCAGCGCTTAGGTATTGAAGCCGATCATGCTGCTGATGTGTTCGGGCGCGGGCGGACCTTTTTTCATATTGAGAATTGGAGTGCGGCACACTCTTTCATCCGTCTGGTCCTGAAGTGCCTGGGACTATACTGGTGGGGCCGCCGCAATGCCTCGGCTATCCGGATTCGCCATAACGAGGTAACTCTGCCCAATCTGCCGGCCGCCTTCGACGGGTTCAAGTTGCTGCAGCTTAGTGATTTGCATCTGGATATGGACGGCGACTATCCGCTGGTGCTGATTGAGCGGCTGCAACAGGTTGAATATGATATTTGTGTAATTACTGGCGATTTCCGGGCCAAGACCTTCGGGTCCTTTGATGCCGCTCTGGCCGGGCTGGAGCGGGTGCGACCTCATATCCATCGGCCGATCTATGCAGTGCTTGGCAATCATGATTCCATCAGAATGGTGCCCGCCATGGAGGAAATGGGGATTAAGTGCCTCTTGAATGAAACGGTGACCGTTAAGCGCGAGAATGCTGCTATCTATCTAGCTGGCATCGATGATCCTCATTATTTTCAAGTGGATAATTTGGAGAAGGTGGCCCAGGATATCACCTCTGAGACCGCTGCCATCCTGCTGTCGCATTCTCCGGAGACCTATCGCCGGGCGGCCCATGCGGGATTTGATTTGATGCTGAGCGGGCATACTCACGGTGGCCAGATCTGTCTGCCCGGCGGGATAGCGCTCATGACGAATGCTAGTTGTCCCCGGCGTTATTGTGCGGGTGCCTGGCGGTACCAAGCCATGCTGGGATATACCTCGGTTGGGTCGGGATCATCCGTTGTGGAGGTGCGCTTTAATTGCGCTCCTGAAATCACCCTGCATCATCTGCGATTAGCACACCCTCAATAAGGGTGCTTGCGTACCCTCAGCAGATAAAGTATCCGCGACAATGCCAATTCGAGGACCATAAAACCTGCCACCATTTCCAGGACGACTAGCCAGTCGATCTCGAAGGCATCTTTCACCGCCAGCAGCGGCAACAGGCACTCTAGTATCTGATCCAAACCCAGCGCCATGCTGCTGGATGCCATGCCCAGACGGCGCTTGATGAAACTGGATACTATGTCTCCCAGCATGGCGAAAGAACCGATTGTGAGTCCCATGTAGGTCGGCAAGTCGAGTAGCCAGGCCATGACAGCGGTAGCAGTCATGGCAAGCAATATACCCCGCCACGTTTTGGAGTCTCCCAGCAGGCGATAACCATCGGCCAGTATGCAACCACCATCAACTGGCCAAGCACACCATTTTCCGAGTAAAGCCGTGCCTAATATCGGCGCGCCATTGGCTACGATAATTAAGAAAAGCAGTTGGAATTCTGTAAGTTGCATGATATTTCCAAAAACCTCCTGGCGGTTGCGAGCGTCGCAAGGTCGGTTGGTTCGATCTCTGGCATTCGCATCAAGCCTCCATTGGCTATCATCACTACCGCTGGTTGGTCTGCTAGCATCCTAAAGGATGCCACTTTGAACAATATAAATAATAGCTCCATGAGGATGTCATGCCATTTCAGACCTTGGATAATGAACAATTGTTTTTTACGGTGCAGGAGTGTGATTGCCCGCATGCTGTCGTACTGGTGCATGGCGCTGGTGCCGACCATAGCCATTGGCCTGCGGAGTTGACAGGCATGCCGGGTTACGCCGTCTATTGCTTGGACCTGCCTGGACACGGACAATCGACGGGGCGTGGCCGGCTCAGCGTGGCCGACTACGCCGTGTCTGTGGCGGCTTTTGTGGATAAACGCGGATTGGCTCGGGTGACTCTGTGCGGGCATTCCATGGGCGGCGCTATCGTGCAGGCCCTGGCCTTGGACCATCCTGCCTGGCTGGACGCGATCGTGCTGGTGGGTTCGGGAGCGCGACTGAAGGTAATGCCAGCACTGCTGGAGCAGTTGGGGACCGATTTCCCCGCCGCCGTGGATGTCATCTGCCAGGCGCTATTCGGTCCAGCGACTCCTTCGGCCATGATAGCGGCAGAGCGGGAGCGTTATCTGACCACCGACTGGCGGTCGGTCCGCGATGATTTGCTCGCCTGCGATGCGTTTGATATAACAGCTCGCCTGAGTGAGATCGCGACACCCACTCTGGTAGTGACCGGTGACGCCGACGTCATGACCCCCGTTAAGTATGGCCAGTTCCTGAAAGACAGTATACCAGGCGCCCAAATGGCGGTGATTGCTGGCGCCGGCCACATGGTCGCACGGGAAAAGCCCCTAGAATTCATCAGCGTCGTGGCGGCATTTCTCAGCACGATTCACTGAGGAAATCCGGCGGACAGCCCTCTACCCTGCCAAGGCGGCATCAGATCTCCACCAGCGTACCCAGTTCGACGACGCGGTTGGTGGGGATGCGGAAGAAGTCGGTGGCGCTCTGCGCATTGCGCAGCATCCAGATGAAGAAGAGTTCGCGCCACAACATCATCGGCGGCGCCAGCTTGGGCACCACCACCTCTCGGCTGAGGAAGAACGAGGTTTTGTCGAGGTCGAACTCGAGGCCCTTCTTCCCGCACGCCGCCAGCGCCTGAGGCATGTCCGGCTGCTCCATGAAGCCATAGCGCACGAACACCCGGTAGAAGCTCTTGCTGAGGTCGATGATCTCGATCCGGTCCTGGTCGGCAACGTAGGGCACTTCGGCGCTGAGGACGGTGACGAGCACGTTGCGGGCGTGCAGCACCTCGTTATGCTTGATGTTGTGCAGTAGCGCCGAGGGCGCGCCATCGGGCCGGCTGGTCAGGTAGACGGCGGTGCTGCTAACCCGCTTCAGGGGCGCCTTTTCGATAGAACGGATGAACTGGTCGAGGGGCATGGTCAGGTTGCCCATCTCCTGGAACAGGAGCTGCCGGCCCCGCCTCCAGGTGGTCAGCGTGGTGAAGGACGCAATCGCGACCACGATGGGGAACCAGCCGCCCTGCAGCAGCTTGATGGCGTTGGCGGAGAAAAAGGCGACATCCACCAGCAGCAGGCCAGCGAGCAGGGGCGCGGCGAGCCAGGGATTCCAGTGCCAGGCGAGGAAGACGACGAACGACACCAGGATCGTGTCGATCATCATCGTGCCGGTTACCGCGATCCCGTACGCCGCCGCGAGGTTGCTGGAGGACTGGAAACCAAACACCAGCGCCATCACGGCGAGGTAGAGCGTCCAGTTGGTGAACGGAACGTAGATCTGTCCGGCTTCCATGTGGGAGGTGTGGACGATCCTCATCCGCGGCAGATAACCGAGCTGGACGGCCTGCCGCGCCACCGAGAACGCACCCGAAATCACCGCTTGCGAGGCGATCACCGTCGCCGCCGTGGCCAACACCACCATGGGGATCAGCGCCCAGCCGGGCGCCAACAGGTAGAATGGGCTCTGGATCGCGGTCGGATCCGTGAGCAGCAGAGCGCCCTGTCCGTAGTAATTCAGCACCAAGGCCGGTAGCACGAAAGCGAACCAGGCGGCGCGGATCGGGAATTTGCCGAAATGCCCCATGTCGGTGTACAGCGCCTCGCCACCGGTCACCGCCAGGACGATCGCCCCGAGCGCGAGGAAGCTGTGCCAGGGATTGTGGATCAGAAACTCGACCGCATACACCGGGTTGAGCGCGGCCAGCACGGCCGGCGCTTCCCACACGCTGATCGCGCCGAGAACCGCGAGTATGCCGAACCAAGCGCACATGACGGGGCCGAAGAATCGGCCGACGACGCCGGTGCCATGCTTTTGAATCCAGAACAGGCCGGTCAGGACGATCGCGGTGATCGGCAGGATGTATTCCTTGAGCCCCGGCGCGACCACATTCAGCCCCTCGACCGCGCTGAGCACCGAGATGGCCGGCGTGATCATGCTATCGCCGTAGAACAGCGCGGCGGCGAAGATGCCGAGCATGGTCACGAACCACGTGGCTCGCGAGTGCTTGGTCAACTCCGTCACGCGGGCAAGCAGGGCCAAACTGCCGCCTTCGCCGCGGTTGTCGGCGCGCATGATGATGGCCACATACTTCAGCGTGACCAACGCCATGATGGTCCAGAAGATCAGGGACAACACGCCGAGGATGCTCGCCGGTTCCACCGCCATGGGGTGGTGCCCGGCGAAGGTTTCCTTGAGCGCATATAGCGGGCTGGTGCCGATATCGCCAAAAACGACCCCGATCGCGCCGACGATTAGCGCCGACGGGCGGCTCGTGTTCTCATCCGCGGACATCGTGCTGCCCTCCCGGTTGGTTGTTGTTCGAATCCCGCCTGGTTCCTCGTCCATCGCCGGAGCCGGCAATGATGCAACGCATCATAAATTGCGACTGAAGCAAAATAATTGACATAGGTCAAGGAGAGGGGCGGGCATACTTCGCTGCATGTGGTTGGATTTTCTATCTGTTATGAGTCTTCTTGAAAACCTTGTGGCCAATGGGTGCGGCGGTTGTGGCAGACCACCAGCGAGGTGGCATCGATGAAGGCGATCCCGGTGTCCTCCCCCCGGCGGGTATGTAGGTAGGATACACATCGGCATCAGGGCGGTGGGAATCAGCGCCACAGACCGACTGTAACTCAACAGGTTGAGGAACTCACCCGGGCAGTGCCGGCTCAGATGCAGCAGCAGGTAAAACGCGTTGAAATGGTGGTGCTGGGACTGATGGAAGTAGATCAACATCGTCATGATCTCCCCGAGCGTCAACCGGTTCGCACGCCGCCATTTCAGCTCGCCGCTGGTCAGGAGTTGGCGATGCCAAGCGGGTAGGGGCAGCCGGCAGAACTTCATCGACGTCACAAAACAGGTCTTCGAAGCTCATGGTGGGGGCTCTTGGGAGGGCGGTGATACCCAGGAACCTTGGCCGTTGCTGCCCAAGAACTACCCACCATCCTTATCCAGAACTCGCGTTAAATATTAATTGCAAACGAGCTCGCTCTGACGGCGGGCGGCGGTGAAGGTGTTGAGCAGCAGACAGGCGATGGTCATAGGACCGACGCCTCCCGGCACCGGCGTGATGGCGCCGGCCACCTTCACGGCTTCCGCAAAATCCACATCCCCTACCAAACGGGTCTTGCCATCGCCCTTGGCGGTGCGGTTCATGCCCACGTCGATGACCGTGGCACCCGGCTTGATCCAATCTCTCTTGACCAGGTGCGGATGTCCCACTGCTACCACTAGAATATCGGCGCGGCGGCACTCGTCGGCCACTTGTCGGGTCTGGGAGTGGGCGATGGTGACCGTGCAGTTTTCCCGCAGCAGCAGAGTGGCCATGGGTTTGCCAACGATGTTGGAGCGTCCCAGAATCAGGGCCTTCAGACCGGTGAGATCGCCCAGTTGCTGCTTCAGCAGCATCAGGCATCCTAGCGGCGTGCAGGGGACCATGCCTTCCCCGCCGCTGCTCAGCAGACCGACATTCATGGGATGGAAGCCGTCAACGTCCTTGGCGATGGCGATAGCCCCGATTACGGCCGCCGGGTCGATCTGCGGGGGCAGCGGCAATTGGACCAGGATCCCGTGGACGGCGGGGTCGCGATTGAGGCGTTCGATCAGTGCCAGCAGGATTGGCTGCGACGTATCCGCCGGCAAGCGATACTCGAAGGAGGCCATACCTACCTCCTTGGCCTGACGGGCCTTGTTGCGCACATAGACCTGACTGGCAGGATCATCGCCCACCACGATGACGGCAAGGCCCGGAGTGATGCCGTGAGCCTCCCCTAGGTCGTTTATCCGCCGGGCGATATCGGCGCGTAGTTTGATAGCGAAACGCTTGCCATCGATGATAGTGGTCATCTTGTCCTCATTGCTGGGTGGTTCGCCGCTCGTGATAGGGATGCGGGGGTACAGGTGCAGGTGACAGCAGCTTCTGACAGGGTGGCTCGGCACGCCGTCTAGTCTCAGCTATTAACGGAATACCACGGTTTTTTTGCCGTTCAGAAAAACCCGCTGCTCGATATGAAACTTGACAGCTCGGGCCAGGGCCAGATTTTCCGAGTCGCGGCCGGCCGCCGCCAGATGTTCGGGGCGGTAGGTGTGATCCACCCGCTCTATCACCTGTTCGATGATAGGACCCTCGTCCAGATCCACAGTGACGTAATGAGCGGTAGCACCGATCAGCTTGACGCCGCGGTCAAAGGCTTGGTGATACGGCTTGGCGCCCTTAAAACCGGGCAGAAAGGAATGATGGATGTTGATGGCGCGTCCTTGTAGCCGTTCGCACAACATGGGCGATAGCACCTGCATGTACCGGGCCAGCACTACCAGGTCGGTATCGGTTTCTTGAATGATTTCCCAGAGGCGTTCCTCCTGGGCGGCTTTGCTCGTTGGGGTGATCGGCAGGTATATGAAAGGAATGGCGTGCCAACTGGCCAACTGTTCCAGATCCGGATGATTGGCCACCACGACCGGGATGTCCATTTTAAGTTCGCCCGTGCGATAGCGGTATAGGAGATCGTTCAGACAGTGGTCGACCTTGGAGACCAGGATAAGCACGCGGGGACGCGCCAGGGTGTCATGGATGGCCCACTCCATCTGAAAGCGAGCGGCGATGGTGTTGAATTCCAGCTTCATCTGCGCCAGCGGCGGCGTCTTGTTGGGATCGGTATAATACACGGTGCGCACAAAGAAACGGCCGCTGATAATATCGTCGAACTGCGCCATTTCCATGATGTAACAGCCCCGGTCAGCCAGGAATCCGGAGATGGCGGCCACCTGTCCAGGCGCGCCTGGACAGGTGGCGGTGAAAATATAGTGATTCTTGCCTTCGGTCGTGATTGTCATCGGTAACTTCTATCGTGCCATCACGGCTTGAACGGCCATACCATGGGAATGATCAGCACCGTGATGATGCCTACCACGAGGTTCAAGGGCACTCCGATACGTAGATAATCGCCGAAGCGGTAACCACCCGGTCCGTAGACCATCAGGTTGGTCTGATAACCGATAGGGGTGGCGAAGCTGGCCGAGGCGCCCATCATCACCGCGATTACGAAGGGCAGATGATTGACCCCCAAGTTCTGGGCGGTAGCCATGACGATGGGAAACATCAGGACCGCGACGGCGTTGTTGGTGATGATTTCGGTCAACGCCGACGTCATCAGGTAGACGCAGGCCAGCACCAGCCAGGGATTGTCGCTGGCCAGGTCGATGACAGCCTGGGCGATGAGGGCAGCGGCACCCGTCACCTGCAGGGCCCTGCCCAGGGCAAAGGAGGCGGCAATCGCCAGCAGCACCTGGGTGTCGATGCTCCTGCGGGCCGTGGTCAGGTTGCAACAGCCGCTCAGCACCATCGCCGCAGCGCCCAACATGGCGGCATTGAGCATGCTTAACCAGTCTAAGGTGGCCGCCAGCACGATGGTTCCCAGGATGCTCCAGGACAGCCAGGCGCGCTCGTGGCGCAGGGGCGCAGAGTCATGTACCGGGCTGATCAACAGGAAATCACGGGCATTGCGGTGGCGTTCGATGAAGGACGGGCGCGTCTCCAGCAAAAGGGTGTCGGAGGGTTGCAGTTGGATGTTGCCGAGCTTGCCAAGGATGCGCCGGCCATTGCGGGCCGCGGCAATCACTGCGGCCCCGTACACCGAGCGGAAGCGCCCTTCCCGGAGGGTTCTGCCTAGCAGGGCGCATTGCGGGGACACCACCACCTCCACCAGACAGCGCTCCGGATAGGCGTTATTCAGGTTGAATTCTGGTTCCGTGGAGGGTTTCAGCCCTTTGATGCGTTGCAATTCCACCACCGACTCGGTCACCCCAGCGAAGACTAGGCGGTCGCCTGCCAGCAGCCGTTCATGCGAGCCCACCGCGGCGATAATGCGGTCATCGCGCTCGATCTCAACCAGGTAGAGACCCTCCAGGTGCCGTAAGCCGGCCTGTTCCACGGTCTTGCCCACTAGCGGACCGGGCTCCTCCACCATCATCTCTACGGTGTATTCACGGGGATTCTCGAAAATAGCGGCGGCCGGTATACGCTCCGGCAGCAACCGATGTCCCACCAGCAGAATATATACCACGCCCACTAGTGCGCTGGGTATTCCCACCCAGGCGATATCGAATAATCCCAGACTCGGCGTCTCGGTTTCGGCCAACAACAGACCGTTAACCACCAGGTTGGTGCTGGTGCCGATCAGCGTGCAGGTGCCGCCCAGGATCGCGGCATAGCTCAACGGTAGCAGCAGCTTGGAAGGGGAAATCCGCAGGCGCTTGGCCCAGGTCAGTGTGGCTGGCAAGAACGTCGCTACCAGCGGCGTATTATTCATAAAGGCGCTCATTACAACCACTGGCAGCATCAGCCGCGCCTGCGCGCCCACCACGCTGCGTGGACGTCCCAGTAGGTAACGAACCAAGAAGTCCATGCCGCCCGTCTCGCGAATGCCGGCCGCCACCACATACATCAGCGCCACTGTCATCAGACCTTCGTTGGCGAAACCGCCCAGAGCCTGTTCGGGAGTGAGCACCCCGGTCGTCAACAACACCATCAGACCACTGAATAACAGCATTTCCGGCGCAATGTGGGTGAATGCCAGCAAGGCAATGCAGCATAGCACCACCCCAATGGATAGCCAGGCAGAGACGCCCATCAATGCCCCCTAGTTGTTCTTTGCGGGTAAGAGATCACGCGGGTGACTCACCGATAGCCCCATACGCCCAGGCAGAGCAGGAGACCGAAGCCCAATTGGAAGCGTGCCGTGGCCGCCAGCAATTTATTGAATACCGGCCCAGGAGGTTCGTGCCGGAAGCATCTCACCAGCCCGAACGCCCAAGGTAGGGTCACACCCGGCAGAAGCCAGCCAAAACCGCCCAGCCCAAGTGGATGTAGGAGGGGCAGCAGCGCGAAGGGGGTCAGCATCAGCAAGGCATATTCTGTTTGGGTGGCACGGCGTCCCAGACGCACCGCCAGGGTGTTTTTGCCAACCTGTTTATCGTTGTCCAGATCCCGGTAATTATTGACCACCAGCACAGCTGCCGCCGGCATGCCCAGCAAGGTACCGGCGACCAGCGCGGGCCAGCTTAGAACGCCGGTCTGTAGGTAGTAACTGCCCGCCACGGCAATCAGGCCGAAAAACAGCCACACGAAGAACTCCCCAAAGCCACTGTAGGCGACCGGGCGCGGTCCGCCGGTGTAGGCGAGGCCAGCGGCAATGGATGCCAGGCCCACAGCCAGGACGGGCCAGCCTCCCTCCCAGGTCAGGTAACATCCCAACAACGCCGCCATGGCGAAGTTGACGGTGGCCCCGCGGCGCACTTGAGCCGCGGAGAGCCAGCCTTCCGCGGTTGCTCGCGGGGGTCCCAGACGGGTAGCACTGTGGTCGGCGCCACGCTCGAAATCGGCGGCGTCGTTGTGCAGATTGGTGCCGGCCTGAATAAGCAGGGCGGCAAGCAGGGCGGCTCCCAGCACCGGCCAGGCCAGGGTGCCGCTATGGGCCCAGCCCAGAATGCTGCCCACCAGGACGGGAGCCACGGCAATGCTCAGGGTTTTCGGTCGAATGGCCATTAACCAATACTTCAGCATGCCGACCGATAGCGTTTGGCGCGGATCGCGGAGTGCAAACGCCTGGTCGCGCTTGTCCGGCGTCGGTTGCCCCAAACGAGGCGTTGCTCGATAGCCGTAAGATTATCGTTCTTTGTCAACGTAGTGTTACCCTAAGCCGCCTTACAAACCCGGTTGCGGCCGGATCGCTTGGCCTGATAGAGGGCCATGTCGGTGCGATGGATAAAATCCAGGAGCGGCTCATTTGGTTTTCTCGCGGCAATCCCAAGACTGACCGTTATTGTTTGGTCTTCCAGTGGCGCCGTGAATTTGATGGCCGCAATGCGCATGCGCAACCGTTCGGCGAATTCGGCTACGTTATTGGCCGCCTCACCGACGATGAAGATGATGAACTCTTCTCCACCTAGGCGAACGGGTATATCGCTGCTGCGGATGGTGGTGATCACTTCAGCGGCCACACGATGCAACACGGTATCGCCCTGGTTGTGACCGAACGCGTCGTTGATCCGCTTGAAGTAGTCGATATCCAACATGGCGGCGGCGATCAGCGCGTTGGTGTCGCGGTCCTGGATGTCGCAGAGCCGTTGCACCGTGTCTTGCATGTAGATGCGGGTGAACAGGCCAGTCAAGGGATCGCGTATCGAGCGCTCATAAATCTTCTGCCGCTCGATGTCCAGCGTCCGGTAAACCACCTCGCGTTCTACGGCAACCTGGAGCGGCATGCTCATTTGCTCCATGACCTGCTGAAGCTCCGTCGTGATGTGCGCGGGTTCAGCCAGGTGTATCAGGGCCACGGCTTCGGCACTTCCCTTTTCCGGGGAGAACAGCGGCAGCATGAGGGTGGCCGAACTCTCATCACCGGCTTGCAACACGGTGAATTCACCGACACCTCGCTGGTGGGTGTTGCGCCACCGTTTACGATCCATGCCGAGGGTTTCGGCGACCGGAACGGGTGGCTGCGTTGCGTCACCCCAGTAACGATTGGCGGGAGCCAAATGCAAGATATGGCCGTCTCCAAGCCGGGCATAAAATTCCAGGGAGGTGATCGACAGGATCCGGCGCGTGATGTCCAGGAGACTGTCGGCGATATCCCGGAAATCCCGGTACAGCGTCATGGTATGAGTGATATCGCGTAAGGTCTGGTTGAGCCGCAAGAGCCGCTGGATGTCGGAACTGTCCTTGGCCATCAGGTAGAGACCGCAGTCCAGCATCTTTAGCTTGGTGACCATAAATTCCACCAGGTGTTCGGGGATGATGGAACCGTGCTGAGGGGCGATGAGCCGCACCGGATGCTGCTCGATCTGGGCCATTGCATGACCAAGGACTTCACGGCTCGGCATGTAATGTTCGTGAAAGGGACGCATTGCCTCAAAGTAGCCTTCATCCTTGGCGAACAGAGAAAATTCGTCCGTCAGTCCCCCGAAGATATCGCTGGAGAACAACACGCCTGAATGGGTATCGAAGGTGCAGATAGCGCCGGGAAAATGGGCGTAGGGCGTGAAAACAAAGTGCAGGCGCCGGTCTGCCAGTTGCAGTTGCCAGTCGTGCTCGTCAACCAACCAAAAAGGCAGCCGCAGATCGTAATGCTTGAGCAGCATCCGGCTTCGCCAGTGAGTGATGAGCACGGCATCCTGGCGATCGATCATCTCATCGATCAACGGCAGCGCACCGGCGATATCCGGGTCCGCATGATGGCAGACGAAATAACGGATATGGGAAAACGGCACCACTTCTTCAATTTTACGCAGCGTATGGCGAAAGGTCAGCCTGGAACCTGGATCGAGGAGAACCGATTGATTGCCTTGCTCGAGCAAATAAACATGGCATTGAAAGACATCATTTTCCTGGTGGTGTCCCACCCACCAGACGCGATCCGCGATTTGAATGGCGTGATCGACATCCGCTTGCTCAATAGCGTGGAGTGGATATAACGTCATGATCAGCTACCTCTCAATCTGCTCATTCGCGAGCAGCCGGCATCAACCAAACGTGCCACCATTCCATCCCCAATCGCTGGCGGCTACCTCCATGAAATGAATGTAAGTTCGATTCGGAGGAATCCCCAGTGACTCCTCCAACAACGCGCATAGTTTGCGCGCAATCTGGGTATTCACCTTGGCATTGAGTCCGCCGATACTCCTGACTTCGGCATAGGCGGCGCCTCCCGCTTTGCCAGACATGATCATGGCCACCGTGTCGATGATAGCCATAACGTACTGCTCTGGTTTGCCGATGCTCTCGGTCAGGATTCTCGACAGTGAGGCAAGCAGTTCCTGGCGCTTGTCCTCGGCCAGGGAAACGGAGGTCTGTAGTCTGATCAATGGCATATCGCAACTCTCCTGCTAGGTTATCGCGAGCAACTCAATCCAGCACCTGAACGACCCCTCGCCTGGGCGTCGCCGGCACCGCCACCGTACTATAACCCATCCGCAGGACCAACTGGCGGAATCCAATTTTCCCGATGATAGTACCCAGGGCAGCAAGAGAAAACGCAACTGCTCGGCAGTGCTCACGGTGTGTGGGAAGGCAGCCTCCGCGATATCCCAGGGTTTATCCTGACTTGGGTTCATGATGTCTCCCATCGATCGGTGTCGTTATCCGTCAACCATCGGTTTCCTGCAAGGACATAAGCGAGGCGTTACCGCCGGCGGCGGCGGTATTAATGCTAAGCGTGCGTTCGGTAGCGTATCGGTGCAGATAACGCGGTCCGCCCGCCTTGGGGCCGGTGCCGGACAGACCTTCGCCGCCAAAGGGTTGTACCCCCACCATGGCGCCGATTATATTACGGTTGACGTAGGCATTGCCGGCTCGCACCCGCTCGGTTGCGTAGCGGATGGTGCTGTCAATGCGGCTGTGGATGCCGAAGGTGAGACCGTAACCGGTGCTATTGATAGCGGTGATAACCTGGTCCAATTCATCACGTTTGAAACGGATTACGTGCAGGATGGGGCCGAACACCTCCTGCTCCAGCCTGGCGATGCCGTCGATCTCGAAAACCTGGGGCGGGAAAAAGGTTCCATGCTTGGTGTCCTGCGGCAGTGCGCAGCGATAAATCAGTCGGCCTTCCCGTTCCATGCGCTCGGCATGGCGTTGCAGCGACTCGCGGGCTGTGGCATCGATGACCGGACCTACATCGGTGGACAACTGTCCCGGATCGCCGATGCTGAGTTCCGCCATGGCGCCGGCCAGCATCTCCAGCAGGCGTTCCGCGATGTCTTCCTGGACAAACAGCACTCGCAGCGCGGAACAGCGTTGTCCCGCGCTCTGAAAGCTGGAGGACAGGATATCCATCACCACCTGCTCGGGCAGGGCGGAAGAATCCACCAGCATGGCGTTCTGCCCGCCGGTTTCGGCGATCAGGGGTACGATGGGTCCGCGGCGGGCCGCCAAGGATTGGTTGATGGCCCAGGCGGTCTCGGTGGAGCCGGTGAAGGCCACCCCCGCCACCCGTGGATCGCTGACCAGTTGCGCACCCACCGCATTGCCAGCGCCGGGCAGGAAGTGCAGGACATCCACGGGGACGCCGGCGCGGTGCAGCAACTGCACCGCATAGGCACCGAGCAATGGCGTCTGTGCCGCGGGCTTGGCCAGCACCGTATTACCGGCCGCCAGGGCCGCGCTCGCCTGGCCCACGAAGATGGCGAGTGGAAAATTCCAGGGGCTGATACAGGCGAAGACCCCGCGTCCGTGCAGGCGGATTTGATTGCGCTCGCCCGTGGGTCCGGGCAGGATTTGCGGGGCTGCGAAGTCCGCGCGGGCGCGGCTGGCGTAATAGCGGCAGAAATCCACCGCCTCGCGCACCTCGGCCACGCCGTCACTGATAGTTTTGCCGGCTTCCTGGGTACAGAGGGCCACGGCGACGGGCAGCTCCGCCTCCAGCAGCTCCGCCGCCCGCTCCAGACAGGCGGCGCGCTCATCCGCTGGGGTGGCGTCCCAGTTTGGCGCCGCGCGGCTGGCCAGCGTTAGGGCCTCTTCCACGTCGGCGGCCCTGGCCTCGACCACCGTGCCTACACGGCGGCGATTGTCGGCGGGGGCAAGGATCAGCCTGCCTTCGCCCCCTCGAGCGACGCCGCCGATGAGGGGGGCGGCGCGCCAATCCTGCCAACCGGCCTCTTCGATACCTTCGGCGAGTGCCTTGAGTTGGGTGAGATCGCTGAGATCTACCCCCTTGGAATTAAGCCGCTCGGCGCCGAAGAGGTGACGCGGCAAGGGGATGCGCGGATGGGGAATCTGGCTTAATTGCGCGACTTTGGCGACCGGGTCGGCGATGATTTCCTCGATGGGGGCGCGTTCGTCCACGCTGCGGTTGACGAACGAGGTGTTGGAGCCATTTTCCAGCAAACGCCGCACCAGATAGGGCAATAGGTCTTCATGATCGCCTATCGGCGCGTAAATTCGGCAGGGCAAGCCAGGGGGCTCGGTACCCACGATTTGATCATAGAGCGCTTCACCCATGCCGTGCAGACGCTGGAACTCGAAATCCCGGTTATTCCCCGCCATTTCCAGAATCGTCGCGACGCTGTAGGCGTTGTGGGTGGCGAACTGGGGATAGAACGCATCGTGCGCCGCCAGTAGCTTGCGGGCGCAGGCCAGATAGGAGACGTCGGTGGAGACCTTGCGGGTGAACACCGGATAGCCGTCCAGCCCGCGCTCCTGGGCGCGCTTGATCTCGGCATCCCAGTAGGCGCCCTTGACCAGCCTGACCAGCAGGCGCCGCTGCTGCTGACGGGCCAGGTCGGCCAGCCAGTCGATGATGTGAATGGCGCGTTTCTGATAGGCTGGCACGGCCAGCCCCAGACCCTCCCAACCCTCGAATTCGGGATCAACGAAGAGCGCCCGGATGAGCTCCAGGGACAGATCGATGCGGTCAGCTTCCTCGGAGTCTATGTTCAACCCGATGTCATGGACCCTGGCAAGGCGAGCCAGGGCGCGCAAGCGCGGCAGCAATTCCCCCAGCACCCGCTTGCCCTGGGCCAGTTCGTAGCGGGGATGCAGGGCCGATAGCTTGACCGAAATGCCGGGGCCATGGATGGGCCCGCGTCCCTGCGCCACTTGCCCGATGGCGGTAATCGCCTCCTCGTAAGCGCGATAATGGCGTTCGGCGGCCTGCCGGGTGCAGGCCGCTTCACCCAGTATGTCGTAAGAGTGGCGATAGCCCTGTTTTTCCTGGCTGTGGGCCCGCCCCAAAGCGGTTTTCACGGTGCGCGCCATTACAAACTGGCGGCCGAGGATGCCCATGGCCTGGGTCAGCGCGCGGCGGATGAACGGTTCACCGCTGCGTTGGATAAGGCGCTTGAAGGTGCCTTTATCATCCTGCAGCTTGACCACCCGCCCGGTCAGCAGCAGTCCCCAGGTAGAAGCATTAACGAAGAGGGACTCGCTGTGGCCGAGGTGTTTTTCCCAGTCGGCGGAGGCTATCTTATCGCGGATCAATTTGTCGACGGTCCCGGTATCGGGGATGCGCAGTAGCGCTTCCGCCAGGCATAGCAGCACCACGCCTTCCTGGCTGGACAACTCGTACTCATGCATGAAAGCGTCGATGCCGCCACTGTTGATCCGTTGGCGGCGCAGTTCCGTGACCAGGGTGCGCGCCCGTGCGGCGATTCGCTCGCGGACCGGCGTGGGCAGCATGGCGGCCTCGATCAGCGTGGCGACGTGCTGGCTTTCATCGGCACGATAGGCGGCAACAATGTAGGGGTATAAGGTATGCGAAGCGATGCTAGGCGCGAAGAATTTCATTGGGCGGTGTCCTCCATGGGGAGTGTGAGGAGGCCGGAACAGAGCGGCGTGCGGGACTGAATTCTTGAAGAAATATTTACGCAACTTTAGCATAAACTAGTTGCCGTGGTTGCCCAACGCGGCGTCAGAGCAAGTGGTAGTGAACCGTGCATCAACTTTTCATCTGGGAAAACCGGGTATTCTATCTTGGCCTGTTGCCGGATATTTCAGAACACCGCCTGGGGGCCGCGGCGCTGTGTGTAAGTATTGACCGCTCCTTCAGGGTTTTGGAAAGTGAAAGCAGTTCCTGGCGGGAGTGCAGGAGCGTCTTGATCCCGCCGGGCTGCATGCATGAGATCGATGTTGGCGGGGCGCTGCTGGCAATTTTATTCTTAGAGCCGGAGAGTGACCATTACGCTCTGCTACGGGAAGCCATGGCGGGCGGCGATTGGCAATGCCTGTATGGTTTAGCCAATGAGAGCGAGGTGATCGCCCTGTTCCTTGGTCTTTATCGGCAGCGCCAGGACGCCCAAACCATCTATCGCTTGCTGGATAGGATCATCGATCCCCGGCAAGTCGCTCCCGCCGTCAACTGCTGCCTCGATGCGCGTATCAATCGGGTTATTCGGCTTATCAAAAATGATCCTTCGCAAAGCTATTCGGTGGAGGCGTTGGCCGATAACGTCAGCTTGTCGCCCACCCGGCTCGTGCATTTATTTAAGGAGCAAACGGGAGTGCCGATACGCCGCTTTCGGCAATGGAACCGTATGAAGTCGGTCGTGGAATTCGTCGCGGCGGGGCAGACACTCACTGATGCGGCCTTGAACGCTGGGTTTTCCGATTCGGCGCACTTGAGCCGCGCCTTTAGAAATATGTTCGGGATCAAACCCTCATTTTTATTCAGCCGTTCCACTAACCTCAATATTGTCTTCGGCTGACGCCGAGACACTCTAGCTTTTTCCATGCACTCCGACCGGACTCGTTGCCATGCATAGCCACACCGTACTACCCGCCGAATGGGCGCCGCAATCCGCTATCCTGCTCACTTGGCCACACCCCCATGGCGATTGGCGGCCGTGGCTGGCACAGGTGGATCAAATTTTCGTGGCGCTCGCTGCCGCGATCAGCTACTACGAAGTCTTGCTGATCAGTTGTTACGATGCGGACCATCGTGGCCAGGTGCATGACCTGCTGGTCGCGGCTCCGACGCGGATGGAGCGAGTCCGTCTGTACGTGGTTCCCTCGAACGATAGCTGGGCCCGGGATCATGGCCCTATCACGGTATACCGGGATGGTCGGCCGGTACTGCTGGATTTTCAGTTCAACGGCTGGGGATCGAAATTTCCTTATGACCTGGATAACCGTGTCACCGAGCGCTTGCATGCCACGGGAGCTTTTGGAGCTACGCCGCTGGCCGCCGTGGATTTGATCCTGGAGGGTGGCAGCATTGAATCCGATGGCCGGGGCACCTTGCTTACCACCCGGCAATGCCTGCTGTCGGCTAACCGCAACGCGCTGAGCCAAGCGGCATTGGAACAGCGTTTGGCAGAGTTGCTCGGTATTCAGCGGGTGCTGTGGTTGCAGCATGGTCACCTGGCTGGTGATGACACGGACGGCCACATCGATACCCTGGCCCGTTTCTGCGATCCTGACACCATCGCCTATCAAGCCTGTGCGGACGAAAACGATGAACATTTCGCGCCCCTGCGAGCCATGGCGGTGGAACTAAGCACTTTCCGCACGCACGCCGGTCAACCCTACAGGCTTGTGCCCTTGCCACTACCCAGCGCTATAATCAGCCTTGGGGATGGCCATCGCCTGCCCGCGGGCTACGCCAATTTCCTCATCCTGAATGGCGCCGTGTTGATGTCTGTTTACGACGACCCGGCCGATGCCATCGCTCTGCGGCGGCTGCGAAGCTGCTTTCCGGGGCGCGAGGTGATCGGTGTTCCCGGCCGTACCCTGATTCAACAGCATGGCGGCCTGCACTGTGTAGCCATGCAACTACCGGAGCGTGTGGTAGCCATGAGTGCGTCTAACCAGGATTCCCCGCCATGAGCGTCCGCAATCTGCATTATCTATTCAAGCCCAGGTCCATCGCGCTCGTTGGCAGCGGCCAGGCCAGTGAAATTCTAATCGCCCGTAACTTGCTGAACGCGGGTTTCAAGGATCCGGTGATGCCGGTCGATGCGACCCGCCATGCCCTCGAAGGGGCGCTGACCTATCCCAATGTCGCCAGCCTGCCGTTGACCCCGGATCTGGCGGTGATCACCTCGCCCCTGCGGGAGGTGCCGGCACTACTCGAACAGCTGGGCGCGCGTGGTACCCGTGCCGCCATCATCATCGGCGAAGGCCGGCAACTGGCGGAGCATGTCGAGGACCAGAGCCTCCAGCAGGCAATTCTAAACGCAGCCAAGCCATATCTGCTGCGCGTGCTGGGTCCCGGCAGCCTGGGAGTAAGCGTGCCGGCGGCATGCTTGAACGCCAGCCTGGGGCAATACCTGCCGCTGGCTGGCTATGTCGCTTGTGTCACCCAGTCCAGCGCTATCGCCCAGACGGCGCTCGATTGGGGCGTCCAGCATGGGTTCGGGTTCAGCCATCTGATCAGCGTGGGGGATGCCATCGATGTGGACTTTGCCGACCTCCTGGATTACCTGGCGGTCGATTCCCGGACCCGCGCCATCCTGCTGTACCTGGAACAAATCCACAATCCCCGCAAATTTATGTCGGCAGCGCGCCGGGCCGCCCGCAGTAAGCCGGTGATCGCCCTCAAGCCGCGGCGGGGTACGCTGGACGGTGCCGATGACGCGGTCTATGCGGCGGCCTTCCGGCGCGCGGGCATCCTCAGGGTCAATGACCGCCACGAACTCTTCAATCTGGTGGAGACGCTGACCACCGGAAAAACCGTCGGCAACGATCGCCTGGCGATTCTGAGCAATAGCCACAGCCTGGGCCTGCTGGCTACCGATACGCTCTATGACAGTGGTGGCCGGCTGGCACAGTTTGCTGAGGAAACGCAAACAGGTCTGGAGGCACTGGTAGGTCCTGCGGGTTCCCCTTTCAACCCGGTGGACCTGGGCGATCAGGCGGGCGCTGAGCTGTATGGCAAAGCGCTGGACCTGCTGCTCAAGGATCGTGGCGTGGACGGCGTGTTGGTGATCAGGGCGCCGGGTGCGCTGAACGACGGGCTGCCGGTTGCCGAGGAGATTGTCAAGCGACTGCCTCATACCCGCCGCTGTCTACTGGCCAGCTTCAGCGGCATCATTGCCGGTCAGAGGGCTCGGCGGCGCACCATGGAGCAGGGCGTGCCCACCTATGAAACCGCCAATGGCGCCGTGCGCGCCTTCATGCGTTTGGTACAGCATAAGCACAATCAGGAAATGCTCATGGAAACCCCGCCGTCGGTGCCGAAGGCGTTCACGCCCGACGTTGGCGCGGCGCGACGGCTCATCGCGAGCGCCCTGGAGCGTGGACACACCCAGTTGGACGACGCCGAGGTCATGGAACTGCTGATGGCCTATGGGGTTCCAGTGGTGCCTTTTCACCGCGCCAGCGGACCCGCCGAGGCGGCGGCGATTGCCAGCCAGTTGGGCCAGGCAGTGGCCTTGAAAATCATGTCGCCTGATATACCGCATAAGTCCCAGGTCGGTGGCGTGATGCGTTATCTGGAATCGCCTGAGGTGGTGCGCGAGGCCGCCGATGCGATGCTGGCGCGGGTGCGGCAGTTAGCCCCCAAGGCGCGCATTGAAGGCTTTCTGATCCAGCCCATTGAATACCGCGGCGGGGCTTATGAAATCACCCTGGGAGTAAGGCCTGGCGGCCCGTTTGGCCCGGTTATCTACTTCGGCCAGGGCGGCACCGAAGCCGAGGTGATCGGCGACATCGCCTTTGGCCTGCCGCCCCTCAATATGAACCTGGCCCGCGAGATAATGTCGCAGACCCGCATCTATCCAGTAATGCGCTATAGCCTGTTGCGCAAAGTCGATCTGGATGCCTTGGCGCTGACCTTGATCAAGATCTCCCAAATGGTGATCGAACTGGGCGAAATCATGACCCTGGATATCAACCCGCTGCGAGCCAGTGCCAACGGGGTGCTGGTGCTGGATGCGCGGGCGCGGATAGCCCCGTTCGCCGGCAAGCCGTCGCAGCGCCTGGCGATTCGCCCCTATCCCAAGGAACTGGAGGCCAGCTTCAGCCTGCCTGATGGTCGCACCCTCTATCTGCGGCCCATCCTGCCCGAGGATGAGCCCGCCGTGCAGGCGCAAGTGCGACGCACCTCGCCCAGGGATCTGTGGATGCGCTTTTTTCAGCCGATTCGCGAACTGCCGCATGCAATGGCGGCCCGTATGACCCAGATCGATTATAATTGTGAAATGGCTCTCGTCGTGACCGGACCCGGTGTGCCCGGCAAGGCCGAAATCTATGGCGTGGCTCACCTCATCGCTGACCCCGATGAGGACAAGGCGGAGTACTCTCTGCTCGTGGACCGCGCGTTGATGGATTGCGAAGTGGGTTCGTTGCTGATGCACCGTATCATCGGCTATGCCCGTGAACGCGGCATCCATGAGATTTATGGTCATGTACTCCGGGAAAACGAAGCGATGCTGCGCCTCATTCGAGGTCTGGGGTTTACCGTCAAGACCCAACCTGATGATCCAGGGCTTTTGTATGTCACCTTGGTACTGTGAAACTGGGCTTGGCGGATACCTTGTGCCTCGCTTACCATGGACCGCGCGACATTGCTTGGCCCCACACCGCCTTAAGAGACTGCTATAAGGATTAGGCATGAACGAAAAACGCTTGCTTGTCGTTGATGATGAACCCGAGTTTGGAGAATTTGTACGCAAGGTCGCCGTCGATCTGGGCTATGAAGTTCAAGTGACCACGAACGGGCGGGCATTCCAGAAGGCCTACGAAAACTTGCAACCGACCACGATCGTCCTCGATATGGTGATGCCGGAGATGGATGGCAATGAAATCGTACTGTGGTTGATGCAGCAGCAATATGCCTCAAACCTCATCATCATCACTGGTTACAGTCCGGATTATGCGGCTGACGCAAAGCAGCTTGCGGAGTTCAAGGGCTTGCGCTCGGTGACCACCTTGACCAAGCCGATCCGCTTGGCCAAGCTACGCGAGGTTCTGATGGGTGGAAATGTTTGATGGCGCGCTGGTGTAGCTCGCCAAGCTACCCGTGGTTAGCACCGTTGTTCCTGCTGTTAAGCTGCTTGACCGGCCCGGCCCAGGGTGTGCAGCCGGGCGCGCAGGAGGTGGGGAATCCTGCCAGCGATGCGGAGAATATCTACATCGAAGTGGACGCTTTTGGCCAGGATCTGGAACTGCTGCGCCAAGTGATGGGAAGGCCGGGGCTTGGGCCGCTGGATATCGACATCCACAGCAGCGCCCCGCATGACATCTATTTTCAAGCGTTGACTACTTTGCAAAGGGTTAACCAGTTGTCGTTCGAAATCTCGCGCGTGCGCGAGGCGCCTCCGTCCCTGCCCGTAATGGACATTGGTCTCGCCGACATACTGACTGCTGTAAGGGGATCTCACCAGATCCTCAAGCGGGTAATGGCGGATTTGCAAATTGCCCCGAGCATGACATTACCCGTAGGGGATGCTGCCAGAACGCTGGGCGACGTATTCATGGGGATTTTGGCCATCAACCGCCAGTTGGATTTGCTCTTGGAATGTCATTTCGATGCCAGCGACATTTACAGGGAAATCACTCTGGCGGTCGGTTATGCGTCCCGCATACTGGCCTATTACCCGGAAGCGACACGCCTGCCCGAGTCGCCGCCCTTCGAACCCGCTAAGCAACCCCGTGATGTCTATCTCAGACTGATCGAGTGTCTGGACATTATCGCGCGCGTATTCAAGGCGTTGGGCCTTGAGGGTAGCCATATCCAAGCCCAGCAGAGCGGTCAGGACGTTAGCAGGCCGGGCGACGTTTTCCTGGTTGCCTGCCTGGTCGTTTCCCAACTGGACTTTCTCCACAAGCAGTTGGGAATTGCCAGGATGCCGCCGGAAGTCTTCTATCCGGGCCATAAATTTCCTTCCCATAGCTATCAGCGGGCTGGGCTGCTCGAGGCCCAATTGGCACATCTGGAGCATTTAGTTGCGAACAAGGCGACGCTTGTGCAGTGAAGCAAATACCCGTTAGCGGTAAGCCCGTATCCAGGAAGCGCACGCTGGCTCGCCAGTTGCTTGCCTCTCACCTCGCCGTGGCATTCATCGGGCTTGGCATGTTGTGCATCGCCCTGGCCTCAACCTATGGCCTGCGGTCTAGAGTTATGCTGCTGGCCAACGAGGGCGGTCCGATGGCCCAATCCTCTTTGCAGGTATTGGCTGGGGTCTGGCGTTCCATTGCCGAACTCGGTGGTTGGGTTAATCTGGGTGATGAACGCTTTTTGCGGAATTGGCAGGCTGCCTGGAGCGAGCAGGTCGAACCATCCATCGCCTGGCTGGTAGGTCGTCAGGCGATGCTTCAGGATGCTGGTGACAGCGCGCGTCTGAAAACCTTGGCGGCACTGCTGGCGGATCTCAAGGAATCCCAATGGTGGGTACAGGATGTCGCCCATACCCCCGGCAATGAGCCGGCCAGGATCGCTTATTTGTTTGAGATCGAGCCTATCGCGGAGACGCTGGATGCGCTGATTGCGGCGCTGATCCATGAGGAGAGCGAGCAGGCAGGAGGGGAAGATCGGAAAGCCCTGCTGGTCCAACTGTCGGAATTCCAGCGCGTTTTTTCGGGTTCCCGGTTACTGCTCAGGGAAATCATCAGCGAAGCCGGCCTGGACTACGAGAAACGCTTTCAGGATCAGGTGAATCTGACCAAGGCCGCGGCCGCCGATATTGCCATGAACGACCGGTTACTGACGGATGAACAATGGCGTCTGCTGGATCTATTGCAACGTGAATTGCAGGCGTTTGACCGCTTCGCACAGGAGGTCATCAGGCTGCGCCGGTCCGCCAACTGGAAGGTCGCGCGGCACCGGCTGACGACGGAGACGGTACCGCTGGCTACCCAGGTGACCGGCCTGACCACCGCCTTGATGGCTCACTCCACGGCGCTCATGGAACAGGAAGTACGGGAGGCCAAGATTGCCAGCGCGCTCACTGTCTGGATCATGGTGGTGCTCATCATTACCATGTTGATAGTCGCCTACGTCATGTCGCGGGCACGCGCCCAGACGCTGGCGCGGCCTATCGCAGCACTATCCGAGGCAACCCAGCAACTGGCGGCCGGGCACCTGGCCGAGATTATTCCCGTTACCCGTGACGATGAACTCGGTGATCTTACCCGTGCCTTCAATACCATGCGAACCTCGCTCTACCAGGCACAGGAGGGGCTGCGCGACGCCAATGCGTCCCTCGAACAACAGGTGGCAAGGCGCACCGTTAAGCTGCTGGAAACGAATGAATCGCTGCGGCACGAAATTACCGAGCGCAAGCGGGTAGAGGCGGCGTTGCGGGAGCGCGAAGCGCGGGTGCGGGCCATCGCCAATGCCGTTCCAGATGTGCTGATCATGCTGGACGAAGACGGGCGGTATGTTGACATTATCACGTCACAGCGCCATCTGCTCTATGCCGACCCAAACTATCTCAAGGGCAAGCTGGTAAGTGAGGTCCTGCCGGCCGATCTTGCCACTCGCTTTCTCGACCTGGTCAGGCAAACTCTGGTAACCCGGCAAACCCAGATCGTGGAGTACGAGCTTTACATCGGGAAGGTTGGCAAGCGCTGGTTTGAGGCACGTGCAGCGCCCATCGACTCTCTTGGCGCGGCCAAGCCTGCCGTTATCATTGTCGCCCGCGACATTACCCAGCGCA
>CAVOJV010000072.1:0-92160 GCA_963696325.1 uncultured Gammaproteobacteria bacterium
ATGGGAAATGAATGAAATGCATCAGGACATCCGTGGGATGGTCCTTGGTGAATTTAAGCAACAGATTAGGCGTTAGAGACGTTTCCACAAGTCGCACGATCTTGGTCGCGCGGATGAGGTAGCCTGTTTAGGTGACAGGGCGGCAGCGCGAAGGGAGCCTCGCATCTGCCTACATGCGCTTAGTGAGCGCTGAGCTATCTCCCACCGCCCGCGCGCAGGCCCAGACCTCGATTTCCTCTACCCCCGCGGTCCGCAGCACTCGTGCTAATTCGCTGACCGTGCTGCCGGTGGTGATGACATCATCCACAATGGCGACATGGCGGGCGTGCAGGGGACGGTTGACAACGAAGGCGCCCCGCACATTGGTGGGCCGGGTCTTTGCGTCCAGGTCGGATTGCGGCGCAGTTGAGCGGACTCGGCGCACACTATCCGCCAAGATCGGGATATGGAGTCGCCGCGCCACCGGGCGGGTGAGTTCCAGCGCCTGGTTAAACCCCCGTTCACGCAATCGGGCGGGGTGCAGGGGTATCGGGATGAGCCATTCGGGCTGCCTGCCGCCACGGTTTTCCAACGCTTCTCCCAGCCATTCTCCCAACAGTCGGGCGGCGGCCAGGCGGTTGTGAAATTTCAGTTCCTTAATCAGAAAGTCTACGGGTGATTGATAAAGCAAAGGGACGCAAGTGCGGTCAAAGATAGGTAGATGTTGTTGGCACTGACCACAGAGGGATGCCGTCTCAGTGCCGAGCGGCATGCCGCAACGCCCGCAGGCAACGGCGTTTACCGGCAACTCGTTACGGCACCCCTGGCACAGATCCCAGTCGCCCTCACCGGGCATGCCGCAGAGCAGACAGGTAGGCGGAAACAGCCAGTATTGTAGTTTTTTTCTCCATTGGTAAACCATCCGGGTTCCTTTCCAGTTGACAGCCAGGGGTGTGTCGTTGAATATTTCCAGTCGGCCTTCCGACGTTGGCGGGATGGTAACCGCCATCCGCCATTGCACTGTTACAGGTAAATCCCAGCATGTTGGAACAATCTGAGAACACCACTATTGGCCGGGTAGCGCGCGGTTCCTCTGCGCGCAATGCAGCTAGCCTGATGGATTATGGCAATATCCTGGCCATTATCTTTGTTCCCCTCATTATATTCTGGTTTGGCGCCTCCATGCTGGTGTACGCCATGAACCGCCATCATCCCAATCCCAAGGTTGGCCACTATACCCAACAGGCCGCTTACCGCTTTTACGGGGTGACTGGTTTTTTTACCGCCGCCGCCACTTTTATTCCCGGCAACGGCTGGACCTATTATCTGATTGCCTGGGTGCTGGCGGTATTGATCATTATCCCGTGGTCCATTCTGGATTTACTGCGCATCTACAAAGATGAATGGGTCGATGTCCTTATTAACGAAGATGGAGCTGACCATGCCACAAATCAACACTCCTGAGCTACGTCACGACTGGACCCTCGCTCAGGTCAATGCCCTTTTTGAGCTGCCATTCAACGATCTATTGTTCAAGGCCCACAGCGTGCACCGGGCGCATTTCGACCCCAACGCAGTGCAGATCAGCACTTTGCTGAGCATCAAGACTGGCGCCTGTCCCGAGGATTGCGGTTACTGCCCGCAAAGCGCTCACCACGACACGGATGTGCAGCGGGAGCAATTACTGCCCCTGGAACAGGTGTTGGAAGCAGCCCGCCAAGCCAGGGAAAATGGCGCCTCCCGCTTCTGCATGGGGGCCGCCTGGCGCAGTCCCAAGGACCGCGACCTGGAACAGGTTATCGCGATGGTGGCAGGCGTTAAAGCCCTGGGGCTGGAGACCTGTGTCACGTTGGGCATGCTTAAGGCAGAGCAGGCACGCCGCCTCAAAGCCGCCGGGCTGGATTACTACAATCACAATTTGGATACCTCGCCGGAGTTCTACGGCAACATCATCACCACCCGCACCTACCAGGACCGTCTGGACACCCTGGCCTATGTGCGCGAGGCCGGTCTCAATGTCTGTTCCGGCGGCATCATCGGCATGGGCGAGAACGTGCAGGATCGCGCCGGGTTGCTGATCGCACTGGCCAATCTGCCCCAACATCCCGAGAGCGTGCCCATCAACATGCTGGTCCAGGTAGAGGGTACGCCTCTGTATGGCGCCGCTAAGCTGGACGGATTGGAGTTCGTGCGCACCATCGCCGTGGCTCGGATCACCATGCCCAAGTCCTTCGTGCGCTTATCCGCGGGGCGTACCGACATGAGCGATGAACTCCAGGCGTTGTGCTTTTTTGCCGGCGCCAATTCCATCTTCTACGGTGAAAAATTGCTGACGACGGAAAACCCCGAAACCGACCATGACCGCCAATTGTTCAAGCGTCTCGGAATCGCGCCTTTGCAGGTCGAGATCACGGCGCCGCAGGCCGGCGATCTCGAGCAGGAAGCCGGTTGTGGTTGCGGGGCTGCCCGCTTGCAGGCGAGCACCTGACGCTTCCCCTGGATGAAAGATCTCGCCGCCCAGCTCCGGCAACTGCGGGAGCAAAACCTATATCGCTCCCGGCGCGTGCTGGACGGGGCCGCAGGGCGCCGAAGTCTACATCGATGGCCAGCCCTATCTCGCCTTTTGCAGCAACGATTATCTGGGATTGGCCAATCATCCCGAGATTATCCGCGTCTTCCAAAGCGCTGCGAAACGCTATGGCGTGGGCAGCGGCGCCGCCCATCTGATAAATGGCCACAGCGTTGAACATCACGCGCTGGAAGAGGAGCTGGCGGAGTTTACCGGTCGGCCCCGGGCGCTGTTGTTTTCCACCGGCTATATGGCCAATCTGGGCGTGATCTCGGCCCTGCTGGGGCGGGGCGATAGTGTGTACGAAGACCGCCTGAATCATGCATCATTATTGGACGGAGGTTTGTTGTCGGGCGCACGGTTGCTGCGCTATGCACATTCCGATGCCCAGGCCTTGGACCAGCGCATGACGGCCCGTGAGGGCGGCGAGGCGCTGGTCGCGACGGACGGGGTGTTCAGCATGGATGGGGATCTGGCGCCATTACCAAAACTGGCAAAAGTAGCCTGTGCTCACGGCGCCTGGCTGATGGTGGATGATGCCCACGGTTTCGGCGTGCTTGGCCGGGAAGGGAGGGGCAGCCTGGATCACTACGGCTTGGGTCTGGATGAGGTGCCTATCGTGGTGGGGACGCTGGGCAAAGCCTTTGGCACGTCGGGGGCTTTCGTCGCGGGCAGCGAAGACTTGATTGAAACCCTGATCCAGAAAGCGCGCACCTATATTTTCACCACCGCCACCCCCTCCGCCATAGCGGCGGCGACCCGTGCGAGTTTGCGCTTGGCGCGCAGCGAGGAATGGCGCCGGGAACAACTGCGGGCGCTGGTGATGCGATTTCGGGCCGGGGCCGGTCAACTTGGCCTGGAAATGATGGACTCCTCGGCCCCGATTCAGCCTCTGCTGGTGGGAGAGGCTGGCCGGGCCGTCGCCTTGAGCGAGGCCTTACAGTCGCGCGGCATTTTGATCACCGCGATCCGGCCGCCCACCGTGCCGGCGGGAACCGCCCGCCTGCGAATTACTTTCTCAGCGGTCCATAGCGAAGCGCAGGTGGATCGCCTGCTGGATGCCCTGGCAGAGGTCATCGTGAGACCCGGCTCAGATAGGTTGTAGCCATGTCCGGGCAAAGCCCAGATGATTGGGGCAACCATCAGCTTTACACGCACACCGTCGGTAGCGGCCCCGATGTTGTCCTGCTGCATGGTTGGGGTATGCATTCCGGCGTCTGGGAAGATGTAACGGAGGCTTTGGCGGACCACTATCGGGTTACGGTCATGGACCTGCCTGGCCATGGGTTCAGCCGTGGGTTCGCAGCCGGTCAAACGCTCCGGGATCTGAGCTTGGCGGTGGCCGCCGCGGCGCCGGCGCGAGCGGCCTGGATTGGCTGGTCCCTGGGCGGGTTGATTGCCCAGCGGCTGGCCATCGACGCGCCGGCGCGGGTCACCAAGCTGGTTCTGGTAGGCAGTTCTCCCTGTTTCGTGCGGCGCCCGGACTGGCCCCATGCCATGGAATACCGGGTCTTACACCTGTTCGCGGAAATTCTGGGTATGAACTACCACGCCACTCTAAAACGTTTTCTCGCCCTGGAGGTACATGGCAGCGAGCATGCCGCAGCGCAGTTGCGTTTGCTGCGCGAAATCGTTTTTCAGCATGGTGAGCCTGATACCACCGCCCTCCGGGATGGCTTGAGCATTTTGGAAACGGAGGATTTGCGCGGCGAATGGCGACACATCGACTGCCCCAGCCTAGTGTTACTGGGGCTGCGCGATAACCTGGTGCCAGCTTCCGCGGGGGCGGCCATGCAAGCCTTGCTGCCGAATGCCCGCCTGCATGTCTTCGAACGGGCCGGTCATGCGCCATTTTTCTCCCACTTGACTGAATTTATTAGCTGCCTGCGAGCATTTCTAGATGAATGATGACCCACCCTTTTATCTGGATAAGGAACTGATCCGTAAATCCTTCGACCGAGCCGCAGCCAGTTACGACCAGGCCGCCGTTTTGCAGCGGGAAGTGGGTAACCGCATGCTAGACCGGCTGGCTCTCGTGCGCCTGACGCCCTCGATGATCGTGGATGTGGGTTGTGGCACGGGTATCGCCACTGTCCAACTGATGAAGAAATACCGTATGGCGCGGGTGTTTGGCCTGGATATCGCCCCACAAATGCTGACCATCGCCCGCCGTCGTGCGCCCTGGTTTCGCAAGCTGCGGTGCCTCTGCGGTGACGCCGAGGCGCTGCCCCTCGCCACGACCAGTTGCGATCTGCTGTTTTCCAATCTGGTCTTGCAATGGTGCGGCGATCTAGATCGGGTGTTCCGGGAATTTCGGCGCGTTCTCAAGCCCGGTGGACTGTTGCTGTTCAGCACCCTGGGACCGGACACGTTGACGGAATTGCGACAGAGCTGGCGGGCGGTGGACGGCTACAATCATGTCAACGCCTTCCTGGATATGCACGATATTGGTGATGCCCTCATGCGTGCCCAATTAGCTGGACCGGTCATGGATGTGGAACGTATTACCCTGACCTATCAAGAGGTCTTTGGTCTGATGCGGGATCTGAAGACCCTGGGTGCCCATAATATTTCCGCCGGTCGCGCCCAGGGCCTGACCGGCAAAGGGCGGCTGCACGCCATGCGTGCCGCGTATGAGCGATTTCGCCACAACGGTTTGTTGCCGGCTACCTATGAGGTGGTCTATGGCCATGCCTGGGCGCCCCAGGAATCATTATCCACCAAGCGCAGCGATGGTGTGGCCGTATTTCCGGTTTCCCAACTGCGCCGCCGTTGATATCCGGGTATGGGCATCGGGCGCGGCTTTTTCATTACTGGCACCGACACTGGCATCGGCAAGACCTGGGGGGGGTGCAGCCTGCTCATTGCTCTGCGGGAACGCGGCTGGCGAGTGATCGGTATGAAGCCCGTGGCCAGCGGGTGTGAGCGCACGCCTGTTGGGTTGCGGAATGAGGATGCGCTGCGTCTGCAAGCGGTATCCTCGGTTTGGGCGCCTTATGAAGCCATCAATCCGTATGCTTTCGAGCCACCCATCGCGCCGCATATCGCGGCCCGCGAGGCGGGTGTGGAAATCGCCTTCGGCCGTATTCGCGCCAGCGCTGAGGTCCTCAGCCGCCAGGCCGATTATTTGATTATTGAAGGGGTGGGCGGTTGGCGAGTGCCGCTGGGCGGGGACGGCGACGTCGGGGCACTGGCTGTGGTCCTAGGGTTGCCGGTGGTGCTGGTAGTTGGCGTGCGCCTGGGCTGTATCAATCATGCCATGCTCACCGCCGCGGCGATTGCCGCTGACGGCTTGCCGCTTGCGGGCTGGATCGCCAACTTGATCGATCCTGGGACTGAGCGGCTTGCGGAAAATCTGCAGACACTGTCCACTGGAATCGCGGCCCCTTGCCTGGGGATACTACCTTTTCTTGACCAGTTCCAACCCGACCGCTTGGCGACTTGTCTCGATCTGGATGGCCTGTGTTGAGCAGGCACGTTGCTCTGGCCAGGATCTCGTTGCAAGCATTTTTTAAAAAGCCTATTGATGATACGGTCATAGAACGTTTAAAGTTGGGAACTAGGTGATGGTTGCCGTTGAGCGAAATATGGCCGAACAAGAGTGTCGCTTTGTCCTGCGTCCTAACCGGTCGTTGTCCTGGCAGGGGTCGCTGGTTTTTTTTCTCAGCCTGTTGTTGCTGTCTACCGCTATTTCCCTTAGCCTGACCTTGCTGGGGTTCTGGATGGTGCTGCCGTTTGCGGGGCTGGAAATGCTGGCGTTGGGGATAGGACTGTATGTGGTGGCCTGTCGCTGTTACGAGTGCGAGGTAATCTCCATTGCCGGTAATTCCATCCTCATCGAGAAGGGTAGAGGGTATCCCCGGCAACAATGGACGCTGGGCCGAGTATGGGCATGCATCGTTTTGGAGCGTTGCCCGAGGCAATGGTATCCTAGCCGCCTGTTGATTCGCTCACACGGCCGGGCCGTGGAAGTCGGGCGGTTCCTTGATGAAGAAGAACGCCAACAGTTGGCCGTTGAATTGACTCGGAGCTTGTAGGCCGGCTATCCCGGTCCGGTTTCTCGTTGGCCTTACCTGGCAATAATCAGTGTTAGAATGTTTCTGTGGCGTTGGCTTGATGCTGGCGGATCGAATGTAGTTTTTTTTGCGTAAGAATAATTTTTAATTTCAAGATCATGGCGATTTAATAATAAATGCTTATTTTCTTTTTATCACCTATTGGGAGAGAGAGGACGGCATGCTAGCGAACCTCCTTGCGCGAACACGCAACGTTGTAACGGGTAGTGGTCTGCTCTTGTGGAGCGCCGCTGTGCCCGCCGCCTATGAGTTGAATATGACTCCGGGTGTTACGCCTATCAGCCGCCAGGTCTACGACCTGCACATGTTGATCTTCTGGATCTGCGTGTGGATCGGTATTGGGGTTTTCGGGGTGATGTTCTACTCCATTTATCATCACCGCAAGTCCCGCGGTGCCGTGGCCGCCCAGTTTCATGAAAGCACCACCGTCGAGATCATCTGGACCGTGGTGCCCATGCTGATCCTGATCGGCATGGCCATCCCGGCAACTCGCACCCTGATCGCCATGGAAGACAGCAGTAACCTGATGTCACTATTACTGTGACGGGTTACCAATGGAAGTGGAAGTATGACTATCTGAATGAAGGCATCAGTTTCTTCAGTAGCTTGTCCACCCCTAGGGAGCAGATCGCCAATGTCTCCCCCAAGGATGAGCACTACCTGCTGGAGGTTGACAACCCCGTGGTGGTGCCCGTGGGAAAGAAGGTCCGCATCTGACCACGGCCTCGGATGTGATCCACTCGTGGTGGGTGCCTAGCTTAGGTTTCAAGCGTGACGCCATTCCCGGCTTTATCAATTCAAGTTGGGCGATTATCGAGAAGCCCGGTGTCTATCGTGGCCAATGCGCCGAGCTATGCGGCAAGGACCACGGCTTCATGCCCATCGTGGTGGTGGCCAAGACCGAGGCGGATTACCAGAAATGGGTGGTCGACATGAAAAGCGCCCAGGCCGCCGCGGTGGTATCCGCCGACCGTGAGTGGAGTAAGGCCGAGCTGATAGCCAAGGGTGAGGAAGTCTACAAAACCACCTGCACCGCTTGTCATCAGGCTAACGGCAAGGGTGTGCCGGGTGCTTTTCCAGCACTGGCCGGTAGCGCTATCGCCACGGGTCCAGCGGATGGCCACGTCAATCTGATCATGCATGGCAAGCAAGGTACGGCGATGCAGGGGTTCGCCAACCAATTGAGCGACACCGATATCGCGGCGGTTGTCACCTATGAACGCAATTCCTGGGGCAATAATAAAGGCGATCTCGTTCAACCCATGGCCATCAAGGCGCTACGTCAAGTTACAGCGGAGAAAAAATGATGAGTACAGCGAGCACCCTGCATACCGAGCATCATGAAGAGCATCCCCACGGCCTGACGCGCTGGCTGTTCACCACCAATCATAAAGACATCGGCACTCTGTATTTGCTGTTTTCTCTGACCATGTTTTTTATCGGTGGCTTCATGGCGTTGATCATCCGCGCCGAATTGTTCCAACCGGGTTTGCAAATCGTCACGCCAAACTTCTTCAATCAGATGACCACCATGCACGCGCTGGTGATGATCTTCGGCGCGGTGATGCCGGCCTTCGTGGGATTGGCTAACTGGTTGATCCCCATGATGGTCGGGGCCCCAGACATGGCGCTGCCGCGCATGAATAACTGGAGCTTCTGGATACTGCCTTTCGCCTTCACCCTGCTGCTGTCCACGCTATTCATGGAGGGTGGCGGACCGGCCGGCGGCTGGACCATCTATCCGCCCCTGGTGTTGCAGACCGGCGCGGCCTTTCCCTTCGTAATACTCGCCATCCACATGCTGGGTATCTCTTCGATCATGGGCGCCATCAATGTGATCGCCACGATCCTCAACATGCGGGCGCCGGGTATGACCCTGATGAAGATGCCGCTGTTCGTATGGACCTGGTTGATCACCGCCTACCTCTTGATCGCCGTAATGCCAGTGCTGGCCGGTTGTATCACCATGCTGCTTACCGACAAGTTCTTCGGCACCTCTTTCTTTAATGCCGCGGGCGGTGGCGATCCGGTCATGTTCCAGCACATTTTCTGGTTCTTCGGGCATCCAGAAGTCTATATCATGATTCTGCCGGCTTTCGGCATTATCTCGCAGATCATCCCGACCTTTGCCCGCAAGCCGCTGTTCGGCTACAGCTCCATGGTCTATGCTACCGGCTCCATCGCGTTTCTGTCCTTCATCGTCTGGGCGCACCACATGTTTACCGTGGGTATACCACTTGCCGGCGAGTTGTTCTTCATGTACGCGACCATGCTGATTGCGGTGCCGACGGGGGTGAAGGTATTCAACTGGGTGTCCACGATGTGGAAAGGCTCCATGACTTTCGAGACCCCGATGCTGTTCGCCATCGCCTTCGTGATACTGTTCACCATCGGCGGTTTCTCCGGCCTGATGCTGGCAATCGCCCCAGCGGACTTCCAGTATCAAGACACCTATTTCGTGGTGGCCCATTTCCATTATGTCTTGGTGCCCGGCGCAGTATTCTCGATCATGGCGGCGGTCTACTACTGGCTGCCCAAGTGGACCGGCCACATGTATGACGAGAAACTGGGCCAGATCCATTTCTGGCTCTCCGTAGTCGGCGTGAACATCCTGTTCTTCCCGCAGCACTTCCTGGGACTGGCTGGGATGCCACGGCGTATCCCGGATTATGCTCTGCAGTTCGCGGAATTTAACGCGATTTCCTCGATTGGCGCGTTCATCTTCGGCTTCTCCCAGTTGCTGTTCCTCTACATCGTCATCCAGACGATTCGAGGTGGGCAGAAAGCTACCGATGGAGTGTGGGAAGGCGCTGAAGGGCTGGAGTGGACCTTGACTTCGCCGCCGCCTTATCACAGTTTTGAGACAGCGCCCGTCATCAAATAGCGCCTAGAGAGAAGGCCCCGCTCTCGCGCAGGGCGGGGCCGGAGAGACGCTTGGAAAACGACACTCGACGCCGCACAGCTTTGAACCGCAGAACGTTGGTTCTGTTATCCTTGGTCGCCCTGGTGCTCTATATCGGCATTATGGTCATTATGGTATTGAAATGACGACGCAAACGGTTTTGCAATCCAATCGGCGTTTGATGCGGCGGTTGTTGTTGCTGGTAGCAGCAATGTTTGGCTTCAACTTCGTCTTGGTGCCTTTCTACGATGTGATCTGTAGGGTGACCGGCCTGAACGGTAAGACCAGCAATACCAGAGCAGCAGTTGTAGCTGAGAACCAGGTGGATGCCGAACGCACCGTGACGGTGGAATTCTTGGCCAATGTCAACGAGTCGGCACCGTGGCAGTTCGTTCCTAACGTGGCCAAGATGCAAGTGCATCCTGGCCAGTTCTATCACATCAGCTATTTCGCCAAGAATTTAACCACAGAGCCGCTGGTCGGGCAGGCGATACCCAGTGTCGATCCCGGGTTGGCGGCCAAATATTTCCAAAAAATCGAATGTTTTTGTTTTTCCAGACAAGAATTCAAGCCTGGCGAAGGCAGGGACATGCCAGTGACATTCCGGCTGGATCCCTCTATTGCTCCGGATATTTCGACGGTTACGCTTTCTTACACCTTCTTCAAGGTGAAAGATCAGGGCGGCTGACATAAATCACAGCGCAAGCACCAACGTGTGGGAGAGATAATGTTATGACTCATGTCCAAGGAGCCTATTATGTGCCTCATGGCAGCCACTGGCCTATCGTCGGCTCGGTAGGACTGTTCGCCTTTATGATGGGATTCGCCAATAAGCTAAACGGCGGTGGCAATTTCCTGATGCTGATTGGCGCCGCCATCTTGATTTTCATGGTGTATGGCTGGTTTAGCACCGTGGTTCGCGAGAGTGAGGGCGGGCTATACAACGACCAGGTGGAGCACTCCTTTCGTTGGGGGATGGGCTGGTTCATTTTTTCCGAAGTCATGTTCTTCGCCGCCTTTTTTGGCGCTCTATTCTATGCCCGTCATTATTCCATCCCCTGGCTGGGTGGCGAGAGCAGCAGCAAGATACTAACCCACGATTTGCTCTGGCCCGGCTTTGAGACGGCGTGGCCCACCAATGGACCCGGTGAGGTGGGCGGTACTTTCGAAGCTATGAGCGCCTGGGGCCTGCCGGCTATCAATACCCTCATCCTGCTTAGCAGCGGTGTGACGGTGACGTGGGCGCACTGGGCACTCAAAGAGGGACGCAGAAAGCAGCTTGTCCAAGGGCTGGCAGCCACCGTTGGCCTGGGCTTTTTGTTCGTTATCCTCCAGGCTGCCGAGTATCATCATGCCTATGGTAAGTTGAACCTGACTCTGGGCAGCGGCATCTACGGTTCCACCTTCTATTTGTTGACCGGGTTCCATGGCTTTCACGTCACGCTGGGGGCCGTAATTTTGACAGTCATTCTGTTGCGCAGCATGAAGGGCCATTTCACCCCTGATCGCCATTTCGCCTTCGAAGCGGCAGCCTGGTATTGGCACTTTGTAGACGTGGTGTGGCTGGGATTGTTTATTTTTGTATATTGGCTGTGAGGTTTCAGGGGGGGCAGAGATGTTGTTTTTGACTCCCGAGAATTAATGTTGCTCACCGCTTCCCCCCGCTCCGCGGGGGAGGATGGGGAGGCTAGGGAACAGGATAGACGCCGTGGGGGGTGATGAGGCCGGTGGCGTAGGCAATCAGCAGCAGGAGGAACAAACCCACGGAGAGGGCAATGCGTAGGGTAAGGGCTTTGATGGTGCGGTCGCTTTGCCCTTTATCTCGAATCATGAAGAACAACCCGGAACCCAGGCTGATGAGTATGATGAACAACACGATAACGACGGCAATTTTGACAAGCATGGGTGGGTTCCGGGTAATGAGTAGTTCGAGCAGTATAACCCAGCGTAGCGCTGCGCTGGTAATCGCTACGTCCTAGGTTCTCATGCATTTGGGCGAGTTCGCGTTTAAGCCGGCGTTGGTTCCCAGTTTAGTTACCTTTCTGATTTTGCCGGTGTTGTTGGGGCTCGGTTTCTGGCAATTGGATCGCGCCCACCAAAAGGAAGCCCTTCTGAGCAGGTTCAGCGCACGAGCGGAATTAGCTTACATGCCGGTTGCGGCTGTGGACCTGGCCGACTCGGAGTCCCTTTACCGCAAGGTAGAAGTGGTGGGACGCTATGATAGTGGGCATCAGATACTGTTGGACAACCAGCTCCGGAAAGGTCAGCCGGGCTACCATGTCTTCACGCCGCTGCGGGTCCAGGGAGTGCCGCAGGCGATTCTGGTCAATCGCGGGTGGGTGCCGTTGGGGGCTTCGCGTCAGCAGTTGCCGGATATCGCTGTGACCGATACTGTCGTGAGCCTAAAGGGTTGGGTTGCCCAGCCTGCCAATCCGGGCTTGCGTTTGTCGGCGCCGGAATCCGCCGGCCCGTGGCCGCGGGTCGTGCAATACGTGGATTATGTGCAACTGGCTGTCGCATTGGGTTATGCGCTGGCACCCGCGGTCGTTCTACTGGCACCTGAGGAGGCGGGTGGCTATTGGCGAGACTGGCGCCCGCATTTTGCCGGGGTTGGGCCAGAGCGCCATCAGGGTTATGCCGTGCAGTGGTTTGCCCTGGCGGTGACCCTGCTCGTTATTTATATCGTGGTGAATACGCGGCGCGGTCGCCCCGAAAATGCGTAGAGTCATGGCAATGCAATCAGCGACTCGGTCCCCGGTTAGGAACCGGGTTTTTTTGTTGTTTATCATCGCTTCCTTTGTCCTGCCGTTACTGGTCGCCTGGCTGCTGGTGGGGCAATGGCGGCCAACGGGCACGACCAACCACGGCGAGTTGTTGGTTCCCCTGCAGCGCGTTACCTATCTGCGGCTGTACCAGGCTGATGGACAGGAAATCCAGGAGGCGTATCTGCGGGGGCGCTGGACCCTGGCGTATGTGGGGGCGACGGCTGACGGTTGCGATAAGCGCTGCCGAGACAGCTTGTATGCCATGCGGCAAGTGCGTCTGGCGCTGGGCAAGGATATGGGGCGGGTGCAGACCCTCTTCATCCTGACCGACACGCCGGATGCCACCCTCGCGGCATGGGTGCGGGAAGCACACGCCGCGATGACCATGGGGATAAGCGATGTCAAGACATTGGATTTTTTTGCCCGCGCATTTCCTGGCAGTGCTACTCTCGGCGATTGGATTTATTTGATCGATCCATTGGGTAATTTATTTATGCGCTACGGCGCCGAGAGTAATCCCAAGGGGATCTTGGATGATCTCAAGCGGCTTTTGCAGTTTTCCAAAATTGGGTGAGGGCGGTGACGGCGAGCGTTTTTGTCGTATTGTCCTGCTTCATGTAGTGTGTCCGAGGGAATCTCGATGAATACCAATACACAAACTTTCCAACCTAGTATTCGCCAGTATTGGCGTGATTACGTCGAATTGACCAAGCCCAAGGTTGTGGCGCTGATTACATTTACTGCCATGGTGGGTATGTTTCTGGCTACATCGAACATGGTGCCCTGGGATGTGCTCGTTTTTGGATCGTTGGGCATTGCCTTGTCCGCTGGTTCCGCGGCGGCCATCAATCATCTGGTGGACAGGCGGATTGACGCCGTGATGGCGCGAACCTGTAATCGGCCGTTGCCGAGTGGGCATCTGGACACCCGGCAGGTGCTGCTGTTCGCTGTGTTGATAGGGGCACTGGGCATGACCTTGTTGATCGCCTTTGCCAATCCGTTGACCGCAGTGTTGACTTTTTGCTCACTGATCGGCTACGCGGTCATCTACACGGTGTTCCTCAAGCGGGCCACGCCTCAGAACATCGTCATCGGCGGCGCTGCGGGCGCCGCTCCACCCCTGTTAGGCTGGACTGCGGTGACGGGCCAGGTGGAAGCGGGGGCGTTGCTGCTATTTTTGATCATTTTTATTTGGACGCCGCCACATTTCTGGGCGCTGGCCATCCACCGGCGCCAAGATTATGCAAAGGCGCATATCCCTATGTTACCGGTTACTCACGGGGTGGAATTCACCCGTCTGCAAATACTGCTATACACGGTCATGCTGTTTCTGGTGACCCTGCTGCCTTTCCTGATTGGTATGAGTGGAGGTCTTTACCTGGTGGGCGCTGTCCTGCTCGGTGGACGTTTCCTTTGGTATGCGCTGCGCCTGTTCGCGACTGCCGATGACCGTTGGGCGATGCCTACGTTTGGTTTTTCTATAGTGTACCTGTTTGGATTATTCACTGTGTTGATGATCGATCATTATTTGCTCAACATCATTAAACAGTTTTACCGGTTACTAGCCTGAGGTGGGCGATTACGGCGGACAGGGTGTGTTTCATAGCGGCTTTTCTATGGAACATTAGGATTCTCTGATTGGGCTTTCCGCCCGAACTTTAGTAGAATGCGATGTCCACGCCCATTTACGTATCATTTCCCACTCCTTTAGTGTGGTAATGCCCTGAAATCTTGTCAGCCAAAGACTTGCTTAGGAGACGAGGTATGGCCCAAAGCGCAGCGCTGCCAGCCGAGCAGTATAATTACGATATTATCCGTAGATTCATGGTTATGTCCGTGGTTTGGGGGGTGCTCGGCATGAGTGTCGGCCTCTACGCGGCCCTGGAATTAGCGTTTCCAAGCCTTAATTTAGATATCCCACAACTGACCTTTGGGCGCCTGCGGCCAGTTCACACTACGCTGGTAATCTTTGGTTTTGGCGGCAGCGCTCTGTTCGCTACCTCATATTATGTGGTGCAGCGTACCTCTCAGGCGCGTTTGGCTTTCTACTGGCTGGCTGAATTCACCTTCTGGGGTTGGACAGCGGGTGTGGGTCTGGGTGCGCTGAGCTATATGGCCGGTATTACCCAGGCTCGTGAATACGCTGAGTTCGAGTGGCCGCTAGACCTGGCTATCGCGGCCGTCTGGATCTGCTATCTGGCGATTTACGTAGAAACCCTGAGGCGGCGCAACCAGCCCCATATCTATGTGGCTAATTGGTTCTTTCTGGCTTTTATCTTGGCGGTCGCTCTCCTGCATATTTTCAATAACCTGGCGGTGCCGGTTAGCCTTACGAAGTCCTACAGCCTGTTCTCTGGGGTGCAGGACGCCATGGTCCAGTGGTGGTACGGCCATAATGCCGTGGGTTTCTTCCTGACCGCGGCATTCCTGGGGATGATGTACTACTTTGTGCCCAAGCAGGCAGGGCGCCCGATCTACTCCTATCGCTTGTCTATCATCCACTTCTGGTCGTTGATTTTTCTGTATATGTGGGTGGGTGGTCATCATCTGCACTGGACCGCTCTGCCGGATTGGGTATCCACGCTGGCCGCGACCTTCTCAATCGTGTTGCTGCTGCCTTCGTGGGGGGGGATGATCAATGGCATCATGACCCTGTCTGGAGCGTGGGATAAACTGCGCTCCGATCCCGTCATGCTGTTTTTGATCACCTCTCTGTCGTTCTACGGCATGTCCACCTTCGAAGGCCCGCTGATGTCCCTGAAGAGTGTCAATGCCTTGTCCCATTACACGGACTGGACCATCGGCCATGTGCACTCGGGCGCTCTGGGCTGGGTGGCACTGGTGTCTTTCGGGTCGTTTTACCATTTGCTGCCGCGCCTTTACAACACCAAGATGTACAGCCAGAAGCTGATTTATGTGCATTTCTGGCTGGCTACCATCGGTATCGTGCTGTACATCACCGCGATGTGGGTAGCGGGTATCGGCCAGGGTTTGATGCTGCGCGGCTTCGATGAATACGGTAACCTGGCTTACACCTTCATCGAGACCGTCGAGTTCCTGCACACCCCGTATGTCTGGCGTGCACTCGGTGGTGGCTTCTTCCTGACGGGCGTTCTGGTCATGGTTTACAACTTTGTCATGACCATTATGGCTGCACGCCTGGAAGAGGCGGCCTTGGCCGCTAAATTGGCTGCTAAACTGGCCCGCACCTGAAAGTGCCCTGGAGATTGCTCCAATGAGACATGAAAATATTGAGGTCAACTCGGGCCTGATGATCCTCCTGATCCTGGTGGTGATCAGCATCGGTGGGCTGGTTGAGATCGTGCCGTTGTTCTATATCAACGATACCTTAGAGAAAGTGCAGGGGGTGCGCCCTTACACACCCTTGGAGCTGCGCGGTCGCGACATCTATCAGCGCGAGGGGTGTTATTTGTGTCACTCCCAGATGATTCGCCCCTTCCGAGATGAGTGGCTGCGCTATGGGCACTATTCTCTGGCGGTGGAGTCCCAATACGATCATCCCTTCCAATGGGGTTCCAAGCGGACCGGTCCGGATCTGGCGCGCGTGGGCAGCAAATACTCCAATCAATGGCACGTGCAGCATTTAAAAGCCCCGCGTTCGGTGGTACCCGAGTCCATCATGCCCAACTATGCCTGGTTGTTGGAAAATGATCTGGACTATTCCGATGTCACAGAGCGCATGCGGGCGTTGAAACATACCGGCGTACCCTATTCCGAGTCTCAACAGGAATACAATGCCAATGTGAAACAGTGGGGCAAGGACGTGGCCGACCTGTTGGATATCAACTTGGCCCGGGAAAGCCTGCATAAGCAGGCCCGCAACGGCAACTATGACGGGTTCTCTGCGCGGATCACGGAAATGGAAGCCTTGGTGGCTTATCTCCAGGTGCTCGGTACCATGGTGAATTTCAGCCAATATGAAGAAGGGTATTTCAGCGAGTTCCGTTGATGCAATCCCCATCGCTATTCCGTGGCTGGGCTGCATTAGAGAAGACGTGCTATGAAAAGTCCTGACATGTTTGATTGGTTACTGTGGTTTACCCGCATGGAAAACACCAAAGTCTTCGCGCTGGTTCTGTTTTTCACGACCTTCTGTGGAATCCTGATTTATGTTTTCACTGACAAGCAGCGGAGCAAGCGCCTGGAATCCTACAAGTTTATCCCTTTCCAGGATGAGCCTGCCGAGACCGACTCCCACTCCCGCAAGGTGATGGATAATGAGCGAGACAACAACTAATCAGCAAAAATCTAACGCCGTACAGACTACCGGGCACGCCTGGGATGGCGATCTGCAAGAGTTTAATAATCCTCTGCCGCGCTGGTGGCTATGGTCTTTTTATGGGACGGTGGTATTCGCCATCATCTATTGGTTTATTTATCCGTCGTGGCCGATAGGCAAATCCTGGCTTCCGGGTTTTGGCACTGTGACCTATACGGTCAACGGCCAGGAACGGAAATCGCACTGGAATACTCGTGCCGAGTTGCTGCATGACCTGCAGAGCAGCGATGCCGCCGTGCGGCAGCGGGCATTCATGATCAAGGTGGCCAAGGCGAGTTTTGCGGATATTCGTGATGATGCCGAGATGCTGGCCTTTGCCCGTTCTACAGGCAATGGGTTGTTTGGCGATAATTGCGCCGCCTGCCACGGTCGCGGCGGTCAAGGTGTGGTGGGAATGTATCCTCACCTGGCCGATGATGATTGGCTGTGGGGTGGGACCATGGAGAAGCTCCAGGAGACCTTGATTCAGGGTCGCAAAGGCTTCATGCCGGCTTTTAAGGAGACCTTCAACCAGGAGCAACTGGATGAGGTGGCCGAATATGTGCTGACCCTGTCCGGAGAAGCACCCAAGAGCGATGCCTCTGAACGGGGGCGGCAGGTATTCCAAGGCCAGGGGGGCGGTTGTTATTACTGTCATGGCATGGATGGCAAAGGGTTACAGTCCCAGGGGTCGGCTAATCTGACGGACAAGATTTGGACTATCGCGAATGTCCCTGGACAGAAGACGTTGGAAGATAAAAAATCTGTTGTCAAAAATCTGATCTGGGATGGTGTCCAAAACATCCGCATCATGCCGGCTTGGAAAGATCGGCTGTCTCCCACCGATATCAAGTTGCTTGCCGTTTACGTCCATCAACTGGGCGGCGGTCAGTAAACCATTTCCCACCCGGGTCGGCATGGTTAGCCGGTCCGGGCGCCGTTGGCGATTTCGACCTACCTAAATATTCCCCGCACCCTTATTGTCACACTATCACGTTTCAGCCTTTCTGTAGCCAGCGGGTGACTCATGTCCGAAGAAGCACTGCAGCCGCTTTATCAAAAGCGTATTCCCATCTATCCGCGTTCTGTCAAGGGCCGTTTCCGCACGCTGAAAAATGGCATCCTGATACTGGCTTACAGTGTTTATTTTCTCTTGCCGTGGGTGCGCTGGGAGCGCTTGAATGCGCCCCATCAGGCGGTGTTATTTGATATTCCCAGCCGGCGCTTTTATTTGTTTGATTTGGCGGTGCATGCCCAGGACATTATCTGGCTGGGAGGATTGCTGGTCATCGCTGCGATGCTGCTGTTCTTTGTCACGGGTATCGCGGGGCGGGTGTTCTGTGGGTACTTCTGTTTTCAGACTCTCTGGACTGATGTGTTCATCCTGATTGAGCGGTGGGTTCAGGGTGAACGACCGGCCCGTATCCGCCTGGATCAAGCGCCCTTAGGTTTGCAAAAGGTGTTGAAGAAAGGAGCAACTTTCGCGCTTTGGCTGTTGGCGGCATTCTTGACCGGCCTGACCTTTACGCTCTATTGGGGAGATGCCCCGGTGCTTATCAGTCAGCTTGTCCGCGGTGAAGCCCCCTTCGCAGCCTATGCGACGACTCTGTTCCTTACCGCGACTACGTTCGTCATGGCGGGCCTGGCGAGGGAACAGGTATGTACCTATATGTGCCCATATGCGCGGTTTCAGAGCGCCATGTTCGACAAGGATACCCTCATCGTTGCTTACGATAGCCGCCGTGGTGAGGGCAGTCAGGGGCGGCACAAGCTCGCCAAGGGTCTAAAGACCCGCGAGGAACGGCAGGTTCTGGGTGCGGGGGACTGCATCGACTGTGGTTATTGCGTACAGGTTTGTCCGACGGGTATCGATATCCGTAACGGTTTGCAATTGCAGTGTATCTCCTGCGCCCTGTGCATCGATGCCTGCGATACCATCATGGATAGCCTCAACTGGCCGCGGGGACTGATTAATTACACCTCCGATAGCGCTAAGGAAGGTCTTAAGGCCCGTATCGTCAAGCCCAAAACCATAGGCTATGGTGTGATTTTAATCGCGGCTGTGACGGCACTGACCTGGAGCATAGCCCACCGGGTTTCCTACAACGCGCTCGTCGCCCAAGAACGCCAGCCCCTGTATGTCGTCATGTCCAACGGCTATATCCAGAATACTTACGAGATCAAATTGAACAATAGGGTTACCGAGCCAATGGTATTCCACATCACTATGGAGGGATTGCCCGGCGCGGAGCTCGATCTGGGCGGGCTGAATCAAATCACCCTCGAGCCGGAGCGGCAACTACGGGTGCTGGCCCGGGTTCGCCTGGCCCCCCAGGGAGAGGAAGGAGGGCAGCGCAACTTCGTTTTCGTGATAACCCCCGTGCGCGGGCCGACCACTGATCCGCTCACACGGCCGTCAGTATTCTATCTGCCTGGTTCAAGGGCCAGCTTGTGAATGAAGCATGGCAGGAGCCCTCATGTATGACCTCTTGTTAAGCCTCGCCGTTGGCGTGGGGCTGATCATCGTGGCCAATCTGCTGCTGGTCCGGATCAGTTCCCTGGGCGCCACGCGGAGCGCCGTGCTGGTTGCTCTGGCGAGTCTGGGCATCTACGTTCCCATCGCCATTTTCTACTGGCCTGGGAGCGATGTGCTCGCCATGCATCTGGCCATTTATCTGGTGACTGCCTGCGCCTGCGGCTTGTTTATGGGGGCGCGGGAAACGGCCGGCGCCAAGGGACGGTCTGGTGGCTTGCGATTCCATTGGGGGCCGGCGGCAATCGCTGGCTTTTTTGTTGGTCTCGTGGGGTTATTCGCTCTTTTCATTCTCTTGGCTGGGCAGGGATTATCGCCGCGGTTGAGCAGCAGGCTACTTCCCAGCGCCCAAGGCACCATAACCTCCGTGTTTCCCGGCACTATCTCCCACGATTTTCAACAGAAAGAAGATCTCTATAACGACTACCTGTTGCAGGTCGAGCGCCAGCAGGAGCGCGGTTGGCAGGTGCAGAAGGGCTGGTTGCAAAAGCCTGTTAAGGGGCAGCCGGCAGAATTTAAGGTGATGGCGCGAACCCACGAGGGCGATCCATTGCGGGGTGCTGAAGTAACGGGATGGTTTTTGCGCCCTTCGGATAGCCGCTTGGATGTCCGCTTTTCCATGCAGGAAGTCGAACCGGGTGCCTACCAGGCAGGCCTGAACCTGCCGGCCGCTGGTGTGTGGAATCTGGTCCTGCAACTGCGCAAACGTGGTGATTTGCACGAAATCCGCGCCAGTACTTCGGTATTGACGCCGTAGCAGGAGCGACACCTTGACTGCTGCTGTCTCCGTCCCAGCGACCACCGGGCTCAACGATACCCAAGCGCATTCGGCAGCGGAATGCTTTCACTGTGGCCTGCCAATCCCCGCGGGCGTCCATTATTCGGTCTTGCTCAATGGTAAGGAGCAGTCCATGTGCTGCCGGGGGTGCGCAGCCGTGGCCCAAGCGATTGTGGACGCGGGGCTAACGGACTTTTACCGCCATCGCAGCGAGCCTTCCCGGCAGGCCGAGGAACTGATCCCGGAGCAATTGCGCGGGTTGCGATTATACGACCGGCCAGATCTGCAAAAGAGCTTCGTGCGGGCCGAGGGGGACTATCTGCGGGAGGCGTCGCTGATCCTGGAAGGCATCGTCTGCGCCGCCTGTGTCTGGCTGAATGAACGCCATGTCAATGCCCTGGCTGGCGTCAAGGAGTTTCGCGTCAATTATTCCACGCATCGTGCCCATCTCACCTGGGATGAGCGGGAGGTCCGCTTGAGCGACATCCTGAGCGCGATTGCCGCTATCGGCTATACGGCGCACCCCTTCGACCCCAATCGTCAGGAGACTTTACAGAAGCAGGAGCGAGCACTGGCCCTGCGGCGGATCGGCGTCGCCGCGTTGGGCTCCATGCAGGTGATGATGCTGGCAGTGGCCATGTATGCTGGTGATTACTACGGTATGGAGGAAGGCATCCGGCGCTTCTTGCGCTGGGTCAGCCTGCTGATTACCATCCCGGTGATCGGGTATGCGTCCCGTCCCTTTTTCAGCGCCGCCTGGCGGGATCTACGGGTATGGCGTTTAGGCATGGATGTCCCGGTTGCGCTAGCCATCAGCGGGGCTTTTTGCGCCAGCGCCTGGTACACCTGGCAGGACGGCGGCGAAGTCTATTTCGACTCGATCACCATGTTCACTTTCTTCCTGCTGAGCGGTCGCTTCCTGGAGATGACCGCTCGCCATCGAGCTGGCCGGATCGGTGAAGAACTGGTGCGGATGCTGCCAGCCACGGCCACCCGGCTCGATGTCAAGGGCGCTGAGGAAGTCGTCGCGGTGGCTGAACTGGCGCCCGGCGACCGGGTATTGGTCCGTCCGGGCGATACGATTCCCGCGGATGGCCAAGTACTGGAAGGTAGCAGCAGCGTCGATGAATCCCTGCTCACCGGTGAAAGCATGCCGCTTGCCAAGGGAGCCGCTGCGTACCTGGTGGGAGGTTCAGTCAACGTGGAAAGTCCGCTAGTGATGCAGGTGGAGAAAGTCGGTGCCGACACGGTGTTGTCCTCCATCGTGCGCCTGCTGGATCGGGCGCAAAGCGAAAAACCCCACCTTGCCATGCTGGCCGACCGAGTGGCTGCCTGGTTCGTCGCCGGCATTCTGGTGATCGCCGCCGGCGTGGCCTGGTGGTGGTGGAGTCAAGCTCCTGACATGGCGGTACGCGTTACCCTGGCGGTACTCGTGGTGACTTGTCCGTGTGCGCTGTCGTTGGCCACCCCCGCGGCCATCACTGCGGCTACTGGCGGCCTGACCCGGCTGGGCCTGCTGACTACTCGGGGGCATGCTTTGGAAACGCTGGCGCGAGCTACCCATATCGTCTTCGACAAGACCGGCACCTTGACCCATGGCCATTCTAAGCTGGTGGGGGTGGAGCCGCTGCGCGGGATGGACCGACAACGCTGTCTGGAACTGGCGGCAGCCCTGGAGCGGGGATCTGAGCATCCGCTGGGAAAGGCGTTGCGGGACGCCGCCGACGGCTTGTTGCAGGCCAGCGATCTGCGCAACACCCCCGGCAAGGGTATTGAGGGATATGTCGAAAGAACCCGCTATCGGCTGGGGAAGCCGGAATTCGTAGCTGCCCTTAGTATTGGTACTACCGGGGTGTCAAGGACGGAGCAGGATCCGGCAGTGACCTGGGTTGCCCTCGGTGATGAGCAAGGGGTGCTGGCCTGGTTTCAACTGGCCGATACCTTGCGTTCGGATGCGCTGGACACGGTGGCCAAGTTGCGAGCCCTGGGGCTGAAGGTGCTGTTGTTGAGTGGCGATCAGCCGGCGACGGTGGCTGCCATCGCCCGGCAGGTCGGGATTCAAGATGCCGAAGGCGGACTGTTGCCGGCGGACAAGCTGGCGCGGATCAAGACCCTGCAAGCCGCGGGAGCCGTCGTGGCCATGGTGGGGGATGGGATCAATGACGCACCGGTGCTGGCGGCGGCGCCAGTGTCCATTGCCATGGGCGGTGGTACGGCAGTGGCGCATGCCGCGGCGGACATGATCCTGCTTGCGGAGAATCTGGATATGCTGGTGCGGGGTTTGAAGACCGCTCGGCGTACTTTGCGTATCATTCGCCAGAACCTGGCGTGGGCGCTTGCCTATAATCTGGTGGCCCTACCGCTGGCGGCGATTGGTTGGTTGGCTCCCTGGATGGCTGCCCTGGGGATGTCGTTGAGTTCACTGCTGGTGGTGGCCAATGCGCTGCGGCTTAAAGCGGCGCAACCCATCCGCGCCAGAGGAGGACTGCCATGAGCATTGTATATTTTCTCATACCGCTGGCCTTGTTTGTTATGGGTATTGCCGTGTGGGCGTTCATCTGGTCGGTCAAGACAGGGCAGTTCGATGACCTGGAAGGGCCGGCCCATCGTATCCTGATGGATGATGATGACCCTCGCATCCCGACTCGAGGGTCTCGGCACAATCGTGATAAATCCTTGAAAGATTTAGATAAATAACTTACCATTTAACCCTGGTTCAAAAGGGGGATTAAGCTAATGTTCAGCTTTCAGAATTTTCCGCTGGTGATCATCATTGCGCTCATCGTTGTCGCTTGGCTGGTCTTTTTCTCGGTAATCATGGGCGGTTAGCCGCCTTAACCTCCATATTCATAAGTGGCCTCTGCGGAGGCCTTTTTCGTTGGGTTGTCTAAGCGTTGGAACTTGGCCATGGGGCGAGAGCGGCAGATTCTGGAAATTCTCAGTGGCGGCGGGTTTCTCTCCGGTGAGGCGCTGGCTCAGCAACTGGGCGTCAGCCGCGCGGCGGTGTGGAAAATCGTTCGCGGCTTGCAGGAGTTAGGGGTGGACATTCATGCGGTGCGTGGGCGCGGCTACCATCTGCCCGAGCCACTGGAGTTCTTGGAGCACGACCGGGTCGTCGCCGAACTGCAGGATGCTGCTCGAAGCTGGGTAAATGGTATCGAAATCCACCAGCGCATCGATTCCACCAATAGCTATCTGATGAGCTGTGCCAAATGCGGGTTAGCCAGTGGGTCGGCCTGTTTTGCAGAATTGCAGTCAAACGGACGTGGCCGGCGCGGCCGCTCCTGGGTTTCGCCGTTTGCCGCCAATCTTTATCTGTCCCTGTTGTGGCGGTTTCCCATGGGGCCGGCGCTGTTGACTGGCCTGAGCCTTGCGGTCGGTGTGGCCGTGGCCCGTGCTCTGCGCGGGTTGGGAGTGGCGGACATCGGCCTGAAGTGGCCAAACGACCTGCTATGGCGGCGGCGCAAGCTCGGTGGAATCTTGCTGGAATTCGGCGGGGAGTCGACGGGACCCTGTTATGTGGTCGCGGGGGTGGGCCTGAACGTGGCCATGCCAAAGACAGCCGAGGCTGCCATCGATCAGCCGTGGGTGGATCTGCGCAGTATCATCGGCCTGGGCAGGGTTTCCCGCAACCGCCTCGCCGCCCATGTGTTGGGCGAAATAGTGCTGGCGTTCGCTGATTTCGAGCGCGACGGCTTCGAGGGATTTCGTCAGGACTGGGAGCGTTACGATGTAGTAGTAGGACAGCCCATCACTTTGCGCTTGCCTACCAACACGGTCATCGGGATCGCTCGTGGCGTGGACGAAACCGGCGCGTTGTGTTTGCAGACCGATGCGGGTATCGCGCGTTATCTGGGGGGCGAAGTCAGCTTGAGGTTTACAGAATGATCCTGTTGGTGGATGCGGGCAATACCCGTATCAAGTGGGTGCTGTGGAACGATGGACAGTTTGTCCGGCGCGGTCATGTATTGCACAGGGGTATTGACCGTGCTCTGCTAGGTGAACAATTGTGGGGCGCCCTGGAACGTCCGGCGGAGGTGGTGATTGCCAGCGTGGCTGGCGCCGAGCTGGTGGAGAGTCTCAATCGCTGGATCAGTGAAACGTGGGCTGTGCCAGCCCACTGCGCGGTTTCCGAAGCAGCCGGCTTTGGGATAACCAGTGCCTACGCGGTCCCCGCGCAAATGGGCGCCGATCGCTGGGTGGGTATGATCGGCGCGAGAAACCGGATTGCCCTCGCCTGTTGTGTGGTGGATCGTGGCACCGCCATCACGATTGACGCTTTGTCGGCTACCGGGGTCCATCGGGGTGGGGTCATTTTCCCCGGCATTCGCCTGATGCGGGAATCTTTGTATCGGGATACCCGGCAAATTCCCGAGGAGCATAGCGGCCAGGTGGTGCTGTTCGGCGCCAATACCCGCGATTGCGTGTGGGGGGGCACGGTGCATGCCGTTGCCACAGCCATCGATGGCATCACTGGCCGCATGCGGGAGGAGCTTGGAGAAGAATCGCTCTGCCTGTTGACCGGCGGTGACGCCGAAACGTTGTTTCCCTATCTGCGGGGCCGTTACCGCCTGGAACCCGACCTGATATTTCACGGGCTCCTGGTAATCGCCGGCCACGCCTGAACGCGTTAAGGCCGGCAGGTTTAACCTGGCCACCTGTTGATTGGCTGGTTAAGCAGGCTGCAATGATCTAATATTGCACAGGTTGCTGGCGTAGCTCAGTCGGTAGAGCAACTGATTTGTAATCAGTCGGTCGTAGGTTCGATTCCTATCGCCAGCTCCATTAAATCAATAAGTTGCAGACATTTGCCAGAAATTATAAAAGTACGGTAGACATATGGTAGACGCCAGAAACCAAAGCTGCCTTGTTTGGCGGGTCTGCTTTTGGTAGTGATTAACAGAGGTCTTGCTTCCTCCCCCTGGCAGGGAGAAAGGCTAAGACAGGAGGATTGCGGAAAATCGAGAATATAAACAAACACAGTAGTTCCAAGTCTGGCAGGGTCATGGTACCCGCTCAGGGACCACGCTATCATTGATGCCGAAAACCTCCTCGGCCAGATGGGTTAACCACGTCAGTAGGGTTTTAAAGCGCAGCGTGTGCAGGTTCAGACGGCGCCCGCCGCGACGCGGCGTGGCTAAGCACGACCACTGTATCCACACCCAGACGTTACGCAGCACCCAGGGCGATACTGACAAACCGGAACCGCAGGGTCGGGTTGCGGGTCGAGGTGCGGATGCAGGCTTCACCGAGTTGGCGGTAGCTGGTCTCAATGCCAAAGCGAGAGCGGTACCCCTGATAAACCCAGTGCGTGGTGGGTGGGCGGATGCCCCAGACGGCGTACACGAGGGTCTGGCGACCCTGGCGCTGGCGCCGACCGCACCAGTTCCGGCACTGGCTGCAGAGGGACACGGTCGCTCGACGGTGCGCGGCCTTAATCAAGGTATAGCGCGCCCAACCGGACCGCTGTTGGGCGGTGAAGACGCGGGTGCCACTGGGACCCCGAGGATCAGTGGACTGCCGCCCCCGCTTCACCACCGGCAGGATAAAGGGACGGCGTGCCGCTTGCAGATACCGGATCACCTCGACGCGGTAAAACCCGCGGTCCAGGAGCCGCAGGGACGGCCGTATCCCCGCGCGGCTGGCGTACTGGAGGAGGCGTTTGAGCACCTCGACTAAGGCCATCCCCGTCTCCACCCGCGTGAGCGCGACGGGGTAACGGCGACCGTGCTTGACGAGATAACCGGTGGCGTAGGCGTGAAAAGGGGTGGTGCCGCTGTTGGCCTGACTGCGATAGATCTCTTCGGGGCGGCAGTGCGGTTGCCCATGGTACGGGCGTAGCTGCAGATCAATGGCTAACCGCCAACGCCGGTGCTGTACCGCCTGCGGTAGTTGCTCGGCAACACTGCGATTGAACTGCGCTTCTAAGGTCGCCGCGTCCGGACACCGCGCGACCAACGCGTCGCGTACGGCTTGATCACTCGGCGCGTCGCGTAACCGGCTACCGGCGGCAAACAACGAACACCGTTGGGCGGCGGCATAAAAGAGTATCTGGAGCACGGCGGTGACCGTGCACTTGGGGCCATAATCCCGCCACTGCAAATGGTGGCCATGATCATCGTTTCGGCCATTGAGGCCCCCGCCGGATAACGAAAGGGACTGCTTAGCGCTGCAACAGAGCTCGCTGGCTGGGCGGAATCGGATGAGCCGAGGGTGGCTCTCGCCAAGCCTGAGGTCGGAGAGTGGCGGAACCCGAAGAAACCTTTATCCTGCATGGCACCCACCACTGCCGGATAAAGGGGGGTTCCACCATGAGCTACGGTAGGCGAAAGCGGTGTCGGTTTCCAGTTTGCCTTGAGCGGGTCTCAGCAGCTTCAGGGGCATGGCGTCGTGGTGCGAGCCGTAACCTAACGTCGCCAGGGATTGACTCATGAAGCGCTGGGAACGGGCCACCCAAGTACTCAAGTTGCCGGCGGCGGAAGCGGAGTTGGCGAAGAACGAGCTCGGTTCGCACCGGCAGGTAGCCGCGCAGGTGGGGATTCCCCGGAGCACGTTGCAGTATTGGCAGCAACGCCAAGAGGCACTGGCGGCAATGCCGGCAGTAGTGGCTTTTTTTGAGTCGCCGGAGGGTCTGGTGTTGCTGCATCGCTTGCTGGTCGCTGCCCACGTGGTGATTACGCTGCTCGGTAGTGGTGGGATCCGACGGGTGTGCGGGTGGTTGGAATGGACCGGATTGAATCGTTTTGTGGCCGCCTCTTATGGCGCGCAGCAGCAGGTCGGGACGGTGCTCGAGACCGCCACCGTCGGTTTTGGACAGCAGGAGAAGACGCGGTTGGCGAAGGCGATGCCCTCGCGGAAAATCACCACCTGCCAGGATGAAACGTTTCATCCCGAGCCATGTTGGGTGGCCCTCGAGCCGGTGTCGAACTTTATTCTGCTGGAACAGTATGCGCCCACGCGGACGGCAGCCGCGTGGCAAGCGGCGCTGGTCGAAGCGCTCAAAGAATTGCCGGTAGAGGTCATTCAGTCGACCAGCGATGAAGCGCAGGCGATTCGGTGCCACGTCGAACAGCCCTTGGGGGCGCACCATTCACCGGATCTGTTCCACGTCCAGCAGGAGGTGGTGAAAGGCACCGCGGGGGCGTTGGCGGCCAAGACCCGGCCGGCCGAACAGGCGCTGACCACGGCCACCCGCGAACTGGCGCGTCAGTCCCAAGCAGCGGCCGCCGGCGCCAACTCGGGTTCCGGTCCGTCCCCGGAGCGCGGCCTACGGCTGCCTCAGGCGCAATGGCAATGCACCGCCGCCGCGGTGGCGCTGGAGGAGGCACACGCCCAGCAAGCGCAGGCCCAGCAGGCGATTCAGGCCATCAACCGCGCCGATCTCCTCCCTTTCAGTTGGAAACCGGCCAGCCCCAAAGCACTGCGGACGGAGAGCGCCAGTTGGAGCAGGCCTTTGCCCACCTCGAGCAAGTCGCCGACCCCGCCTCGCTGTCGCAGCGCTGTCGCGAGCGGCGGCAAAAGGCGCGGCGGGTAGTCACCGACCTGCTGGCGACGGTGACGTTCTTCATCATGACCGTGACCGCCAAGATCGAGGCGCTCGACTTGGCGCCGGAAGTAGCAAGCGTCGTCTTGAACCCACGGATTCCAGCCTTATATTGGCGTCGGGTGGCCGCGCAAACCACCGACTGCGAGCAGCGTCAGCGCCTGCAGCAACCCGCCACCGAGTTGATCGCCCTCCTCAATGCGCCGGGGAGGCGGTTGACCGGACTGCCGCCCGACGAGTTGGCCCTGCTCGAACCGGTCGCTACTGAAAGCGCCCCCCTGTTTCAGCGCTCCAGTTCCTGTGTCGAAGGCCGCAATGGGCAATGAGCGCTGCATCATCATCACCGGCATCGGATCCGTCCCCGCACGCGGGCCGCGTTGACGACCATTCACAACTATTTCATCCGCCGTCCCGAGGGCACTACCCCGGCCAACGCTGCTTTGGCAGCAAACCGGCCGACCGCTTCGAGTGGTTACTGGACCACGTCCCGATGCCGGCTAGGCCAGCACGAAAACGGCCGCCACCATCGGTGGCGAAATCCCTCTTGAGAGCCGTCGCATGAGGTAATGGCCCAAACGATGATCATGGCCTTCGCACAGCGCAGCATTGCCCTGATCGAGCGCTGGCTGACGCCGCTCTTCGATCTGTCGATCCGGCTTTATGTCGCCAGCGTGTTCTTCAAGTCCGGCCTGACCAAGATCCAGGACTGGAGCTCGACGGTGGCGCTCTTCCAGTACGAGTATCAGGTACCCGTCCTGCCGCCGGAACTGGCGGCCCTCATGGGGACCGCCGGCGCACTCGGCTTGCCCATCCTCCTCGCACTCGGCCTGGCTGGGCGTTTTGGCGCCGCCGGTCTGTCGGTGATGAATGTCATAGCCGTTATTTCCTATGCCGATCTTTCCGATCTCGGCCGTCAGGATCATGTGCTGTGGGGCGCGCTACTGCGGGTCATTCTCTTTCACGGGCCAGGGCGCTGGTCGCTGGATTACTGGCTGAAGCAGCGCTGGGGAAGAGCGCACTAAATGACTGCCTTCTGCTGATCGAGTCGCTGAAAGGATAAAATCGGCATTGATCACTGACCGCTTTAGACGTCCTAGGAGCCATTCGTGATCAATATCCAAGCGACTGGCCATCGGCCTGAACGGCCATTGAGGACAGGCACCTTGAGCGTCAGCTGCACTTCGCATTGCAGCCGTTCATCCTGGCCCGCTGAAAAAACTGGGCCGACGAGTCTGGGCGACCGCTTACCGAAAAACGCTACTCACCCTATCGACCCATTACAGCCATCGGCACTGCCTTTGTCATAGGGCGGCTTCATAAACATGGCTGTCGCTTGCCAAGAAGATAAATTGCAAACCACCGTAACAAACGCGATCCGAATCTCAAGGAACTGACTCTATCCGTGGTCTGACCCCGATTACTTCTGACCCCGATTACTTCTGGGCTTCACGTGATCGGCGCGGCGCAGCGTCCGCCGCTGGCGGTAAAGCACGCCCCAGGCAGCGGCGGCCAAGACCACGAGAAGCACCCACGCCCAGAGCGGCATCGCCAGCATCCGATCGCCCAGGATCGACAACAGGATGACGAGCGGAAGGATCCCCAATCCGGTGGCCCACAGGAACGTCCACCATGAAATGCCGGTCAGTGCCGCGACATAGTTGATCAGGTTGAACGCGATCACCGGAACCAGGCGCGCGACCAGCAGCGCCGCTGCGCCACGATCCTGTGACCAGAGCGACATCCGTTCCCATTGGCCGGCCGGCACCATGCGCTCGACGAATGGACGCCCCAGCGTCCGAACGACGGCGAAGGCGAACGACGCCCCCAGCATCGCTCCGACCCAGGTGATCACCGTGCCCCACCATGGGCCGTAGACCATCCCGTTCGCGCACGCGATGATCTCGGCCGGGAAGGGTAGGAACGAGTGCGCCACCATCAGGCCGATCGAGCCGGCAACGCCCCACATGCCCCAGTCGCGAATCTGCTGCGCCGTGCCTTCGACGCTGGCGTCGAACTCGAGCGTGACGAACGCCCACACGATGGCGGCGGCCGCGAGCAAGACAAGCGTCGCGGCGACCCACTTCAGCCCTGCCGCGGGATTTTTATTCACCTACCAGCGCTCGCCGGAGAGCTTGAGGACGAGGCCCGAATCTGTCTCCGCGATGTAGAGATGTCGCCGCATCGAACACCGGGGCGCGCGGTCCCCGCAGGCCCTGCAGCAGTACCATCACGGTGCCGTCCGGTTTGATCCGGGACAGCTTCCTCGCTCATTAATGTGGTGCACCACATAATGAGCGAGGATGCCGCATTCGAGATAACGGCGGAAGGTTCGCTCGACATACGCGGGTGGCGACTCACCGGATGGTCCGGTGGCGAGTTCCAGCCAGGTTTCGAGGTTCGTCTGGACAATGCGATACTACAGCGTCCGCTCGGGACGGCGGCGTTGGTAGCGCTGGGTAGCGGGCGCGACGCATTGAGCGGCGGCTGCCATCGAGTAGGCCCATCCTAGCCGGGTAACCAAGACAGGATACTTCAGCGCCGCCGGCAAGGCGACGCCAGCGAACAGCAATTGAAGAAAACGGCAGAAGTTGAGTCTCATCACGCAAGCCTGATGCGAACGCTTGTCTCTCTCATGTAAAGCTCAATCAAGATGCCACAAATCGATGCTCCCCGTCGTCCCACCTGATACCATAAGCTTGCCATCCGGGGACAAAGCGACGGAATAGATGCCGGCGTCCCCTTCCGGTTCCACTGAGTCGCCAAGAAAATGAAGCATTCGCCCGGACTTCACTTCCCAAACCCGGGCGGTATTGTCCCCGCTCCCAGACGCCAATCTTGTTCCATTCGATGAGAAAGCAACGGACTTAACGACGCCTTGGTGTCCCGCGAGAGTCCGGGTTTCGTGTGCTTCGCGCACGTTCCATAGCTTGATCGTCTTGTCGGCGCTGGCCGAAGCGAATAGAGCGCCGTCAGGCGAAAACGCGACGGCGCGCACGGCGTTGTCATGGCCGCGCAGCGTCCCTATTTCCCGCCCGCTTGCCACGTCCCAAAGCTTGATTGTGTTGTCGCCGCTGCCTGACGCCAGGACTTTCCCGTCCGGCGAGAAGGCGACAGCAAATACCATGGCCGCGTGTCCACGCAGGATCAAAATCTCCCTGCCGCTCGCGGTGTCCCACAGCCTGACTGTCATGTCCAGGCTCCCCGAGGCGAGAAGCTTGCCATCGCGAGAGAAGGCGACCGAGCGTACCGGACCCTCGTGTCCCAGCAGGGTTCGAATGGCATGGCCGTTCTGGGCGTTCCAGAGCCGAATGGTTTTGTCCGCGCTACCGGAAGCCACAATTCTGCCGTCACGCGAGAAGGCGACGGAGAACACTATGGCGGTATGGCCCGCCATCGTTGCCATTTCGTGGCCGGTTGCCACGTCCCACACCTTGATTCGCTGATCAAAGCTTCCCGACACGAGCCTTTTGCCATCCGGGGAGAAGGCAACAGCGCCGACCACGTTGTCATGACCAGCGAGAGAGCGAACTCGCCGGTCGATTGTGGCATCCACTTTCTCCAGGATCGCAGGCGTCGCCGCGCCAGTTTGAGCGTTCAGGGGGCCGGTGAGAGGGACTTCCGGAGCAGCCAAGCAAGTCCGGCCCGATATGGCCAATACAGTCATCAAGCCCATCGCCATTCCCAGTTGCATTTCAGCTTCCTCCAGGTAGTCTGATATTGCTTCGCACCCGCACCCGTTAGGGCTCAAACGGGTTCTAATGACATGGACGCGCCCTACCTAACACGGCATCGCTGTGCCAGAGTGGGTGCGTTTTAAACAGCCCGTCAGGAGGGGCGTCCATGAACAAGATTACTTTGATCGGCCTTGATTTAGCAAAATCGGTATTCCAGGTCCACGGGGTGGATGCCGAGGGGAATACGGTGCTCAAGAAACGATTAACCCGGACCCAGATGGGCGAGTTTTTCGCCCAACAGGAACCGTGCCTGGTGGCCCTGGAAGCCTGTGGCAGTGCTCACTACTGGGCACGCCAACTGGCACCATTCGGTCACCCGCCCCGGCTTATTCCACCGCAGTACGTAAAGCCCTTTGTCAAAACCAACAAGAACGATGCGGCGGATGCCGCGGCCATCGCTACCGCGGCCCGGCAGCCCGATATGCCGATGGTGACAGTCAAGTCCCCTGACCAACAGGCGGTTCTTTCTGTTCACCGGGCGCGGGATGGGTTGGTGAAAAGTCGCACCGCCCTCTGCAATCAAATCCGGGGATTGCTCACTGAATTCGGGGTAGTCTTACCGGTAGGTGCTCATCAGCTCCAATCCCGCGTGCCAGCCCTCTTGGAGGAGGGGGAAAACGACTTACCCGACCTGCTGCGCCAGAGTATCCAGCGGTTGTACGAACACTTGAAGCATCTGGCACAAGAGATTGAACAGTGCGAGGCGATGATCACGGCCTGGCAGCGTCAGAATGACGCCAGTCAGCGTTTAGCCGCCATTCCGGGTGTCGGTGTGCTCACTGCCACGGCCATCGTGGCCACCGTCGGCGATGCCAGGCAGTATCGCAATGGCCGCCAGTTTGCGGCCGCGCTGGGTTTGGTTCCGAAGCAGTATTCTTCCGGCAATAAGCAGCGGTTGCAAGGCATCAGCAAGCGTGGTGATGGCTATCTTCGACAGCTATTGATCCATGGGGCGCGGACCGTCTGGCGTTTCCGTCAGAAGGCGCCTGATTTTGAACAGACCTGGTTGGGGCGCCTGGCGAAACGCCGCCCCACCAACGTAGCACTGGTGGCCCTGGCCAACAAGCGGGCGCGGACCCTCTGGGCGATGCTCGCTCATGGCCGGACCTACGATCCCGCCTTCAAGCCGCAGGGGATGCCCGTCACGGCCGCTTAGCGAACCCTTCACCAACCTTTTTGATTGCCCAAGACCACGGAGTGCGCAGGCGATTGATCAGATGATGGCAGGACAGGTCAACCCGGGATCGGCCCAACCCGAAATGCAACACGCGCCCCGAGCGCGAGGTTCTGATGGGCCACCGATCCGCGGATTTCATTACGGCCAGAGATTCAGAACTCTCACGAAAAGGCCGAATACATGGCCGCTACTTTTCCTGACAGCATGCTTCGATCAAGACCCCTTGCAATTCTCGGCGCGTCCATACATGTTGCGTTAACGGAGAGGGCTTGATTTCGGTAAGCTACGCGCCCAACGAATAGCATCGCGAGCACCTCCATGATCGACTTCACAGGCCATCGCTTCGAACAAGACATCATCCTTACCGGTGTCCGTGGGTACCTAGCATACCCGTTGAGTTATCGGAACCTGGAAAAAATGATGGCGGAGCGTGGCGTCGAGGTCGACCATGCCACGATCTACCGCTGGGTCCAGAAGTTCACTCCCCCACTGGAAGCCGCTTTCCGGAAAGGGAAGAAGCGCCCGATGGGTAACAGTTGGCGGATGGATGAAACGTACAGCAAGAGCAAAGGCCAGTGGAAGTACCTCTACCGCGCCGTCGATCGGGACGGCCAGACCCTCGACTTCCTGCTCACCGCCTATCGTGACAAGCAGGCCGCGCGGCGCTTTTTCAAGCAGGCCGTGCGCCAGCATGGTCTTCCGGCCACGGTCACGATCGATAAGAGCGGGGCCAATACCGCGGCGATCGAGGCACTGAAGGAGGACACCGGTCACGCCATCGAGATCCGCCAGAACCAGTACTTGAACAATCTAGTGGAGCAGGATCATCGCGCGGTCAAACGGATCGTCCGGCCGATGTTAGGATTCCAATCCTTCCGCTCGGCCCGGGTGACCCTGTCAGGCATCGAACTCATGCCCATGATCAAGAAAGGACAGATGATCACGGTCGACGGCCAACAGCTGTCCGCCGCAGGACAGTTTTATTCATTGGCCGCCTAAAAACCCGTGAGGGTAGCCGAACCGCGCTCGAAAGAAATTAACGCAACAGAACGTGTGCCACGAGGCGCCGAAGGAACTAGGAAGTAACGAAGGTGCATAACTTGTGAAGAGATGGCGGAAGGCCCGCCAAAGCCGCCCGGCAGGGGGAGGCTTTAAACGACCTCAAGCGGCTTTGGTTAAGAGTCAAGGTGGTGAGCGTTGAGGAAAAGGCGTCGCAAGAGACGTCATGTAGGGAACAGTGAGACGAGCGCAAGCGAACCCTGGCGGAAGCATCGAAAGCGTATTCGATGACATCGAAACCGGGTCTTGTTCTGTGGCCTGGGAGAAGCCCAGAAGGGGCCTGTTTACTGGCTGGGCGGTGTCCGGTGCGGAGCGGGCGTGACGCTGTTCTAGGCTCTTGGCAGGAACGTGGGAACCTGTCGTGCCGATGTGAAGGGAGAGGTTCAAGTGGGTAACGCCACCAGCACGAATGTCCCGAGGCGGCGCACAGGGGCGGAGCAACTCGTAGTAGCGATGAAGCTTGGTAATGCCGGTGGAGCGAAGGGGTTGCGTCATCCGGTTTTACGCATGAGTCAACCTGAAAGGGGAGGAACTGATGCGTGAAACAAAGCCATTTGCGATTTCCAAACGTGCCGTTTGGGCGGCCTACCGGCGGGTGAAGGAAAACCGCGGGGTTGCCCATTGGCGCTTTGGCGTTAAGTTCCCGGCTGGAGGATGGGAGCCGGATGACTTGAGAGGGTCACGTCCGGTTCTGCGAGGGCCTTGGGGTGAAACTCCCCAGGGCTACTCACCCGAAAATCTTGCGTTTCTTCTCACTCACAATAAACCCCGATTTCTCACCGGCTCCCATCTTAAAGGATCGTCTGGAAATTGGGGTCCACTATAGGGTGAATGATCTGGAAGGTGACAACGACGGGTTCACAACTTTCCGCATGACAGACAGTTGCTGATTCAGGAGAAGGGCATCGTCGAGTCCGGCGTCAACTACGTCAAACGCCGCTTCCTGCCGCTGCGCGAGTTCCGCAGTCTGGCCGACGCCAACCGCCAATTGGCGGAATGGGTGATGGGCGAAGCCGGCAACCGCTGCCACGGCACCACGCGGGAGAAGCCGCTGACCCGCTTCTGCCAAGTCGAAAAGCCGTTGCTGAAGGCGTTACCGGACAGGCCGCCGGAACTGGCGGTATGGGCCAAGGTCAAGGTGCATCGCGACGCCCATGTGCAGTACGCCAAATGCCTGTACTCGGTACCCTTCCGTCTTATGGGTCAGACGCTCTGGCTGAAGGCGAGTGATAGCCGGGTGAGCCTCTACCGTGCGCATGAACTGGTCGCCACTCACCCCCGCCAACCCCATCCCGGCTCCCGTTCCACGGTGCAAGACCCTCTGCCGCCCGAGGCCCTCGCCTGGAATCTCCAGGATACCCAATGGTGTTTGCGCGAGGCCCAACGCATCGGTTCACAATGCCCTGCATTGATCCAGACCCTGTTCGCCGATCAAGTGCTGTTCAACCGGCGCGCCGCCCAAGGCGTGTTGCGGCTGGAGAAGTCCTACGGCGCACGGCGTCTGGAAGCCGCTTGCGCACGGGCGATCCACGTTGGCAGCGTGCGCTATCGGACCGTCAAATCCATCCTCGCCAAGGGACTGGAGCAAGACGTTCCACCACCGGCCGGCGACGCCACCCTGGCCGACACCTACACCCGCGGCGGACGTTTCTGTCGCGATACCCAAACCCTGCTCCATTGAGGATCGGCCATGAGTCCTAGCCCAGACCTTATCCCCTTACTCAAACAACTGCGCCTGTCCGGCCTCTTGGATTCGCTGGAAGCCCGCAACCGTGAAGCCATCGATGACCATCTGGCCTACATGGACTTTCGCAGTCTGCGGGTCCTTGATGAAGTCGCCCGTCGCGACCAGAAAAAACTGGCCCAACGCCTACGGCGCGCCCACTTCCGCACTCAAAAAACGCTGGAGGGCTTCGACTTCAGCCGACTACCGAACCTGAACCGTGCGGCCATCCATGCCTTGGCGACCTGCCGGTTTGTCGACGAAAAGGTCGCCGCGCTGATGGTCGGTCACTGTGGCACCGGCAAAAGCCATCTCGCCCAAGCCATCGGCCATAGCGCCGCCCGCCTCGGCCACGAGGGGTGGTTCACCACCCAGAGCCAATGGCTCGCCAGCCTGCGCAACGCCCAGGCCGTCGGCCACTACGAGCGGCGCTTGCAGACCCTGATCAAAACCCCGCTGCTCATCATCGACGATTTCGGGCTCAAACCCCTACACCCACCGGCAGATGAAAACTTTCACGACCTCATCGCCGAACGCTACGAGCGGGCAGCCACGATCCTAACCAGCAATTTGGATTTCAGCGAATGGGGCGATGCCTTCCCAGCCAACAAGATGCTCGGCGCAGCCACGTTGGATCGTATCCGCCATGGGGCCTATCGGGTCATCCTGGAAGGGGAAAGCTACCGGAGTCCGAAATCGCCAGTCGAAAAATCAAAAAACGATATTGCGAAAGGAGGAAAAACCACTCATTCTTGAGGTCCGTTCGAGTCCCTGGTTTTGGCAGTTTCAAGTGGCGCCATTACGGCGAAAAACCCTGGCGCCATTATGCCGAAAAGTGACACGCGGACTGTACTTCTCGGTCCCCGCCATGGCTGGCAGCGGCGCTGTGAACACCGCGCCGCACGCTGAACAACCTAATTTCTCGAGTTCGTAGCGCACCGCCGACCGCCAGGCGTTGCCGTCACTCCGGATCTCCACCCCGGCCGGTAACGGATATAACGTCCCCCGGCCACCGGCCGGACACGCTTGACCGGCCACGAATGCCTCCTGCCGGCACACCTCCCGCGCCGCCCCGGCATGGCCGTCCGCCCCCTGACGCCCCTGGCCCACCCGGCGCACCGGCGCGCTCGGCGCCCGCGTCGCGCCCGCCGGCTCCTCAATCGGGGCCGCGCTCCCCGCCGCCGGAAGGGCGCCACCCGCCGCCGTCGTCAAACCGGCGTCCGCACCCGCCCAGGCCTCACCCCCGTCGGTCGGCAGTGGCCGCGGTCCCTCACCCAACAGGGCCCGCTTCAGCCGCGGCAGGCTAATCTTGGTCTCTCGCAGTGCCACTGTCAGCCAGAAATAGAGCTGGATCAGCTTCACCAGCCGCCGCTGATCGTCGCCCGCCAACGAACTGGCCTGGATACGCTCAATCAACGCCTCGCTCTCTTCGCGGCTCAACTTCACTTCATCCGGTGGCGGTGGCATCGGTGTGGCAGGGGGGCATCATCCCAATCGCTAAGACGGACCGATGCTACCGGTTCTCGGTGCTTCAGTTCCACTGGAAATTGTGTTGGCTGTCAAACAGGCTTGCCGGAGGGACACGAGCGTTCAGCTCAAAAGGTCGGTGGAGTACAGGCACTGACGATTTCACAAGCCTCCCCGCCGACGTTGCGGAACCGGTGGGGCAGGCGGCTCTCGAAGTAATACGCATCGCCGGCGTTCAGCACACGCACTTCGTCGCCAACGGAAATCTCGATTTCCCCACGAATGATCACTCCGGCTTCCTCGCCCTCATGGGTGTACCGCTCTTCCCCGGTATCGGCGCCTGGGGAATAGGTTTCATGGAGTACCGACATGGCGCGACCCTTGCGGTTGGCCGCGACCAGGAGAAAGGCAATGCCTTTGCCCCCGACATTGGGCAATTCCTGTTTGGAAAAGAATATCCTGGATGCCGCCGAAAGGTCTTGCGTGAAGAAATCGGCGACCGACAGTTCGAGTCCTTCCATAAGCCTCTTTAGCGTGCTGACCGTCGGACTGGTTTGGTTGCGTTCAATGCGGGATATGAGACCGTTAGTCGCGCCGATCCGTTTGGCCAGCTCGCGTTGCGACAGATTGCGCTGTTCCCGCAGGATGCGGAGCCTGCTACCAATATCCTCGTTCATGCCTACCCCATGTTTCTCAAAGCCAGGTAATCAGACAGTTTCATCGCCCTGTCTTTCAGTCGGCGGCAACCAAGCACCAGGGCTTGCCTGAGGACCCGTTATTTCTTGATCACTGTTAGGTTGCCTGGGTGCGAATCCGCTGGTTGCGGCCGCGCAAATATTCCAACGTGCCTAACAACAGGATGGCGAAGACGATCAGGATGGTGGCCACCGCCGCGATGGTGGGGCTGATGTTCTCGCGGATGCCGCTGAACATCTGCCGGGGCAGGGTAACCTGTTCGGGGCCGGCCAGAAACAGCGTGACGACCACCTCGTCGAACGAGGTGGCGAACGCGAACAACGCGCCGGAAATGACGCCGGGTGCGATCAGGGGGAGCGTAATGCGGAAGAAGGTGGTTACCGAGTTGGCGCCCAGGCTCGCGCTGGCGCGAATCAGTCGGTTGTCGAAACCCTCCAGGGTGGCGCTCACAGTGATCACGACGAACGGCGCGCCGAGGGCGGCGTGCGCGAGAATCAGGCCGAGGTAAGAACTGTCCAGACCGATCTGCACGAAAGCGAGATAGCAGCTCACGCCCACGATCACCACTGGCACCACCATCGGCGAGATCAACACGCTCATCAGTAAGGCCTTGCCGGGAAACTCGCCGCGGGTCAGGCCAATCGCGGCCAGCGTGCCCAGCGCGGTGGCCAACAGCGTTGCCGCGGGGCCGATGATGAAGCTGTTTTTCAACGCCCGCATCCACTCGGCGGAGGTCAGGAAATCTTCGTACCAGCGCAGGGAAAAGCCGGACAGCGGATAGACCAAAAACGAGCTCGAATTGAAGGAGAGAGGGATAATCGCCAGCAGCGGCGCAATCAGGAACAGCAGGATCAGCCCGCAGAGCACTCGGAATGCGTAATACCACACTATCTCTGCCGGACCGGCGTAGGGTTGTATGCCGGATGGCCTGACTACCCTGACCACCCTGACTACCGCGCCGGTTCTGGAGAAGATCTTTCTCAGTCTATAGATAAACAGTTCGATCAGGCTCAGGCGCCTGTCCTGGGGAGGCGTGAATTCCTCGTCCTGGTTGGCCTTGACCTCGGGTTTTGTGAGTTTTTCCGACATGGCTTGGTCCCCGCTTTAGGCTCAGCCCAATTTCAGCCGACTGGTGCCGATCAGACGGCTATACACGGCGTACAGGATCAATGTCACCAGCAACAGCAGCGTGCCCAGCGCGGCGGCCATACCCCAGTTGATCGTGACATTGGTATAGAATGCCACGAAATAGCTCATCATCTGTTCCTTAGGGCTGCCGAGCAGCGCGGGGGTAATGTAATAGCCGATGGTGATGATAAACACCAACAAACTGCCCGCTCCCAAGCCCGCCAAGGTTTGGGGAAAATAAATACGCCAGAACGCGGCGAACGGATGGCTGCCCAGGGAAATAGCCGCCTTAACGTAGACCACCGGAATGCCTTTCATCACACTGTAGACGGGCAGAATCATGAATGGGAGCATGATATGCACCATGGCGATGTATACCCCAACCTGATTGAACACCAGTTGGATGGGTTCGTGGGTAATGCCAACCGCTATCAGCGTCTTGTTGATCAGTCCTTCGTTCTGCAGCAAGACGATCCAGGCCGCCACCCGCACCAGCACCGAGGTCCAGAACGGCAGCAGCACCATGATCATCAGCAGGTTACTTTGCCGCGCCGGCAGCGAGGCCAGCAGGTAGGCCAGCGGATAGCCCAACCCGATGCAGATGACGGTTACGACCAGGCTCATCCACAAGGTGCGCCCCAGGATGGGGAGAAAGACCGCCTGCTGTGGGTCCGTCGCGACGACATTACCCTGGTCGTCGATCTGATGGTCAACCGCCGCCAGCAGATAATAGGACGTATACCGGCCAGTATTGCGCGCGATGGCGTGCCAGTAGGGGAGTTCACCCCAGCGCGGGTCGATGGCAATAAATCCCTCGCGCATGGATGCGGCATCTGTGAGCGGCATCTTGCGGGCGGTGTTCATCACCAGGCTGCGGTAGCCGCTGATTTCGCTGTTCAGGCGCTTTGCCGCATTGGCGACCGTCTTGTTCTCATAGGCTCGCTGCAGATCCTGGGACAGTGCCACGAATACCGGTTCGCCCGGCGCCGCCTTGCCGTCCCAGCCGTGCAGGGCGGCCACGGTTTTGGGCAGGGTGTCGGCCACCTCTGGATTCTCGACGCTGCGCACCAACATGCCGGCGAGCGGGAAGATGAATACCAGCAACAGAAACAGCGCGAGCGGCACAATCAGTGCCAACGCCTGCAGGCGTTGTCGGCGCTCCGCTCGCTTCAGCTTGACCATCAGGGGTACATCTGGCGTGCCTTGCAGGGTTGCTTCTACGGTTGCCATGGTTGACCCGCGAGAGTTGGTTGCAAGAAGTCACCGGGGGCGGACCCGGCCCGCCCCCCGTGCGCAATGGCTTTAGTTGGCGGCCGCCCAGGTGTTGAAGCGCTGTTCCAGCTCTTCGCCGCGGTCCACCCAGAACGGGATATCAATCGCAAACGCACCTTTGAGGTTGGCGGGCGCCGTTGGCAGCACTTCCGCCCGCTTGGGGTCGATCAGGCTGACCGCTTTGGTATTGGTAGGCCCGTACGCAATGAATCCGGAAAAGACTTTTTGGTTCTCCGGCTTGCTGGCGAAGGCGATGTACTGATAGGCTTCCGCTGATTTCGGATCCCCCTTCGGAATCGCCCAACTGTCTACGTCGTAGATACTGCCATTCCACACGATCTTCAGATTCTTGCCTTCCTTCTGTGCCGCGTCGATGCGGCCGTTATAGGCGGAACTCATGACCAGATCGCCCGACGCCAGCAACTGGGGCGGCTGGGCGCCCGCTTCCCACCATTGGATGTTGGGTTTGATCTGGTCAAGCTTCTTGAAGGCCCGTTCCACGCCTGCCTTGGTAGCCAGTACTTTGTACATTTCTGAGGGGGAGACGCCGTCCGCCAGCAGGGCGATTTCCAGGGTATACTTGGCGCCCTTGCGCAGGCCGCGCTTGCCGGGATACTTCTTGACATCCCAGAAATCCGCCCAGGAGGCCGGTGTGCCCTTCACCAGGTCGGCGTTGTACGCCAGCACGACGGACCACACGAAGATGCCGATGCCGCAATCGGATACCGAGCCCGGTATGAAATCTTTCTTGTCGCCGATCTTGCCGTAGTCCAGCTTTTCAAACAGCCCTTCCTCACAGCCGCGCAACAGTTCCGGCGATTCCACCTCGACTACGTCCCAGGTGGGCTTGCCGGCTTCAACCATGGCCTTGATCTTCGCCATTTCACCGTTGTACGCGACCGGTATGATGTTGATGCCGGTAGCCTTCGTGAAGGGTTCGTAATAGGCTTTGGCCTGCGCCTCTTGGCTGGCGCCGCCGAAGGAAATAACGGTTAGATCCTTGGCAATGGCCGCTTGGGTGAGACAAGCCGCCAGCATTCCAAAGCAGGTAGTACTGAGTATCCGCTTATTCATGATGCACTCCTGGTGGGTCTATTGTTGTATGGATTTAAAAGGCTTGCTTGGTAGTACCTTCGGAACGGCCGCCGGGAAATTCGCCCGGCCTGCATTACAGGGGGTCCAACGCCCGAATATCGGCGGTTTCCCAGCCTAGCGGTACTTCGGCGCCAACCTTGAGTTCGGCGTCAAGCTGGGCTATTGGAACCTTGATAACGAAATCGGGGGTATCGCCGACGCCCATCCGTACCCGTAAGTGGTCGCCGAGGTAAATCAACTCCGCGATGGTGCCGGTAAACTGGTTCGGACAGGCAATCGCATGGGCATTCAACATCACCCGCTCCGGACGGATCGATAGCGAGGCCGGTTCGCCGACGCCGCCCACATTGATCGCCCTGGCAACGATTTCCTCGCCGGTCTGCAGGCGCACCGTGCAGGTCGGGCCGTCGATGGCGGTAACGGTGCCGGAAAGCGAGTTGTTCTCGCCGATAAAATTGGCGACGAAGGCATTGCGGGGTTCTTCGTACAGTTTTTCCGGTGAGTCGATCTGCTGGATGATGCCATGATTGAAGACGGCGACGCGATCGGACATGGTCAGCGCCTCCGACTGGTCGTGAGTCACATACACCACGGTGATACCGAGCTGCTGATGCAGATGCTTGATTTCCATCTGCATGTGTTCCCGCAGTTGCTTGTCCAGCGCGCCGAGCGGTTCGTCCATCAGCACCAACTGCGGTTCGAACACCAACGCGCGGGCCAGCGCGATGCGTTGCTGCTGGCCGCCGGACAGTTGTGCTGGATAACGCCCTCCCAGGGATTCCAGCTTGACCATCTGCAGGGCCTTGCGCACCTTGTCCTCGATGTCGCTTTTGGGGAGCTTGCGGACGGTCAGCGGATACGCGACGTTTTCGTTGACCGTCAAGTGCGGGAACAGTGCGTAGTTCTGGAACACCATGCCGATGTTGCGTTTGTGGGGCGGCACGTTGTTCAAGCGCTGGCCGTTCAGGAAGATGTCGCCGTGGGTCGGCACCTCGAAGCCCGCCAACATCATCAGGCACGTGGTCTTGCCGGAGCCGGAAGGCCCCAGCAGGGTCAAGAATTCACCCCGGGCAATATCCAGGTCAAGGTTTTTGACGATCAGGGTGACACCGTCGTAGCTCTTTTGCACGCCGCTAAAGCTGACCAGTGCGTCTTGATTTTCATTCATGGCGCAGCCCCCAGACAGTCGTTACAGAGAACGATAACAGCGATCAGGATGGAAGTAGCCGTGGAACGCGCTGGAGATGCGGCCCACGAGTCGCATCCCAGCCGGGAAGGGAATGACGTACAAGGACATGATCTTCTCCTAGTCTAGGATTCGGGTTGTGGTTTTCCACCATCGCACGTGATGTGCACTCAAACAGCCCTTAATCCTTGGCTAGTTGCGAGCATTCTGCCTAGGCTCGCTTTGGGGCTACATGCCGCTCATAGACATCTGCCTGGTCTAAGGCCGAACCCGCTTGTCTTTGGCCAGGAGGAATGCTGCTGCTTTACGCGTAGAAACGAACCAGCGACACCCAGCATACCCTCACTATAGCAGCACTGCCGCAACAGGCTAGAGTCTTTGAAAGTCAATATCATCAGCCACCCCGCCAGGCTAGCCCGCTGGATCATAAGGCGGGCTCGGCAGCGGCGACCGCTGCTTGCATCTGCTTGCCCTGAGCGGCGAATTCAAGGGCATGGGCCAACTTCTGAAGCGCCTCCGCGAATACCTCGTCCTGGATTGTCAGCGGCATCAGGAAGCGGATGACATTGAAGTAGACGCCACAGGTGAGCAGCACCAGACCCTGCTCCAGCGCCTTGGCCTGCACTTCCTTGGCGAACGCGGGATCTGGCTCATGGCTGCCCGGTTGATTGAATTCCACGGCAATCATGGCGCCTAGACCGCGCACGTCGGCGATGTGGGGCATCTTGGCCTTGCGATCGTTCAGGAAACTTTTTAACCACTCGCCAAGATGATTGGCGCGTTCGACCAGTTGCTCTTCCTGGATGACAGCAAGCACCGCCAGCGCCGCGGCGACCGCCAGCGGATGGCCGGCGTAGGTGCCGCCCAGCCCGCCTGGAGGGGCCGCATCCATGATATCGGCGCGGCCGGTGACGGCTGACAGCGGGAACCCCCCCGCCAGGCTCTTGGCCATGGTTATCAGATCCGGGACTACCCCGTAGTGCTCCATCGCGAAGAGTTTTCCGGTGCGGGCGAAACCGGATTGGATCTCATCGGCGATCAGCAGGATACCGTGTTCGTCGCAGAGACTCCGCAACGCCCGCATGAACTCGGGCGGGGCCACGTAGAAACCGCCCTCGCCCTGCACCGGCTCCAAAACAATTGCCGCGACCCGTTGCGGATCGATATCGGCCTTGAACAGGTAATGCAGCGCCTGCAGCGAATCCTTTACGGTTACACCGTGCAACGGCACTGGGAAGGGTGCGTGATAGACATCGGCGGGGAAGGGGCCGAAGCCGACTTTGTATGGCGCCACCTTGCCGGTGAGCGCCATGCCCATCAGGGTGCGGCCGTGAAACGCGCCTGAAAAAGCGACCACGCCACTTCGGCCGGTGGCGACGCGGGCAATTTTGATGGCGTTTTCCACCGCCTCGGCGCCGGTGGAGAAAAACGCGGTTTTCTTGGCGAAGGTGCCCGGCGTGAGCTGATTCAGCTTTTCGGCTAGTTCCACGTACCCGGTGTTGGGGAATACCTGGTAGCAGGTGTGGGTGAACTTTTTCAGTTGCGCTTCGACCGCCGCAATCACCTTGGGATGGCGGTGGCCGGTATTAAGCACCCCGATTCCACCGCTGAAATCGATGTAGCGCTTGCCTTCCAGATCCCAGAGTTCCGCGTTTTCCGCACGCTCGGGATAAATCTGGGTCAACACGCCTACGCCACGCGCGGTCGCCTGCTCTTTTCGACTTTGCCACATGCTGTTTTGATTCATAGGTGCCACCGAACCTCGTTGCAACTCGCCGCCAATTCGCAGTGCTCGAACGGATCTCGAGCGGATAAACAAATATTCCCTACCATGAAAACATTTCTATACCTTCAACGATGAGAAAAAGCAACACTCCAGTAAGGGAAATTGTGGCGAACGATGCTTTGATGCTTTAAAGAATGGTTTTCGATAAATAGGTTATGGTCGATTGTCAGCGCCGCCAGCCAGGCTACATTCTCCGATGTTGATGAATATATGCATCGATACCACGGCATGTTGAATCACAGCCTGTGCTTTGCCGAGAGATACGGTGGGGAACAGGCGCTGATGATTTCGCATTCCTCCTTATCCACGTTGCGGAAACGATGGGGTAGGCGACTGTGAAAAAAATAGGCTTCGCCTGGTCCGAGAACACGGCACCGATCCCCAATAGTAATTTCAATCCGGCCACGGATGACAATGCCCCCTTCCTGGCCCTCGTGACGCAGCATGGTTTCACCGGTATCGGCACCGGGGCTATAACGCTCATAAAGCATCTCCAGATTGTGGCCGCCGCCACCGAGTTGACGGAACGAGATCGGCCCATCGATCAATTCCACCAGTTCATGCGCCGCGAAAAACACCTGATCCTCACTGGGTAGTTCGAGCGTAAAGAACTCGTCGAGCGACATAGGAATACCGTCCAGCACCTTCTTGAGGGAGGCGACGGAAGGGCTGTTCTTGTTTTGTTCAATGAGCGAGATGGTGCCGTTGGTTACGCCAGCACGGCGGGCAAGCTCCCGTTGAGATAACCCAAGCCCCTCACGGACAGCCTGCAGGCGTGCTCCCAGATTGAACTCTCCTTTCTTAAGCCGACGCTCAGCCATGGTTAATGTTTTAAAACCTCTTGTATGACTAAAAAATCAGGAACAACGTAGGAGAATGGGGCAATCAAAGCTATAGCTTAAATTTAAATTATAAAGCAAGGACAAGCTGTTCAACATATTAAACGCTGGGTGGCTGGAGCAAGTACCTGGCTTGTTGTCATCGATTACTCTCTTATCATCCTACAAGGGCTATGCTGCTGCCTGGAAAAAACCCTATAATCCAGTCTCGGTATAGTGAAACAGTTATTTAAAAACGGTATTGCATGAGGCTAACACAGGGAACCCTGGACAAAAATTGTTAAATTTATTAAACGAGTGATAAAGTATCGACAACCTTAGTTTTGGATTAGGCGACTCAGTACTCAAGGTTTGCCAACTCCCCCTGGACCGATAGGGTAATTCACGATGTCTACAAACGCTGAAGCCACATTTCGCTGGGATGACCCCTTCTTACTCGAAGCGCAATTGTCAACCGAGGAGCGGATGGTGCGCGACAGCGCCCGCGCCTACTGCCAGGAGAAGCTGCTGCCGCGGATCATCGAGGCCAACCGCCACGAGCGGTTCGACCGCGAGATCATGAACGAGATGGGCGAGCTGGGTTTGCTGGGTTCGACCATCAAGGGCTACGGCTGCGCGGGCGTGAACTATGTCTGCTACGGTCTGATCGCCCGCGAGGTGGAGCGGGTCGATTCCGGCTACCGCTCGGCGATGAGCGTGCAGTCCAGCCTGGTGATGCATCCGATCCACGCCTATGGCAACGAGGCCCAGCGCGAGAAATACCTGCCGAGGCTGGCCACTGGCGAGCTGGTGGGCTGCTTCGGCCTGACCGAGCCGGATCACGGCTCCGATCCCGGCAGCATGAAGACCCGGGCCGCAAGGTCGCCGGCGGCTATCGCCTGAACGGCGCCAAGATGTGGATCACCAACTCGCCCATCGCCGACGTCTTCGTGGTCTGGGCCAAGAACGACGCAGGCGATATCCGCGGCTTCGTGCTGGAAAAGGGCATGAAGGGCCTGTCCGCGCCCAAGATCGAGGGCAAGTTCTCGCTGCGCGCCTCCATCACCGGCGAGATCGTGATGCAAGACGTCTTCGTTCCCGAGGCGAACCTGCTGCCGAACGTCGACGGGCCTCAAGGGGCCGTTCGGCTGCCTGAACAGGGCCCGCTACGGCATCGCCTGGGGCGCGATGGGGGCGGCGGAGTTCTGCTGGCACGCCGCGCGCCAGTACACCCTGGACCGCAACCAGTTCGGCCGGCCGCTGGCGGCCACTCAGCTGATCCAGAAGAAGCTCGCCGACATGCAGACCGAGATCACCCTGGGCTTGCAGGCGGCGCTTGCGGGTCGGGCCGCCTGATGGACGAGGGCAGGATGGCGCCCGAGATGATCTCGCTGATCAAGCGCAACAACTGCGGCAAGGCCCTGGACATCGCCCGGCTGGCGCGCGACATGCACGGCGGCAACGGCATTTCCGACGAATTCCACGTCATCCGCCATGTGATGAACCTGGAGACGGTGAACACCTACGAGGGCACCCACGACATTCACGCCTTGATTCTGGGCCGTGCCCAAACCGGTATCCAGGCATTTACCGGCTGAGCCGTGGAGGCTGCCATGACCGGCGCGTTATCGCATCTCCGTGTACTCGATCTCAGCCGGGTGCTGGCCGGTCCGTGGGCGGGGCAGATTCTGGCGGACCTCGGCGCCACGGTGATCAAGGTGGAGCAACCCGGCAAAGGGGACGATACCCGCGCCTGGGGACCTCCCTATCTGAAGGATAAGGCAGGGCATGACACCACGGAATCTGCCTATTTCCTGTGCGCCAACCGAGGCAAGCAGTCGGTCACCATCGATATCACTGGCCCGGCGGGTCAGGCACTGATCCGCCGGCTGGCTGCTCAGTCGGATATTCTGCTGGAAAACTTCAAGGTAGGGGGGCTGGCCAAATATGCCCTGGATTATGAATCCCTGAAAGCGATCAATCCCCGCCTGATTTATTGCTCCATCACGGGGTTTGGCCAGACGGGGCCCTATTGCCATCGTCCTGGCTATGACTTCATGATCCAGGGCATGGGGGGGCTGATGAGCATTACCGGTGAGCGCGACGACGCGCCCGGTGGCGGCCCGCAAAAGGTTGGAGTAGCGCTCGCCGATGTGCTGACCGGCATGTATGCCAGTGTGGCCGTGCTGGCGGCCCTGGCCTATCGGGAGCAGAGCGGGGTCGGTCAGTACATCGATCTGGCCCTGCTCGATGTGCAACTGGCCTGCCTGGCCAATCAGGCAACGAATTATCTGGCCTCCGGTAAACCACCGGGACGGCTTGGCAATGCCCATCCCAATATCGTTCCCTATCAGGTCTTTGCCACGTTGGACGGGCATATCATCCTGGCTGTGGGCAACGACCGGCAATTCGCCCGGTTTTGCGAGCTGGCGGGGCGTCCCGCACTGGCCACCGACGAACGGTTTGCCACCAATGCCGCGCGGGTAAACTCTCGCGAGGTGTTGATTCCTATCGTGCGAGACCTTATGGTCGGGCGGAGCAGCCAAGCATGGCTGGAGGTGTTGGAACAGGCCGGTATCCCGAGCGGCCCCATCGATACCCTGGATAAGGTATTCGAGAACCCCCAGCTACGACACCGGGAAATGCGTGTGGAATTGCCCCACCCACTGGCAGGGACCGTGCCCCTGGTGGCCAGCCCGTTACGACTGTCCGCTAGCCCGGTTCAGTACCGGCAACCGCCGCCTACCCTCGGCCAGCATACCGACGAGGTCTTAAAGGAATTGCTGGGTTTGCAGGATGCGGATATCCAGGCGTTGCGGGTCGAGGGAACGATTTGATCCGACGATTCCCGTGTAGGGAAATGCGGTCGGAATTCACCAGACTTAAGCAGGTAATCCTGATGAAATTAACTGATCCCAGCTTGCTCCGGCAACAGTGTTATATCGATGGTAACTGGGTAGACGCCGAGGACCGTGCAACCCTGGAAATCACCAATCCCGCCGATGGCTCTTTCATAGGTGGCGTTCCCCGGATGGGTGCCTCGGAGACTCGCCATGCCATCCAGGCGGCACAGGCCGCCTTGCCCGGCTGGCGGGCACTCACGGCCAAAGAAAGGGCCAGCAGGCTGCGGCGCTGGTTCGACCTGATGCTGGCGAATCAGGAAGATCTGGCGGTGCTGATGACCAGCGAGCAGGGCAAACCGCTCGCTGAAGCACGGGGCGAGATCGCCTACGCCGCCGCCTTCATCGAGTGGTTCGCCGAGGAAGGCAAGCGTGTTTACGGTGATACCATCCCCACGCATCAGGCGGATAAGCGCATCGTCGTCATCAAGGAACCCATCGGGGTGTGCGCCGCCATCACGCCCTGGAACTTTCCCTCGGCGATGATCACCCGCAAGGCGGGGCCAGCCTTGGCCGCCGGCTGCACCATGGTGGTCAAGCCTGCTTCGCAGACGCCTTTCTCAGCACTGGCCCTGGCCGAACTGGCAGAGCGGGCCGGCATCCCGAAGGGGGTGCTCAACGTGGTCACCGGTTCGGCGGGTGAAATTGGCGGCGAACTCACCGCCAGCCCTGTCGTCCGCAAGCTCAGCTTCACGGGTTCCACCGTCACCGGCAAATACCTGATGGCGCAGTGCGCCGGCACGGTAAAAAAGGTTTCCCTGGAACTGGGCGGCAATGCGCCTTTCATCGTCTTCGACGATGCCGATCTCGACGCTGCCGTAACCGGCGCCATCGCCTCCAAATACCGCAACAGCGGCCAGACCTGTGTCTGCGCCAACCGCCTGCTGGTGCAGGATAGCATTTATGACGTCTTTGCCGAAAAGTTGAGCAAGGCAATACGAGAGCAACTCAAGGTTGGCAATGGACTGGAACCCGGCGTCAGCCAGGGGCCGTTGATCGACAGGGCCGCGGTGGAAAAGGTGGAAGCGCATATCGCCGATGCCGTCAGCAAGGGTGCCCGCCTCCTGTTGGGTGGCCAGCGCCATGCACTGGGCGGCACATTCTTTGAGCCCACGGTGCTCGCTGATGTTACGGCGGCCATGGCGGTCGCTCGCGAGGAAACCTTCGGCCCGGTAGCGCCCCTGTTTCGTTTCCGGAGTGAGGAAGAAGCCATCCAGTTGGCGAACGCTACCGAGTTTGGTCTGGCATCCTACTTCTACAGCCGTGACATAGGCCGCATCTGGCGCGTGGCCGAAGGGCTGGAGTACGGGATCGTGGGCATCAACACGGGTATCATCTCCACCGAAATCGCCCCCTTTGGCGGCGTGAAGGAATCCGGCACCGGCCGCGAAGGTTCCAAGTACGGCATTGAGGAATATCTGGAAATCAAGTATCTGTGCATCGGCGGTATCGACCAATAAGGTCATTCAAACGCTTCGCAACAGCAAAGGGAGGCAGCCATGACGACATCAAAAGTAAAACCCGTTCCGGAAGGATTTCACACGGTTACTCCGTTTCTGAGCGTACAAGGCGCCGGCGTGGCGCTCGGAATTTTACAAGAGCGCCTTCGGTGCCGAAGAACAGTCCCGCACCCTGGGTCCGGATGGGGTATCCATCGTGCACGCCGAACTGCAAATCGGCGACTCCATCGTTCTGCTGTGTGACGAAGCGCCCGCTCTGGGCATCAAGTCACCCTTCACCCTGGGCGGTTCGCCCGTTACGCTCCATCTCTATGTCGAGGATGTCGATACGCTGTGGAGGCAAGCTCTGGAGGCCGGAGCGCGGGTGATCGTGCCGCTGGAGGACACGTACTGGGGAGACCGCTACGGCAAGGTGGCGGATCCGTTCGGCTATCAATGGTCGTTGGCGAGTCGCCGCCGGGACTTGACGCCGGAGGAAATCGCTGAGCGTGCCAAAGCGGCATTCGGCGGTTAAGGCAACCGGTTAGCCCGTGCGGCGGTGACGGCAGCGGGTTGCACTCGCGTTCTGCTTCGAACCAGTCCTGAGTGGGGCAACCGCCGTGAAAACCCCGCTGTGCGGCGCGGAAGTACGCGGCCTCCGCGATCAGATGATGCCGCTGGTCTGGGGGGACGATTGAGGCTGTTTTCTGGGAGGTGGGCAGCGCGGAGGACTCTCCAGCGAGCACCGAAGGCGCCGCGGAGGCGACCGGACCAAGCGGTGGGTTCGGGGTAGCGTCGAGCCGGTACCGTGCTCGCCACGCGGGCGATGCCGCCAGGGTCTCCACGATCCCGGGCGTTGCCTCGAGGTAACCCGCCACGACGGCGGCTCGCAAAGCCATCTCGGCGGTCAGGTACCCGCCCACACCGCTTCCTCGGGCAAGGGCGGCCAGGGCGCTGGCTGGGGGAGGGGGGCGAGGTCGGCCGGGGTTTCCGAGACGGTTAGGGGAAGATTCGGGTCGGGCACCATGGCGATGGCGACGGTGATGGGAGGTGTTAATTTCTGAATGAGTTCGCGCCAAGACGTTCGCCCTAGCTGCTAGCGTGCTCATGGACTTCCATCGCCACCCGCACATCCGTTTGGCTGAAATCGTTACCCACGAACAGCAAGGGCGCATCCAACGTCCGGGCCAAGGCGTAACTGAAGCAGTCGCCGAAATTCAAGCCGGCCGGATGGCGGCCCTTGCCAAAGTGGAGAAACGCCTGGCGCGCTATCCTGGCCTGTGGTTCGTCGAGCGGGTGGAGCTCGATGGCGGCGGCCTGGAGAAAGCGATCCAGAAAGTCCAGGGTGGCCTCATCGCCGTGACGTCCCGCGACGACGAGGCTCAATTCCACCCAACTGGCGACCGACAGGAGGCGAGACGCCGCCGCGTGCAGGCGCGTCGCCAGCGCCTCCCAGCCCGGCTCGTTCTTGAGCAGGGCCACCACCGCCGAGGTGTCGACCACCAATACGGTCACCGCGGCAGGCCCGCGTCGTCGTACAGGTCGGCGTCGGTCAGCCAGGCCGGCGGCGCGGAAGCCGCCCGCACCCGCGCCGCCGCCTGTTGAACCTGCCGCAGATAGGCGGTCCGGTCCTCCTCCAGCCGTCGTAGCTCGTGCCGGACCGCGACCGCGACCGCTTCGGTCAGGCTGGCCCCCAACCGGCCAGCCAGTTCGCGGACGGCCGCTTCCGTCTCCCGATTCTTGATGTTCAACATGGCGCTAGGTAAAGAATATATTAATGTCGGTAAAGAATAAGCTTCGAAACCGGCAAAGGCAAGATGTTAAGTAATTCAGCAGCTCACACCCGAGCCGCGTTCTCCGTCGCCCGCCATCGCTTCCGATAAAGGGCATTTATCGGAACTTGGGGGGTGCGGCCAAACTCGCACCGCCACCGGCCCGCACCGGTTCAATAATTACGTATACGGTTTATGTCATAATTCGATTTGACAGCGGGTCGTTCCGGGGCGCGGTCGCGTCCGGCCGGCGGGCGCGGGTGGCGGGTCTCTCGATGCCCGCTAAGGACTGGGCCGCTGTGGGTCTGGAGCAGCTTTGCCGATCTCGGTTCGGCCGGGTTAAGCTTGGGGAAGATCGGCGGCTCCAGCGCGTTGCTCGTCCTCCACATCCTGCGGGAACCGAACGATGATCGATTTATTACAAGTCTCCGACGCCGCCTTCAAGGTACTGGCCAAAAGCAACATATTCACGAGCAAGCACATGGAAACCATGGTGTTGTGAGATGGAAACCATTGCGGTAATCGACTTTGAAACCACGGGCATGTCACCCGACTATGGATCGCGGGCCACCGAGATCGCCGTGGTCCTCATTCGAGAGGGGCAGATCGTGGATCGTTACCAAAGCCTGATGAATGCCAAGGTCCAGATCCCGCAGTTCATCGTCCAGCTCACCGGCATCACCAACGCCATGATCCGCCGCGCCCCGCCGGCGGCCGAGGTGATGCGCCAGGCGGCCGAGTTCATCGGCGATTGTCCGCTGATCGCCCACAACGCCGCGTTCGACCGCAAATTCTTGGACGCCGAGCTGGCCTGCGTCAACCAGTACCGGCGCCAGGAATTCGCCTGCACGGTGCTGCTCGCCCGGCGCCTGTACCCCGACGCCCCCAACCACAAGCTCGGCACCTTGGTGGAGTACGTCGGTCTGCCGGTCGCCGGTCGCGCCCACCGGGCGCTCGCCGACGCCGAGATGACCGCTCACCTGCTGCTGCGCATGCAAGCTGATCTACAGAACCGCTATCGCTTGCTGGAAGTCAACCACGAGCTGTTACGCCGTATTCAAAAGACCTCGCGAACTGCACTCGACCCCTGTATCGAACGCTATCGAAAACGAACCCAGGTGCGCTGACAGATCGACTGCTGCTCTCGTCCCAGATTCCGGCTTTATCTGACACCTCTGGCGCGACTTCTTAGGCTTCAACCTGACAACTTGGCGCCTGCCGTACTATTTTGTCCGTAATCCAGAGTAAATCATAATGCCGAGTAAAGTTCGCAAACCGGCGCGGGGCGCCGGTCTCTTGCGACAGTTGCTTGGCATTACAGGGAAGCAAGAAACGCCAACAATTTATCTCCAGCGTCTAAGTACAGGACAAACATTTCAGCAGGCCGAGGAAATCAGCCCAGCGGTCGGCCAAGTTGAGGACGATGGACCGGATGCAGTCGAGGCCATGGCGGAAGATGGATTGGAGGGGGCGCTGGAGAGTTTTTTATGGGGATCGGTTGCCGTGCGGCGAGGGCTTCGCCGGTTCGATAGGTCCAGGCGAACGCCAAGGCCAGCAGGGCCAGGAGTTTGTCGAGCCGGTCGGGATGAGTCAGCTGGGTGTCCTCGACGTTGAAGCCGCGGGATTTCAAGGCGCCGAACAGGGTTTCGATTTTCCCTCTCCGGGCATAGGCCGTGAACGCCGCTTGCTGCGGTGCGCCGGAACTAGCGATTAACCAGAGGTCGCCGTCGGCCAGCCGCACGGCGGAGAGCGGGACGAAACAGCCTCACACCGGCCGGCGTCCTTCGCGGTGGCGGGACTGGCCCGGTTATAGGGAACCGAACAGGACGTCGGCCCGCATCGGCACCTTCCAGGCAGTGGGCAGCAAGGGGTTGCGCTTGAGGCGGAGGTGGAAGGGAAGGCCCTGGGCGTGGAGCCGGGCGAACCAGTCCCCGCCGACGCATTCCCGGGCGGCCAGGAGTGCCTTGAGTCGGGTCCGCCCGACTTGCTTCACAAGGCGTTGCAGGAGCGCGGTGCGCTCCTCGGTATCGGCATTGCCGGCCTTGTCGAGAACCGTCCACAGCACCGGCCAGGCCATACCTTGGTGGGCGACCCCCAGGACCAAGAAATTGATCTCGGTCTTGCCGGATTGCCAGTGGGTGCGGTCCAGGGTCAAATACCAAGGGTCTTCGCCCACCGGAAACAGAGGGACCAGAAGGCGGGCCAGAACGTCGTAGTCGATCTCGAAGGCGCGAAAGCAGCGTTGCAAGCGCCTGTAGTGGGAGGCGATCTGCGCCATGCCGCCGAAGCCCGTGGCCAAGTCGGCCAGATTGACGCTGCGAACCTTGAACAGGGCCAGGAGGAACTGGGCCAGGAAGTTCAAGCGGGCGCCCTGCCAGGGGAGGTGTCCGGCGAAGACCGCTTGCAGTGCTGAAACGGATTCATTCATGGGGAGTGAGAGAGGTTGCCAAAAAAATGTTGGACATCATTATCCATCAATGGCTTGGGTTTTTTGTCCTGTACTTAGCCGTTTGTGCAAACGTACCCTCCTTGGTACCGAGGAATCGATCGGCGATTTCACCGCTATTCGCCATACCGCAGTGTCGCCTCGACCGTAGACTCTTGGCATGTTGACTTCGCCCGCGCGCAAGCTATTATCACAATATGTATTCATATACATATTTTTTGCGGAGTACGATGATGCGCATCAGCGAACGCGGACAAGTCACCATTCCTCAAGAACTGCGTGAGCGATACGGCCTGCTGCCCAACACGGAGATCCGGTTCGTGCCCGACGAAACCGGCCTGCGACTCGTGGTCAGCCCCACCTCCAGGGCTGCGGAGATCGGCACTCTGTATGGACGCAAGCGGTTCGACCGTGGCACCGATGAGCTGATGGCTCTCTTGCGGGAATGAACACTTATCTGGTCGACACCAACATTCTCCTCGATGTGATTGGAGCCGATGCGCAGTTCGGCCCTGCCTCCAAGGCTTGCTTGGCTCGCTGCGCGGGCGCTGGCGTGCTGGTCATCAATCCGGTGATCTATGCGGAAGTGGGCGCGGTCATCGAAACCATCGAGGAGCTTGATGATCTGTTGCCGAAGCCGCTGTTTCGGCGCGACCCGTTACCGTGGGAAGCCGCATACCTCGCGGGTCGTGCGTTCCGCCACTATCGCGCGCGCGGCGGCGATCGCTCGCGGGTGCTCGCCGATTTCCTGATCGGCGCCCATGCCGCTACGGAGGCCATGACCCTGATCACCCGCGACCGAGGTTATGCCACGCATTTTCAGGTCGCCATCGAAGATCCGACGGAACGGAACGCGGATGGCGACAACTGACAACGCAGGCTCCGGCGCCCCCCAGCCGCGCTTCGCCATTTGCACGGCCCTACCCTAGGAGCTTGCGGCGTGCCGGTTGATTCTCGATGCTCCTGCGCCGGTCAACCCCGGCTCCGCCGACGACGGTAACCAATACTGGTGTGGAACCCTGCCGAGTCGCGCGGATGGTATGCCCCACCAGGTGTTGCTAACCTCGCTAGCCAAGATGGGCAGCAACGTTGCAGCGGCCGCCGTGACGCATCTCGTCAGGAGTTTTCCATCCGTCGAGTGCATCCTAATGGTCGGCATCGCCGGGGGCGTGCCCGATCCACGAGACCCCGAAGTCCACGTTCGGCTTGGGGACGTGGTGGTCAGCAACGAAAAAGGCGTCCTGCAATACGACAACGTCAATATAAGGCCCAGCTACATCGAGATTCGCGACAACTCGTCGAAACCGGGTGCCGCCTTGATCGCGGCAGCCAAAGCCTTGGAATCGGATTTCGATCTCGGTTTTCATCCCTGGGAAGTACATCTTAGCAGGGCTGAACACCTCCCCATCTTTCACCGTCCCCCACCCGAAACCGACGTGCTACATGACGCTCGGGATCAATCCAAAGCGATCCCATTTCCCAAGGAACCGCGGCGAGATCGGCACCCGACAAGCCCGCGAATATATTTAGCAGCCATCGGCTCGGCAAATACTCTTCTCAAGGATGCAAACCTGCGGGACGGCCAATCTGTTCATGGTCTTCAAGCCGCTGACCGGGCAACGCCAGGTCACCGTCACCGAGCACCGGACGGCCGTGGATTTCGCCCGGGTGGTGCGGGACCTGCTGGAGGTCCTCTATCCCCATGCCGAGCGGGTGGTCCTGGTGCTGGACAACCTGAACACCCATACGCCCGCCGCGCTGTATGAAGCGTTTGAGCCGGCTGTGGCCCGCCGCCTGGTCGAGCGGCTGGAGATTCATCACACCCCCAAACAGGGCAGTTGGTTGAACGGGGCCGAGATCGAACTGAGCGTCCTGAGTCGGCAGCGCCTGGACCGCCGCATCGCCGACACCACCACCTTGGCACACGAAGTAGTTGCATGGGAAAAGGCCCGCAACGCCATCGCCCGCCCGGTCGACTGGCGCTTCACCACGCCTGATGCGCGCATCAAGCTCAAGCGCCTCTACCCTTCAATTCAAGGCGGTTGAAGCACTAGAGAAGCAAAAATGCTCTACAGTTACGGGAGGTTCTTGCTACCCCTCCTGCCACTCGACCGTGACAACACCGTGGTGAAAATCGGCAACGAGGTGGAGCTACAGTACTACCGCCTGCAGCGTGTTTCGAGCGGCCCGATTGAACTGAAAGTTGGAGAGCCCGAAGGCGTCTGCAGCCCAACCGAGGTTGGTACGGGCAAGGCGAAGGATGAGAAGGCGCCGCTGTCGGAAATCATCCGGGTACTCAACGAACGTTTTGGTACTGCCTTCACTGAAGAAGACCGCCTGTTCTTCGAACAGATCAAGGCGCGGGCCACGGCCAACAGCCAGGTCATTCAAACGGCGATGGCCAACCCGTTGGACAAGTTTCAACTGGGTGTCCGGAAACTGATCGAAGATTTAATGCTTCAGCGCATGGCCGAGAACGACAAGATCGTCACCCGGTACATGGATGATGGGGAATTTCAGCGCACGGCCTTCCCGATATTGGCGCGGGAGATTTTCGAGGCGATTCGACAGGCTCGGTCCGGTTCCATGGAGTAGTTGGCGTCCATGGCCAGTGAACCTCGATGATGCGGAATGCCGCGGCCCGCGGAGCTACGGCCATGGGATTGGCAGGCATGCAATCCAGGCAGTTACGGCCCGTCTTCCTCATCCGGCGTGGTATTGTTCTGGACCGGCTTGCCTGCGCTGCCCGGTACCCCCAGGCTCAGGCCCTCTCCACGCTTGGGTTTTTCCAGCGGCCCCAGCGTTTGCAGATAGCCGTCGTCCCAGGCAGCGCGGTCATAGACCGCGAAATTCACGCTGCGGTCACGGAAACTCTTCAGGGTCTGCCCCAGCCCCCTGAGCCCGTGGGTGCGCTGCCGCCGCACCAGGTCGAGATCGATCTCGATGGGGATCAAGTCTTCCTGAACGCTGGACTGATGGAGAAAACGGCCGGCTGGGTCAACCACGCAGGAACGGCCATTGCCACCGGCGCCCAGGCCGTTGATATCGAACACATAGCATTGGAACAGAGCTGCCGTCGTGTGCGCTATCGACAATTCGACATCCCTGTCGATCGTATAGGTCAGCACCGGATGAAGGATAACCTCCGCGCCCAGCGCGGTGAGCGTTCGGATCGTCTCCGGGAACCACATGTCATAGCAGATGGAAACCCCGAACCGTCCGATACCTTCCACATCGAACACGAGAAACTCATCGCCCGCCTCCACGCCCACCTCATAGGGCCGGAAAGGAAACATCTTGCGGTAGCGGCCGATGACCTCACCCTCCGGATTGATAACGGAAGCCGTGTTGTAGATGGCGCCCTCGCGGCGCTCGAACATCGAGCCGGTCAATAACCAGATGCGGTGGCGGCGGGCCATCTCCTGAAAGGTTTCTTCGGCCCAGCCGGGCAACTTCTGCGCATATTCGTGCAGCGGTCCAAAGGGCGCCAGCTCGCTGAACATCGCCATCTGTACCCAAGGATACAGATGCATGAGCAAATCCAGGCGATGGCTCATCGCTTCGATGTTCGTATGCGTTGGCGAAACGTGCATTTGAATACCGGCAATGGCGAAGGGTGTCATAATATTTTAAACTCCTAAACAGGGGTGTGATTACTCAATGGTGTTGTTCTTACTTGAACACCTTGGACCGGAGCCTGTCTTGATTGATGAAATTATTAAACATGCATCCCGACCTGTAAGTCAAATCAAGCTTTGCTTCACAATCCAGAAATTCTCCTCCGGAGGCGCCTGATGGTGACAGGCTACGCGGCTGAACTAAAGTTTCGCGCCATCGAGGAACCGCAACCGGGCGCGAAGTTGCGGCAGATCTTTAACCAATACTGGCGCGGCCTACCGGCACTGGTTCCTGCGAGAAGGCGACGCCGCCAGGCCGTCTTACGCCGTGGCGCTGCGCAAGCTGCGCACCCATATGCCGGAGTTGGTGCCGACCTATGAGCGGATCGTCGAACTGGCCGGTGGCGGGGATGTGGCGGCCCGTTTCCTGGCCCTGTACTGCCCGCCCCCGTTTCTGTCTGGCTGTTCGCAGGCGATCTGGACCCGCAATTGCATTGCGCTGGTCCGCAATTACGATTACCCACCGCACCGCTTCGACGGCGTGCTGCTGCATAGCGCCTGGACTGGCACGCGGGTGCTGGCGATAACCGACTGCCTCTGGGGGGTGCTCGACGGGATGAACGAACACGGCCTGACAGTTTCACTGGCCTTCGGCGGGCGCAAGGCGATTGGGGAAGGCTTCGGGATTACGCTGATTCTCCGCTATATCCTGGAACTGTGCCGGACAACCTCGGAGGCCGCCGCAGTGTTGCGCCGCGTTCCGGTACAGATGGCCTACAATGTGGCGATGGTCGACCGGCAGGGTGCCTACGCAACGGCATTCATCGCGCCGGACCGGGCCGCCATCGTTGCGCGCACCCCCGTCTCTGCGAATCACCAGGGTAAGGTCCAGTGGCGTCCCGAACATGAAAGGGTCTGGGAGACCGAAAGGCGCGCTCAAATCCTGATCGCCTGTCTCCATGATCCGCACCATACTCTTGCCGATCTGTTCCACCAGTTCTTGCAGCCTCCCGTCTATCGTCTGTCTCACCACAGCGGCTGGAGCACCCTGTACACGGCGGGTTATTACCCCGAGGCTGGCACCATGGAATGCCGCTGGCCAAACGCTGCATGGCCGCAATCCTTCGACGCCTTTACCGAAGGCGAGCGCATCGTGCGATACTACGAGCAGAGTTATAGCCACTGCCAGATGGATTGACCGGCTGCTCAAGGCTTGCGCCCGGCCGCCTGTCTGCGGCGAAATCATTAAGTAAATCTAATGAAGTATAAGTTCTTTGAGTATCGCGGACTTTTCGAAATCTGGCGTCGTTGGCGGGGTTGCAGGGCTCGGTTTTGTCATCTACTGTCACGGCAAGCACCGCTTAAGCAATCCAACTTCTCAGCAATAGCCGAGGTAACCATGGCGCAAGCACGCCCTAAGCTGAATGGTCTGTCAGATATTCTGACTTTTTTCCGTCAGAACGAAACCCCCATCTACTTCGTTTCCCCCATGCCGTTCAACCTGCTGGGGATCGACCGCTGGGTGCGGAACTTCGAGTACATCAACTATTTCGACTCCTTCGACGGCCATCACCCCCACGTGTTTGTGCCGAGTGAGACCGGCCCGCGGGAGTTCTGGTCGATGGAGGAGATCGGTAACTACCTGCTGGGGCATAAGCAGGTCATCGACCGGATTCGCAAGCGTGGTCCGGGGAGCAAGGTGGTGCTGATCATGTTCGACGAGGAGACCGAGGAACTCGCCCGTGACCTGGGGGTTGAGATCGCCTTGCCGCCGGCGACCCTGCGCAACCGGATCGACTCGAAGATCGTGACTACTCAGCTCGGCAATGAAGCCGGCGTCCCCAGCGTACCCAATGTGCTGGGCCGCGCCTCCAGTTACGCTGAACTGTGTACGCTCGCGAGCAATGCCAACCTGGGAGACGATCTGGTCATCCAACTGCCCTATGGCGATTCCGGCCGCACCACCTTTTTCGTCCGCGGCGAGCAGGACTGGGATGAATACGCCGATGAGATGGCCGACGAGGAACTTAAGGTCATGAAGCGCATCAATCACATGCCGGGGACGCTGGAAGCGTGCGTGACGCGCCATGGCACGCTGGTGGGACCCTTGATGCAGGATCTGACCGGTTATTCCGAATTGACCCCTTACCAGGGCGGCTGGTGCGGTAACGATATCTTCCCGACGGCCATCTCAGAACCAGACCGCAAACAGGTGTTGGCCATGGTGCAGGCGCTGGGCAACCGGCTGCGTCAGGAAGGCTATCGGGGGGTGTTCTGCGTCGATTTCCTGATCGATACCGACACCGGCACGCCCTACCTCGGTGAGATCAACCCACGGGTGAGCGGTGCCAGTCCGCCGACCAATCTCGTCACCACCCTCTACGGCGGCGTGCCCCTGTTCCTGTTTCACCTGCTCGAATTCTTGGACGTCGATTACGAAATCGACCTCGAGGAGATTCAGTCCCGCTGGACTGACTTTGACACCTGGAGCCAGCTTATCCTGAAGCAGACCGACGATGCCGTCGAGTTGATCACCAGGGCGCCGGCTTCCGGGGTATGGCGCATGCATGACGATGGCAAGATCAGCTTCGTCCGCCGCGACCTGGACTGGAGCAACATCGTCGATGAAAACGAGGTGTTCTACATGCGGGTCTATGGTCCCGCTCAGTACCGCTTTCACGGTTGCGACATGGGCGTGCTGATTACCCGCGACCGCATGCAGACCGACGACCGCCACCTGCTGGAGCGGGGCAGGGCTTGGGCCGCGGGCATCCGGGCCCAGTTCGAGGGCATTCCGCCGGCACCAGACATTCCGTTCACCCACCCTGAGTCCCTGGTTTCCAAATTGTTTTGAGAGGTCGGGGTTCCCAATTTATACCAGTGTCCCCCAACCCTTCCGCCTCAGCAAGGGGGGGATTGAGGAGGGGATTCTCTGCTCCAGGATCCGTCACTGTCTGCCCATATAGTGCCGAGTTTGTGCCACGGCACCTGGCCGGTGCGGTCGAGTTCTTCCAGGAACTCATCTAGGGGCTTGGCGGCCAGCGGGATGCCCGCGGTAGTCAGACTGTCCAGCACGGTATTGACCGTCTGCCTGAAGATCCCCGCGAGGCTAAGATCGGCGGGCTCCCAGCCTGTCCAGTCACGCCCACGGGAACCATCGGCGGGCCGAGTGACCGTCTCGCCGGTTTGGGAATAGCGAATTAGGCGCTTGCCTTCCCGAAAATGATCCAGGGATTGTAACCAGATGCCGTCCGGCCAGTGGAATTCCGCGGTACCCTGCTCAGGGCGATAGACGGCCGTGTAGAGGGTACCAAAACCATGCTTATAGTTCCTGCTGTAAAGCGGCGCATGCAGGAAGGACTGAATCAGTTCCTGCTCGGTCAAATCGGTATTAGCGAGGCGCTCATTCAGAAACCGTTCCCGTTCCAGGGTTCTGGAAAAGCGCGCCTGTTCGGGCCATTCGATGGTTTTCTGATGATTGGTGGCGACCGGTTTGCGGGTCACCTGCGCTCGCCGGTCCGGGGCCACCAGTACGGTTGCGTAGTGGCCAGCGCGGTCGAGCAGCGTCACGTTATAGGCCATATGGGAGGGCACCCGGCGCAACACCTTGATGGCGTCGGCGGTGGTTTCGCAGAACTCCAGGATGTAGCGCAGAATCAAGGGAATCCCAAAACCCTCGCCGACCACCTTGCGCCCGCCGAACGCCAGGGATAACGCCAGACCGGTGTCGTTGATACCATCGGCCACTCCCCACAGGAATTCGTTCGTCGCGAGCACCTTGCGCCCGTTCCACTGGGTATGAAAGATAATGCCCTCATTGAGCCCAGGATCGAGATCGTAGTTGCGGATCAGCATGGCTCCATCCGGCCGGCACCGGACTGCCTGGGAACACCCCAGGAGATAGGCGGGTGGCCGGTAGAAAGACAGCAGCCGGGCGGCCAGATCGCCGCCGCCCGCCAGCTCGACGATGCGCTTATAAGTGGGCACGATTTCCGGCATGAACCGCCGCAACTGTTTTAGCGACTGGGCTGCCGTTGGGCCGTCCGCGCCCCCTCGGGCAAGAAACCATGTCCGGTAGTCCGGCCAGTTCTGGTTGAACAGGGTCTGCCACTTGGGCCCCGGCTGGGCTTCCGCAACTGCTTCAAATGTAAGCTGCATGAGTACCTACCCCTTGGTGGAAAGCAAAACACCGTTTGCTGAAACGCATAATGATCTTATGAAAAGGCCGGTTTATTGCCGCCGTCAATCTCAACATAACACTGCTTGGGTTTGTTGCATCATCAATTTTTGAAAAAAGCCGCCAGCGACTGCCAAAGATGCTTGTCCTCCGCGGCAGCGCCAGGTCCGGACCCTCTCGACCGCCATAACCGTGACCGACGACCACGCCGCGTCTCACCGGCTCATGCCTTGGCAGCGTCAGCCATCCTTGAATCCGGAAATTGTGCAGCGAATAGAAACCGACTTCGAACAGGCGCCGCGTGTCATTGCCGGAATGAATCTCCTTGAGCGTTGGCGAGACCTTGATGAAATTCGCCTGCGCGAACAGATCACGCCAGAATGCTTGAAAATGCTCGGATTCCGCGGGCGCTGGGACCTTGAGCAGGGCATTGAGATCATACCCGTAGCTCGGATCGAAACCAAAGCCGTATGCAAAGTTGATCGCTTTCATATGGCCATAGCTTACGCAATTGAAATTGTTGATACCCAACACAAATGCCACGCGTAAAAACATGCGGCGGTATTCCACCCTAGAGCAGGCAAATTAGCAGCCAGGTTTCGGTTATTGCTTGACGGGACTGACGTTACTGCACGCGCCTTGAACCCAACCGATTGACTCGCTGTAGAGATTGCGCCATATCCATGCGCTTTACCCGAGTCATGGTTCATAACGGTGCGAACACCCTTGGATACGCATTAATGGAGGCCTTGAAGAGTTTGTTTTAGACCTCGAAATGTGTTCAGCAATAAATAATAACTAATTGTATTTTAATATTAATTATTAATTTAAACGGCCGTCAGCCAGTCCCAATGGAGATCTGGCATAGTGCATGCAGATGGCAAGAAAATGCCTAACTCAGTGTGCGGTCTGAATTCGAGGAGCGGCGTATGCAACGGGCGGTATTAGCAGCCCCCAGCCCCAGTGTAAGACAACCGCCTTCTACTATGCCGGTGCTTCCCGCCGGTGCGGGTAAGGTCGATGGCTGTTTGTTGATCCAGTTGCGCCGTTTTTATCTGGGCGATCCACATGTTCAGATCCAGCCGCCTGGGGAGGATTATTTACCCGCGCTGCTGGCCGCCTACCGAGATGGCGCCAGGCTGCGTTACGGCTACCCGCTTTTTCTATATGCTCCCGAAGGTGCTGCGACGGACCCTCTGATCGAGCCGTTCTCCGAACTGCTGAAACGGCAACTCGATGCTCTGGCACCCGGCGCCGACCAGGCCCGGATACTCAAGGATAACCTGTCCCGGCTGGAGGCCATTCTGCGGCAGGCACTGGCGCCGACGGCCTGGCCGGTTGCCGCGGCTGCTCTGGTGAAACAGGCCGGGCAGGTCTTGCAGGACGCCCTGAATCTGAAACCCGGTCCCCGTGACCACCTTCAGGCCGATCTCGACCGGCTGTGCGCAGCCCTGCCGGCAGAGGGCCAGTTGCTGGGTTACGGTGGGCATGTCGCCGTGCATCTACTGCTCCATGTCGCCCGACGCCGCCTTATCCCCCGCTACAGGCAACTCGGCGCGGAAATCGGCCAGTTGCTCCAGCACCTGCAAGCCCTGCTGGATGTGGAATGGAACAAGTCCGCTGCGGCCCGTGAACCTGGGGCCGTGGCGGACAGCGTCGGTATGGCCGGCTCGCGGTTCTTGGATCCGGCGGCATTGGCCAGGATCATGGGACAGGCGCGTGGAGGACAGCCCATGGCCGTCACTCGGCGGGCGCGCATTGAGGCCGTGCTGCCGGTACTGGAAGCCTTCCAGGCTCGGACCATGCCGATGCTGGCGACCTTCGTACATGATGGTTCACTGACCGCTGACTGCTTACAGAATCTGCCCGCTTGCACGGCGGTGAGCGCGGCGGACCCTTGCGCCGAAGCCGCGGTTCTATTCGATGCGCAGGCGGGAGAGTTCACCCAGGTGTTTCGCGCCGTACGCATTGCGCGCCTGGAAGTGGCCGGAGGCTACGATCCCGACCACCATGACCCGTGGTTTGCGGCTTTTAACTGGGAGGCGTTTTCCCGCAATGAACTACTGCTGGTTCCGCCGGTGGTTGCCCTGGAAGCCGCCGCTGCGGTAGCCGGCGACCGGCTGCCATGCGCTTCCCGCTTGTTGAATTCCGGCCGTCCGGTGCAGATCTTCGTGGATGTATGTCCCGGCCTCAATCCGGCGAGTCAACCCGGCGAAGAACCGCTGGCCAATTACCAGCTTGAACTGGGCTATCTGGGCATCGCCCACCGGCAGGCGGTGATCCAGCAGGCCTCCATCGCCCGGCCTCAACAGTTTTTGGAGGGCCTGTTGGCGGCCCTGGAAGGCGCCCGTGCCGGTATGCATCTTATCGATTCAGGGCTGCATGCTAATAGTGCCGTGCTGCCTTGGCTGGCGGCGGGGGCGGCATTGGAAGGCCGCGCTCATCCCTTGTTGCGGTTTGTGCCCCAGGCCGGCGCTGACTGGGCGGCGCGCATGGACTTCGCCGGCAACCCGCAACCTACCGCCGACTGGCCCGTCTACCCATTTCAGTACCGCGATGCCAAGGGCAATGCGACCAGCATCGAGCTGGCCTTTACCTTTGCCGACTTCGCCCTCCTGGAACCGGGGTTACGCAAGCACTTTTGCGTCATTCCGGCGGCCCTGGACGCCCCTGAACTGATACTCCTGACCGAGTCCTTGTCCTGCGAGACGGAGCAGGGCGACCCACATATCCCTTATATCTGGGCGGCGGATGCCGCTGGGGGTTTGCACCGGATCGCTGTTTCCCAGCAACTGGTCGCTGCCTGCCGCGACCGTAGGGACTACTGGCGCACCCTGCAAGAACTGGCCGGGGTGCGCAACAAGTACGTGGAACTGGCGCTGGCTCAGGTCAGGGCCGAGGCTGTCGAGGCTGCTGTCGCCGAGCGCGAGCGCCTGCAAACCGAGCACGCGGCGGCCTTGGAACGGGTGCGCAACGAGACTGCAAGCGAGGCCATGCAGCGGCTAACCCAGGTGCTGCTGGGCATGGATCTGCTGACCGCAGGGCAGACGCTGGTTAGTGCTATCAAGCCACCGCCATCTGTTCCGCCGGTCATCAAGAATAAGGCGGAACCCGAGGCGCCAGTGCCGAAGGCCGCCCCGCCGAAAAGCGTCCCGCGAGCGGATACGGCTGCGGGTGAAGAACCCTGGATCGACAGCAGCCTGTGCACGAGTTGCAACGAGTGCACCAATCGCAATCCCCTGCTGTTCGTATACAACGAGAACAAGCAGGCGGTGATCGGCGATCCCAAGGCCGGGACCTACGCCCAGTTGGTGGCGGCGGCCGAAGCCTGTCCATCCCGCTGCATCCATCCCGGTAAACCGCTGAATCCCGCCGAACTCGGCCTGGAGGCGCTTATCCAACGCGCGGCGCCGTTGAACTGAGGCGCTATGAACAGCATCCTCCTGTCAGCGTCGATCATGGGCGGGCTCAGCGTATTCTGCGGCACCATCCTGGCGGTAGCCTATCGGTTTCTCAGGGTGGCGGAAGATCCCCGGCTTGAACGTGTTTATGAACTGCTGCCCGGTTCCAATTGCGGCGCCTGTGGCGAGCCTGGCTGCCGCGGTTTTGCCGAACAATTGGTCGCAGGAGTGCGCGCACCCAGCCGGTGCACGGTCTCCAGCCCGGCCTCGGTGGCGGCTATCGCGGAGTTCCTGGGGGTGGATCCCGGCCAGCAGGAAAAACGGGTGGCCCGCGTACACTGTGCCGGCGGCAAGGCGCAAGCCGAGCAGATAGCCGAGTATCACGGCCTGGCGAGTTGTCGCGCTGCCATGGTGGTAACGGGCGGCGGCAAGGGTTGTGCCTGGGGTTGCCTGGGCCTGGCCGATTGCGCGTCGGCCTGTACCTTCGGGGCTATTCAAATGAACGCCAATGGCCTGCCGGTGGTCGCTGTCGGGCGCTGCACGGCGTGCGGCGCTTGCGTGTCGGCCTGTCCGCGCGACCTGCTCGAAATCATTCCCTTGAGTCAAAAGCTCTTCGTCCAGTGCCAGGCGCCCCTGAGCGGCCCACCAGCGCGGGCGCTGTGCGCCGCGGCCTGCGACGCCTGCGGGCGCTGCGCCGCCGATGCGCCACTTGGGCTCATCCACATGGTGAACAGTCTGCCGGTGATCGATTATGCCGCGGGCGGCCCGGCCCGGCCCGAGATCACCTATCGTTGTCCAACCCAGGCCATCCAGTGGCTCGAAGGGGAACAGTTTGCGGCACCGCCCGTGATGACCGTCGAGGTGCGCTATGCCCAACTTCACTAGGATTTTTGCGCAGTGGTTCCATCCGGGGGCGACTGAGGCGGTCTCGCCGGCAGGCATAGCGGCGGTTCTGGATGGCGAAACCGCCGTCGCCCTGACCGAGGCCTGCATGGCCGAGGCGGCCAGCCTGGGTGTCGCCAGCGCCGCGGCGCTGGCCTGGAAGACCCAGCAACGGGGACAACATGTCAATGTGTTCGGCGCGGCCCTGAGCGCGCAGGAATTCAGCGATCCCCGCGGCATTCTGGCGGCCGCCCTGGGTCTGGCCATGGCCGGCATCCGGGCGACCGCTTTTTTGTCTGCGGGGGAGCTGGCGAGCGCCCTGGATCTGCTGGCCATGGCCGCCGATCGCCATCTGCCCCTGGTGGTTCAGGTACATAACCATGCGCTGATGCCAGGCGGCCATCAGGAAGCCGGTCATCTCAGTCTAGCGGCCGGCTGTTTCGTACTGTGCGCCGCTAACCCCCAGGAAGCCGTGGACTTCACGCTGGTAGCCCGGCGGGTGGCGGAACTGGCGTTGCTGCCAGGGGTGGTGGTCATCGACGGGGAACCGGCGCCGCAGGCGCTGTATTTGCCGCAGGCCGCTTTGCTGCGTGACTTCATCGGTTCGCCGCAGGAGGAAATTCCCGTCCCCACGCCGGCGCAACGGCTGTTGTTTGGCGAGACCCGACGGCGCCTGCCCCGCTGGCATGATCCCGACCGCCCGGTGCTGCAGGGCGCGCTGCGTGACCCGCAGAGCCAGGCGTTGGGGGTGGCGGCGCAACGACCCTATTTCGCCGGCCATCTGCAGGCTTTCCTGCAAGACGCGTTTGCGCGGTTCCAGACGCACACCGGCCGGCGCCATGCGCCCGTTTCCAGCCAGGGTGTGGAGGCTGCCGAACTGGTTCTGGTGGTGCAGGGCGCCGCTGTCGCGACCGCCGAAGCCGTGGCTGATGAACTGCGCAAGACCCATGGACTCCATATCGGCGTGTTGGGCCTGCGCTGTCTGCGGCCGTTCCCGGCCGCGCCGCTCATCGAAGCGCTGCGCAAGAAGCGCGCCGTGGCAGTGTTGGAGCAGGTCGATGCACCGCTGGCGGGAGACCCTCCCATCCTCAGTGAACTGCGTGCCAATCTGGGGCTCGCCCTGGAAAACAACCGCTTTGGCCGGGACACCCATCCGGGCATTCCGCCGCTCAGGGACAAGGAGTTGCCGCGCCTGCATGCGGTAGCCTACGGGCTGGGCGGCCAGCCGCTGCGGGCGGCGGAACTGACCGCCTGGTGCCTGGAATTACGGGATGGAGGCCGCTCCCGCATTTACCTGGACGTAGAATTTACCCGCGCCGCCAGCACCCATCCCAAACGCCAGGTCTTGCTGGATACGCTGCGGCGCGACTATCCGGAGATTGCCCAACTGGGTCTGCGGGTGTCTGTGGAAGCACATCCGAACCCGTCCCCACCGCTTGAGGAAGAGCCGCCCATGGTGGTGCGCCGGTTGGGGCATAACGAGGCCAACTATGACAGTCTTCCGCGGTTTTGGAATCAGGTGGGTGTGCTGTATCAGGCTGGCGATACTCGTGAACTGACCGCCGATCCCTACCTTGCCATCAATGTGCTCCCCCCGCTGTCGTCCACGTTCCGGACCTTGAGCGACGCACGGGCCATGCTGCCCAGTCTCGATCCAGCCCGCTGCAGCGGCTGTGGCCAATGCTGGACCGCGTGTCCCGACAGTGCGATTGGCGTGGTGGCCATCGCCGCCAAGCCCCTGATCGATGCCAGCATCCGCCTCGCCGGCGCGGAACCGCTGCGCAAGGTGGCTACCAAGCTGGCGGCCCGACTCGATAAGCTGGGCAAAAGCACTGGCCCGGTGCCGGTCACCCTGGATACCCTGCTTGCCACTGCCTTCGCCGGGTTCAAGGACGACCTGTCGGAGGAGAGCAGGCATGCCGCCCAGGCCGCCTTGCAGACCCTCACAACGGAGCTCGGTCCGCTGCCACTGATACGCACGGGAATCTTTTTCCAGGAACCGGCCAGCATTGGCAAAACCGCTGGGCAGTGGCTGTCCCTGGTCATCAACCCGGATGCCTGCAAGGGCTGCGGCTTATGCGTCGCGGAATGTGAGCCGGAGGCGCTGACCGCCCTGCCACAGACCCCCCAGCAACTGGCGCAGGCGCACAAGCTCTGGAAGACGTGGGAGCAACTACCCGATACGCCAGGGGCAACTATCGAGCGTGCTGGTCAGGATGCCCGCGTGAGGCCTCTGACGGGGCTCTTGCTGTCCCGGCATTTTTCCCAGGCGCTGGCCGGTGGCGACGGCGCCGAGGCCGGCTCGGGGGAAAAACTGGCGCTGCGCTGGGTGCTGGCCATCGCGGAATCGCGCCAGCAGCCCCTGGTGAATAACCTGCTGGAAAAAATCGTGGACCTTCGCGAGGCGATTGCCAAGGCTATCCGCACCAGTCTGACCCATGCGCTACCCCATGATAACCTGGAGGCTCTGGCCGAGGTCCTTGAAGAGCTGGGCAATGAACCGGCGGAATTGGGCGATTTGACCAGCCGGGTGCATGCCGCCATCACGCATGAGCGGGTGGACGCCGCGCGCCTGCGCCGGCTGGTGGCGTTGAGTCAGGCGTTGGAAGATCTGCACTGGCGGCTGGCGACGGGACCGCAGGGGCTGGGGCGCGCGCGCCTGAGCCTGGTGCTGGCGCCAGGCTCAGTGGCGGCGTGGGCTGCCGCCTGGCCCTACAATCCCTTTTCCGTGCCGGTGGCGATGGACACGAGTGGCGCCACGCCCCAACTGGCCAGCGGTCTATTGGAAGGATGGCTACGGGAAATCGGTGCTGCTTTTTTGCTGGTGCGGGAGGCGCGCCTGGAGTTGGACAAGCCCAAGGAGGCGGCCCATGGTTACGACGATCCGGGTTCTCTGAACTGGGGTGATTTCACCGAGGAAGAGCGCTTGGCCTGTCCTCCCCTGCTGCTGGTAGGGGACGACGGCACGCTCGTCGGTCAGGGGCTGGGCGCCGTGTTCGGCTTGCTGAATGGCAATCGGCCGGTCAAGATTCTGATTCTCGCCAATCCCGATCTGGGGCTGGAGTCCGCCGCTTCCAACCGCGTCAATCTTGGTATGCTGGCATTGGCCTGGCGGCGGGCCTTCGTCGCCCAGACGTCCCTGGCCGAGCCCGGCCATTTTCTGGACAGCATCCAGGCCGCCCTGCGCCATCCGGGACCGGCCCTTATCCACATCCATGCTCCCAGCCCGCAACGGCATGGTTTTGCTACCGACCGCACCCTGGCACAAGCGCGGCTGGCGGTGCAGTCCCGGGTTTTCCCTCTGTTCCGCTACGATCCCGCGGGGGAGGGCGTGTTTGGTTCACGGCTGGATTTGCAGGGCAATCCAGAGGTCGAGAGGACCTGGGGCCGGGACGCGGCCGGCGCGGCCTTGACTCCGCTGCATTGGGCTGCGCGGGAACAGCGCTTCGCCACGCATTTCCGGCCCATCAAACAGTCCGATCCACCGCCGCTGCCGGCTGCCGACTATCTGCGGCCGGACGCGCCGAAGCCGCGCGGAAAAACCCCCTTCGTAGAAATCGAGGGCGTGCGCCTGCGACCGGACCAGGCGCTTCTGGCGGTTTCCAGAGAGCGGCTCCAGTCCTGGCGTACCCTGCAAGAGCTGGCGGGCTTGGTGACGCCTTTCCGGGCGTCCATCGAGCAGGCAGTGGCCGATAAAATCACCGCAGTCTATGAGGCCGAGCTGGCCTCCCTCAAACAAGAGCACGCAACCCGCATCCGCGATCTGCAAAAGCAGATCGAAGCAGAGCTTGCCGGGCGCATTCGCAGCAATCTGCTGGAGCTGGCAGGGTATCGTCCCGCCGGCAACAAAACTCACCAGGGGGCACCATGAACGCCTTAACCGCACGACCGCACAGCTTCCGGCATGGCATCCATCCCCAGGAACACAAGGAACAAACGGTGCATCTGCCCACCCAGCGGATGCCCTTCGTCAGCCAGTACATCCTGCCGCTGAACCAGCACGCAGGCAAGGCCGCCCGCTCCCTGGTCAAGTCTGGCGAGCGCGTCCAGCGCGGCCAGTTGCTGGCCAAACCGGATGGTTTCATCTCCACCGCTTTGCACAGTCCGGTCACGGGGCGGGTGACGGCCATCGCGCCGCGCCGGCACCCTGATGGGCGGTTAACCACAGCTATCGAAATCGAGGCCGATCCCTACGCGACCCAACGCTATGCCGCGCAGTCGATGATTGATTGGCGCACGCTGTCCCGCCAGGAGTTCGTGGAGCATGTGCAGCAGGCCGGCCTGGTGGGCATGGGTGGGGCGGTTTTCCCCAGCCATGTGAAATACGCTTTTCCCGACGGCCGGTGTGTCAAGCATCTGGTCATCAATGGGGCCGAATGCGAGCCCTATCTGACCTGCGACCATCGCCTCATGCTGGAACGCCCCGCCGCGGTGCTCCAGGGTATCGAGATAATCCGCCAGCAACTGGGTGCGGAGCGGGCCAGCATCGGTGTGGAGATGAACAAGCCGGACGCCATCCGGGCATTGCGGGACCTGATCCGGCCCGACCAACCTATCGCGGTCGTACCCTTGCAGGTCAAGTATCCCCAAGGCGCCGAAAAGATTCTGATCCAGGCCATGTTTGGGGTGGAGGTGCCTGCCGGCAAGCTGCCGATCGATCTGGGGATGGTGGTCAACAACGTAGCTACCGTGGCGGCACTGGCGGATTACTTCGACACCGGGATGCCGCTGATTGAGCGGACCGTCACCGTGGCCGGTCCCGGTGTGCTGCGTCCGGCCAATCTGCAAGTGCCCATCGGTACCCCGGTGCGGGACGTGCTGGCCTGGTGCGGCGGCCTCACGGCGGATACCAAGACGGTGATCATGGGCGGGCCCATGATGGGCACGCCGCTGGTTAGCCTGGATGTGCCTATCCTTAAGGGCAGCACCGGCATCCTGGCGTTCAGCGAGGCGGAGATGGAGCTGCCCAGAGAATACACCTGCATCCACTGTGGACGCTGTATCGAAGCCTGCCCGATGTCTCTCAATCCTTCGCGGCTGGGGCGGCTCGCCAAGGTGCGGCGCCACCAGGACATGGAGAAATACCATGTGATGGATTGTATGGAATGCGGTTCCTGCACCTTCGCCTGTCCATCCGGCATCCCCATCGTCCAGTTGGTGCGGATGGCCAAGGCCGCTATGCGCAAAGAGAGATCTACATGAGGGCAAAGGGTTCGCCTTTGCATCTGCATGCCGCACCCTTTCTTCAGCAAGCCACGACCACGCCCAGGGTGATGCTGGATGTGGTGTACGCCCTGGTGCCGGTCATCCTAGCGGCCCTGTGGTGGTTTGGACTCAGCGCGCTGCTGGTGCTGCTGGCCAGCAGTGCGGGCGCCGTACTGACGGAGTGGCTGTTCAGTCCGCCCCACCGGCGCGGCGCCTCACTGCGCGATGGCAGCGCCATCCTTACCGGCCTGCTGGTGGGACTGACCCTACCTCCGGGCATGCCCCTGTGGATGGCATCGGTAGGCGGCGTCGCCAGTATCGGTCTGGGTAAGCTGGTGTGGGGAGGGCTGGGCAATAATCTCTTCAACCCCGCCTTGGTGGGCCGAGCCTTTCTGCAGGCGGCCTTTCCCAGCGCGATCACCACCTGGACACCCTGCTGCGGGGATTTCTTCAGCCTGCCCCCCGGCACGCTGGCCTTTCCCTTCATGCACGCAAGCATCGATGCCGTAACCTCGGCAACCCCGCTGGGATTGATGAAGTTCCAGCAGCAGGCTACGCCTTACAGCGATCTCCTGATTGGCAATGTGGCCGGGTCCCTGGGCGAGACCAGCGGGATGATGATCCTGCTGGGCGGAGTCTATCTCGTCCTCCGACGCAGTATCGATTGGCGCATTCCGGCGGCGATCGTGCTGTCGGCGGTCCTGGTTTCCGGGGTGCTGTTCCTACTGAACGCGACCCGGTTCCCCGACCCTGCGTTCATGATATTGTCCGGCAGCCTGTTGTTCGGCGCCATCTACATGGCCACCGATCCGGTGACCTCACCGCTGACCCCCAGGGGGACCTGGATCTTTGGCGTCGGCATCGGCGTGCTGGTGGTGTTGATCCGTTTATTCGGCGGACTTCCCGAAGGTGTGATGTATGCTATTTTGCTGATGAACGCCGCCACGCCGCTGATTGGCGCGCTACAGTCAACCCCGCGTCTTCGGGCATGGCTAATACTCACGCCAGTCACCCGCTTGCAGGGGTCAGTCCATGGCATTAAGGCAATTGCTTACACGAAACACCGCCGAGGCGAGTTCCACCCGGCTTGTCGTCACGCTGGGCATTGCGGGCTTGCTGTCGGGCTTGGCCATCGTCGGGATTTATGAGTTGACGCTCTCGACCATCGCCGACAACAAGGCCCGCGAGTTGCGCGAGGCGGTCTTCAAGGTGCTGCCTGGCGTAAGCCGGTTTCAGAAGCTGGTCTATGCGGAGGGGACTCTGCAACCCGTGGCTTCGCGGGCCAGCGGCGAAGAATTCATTTACGCCGGCTATGACGCGAACGGCGCTTTCGTCGGCTACGCCATCGCCGGCGAGGGTCCAGGTTACCAGGATACCATCAGTCTGTTGTATGGCTATAAGCCAGCCCAGCGCCACATCGTCGGCATGGAAGTGCTGGACAATCGGGAGACGCCGGGCTCCGGGGACAAGATCCAGAAAGATCCAGAATTCCGGGAGAATTTCCGCGCCCTGGCGGTGGAACCCAGGATTATCTTGGTGAAAAAGGGCACGAAGCCAAAACCCAACCAGGTAGATGCCATCACCGGGGCGACGGTTTCCAGCAACAGCGTGGTGTCGATCCTGGAGAATACCAACCGTCGCTGGCTCAACCGGCTGCCGCCGCCGGGCGCCGAACCGCCGCTGGCGGCGGACAAGCCCTAGGCGCCATCGGCTCAGGGCGCGGCACGATCTTTAATTATTCATGAGGCAAACGCGATGACGGCTTCCGCCCTTCAGGAACTGCACAAGGGTATCTGGAAAGAAAACCCGGTCTTTGTCCAGGTATTGGGCATGTGTCCGATGCTTGCGGTCACCAATTCCGTCATCAATGCCATCGCCATGAGTCTGGCGACCTTTTTCGTGCTGGTCGGGTCCAGTTTTCTGGTCTCCCTGTGCAAGGATCTGATCCCCAAGCAGGTGCGCATCTCCTGTTACATCATCATCATCGCGACCTTCGTGACGGTCGCCGATTTCACCTTGCAGGCGCTGCTGCCCGCGGTGCACAAGGAACTCGGCGCATTTATCGCCCTGATTGTCGTGAATTGCATCATCCTCGGCCGCCAGGAGGCATTCGCCTCCAAGCAGCCGGTAGGGTTGGCGGTGGCGGACGCCGTGGGTACCGCCTGTGGTTTCACGCTGGCGCTGGTTTGCCTGGGCAGCATCCGGGAAGTTTTGGGGAATGGCTCCCTGTTCGGTATTGGGCTGTTCGGCCCTCATTTCGAACCGTGGGTCATAATGATTATGCCACCCGGCGGGTTCATCACGCTGGGTTTGTTCCTGTTGTTCTTCAACTGGCTGCAGGAGACCCGCCGGCAGCGGCGCGCCACCGCGAAGCCCTCGGCTGATGAGCGGGTAGCTGCGGGATGAGTGACCTGGTCTGGATTTTCGTCAGCGCCCTGCTGGTCAACAATTTCGTGTTGTCCTATTTTCTCGGGCTGTGCTCGTTTTTTGGTGTCTCGGGCAAGTTGGAAACGGCGTTTCGCCTGGGCCTTGCGAACACCTTCGTGATGTTGATTACCGCGGTTGCCGCCTGGGCGCTCAATACCTTTTTGCTGGTGCACGCGCCTTACCTGCGCCTGATCAGTTTTATCGTAGTCATCGCCAGCACCGTGCAGTTCGTCGAAATGGTCATCAAGAAGCTGAGCCCGGCCCTGTTTCAGGCTCTGGGGATCTATCTGCCCCTGATCGCCACCAACTGCGCCATTCTGGCCCTGGCGATTTTCGCCACCAACCGTGGCTATGGCTTGTTGGAAGGCCTGGTATTCGCCCTGGGCGCGGGCGGGGGAGGGACCCTGGCCCTGGTGCTGATGGCGAGTCTGCGCGAAGAGGCCGAACTGGCTGACATCCCCTCGCTGATGAAGGGCACTGCCTTGAATCTCATCATCGCTGGCATTCTCTCGCTGGCCTTCATGGGCTTCGCGGGGTTGTTCAGCCAGGCTTGAGGGGTGTGAGATGCTGGGTTATCTGGTCGCGGTTTTCACCATCGCAGCCCTCTGCGCAGGCTGGGCGCTGGTGCAACTGTGGGTCGGCAAGGCTGATCCGCACGCGGGTCTGCAAGCCGGCTGCCTGGGTTGCGTCCGCGACTGTGGCGATCACTGCATCAGCAAGTCCGCGCGGCGCTAATTCTGCTGCTCCCAGTCGAATCTGGGCAAGCCCTTGAAGGCCTGCCTTAGACCCTGGCTCCAACTGGCCTTCAAAGCCAGGTAGTAAGGCGTATCCATTTCAAACCGCAGTCGCTGGCCCTCGTCGAGACTGTCCCGGCGATAGATCAACAGATCCAGGGGCAGTCCCACCGAGACGTTGCTGCGCAAGGTGGAGTCCAGCGAAACGAGGGCGCAGCGGGCGGCGTCTTCCAGGGACAGGCCGGGGTACACAGTCCGGTCCAGGATGGGCTTGCCGTACTTGCTCTCGCCGATTTGCAGAAAAGGGGCATAGGGCGAGGCGGCGATGTAATTCCCCTGCGGATAGATCAGATAGATGGCGGCCGGTTTATTGCCGATCTGGCCACCCAGCAGGAAGGTCGCCTCGGGGTTGTAGCCGCCGATCGTCACCGCCTCGTTGTTCTTGCGTTGGATCTGCTGGCTGAGTTCACCAATGTACTCGGCGGCTTCAAAGAGATGGCGGACCCTGAACAGGTTGCGCCGTGCATCATCCAGGATATCGCGGTTGAGCTGGTTGATCACTGCCTGGGTGGTGGCCAGATTACCCGAGCTGAGCAAAATAAACTGACATTCACCGGGCACCCCGAAGGTGTGCATCTTGGTGTACGTGCTTACATTGTCCACCCCCGCGTTGGTGCGCGAGTCGGAGGCCATTACCAGCCCCGCATCCAGGTTTATCGCCAGGCAGTAGGTCATGAGTTGTTTGATTCGAGTAGCCTATCACGCGTGCTAGGATAGCAGAAGCAACTGTTCTGGCCACCTGAAGGCTTTCGATACCCAGGCGACGACTGCCCTGGGGCATTTCCCCACCGGGCTCGCGCTCCGCCGAGAAGGGGTGTGGCCCATGGGCGGTAACGAGCAGGTGACCGACGCCGCCGACACGGGCGAGGACGCTATCCTTGAACAGGAAAAACAACTTCACGCCAGGAGCGCCGCGGACATCGAACACTGCATGTTCAGATGACCTGATCTCTGGGTTTTTTTACGAAGACCCCACTTTCAGGACCAAGCGGAGGTTGGTTCTGGGGAACCCAGTTTCGGTGGCATTGAGTTTCTCGCACAGTTTTTGGATGGCGGCGTCGGATGAGGCATTGGCCAAGTGGCGGAGGCGGACGGTCAAGGTTCCGGTGGCAGGACCGGGCAGCAGATCGGCCTCGGTGGTTACAGCGCCTGCAACAGCCGGCGGGCCTCGTCGGGATGGCCGAGGGTTTCGCGTAAACCGTTGGCCATGGCGGTTTCGGCCCGATAGGCAACCATCTTGATGGTATCGATCAGGTATTTGCTCTGTGAACTTCCGGCAGCCCTGCGTGACGCGGTTGAGTTTTCCAGAGTAAGGTTCTTTCCCGGTAGGTTGAGCTTACTGGGAGGAAGCGATGACGACCGAAGCGATCCTAAAAACCGAAGCCACGCTCGCCGAGCTGGCCGGGCAATTCGAACACTGGCGCCGGACCCGCGCCACGGCCCGGGAACGGATTCCATCGACTTTAGGGGATCAGGCGGTGGCGTTAACGACCCGGCTGCCCGGTTCCCAGGTGGCCAAGCGGCTGCGCCTGAGCCCCACCGATCTGAAAAACCAGTGCCTGGCCCGGCGGACGTCCCTCCCCACCGCAGCGGCCTCGCCCGACCCCCCTTTTTTCGAAGTGACCGCTCACGGGTTCGGCGCCGCGGCGTCCAGCGCGACGGTGCTCGAGGTCGAACGCCCGGATGGGGCGCGGTTGCGCCTGCAGTATCGGGATTCGCCGCCACTGGCGGCCTTGCAGCGGGCTTTTCTAGAGTCGGCATGATGTTACCACTCACCCCGCAGAGTCGGATCTTGCTGGCCCTGGCCCCTTCGTTGGCGGCTGGTTGAGCCTGGAGCCTGACGGCCACTACCGGGGCGAGGGTAGGGGGCCGGACCGCCTTAGCTACTACGACCCCGAAGAACGGGTACTGCTGCCTAAGCTGTGGAAGGCGGTGGATTTGCCTCACCTGCGGATCAATGATTCCCAATAAGCCAGTTGCTCGTTACCGTTCACGGTGGCGCTCCTTCAGGCGCACATAGTTCAAGGCCGAGTATTCCAGAAATTCCAGTTCCCGCGCCTTCAAGGGACGGATCTGTTTAACTGGGCTCCCGACATACAGATAACCGCTTTCCAGCACTTTGCCGGGCGCTACCACGCTGCCGGCGCCGACCATCGTTCGCGCTTTCACCACGGCTCCATCCATGATGACCACGTTCATGCCGATCAGGCAGGTGTGCTCGACAGTGCAGGCGTGCAGAAGCGCCTTGTGGCCCACGGTGACGTCGTTGCCGATAACGGTCGGCTGGCCGCCGGGACAGAAACGGCTGTCGTGGGTGACGTGGATCACCGTGCCGTCCTGGATATTGGTGCGTGCGCCGATGCGAATGCTTTGCACGTCGCCGCGCACCACGCACATCGGCCAGATTGAACTGTCCTCGCCGATCTCTACGTTGCCGATCACCACCGCCAGTTCGTCGACATAAGCGGAGGCGGCGATGCGGGGTTGAAAGTTGTCAAAGTTGCGTAGCGCCATAATGATTTTCTTATGTCATTGACTATGAAGCCATAAAGGTCTTATCCAGGCAGGGCTACGAGCGGGCCTTCGGTCCCATCCAGACGGCGAGTAGTCGATCCAACCCGCCCACCAAGCCGCCCAACTGGGTCGTGGCTAGCAGCAATCCAACCAACACGCCGAGGGTGTTGGCCAGCATGTCCGTATATTCGAAATAGCGATATCCCGACCACCCCTGGAGGACTTCAAGTATCGCCCCCAAAGCCACCAGGAAGAGTATCCAAGGGGCGTGGCGGGGAAAAACCATCCCGAACCAATACATGAGTCCTCCATAGGCTAGCAGATGCTGGCTCTTGTCCCAGGTGACAATGGGCGGTGTGGACGGATGGGGGAGCAGGGAAAGTATCACCACCAACACCACCATCAACCATCCCACGCCCTGCCAGAGCAGGGGAAATTCCAGAATCCGTTGTTCCGGATTCACGACTGTTCGCTCATGTTCAGGATTGCTGTTCATCGGTGCCGATATACCTCAGTTCATTGTTGTGCCGGTTTGTCAGCAAAAGCTGCGCCATGATTGCGCCGATCAACGCGAGAAACATGTCCCATTGGGTATCCCACACATCGCCCTGGGTTGCGAGATAGTCTTCCGCTGCCTGACCAATGATGACAGCCGTCCACCATTCACTGAGTTCGTAAAACGCACTGAAGGCTAGACAAATGCTGACCACAATGAAAAACAGCCACTTGCCAGGTGCTACCACCTCGCACCGCAGCAAAATCTCGCGGGCGAGCATGGCGGGTACGAAACCTTGGGCCAAGTGGCCCAGGCGATCGTAGTGATTGCGACTCAAACTAAAAAGTTCCTGCAGCCAAAATCCCACGGGAACGCGGGCGTAAGTATAATGAGCGCCTACGATAAGTATGAGAGCGTGGATGAAGAGCAGGCGATAGAGTAGCGGCGTCAGCGGAAAGGTCCGGTGGGTGAGAACCAAGACGGGCGCTCCGATGAGCACCGGCGACACTTCCAACAGCCAGGTGAGGCGGTCGTAGGGGTGAATCCCGGAAATGACCATCGCGCCCGCCGCCATTGCCAACAGCAGCAAGGGTTCCTGTTTCGTTAACGGCATTGACTGCTCTCCTGCCGGCGTTCAGTTAGAATGGGATTTGATTCCGCGGGCCCGTTACCACGCAAATACCATGCAAGCGCGCATTGAAAATAACCAACGAATTTATAAACACCCAGGCCGCTTCCTGTTGCGGGTGCTGAAGGGGTTTCACGCCAACCAGGGTATTCTGCTCTCGGGAGCGGTCGCTTATTATACCTTGTTGTCCATCATTCCCCTGTTTACTCTCCTACTGCTGGCGCTTTCCCATGTGGTGGACGAAACTCAACTGCTGGCGACGCTTGCCCATTATCTGGATTTGGTGGTGCCGGGAAAGTCGCAAGCGGTAATGGAGCAGATAAAAGCCTTCCTCGCAGACCGCCATGTGTTCGGTTGGGTGATGGTGGGAGCGCTGCTGTTCTTCAGTTCCATGGCCTTTTCTATCCTGGAAAACGCCTTGTCGGTTATTTTCTTTCACCGTGTGGCCATCCATCGGCGCCATTTTCTCATCTCGGCTCTGTTGCCCTATCTTTTCATCCTACTGATGGGGCTTGGGTTTCTGGTAATCACCATCATTTCCGGCGTACTCCAGGCCGGGGGAAGCACGACTATCGCCCTGCTGGGATGGCAATGGACTTTGGGTGGTCTGGCCGGACCTTTGCTGTATTTGCTCGGCCTGGGCAGCCAAATCCTGATGCTCACCTCCATTTACATGGTCATGCCCGTGGGTCATCCATCCCTGCGCCATGCCTTGATCGGCGGGATCACGGCCGGGCTGCTCTGGGAGATCATCCGCCATGGGCTGATCTGGTACTTCGCGAACCTGTCGCTCGTCAATGTGATCTACGGATCGCTTGCCACCGCCATCGTTGCGCTGCTGAGCTTGGAGATTGCCGCAATGATCTTGTTGTTGGGCGCGCAGGTCATCGCCGAGTACGAACGCGTGAGCAAGGGCGAAGCCGGGGATGCGGGTGGGAAAATGCACACTTAAGCGGTCGCCGTCACCGGCCAAAGCCAGGCCGCCCCGCGCAAACATTTTGCCATTAGCTTGCGCGCCCGCGCCTCTTCTAGCAATTTCCCGAAGGTGCGAAAGCTCGTTTTGGCTTTCGTTTAAACTTCCCTGCGCCCGGCGGCTGTCTATGGCGTAAGCTGCGCAACTCTGTGTTTGAGTTCATCCAGGTCCCGGCGTAGTTCGCTAACCAGCTTCTCCAATTGATCAAGCCGGTCGGGGTCAGGATTTGCAAGGCGGGCCGCAGCGTCCAGGCTCCCAGCAGTATCCAGCGTTTGCGCGTCACCGCTGAAAAGATGCGCATAGCGCGACTCTCTTTTTCCTGCCTCGCGAGACAGTCTTGCGACAAAGGGGCCGTCCTCTCTCTCCATTAAGCCCGTGAGCGTGGCTTCGACCTCCTGCATATCGCTGAATCTGCACAGGCGGGTCGTGCGGGTGCGTAATTCGCCGGGAGTCTGGGGACCCCGCAGCAGCAGCTCGCAAATGACACCAAGCTCTTGTTCCGAGAACTTCAAAGTACCGAATTCGGTATTGCAGAATCGATGCCGGTATTTCGTGACGCGGCTGCCAAACCCACCTTTCTCATTTACAAGGTGCTTCCGGATAAGCCCGTCAACCGTTTCCTGAACTGTAGCCTCATCCAGATCCAGCACCGGCTCCCGGCTGCTTTTTTGGTTACACGCGTTGCATAACGCAATGAGTGAGAGTGGGTATTGATCAGGTGTGGTAATCTCTTTCTCGATTAGGCAACCAATGACACGCGCTTCGTAAAGAGTTAAGTCAATGTCCATAGTCAGATTTCCTTAGGGTCACCGATGGATTGAAGAAGGGGTCCCATGCAACTCCGGCTTTCTCGTCCTGCCCAAGACCTGGGTCGCGCTAGCGCGAGGGTGCCAACAGCATCGTGCCCAACGTCGGCGGCTTTGCCATCGACATAGGGCAGGTAATCGGCGAAACTCATGACCGGATTTTAGCGGGAATTCACGAATGGCGACACCGTTATGGGTGATGATGCTAACGTTGTCGGCGTCGCGTACTACTCAACCCATCTGGTAGAGCGGCCGTTCGATGACGGTTCCTGCTTCTTGTTCAAAAGTCGTTCCCTGGCGATCCTGGGCTTGCCATTATGTGCGGCATGGTACGCCATGCGCCGCACTCGCAAAGCCATCCGCTCGTAAAAGGTCCTTGGCTCAATCCAACTTGAAATAAATCTGCAGAAATACAAAACTTAGTAGCATTTAATCAACCCCTGGAGTCAGCATGCCCAATTCTGAACCTGAACACATGTCTTTTGTGGACCACGCCTGGCTGCGCATGGATCGTCCCTACAACCACATGACGATCAACGCGGTGATGATCTTGGCAGACAGAATAGACCTGGAACGCCTGAAAAAACACCTCGCAACCCGTTGGGTGTCGCCTTACAAGCGCTTCCAGCAGCGGCCTGTTTACCACCCGACGGGAGCCTATTGGGAAACGGATATTCACTTCGAGATCGCCAACCACGTCCGGCGGGTGGGGTTGCCCGGCGCGCAAGGCAAGGAAGAGTTGGAGGAATTCATCAGTAATCTGGTCAGCACCCCCATGGACCCAACTAAACCGCTGTGGGACGTTCACTTGGTGGAGGACTATCGGGGAGGTAGTGCAGTCATCTGGCGTTTTCACCACTGCATCGCCGATGGGATCGCCCTGATCCATGTGCTGTTGTCTGCGACGGGTAAGGCTCCCGGCGCTGCCACTAATACGACACGCCCCCCTGCGCGCAAAGCTGCCCATGAAGACGAGGAGGAACCACGGGGCAACATTTTCAGGCAGCTGTTCAACCCGGTCAGCAATGCGGTTGGCAGCGCGGTTCAGGCAGGCAGAGATATATTGGAAGAAGGCGTGGATATCGTGTTACACCCCTCTGAATCGGTGAACTATGCCCGCCAGGGTATCGGGCTGGTGTCGGGTTATGCCCGTCAGGGTATAGGTTTTGTTTCGGAAGCCGCCAGATTATTGGTGTTACCGGATGATCCCCAAACGTGCTTCCGGGGCAAGCTGGGGGTGGCCAAGCGGGTGGCCTGGGCCGAACCCTTGCCGTTGGACGACGTGAAGCTCATCGGCAAGGCGCTCGGCTGCACGATTAACGATGTGTTGCTGGCGTCGGTCGCGGGAGCCCTGCGTGCCTACCTCGTGGCGAAAGGCGATCCGGTGGACAGGACGTTGGAAATACGAGCGGCTGTGCCGGTCAATCTCCGGTCTTGGGAGCAGGCCAAGAATTTGGGCAACGCGTTTGGGTTGGTGTTGCTGACGCTCCCCATCGGCATCGAAGATCCCCTGGAGCGCCTCCATAAAGTGCATCAACGCATGGAGGAGTTGAAAGGTTCCTATCAGGCTATGCTGACCTTTGGGATGCTGGAGATCATGGGCCTTGGCCCCAGGGCTGCCCAGGCATCGGCCATCAGGCTGCTCACCAAGAAGACGACCGCCGTGATGACCAATGTTCCCGGTCCTCAAGAACCTGTATATCTTGAGGGCTGCAAAATCGCCGAGATGATGTTCTGGGTGCCGCAGTCAGGTTCGGTCGGGATGGGGGTGAGCATTCAAAGTTACAATGGCCGCGTGCACTTCGGTTTGATCACCGACCAGAAATTGGTGAAGGACCCGGAAAACATCGTGGATCAGTTTAACCGGGAGCTCGAGAGGCTGGTGTTGACCACCCTGATGGAACCCTGGAGCAACCGCCGTCATGCCAGGACGATTGCCCACTAGTGGGGGTGAAGCAACGCCCGTTGCTGCCGTTGGGAATCGAACACCGGCACCGCGCGCTTCGGATCAATCGTCATCGAGCGGGTTTGCGGCCGCCAAGTCCAGGTCAAAGGGCTGCGGGTGTCCGGCGTAGATGCGATCCAGTAGTTGCGTTTCGCGCGCCACGATGGTGTTCAAGAATACGTCCGCTCCCTCCATTTGCCGGAAGGCGATAAAGCCCCGTTCCAGGAAGTCATGCAATTCTCCCAAGCCTACCAGATGGCTCGGCATCCGGGTCAGGCGCAGGGCGGTGATGATGGAGCGGGAATGCCTGGCGACCGTGATTTCGATGTCATCCCCGATTTGCCTGATCAACTCGATCTGGCGCTTGCGCTTATTGTAATTATCGCAGCGCCGATAGGCTTCGGCATAGGCTTCCGCCGTAATGTGGTCCCGCATGTCCAGTTCTTCGATCAATACCCGCAGCAGGTGATGGTCCAGTTCATGGGAAAGGGCGTTCAATTCCATGGCCAGCGCGGCGGTGTGGATGGAGTGGGCCGGCAGTACCTTGGCCATGATGGTCGTGAGGCGCGCCGCGCCATGATCGCGCTTGCTGAAATCCTTGGGACCGTAAAGGTCCTCCAGAAAGAATTCCACGGCGAGGCCGTAGCGCGGGGTTCCCGCCAGGTCCGGATACGTCGCGAGCAGGCGTTGTGTCTGCCAATGGCTTAAACGATGCTGTTCGGGGCTTAGCCCAGCGCCCAAACCGCGGATGACGAGCAATTCCTTGCCCCGCGTCACATGGTGGAACAACAGGTCTATATTCTGTTTTTTTAGATCTTTTTCGCTCGTCGCCATCAGTACCTCTTGCGCAGCGCCTGGAGTACCGCCACCGTGTCTGGCCGTACTCCACGCCAAAGATAAAAGGACTCCGCCGCCTGTTCCACCAGCATCCCCAGGCCATCCAGAGACCGGGCGGCGCCCTGGGCATGCCCCCAGCGCACGAAGGCAGTGGGATTAACACCGTACATCAGGTCATAACACCAGCCGCCCTCGCCGAGCACGCCCGCCGGCAGTGCCGGCATCGTGTCGTCCAGGCCCGTCGCCGTGGCGTTGATAATGAGGTCGAAGCGGCGCCCCTGCAACTCCGGAAAGCTCAAGCCGGATACCCGGCCGAGATCGCTGAACAGCAGCGCCAGTTCCGCCGCCTTGGCCGGGGTGCGGTTGGCGATGACCAGACTGGCGGGTTGTTGGACCAGCAGGGGTTGCAAAATCCCCCGGGCGGCCCCGCCCGCTCCCAACAGCAGAATGCGTTTGCCCTTCAGTTTGGCGCCGTGATTGCCGCACAGATCCCGGACCAGTCCCAGGCCATCGGTATTCTCGCCCAGGACTTCACCACTATCCCGAAACGCCAGCGTATTCACCGCTCCCGCCCGTTCAGAGCGCGAGGTTAGCACGTCCGCATAAATCCAGGCGTCCTGCTTGAAGGGCACGGTGACATTGAGTCCTCGCCCGCCCGTGGCGCGAAAGGCATTAACCGCTGTCGCGAAACCACCGGGCGTCACCAGGATGGCTTGGTATTCCAGGTGTTGAGCGGTTTGGGCGGCGAACAGGGAATGAATTTGAGGGGACTTGCTGTGACTGATGGGATTGCCCATCACGGCGTAGCGATCGGGTTTGGTAGTCATGGGAATTGCGATCAGGGTACAGGAGTGAAGTCATTACCGGGGTCATGCGGTCAGCCCTGGCGCAGCCAGCCCGCGGCGCGCTTGGCGCAATAGCTGAGGATGGCGTCGGCGCCGGCGCGCTTGATGCAGAGCAGGGATTCCATGACCACCGTACGCTCGTCCAGCCAGCCATTAAGGCTTGCCGCCATCAGCATGGCGTACTCGCCGCTCACCTGATACACAAGCGTGGGCACGGCGAACTGATCCTTGACGCGGCGCACAATGTCTAGGTACGGCAGTCCGGGCTTGATCATCACCATGTCGGCCCCTTCCTCCAGATCCAGGGCCACCTCTCGCAAGGCCTCATCGGCATTGGCGGGGTCCATCTGATAGCTGTACTTGTTGCTCTTGCCGAGATTGGCGGCGGAGCCCACGGCGTCTCGGAACGGGCCGTAGAAGCTCGATGCGTACTTGGCCGAATAGGCGAGGATGCGGGTATGGATGAAATCGTTGGATTCCAGCGCCTCGCGGATGGCGGCGATGCGGCCATCCATCATGTCCGAGGGGGCGACCACGTCGGCCCCGGCCTCGGCATGGGACAGGGCCTGGCGCGCCAGCACCACCACGGTCTCATCGTTCATCACATAGCCGCTCTCATCCATCAGGCCGTCCTGGCCATGACTGGTGAAAGGGTCCAGGGCGATGTCGGTGATCACGCCCAGGTTGGGAAACTCGCGTTTGAGCACCCGCACCGCTCGCTGGATAAGACCCTCGGCATTGTAGGCCTCGCGGGCATCCTCCGACTTGGCGTCCGGGGGGGTGACCGGAAATAGCGCCACTGCCGGCACGCCCAGTCCTAACAGCAGATCGGCTTCGCGCAGCAATTCATCGATGCTGACCCGCTCCACGCCAGGCATGGAAGTCACCGGTTCCCGCCGTCCCTGGCCCTCGGTGACGAACAGGGGCTGGATCAGGTCGTTTACGGTGAGCACGGTTTCCCGCATCAGGCGGCGGGAAAACTCATCCCGGCGCAGGCGACGCGGACGCTGGCCGGGGAACTGGCCGATAATAATCTGGGGTCTGGACACGGCGGACTCCTCTGGGAGTATGTCAATGGCGGTTGTGGTCTATGGATTAACTGTAATTTATCCCATAGGCTCCACAATGTGTGCGTTTAGAACATCGCGATGAACGTTTTGCTGACTCACGAAACGGCTATCCGCCTCGGCTGTTTTGCCGCCGTGCTGCTGCTCATGGCCTACTGGGAATGGCGCCGGCCGCGTCGCTCCCTGGATCTGTCCCGCTGGCGCCGCTGGCCGGCCAACCTGGGACTGGCAGCGCTAAACAGCCTGGCCGTACGCCTGGCGGTCCCCGTACTGGCCGTGAGTGCGGCCCAGGAGGTCGCAGCCCGCGACTGGGGACTGTTCAACCTGCTGGACGTGCCCTTCTGGCTAGCCTGTGCTGTTTCACTGCTGGCGCTGGATTTGGCGATTTACGCCCAGCACGTCATTTTTCACAAGGCGCCCTGGCTGTGGCGGCTGCACCGCATGCACCACACCGACACCGGCTTTGACGTGAGCACGGCACTGCGTTTTCATCCCCTGGAGATCATGCTGTCCATGCTCATCAAGGTGATGTTGGTGCTGCTGCTGGGCGCCCCGGCGGTGGCCGTGCTGCTCTTTGAAATCATCTTGAACGCCACCGCCATGTTCAACCACGGCAACGTGCGCCTGCCCGAAACAGCCGACCGGGTGTTGCGCCTATTCCTCGTCACTCCCGACATGCACCGGGTGCACCACTCCATCCATCGCGAGGAAACCGACAGCAATTTCGGTTTCAATCTGCCCTGGTGGGATCATCTGTTTGGCACTTACCGGGCGCAACCTCGCGATGGCCATGCCGGCATGGCCATCGGCCTGGAAATCTTCCGTGATTACCGCTCCCTCAGCCTGCCCTGGCTGTTGCTACAGCCTTTTTTGAAGGTCTCCATCAGCGGTGTGGCCGGCAACCGTCGTCGCTGAGGGGCGTCCGGCGGAACCAAGGTCATGCACGTGCCTGGGGGATATCATCCGGTCCGGAAAAACCCGCCAGTTCCCGCAGTTGATGCAGCTCTTTCAGATGGATGTACTTGCTCTGCACGCAAATCAGTCCCTGCTGCTGGAAGCGGCTGAAGAGCCGGCTGACGGTCTCTATGGCTAAGCCCAGGTAGTTGCCGATATCGTTGCGGGACATGCTCAGATGAAACTCGCGGGGCGAAAAACCGCGTTCCTGAAGGCGCATGGAGAGACTGATTAACAGCGCGGCGAGACGCTCTTCGGCGGATTTTTTGCCCAGCAGCGTCAGCAATTCTCCGTCGCTGTTGAGTTCCCGGCTCATGATGCGCAGCATTTGCCGGCCCAGCGCGGGCACTGCCACGGCCAGTTCTTCCATGCGCTCAAACGGTATCTCGCAGATACTGGTGGTTTCCAGGGTTCTCGCACCGCAGGGGTGCTGGTTGGAGTTAATGGCATCCAGGCCGATAAGTTCGCCGGGCAAGTGAAACCCGGTGATCTGCTCGCTGCCGTCTTCGGTGATGGTATAGGTCTTTACCGAACCGGAACGGATGGCGTACAGAGAGCGAAAGGTATCGCCAAGGTGGAACACATAACTGCCGCGCGCCAATGGACGGCGACGTTTGATGATGGCATCCAGGCGCTCAACGTCGTCGAGGCCGATTCCCATCGGCAGGCACAATTGGTGCAAACTGCAGCTACTGCAGGCCAGCTTGACTGAGGCGATGTCGATGACCTTGCCGTTACTGGTACTTGTCATTGTGCATTCCGCAGTGTGAGAGGTAGGGGTGAGAATCTATTCCAGCAGATTCATTGACACAGATCAAGAAACCGCGGAATAGTTCTTGATGGTCGGGATCACGGCAGGGAAGCGTGGTCAACTTGTCTTTTGCGCCGCCGTCGACTTGCGGTAAGCTTTGCACTTGCTACTCACAGGAGGTGTAGCCATCCCATGCAAACCCTGGCCAATCAACGCATTCTGCTCGGTATTACCGGCGGCATCGCCGCTTACAAGAGCGCCGATCTGGTCCGCCGCCTGAAGGAAGCGGGGGCGGCCGTGCAAGTGGTCATGACGCCTGCCGCCACGCACTTCGTCGGCCCCCTGACCTTCCAGGCGGTCTCCGGGCGGCCAGTGCACTTGGAGCTTCTCGACAGCAATGCCGAGGCCGGGATGGGGCATATCGAACTGGCCCGCTGGGCTGACCTGATCCTGATCGCACCCGCCAGCGCCGATTTCATCGCCCGGCTGGCTCATGGGTTTGCCAACGATCTGTTGAGCACCTTGTGTCTGGCCAGTGACAAACCCATCGCCGTGGCTCCCGCCATGAACCGGTTCATGTGGTTGCATCCCGCCACCCAGGAGAATTGCCGGATTCTGGAACGACGCGGTGTCCACTTATGGGGGCCGGCCAGCGGCGAGCAAGCCTGTGGGGAGGTGGGGGAGGGGCGGATGCTGGAGCCTGTACAGCTCCGCGCCGAAGTTACTGCATTCTTTACCAGAGCCGGTATCTTGCAGGGGCTGAATGTGCTCATCACCGCCGGTCCCACTCGCGAGGATATCGATCCGGTGCGCTTCATCAGCAATCGCAGCACGGGCAGGATGGGTTTCGCGGTAGCGGCGGCGGCGGCCCAGGCCGGGGCGCGGGTAACGCTGGTGAGCGGTCCCGTGGCTTTGCGCACGCCCCCGGGCGTGGAACGTATCGACGTGGAAAGCGCCGCCCAGATGTTCGATGCGGTACTGAGCCGCGCCAGCCATGCCCAGATCTTCATCGCTACCGCCGCCGTGGCCGACTATAGGGCCGCTAACCGGGCCGTCCAAAAGATCAAGAAAACCCAGGATACCCTGACTCTCGCCTTGGCGCGTAACCCGGATATCCTGTCCACCGTGGCCGCCCTGGACAGCGGCCCCTTCACCGTGGGCTTTGCCGCCGAAACCCACGATGTGCTCCGTTACGCCGAGGACAAACGCCGTCGCAAGGGTCTGGACCTGATCGCCGCCAATCAGGTGGGGGTGCCGGGGCAGGGCTTCGAGAGCGAGCAGAATACCCTGCATGTGCTCTGGGAAGATGGCGAGCGGGCGCTGCCTTTGGCCGACAAGACCCAACTGGGACGCGAACTCATCGCGCTGATTGCGGAGCGTTATCATGCATAGCATTGAAGTAAAAATACTCGATCCCCGCATCGGCCGGGAAATTCCGCTGCCGCACTATGCCACGCCCGGCTCAGCAGGCATGGATCTGCGCGCCTGCCTGGCGCTGCCGCTCACCGTGCAACCGGGCGAGGCCCATCTCATTCCCACCGGGATCGCCATCCATATCGGCGATCCCGAACTGGCCGCTGCGGTACTGCCGCGCTCGGGACTGGGCCATAAGCACGGCATCGTGCTGGGCAATCTGGTGGGGTTGATCGACTCGGATTATCAGGGCCAGTTGTTCGTCTCCTGCTGGAACCGGGGAAATACCCCCTTCACCATCGAGATCGGCGAACGCATCGCCCAGATGGTGATCGTTCCGGTAGTGCGGGCGCATCTTGAGATCGTGGAGGAGTTCACCGCCAGCGAGCGGGGCAGCGGAGGATTCGGCCACTCCGGGCGGCATTGATGAAGGCCATTTTTCGGGAGTACGGCATTCGCGGCATCGTCAATGAGGACCTGACTCCCGTCGTGGTTCTGGAGATCGGCCGCGCCATCGGCACCCTGGCGGCCGAGCGCGGCGAACGGCGGGTAGCCGTGGCCCGCGATGGCCGTTTGTCCAGCCCCCTGTTGTGCGACGCCCTCAAGAGTGGGATCAAGGCCACCGGGCAGGATGTAATCGATCTGGGCGCCGTGCCTACCCCGCTGCTCTACTATGCCACTCAAGTCCTGGATACCCGCGCCGGGGTCATGGTTACCGGCAGTCACAATCCCCCGGAATACAACGGCCTTAAAGTGGTCATGGATGGGATGGCCCTGCATGGGGAAGTTATCCGCGACCTGTACCGGCGTCTCCAGAACGGCAGGCTGCGCCGGGGGCAGGGCAGGGAGCGGCGGGAAGACGTGCGCGGCGAGTATATCAAACGTATCGGCGCCACCCTGCACGTGACGCGCCCCCTGAAAGTGGTGGTGGACTGCGGCAACGCCATCGCCGGGGAAGTGGCGCCCACGCTGCTGCGCACCCTGGGCTGCGAGGTGGTGGAACTGCATTGCCAGGTGGATGGCCGGTTTCCCCACCATCACCCGGACCCCAGCCAGCCGGAGAATCTGGCCGAGCTATGCGTCAGAGTACTCGGCACGGATGCCGATCTGGGGCTGGCCTTCGATGGCGATGCCGACCGGCTGGGCGTGGTGACCGATGCCGGCGAAATCATCTGGGCGGATAGGGTGCTGATGGCACTGGCCCGTGAAGTGCTGGAGCGACATCCGGGCGCCAGCGTCGTCTACGATATCAAGTGCTCCCGTCACCTGGCCCGGGTTATCACCCAGTACGGTGGCGTTCCCATCCTCTGGAAAACCGGCCATGCCGTTATCAAGGCGCATATGCGGGAGATTGGAGCCCTGTTGGGTGGGGAGATGAGCGGGCATTTCATTCACGCCGATGACTGGTTCGGTTTCGACGACGCGCTCTACGCCGCTGCCCGGTTGCTCGGTATCCTGGCCAGGGACGGACGCTCCGCCGCCCGGCAGTTCGCCCAGTATCCCACGGGGCCGAGCACGCCGGAGCTGCTGATTCCCATGGCCGAGGGCGAACCCTTTGCCTTTATGACGCGGTTGCTGGAACGCGCCAACTTCGGTTCCGCCCAGTTGATCACCGTTGACGGGCTGCGCGTGGAATTCGAGCATGGCTGGGGTTTGGTGCGTGCTTCCCACACCACCCCCAGCCTGACTCTGCGCTTCGAGGCCGACGAGGCCCGCGCCCTGGCCGCTATCCAGGCGCTGTTTCGCCGCGAGCTGCTGGCGCTGGAACCCCATTTATCATTGCCTTTCTGAGAGGTTGCCATGGCCCTGAGCGCCGAATCCGCCATGAATGTCGCGCATGTGTTGAGCGAGGCATTGCCCTATATCCGCCGTTATGCCGGCAAGACCGTGGTCATCAAGTACGGCGGCAACGCGATGGAGACCGAGGAGGTCAAATCGAGTTTCGCGCGCGACATCGTGCTGATGAAGACGGTCGGCATCAATCCGGTGGTGGTCCACGGTGGCGGCCCGCAGATTGGCAATTTGCTTAAACAGCTCGGCAAGGAGAGCCGCTTCGTGGACGGTATGCGGGTTACCGACAGCGAGACCATGGATGTCGTGGAAATGGTGCTGGGAGGGCTGGTGAACAAGGAGATCGTCGCCCTCATCAACCGCCATGGTGGCCATGCGGTCGGTCTTTCCGGCAAGGATGGCGACCTGATCCGGGCCCGCAAGATGACCATTACCCGCAAAGCCCCCGAACTGGAAGAGCCGGAGATCATCGACATCGGCCATGTCGGCGAGGTGGCCTCCATCGACAAGTCGGTGGTGGAACTGCTGACCCAGGGTAACTTCATCCCCGTCATCGCCCCGATCGGGGTAGGGGAGGATGGCCGCACCTATAACATCAACGCCGATCTGGTCGCCGGGAGAATGGCCGAGGTCCTGCGCGCCGAGAGCTTGATCCTGCTCACCAATACGGTGGGCTTGCTGGATGGGGAGGGCAAGCTGCTCACCGGCCTCAACGCCCGCGAGGTTCAGCAACTGATCGCCGATGGCGTCATCTATGGCGGCATGCTGCCGAAGATCCGCTGCGCGCTGGATGCCGTCAACGGGGGGGTGCGCAAGGCGCAAATCATCGACGGCCGCGTGGCCCACGCGGTGCTGGTCGAGCTGTTCACCGACACCGGCATCGGCACCTTGATCCGTGGTTAGCCCAGTCGCTCGACGCTGGCGGCGCACTTGGTTACACTTGTAAAACATAACAACAAGAGGTAACGGGATTACCATGCGCCGAGTCGTGTTCAATCAAAAAGGCGGGGTGGGCAAATCCACCATCACCTGCAATCTGGCCGCTATCAGCGCTGCCGCGGGCAGGCGCACCCTGGTGGTGGACCTCGATCCCCAGGCCAATTCTTCCCGTTATCTGCTGGGGAAGGCGATAGACAACCTGAACCGGACCTTGGCGGACTTCTTCGAGGAAATGCTGTCCTTTCGGCTTTTCCAGAGCAGGCCATCAAGCTATATCCAGCCGACGCCCTTCGCCAACCTGGATCTGATGGCTTCCCATGCTCGCATGGATGAGTTGCAAGGTAAGCTGGAGTCCCGCTACAAGATGTACAAGCTGCGGGAGGCTCTGGAGAATCTCAGGGACTATGACGCCATCTTCATGGATACCCCACCGGCCCTTAATTTCTTCACCCGCTCGGCGCTGATCGCCGCCGAAACCTGCCTGATTCCCTTCGATTGCGACGATTTTTCCCGCCGTGCTCTGTATGCCCTGCTGGAAAATGTCCGGGAGATCCAGGCCGATCACAATCCCGGCCTGGTGGTGGAGGGGATCGTGGTCAATCAGTTTCAGGCCCGCGCCAATCTGCCCAGGCGGTTGGTGGATGAACTGATCGCGGAGGGTTTGCCGGTCCTGGATACCTTCCTGTCGTCGTCAATCAAGATCCGTGAATCCCACGAGCTGGCCCTGCCCATGATTCACGTCGATCCCAATCACAAGCTGAGCCGAGAGTTCGAGGCGCTATACGGGGCGCTGCGGACTTAACAACAAAAACTAGGCTAGAGCAGGTCACGATCGCGAAAGGATAGGAAATTCAATGCGCTTTTTCAATCTGGAGAGGCTCTGGCAAGGCTGCAGCGGAGACCCTGACAACGTTGAGGCTATGCGCCCTCGCATCAAATTAGATGCCAATCAGGGCCGTTAACGAGCTCCCCTGCCAACGCTGACCTCAGCGATGAAGTCGCCGCGCAAAACCCTCCCGCGCCGGCCGGGCCGAAGGCCCGGCTGATCCGAAAGATTAGGGTCGCTAAACGGCTCTGTTGCGTTAATATTAAAACGTACCATCCATAGTTGTATTGTTTATGAATAACCACTATCCATTGTGGCTGACAAAACTAACGTAACAGAACCGTGGCAGCCAACGGCGGCACGGCCAGGGGGAAGTAGCGCCAAAGTGCCCCGCCGTTGGATGTCCGCTCGATGGGAGGGTTGGGCATCATCTTGGAGAGCGCACCTACTTCTTAGGCATGTTGATGATTTGTGCCGAAGCTGTTGGTGAGCTTGCAGGCGCTTCGGCCTTGCGCAAGAACACCGGCGCAACGTTCCAGTGCTGTCCGTGCTCGGTGATGACTGTGACTGTCTTGCGGTTGTACTTAGAGATGATGCCGCTGAGCACAGGCTGCCCATCGGGCTGAAACGAGACTCTTTCACCGATGCTGAAATCGAGCATGTGTGCGTGAGCGCGCATTTGATGCAGGAATTTCAAGCGGGCAACGACCCGGTTGTTGAGGTCGATGAGCTCCGCCTCGGTGAGTTTATCGATATCGATCGGCATCGCGAGCACTCCGTTTTCAGCACTGACGGGCAGTATGCGGTTGTGTTGCGTTAATTGTCGATAGCCGGCCTGTGGCTATCGACAATTAACGCAACACAACCAGCGCTGGACCCCAATTGTGGGTAGTCCGCAAGGGGCGGTGGTTAGCCCACTACTCGCCAACATTTACCTTCATGAGCTTGACGTCGAAATGCGTGAGGTGGGGTGGGCGATGGTGCGATATGCGGATGATGCCGTGGTGTTGTGCAGACGTCGGGAGGAAGCGGACGCTGCACTGGCCCATATGCGAGCTTGGGTGAGCGCGAACGGCTTGACGTTGCATCCGGATAAAACCCACGTTGGGGACGGTCGGGTGGCGGGTCAGGGGTTCGAATTTCTGGGTTACCGCTTTGAGGCAGGGAAGCGGTGGGTGCGCAAGAAAAGTCTGATGTCCTTACGGGATAAAATCCGTGCCAAGACGAAGCGTAACGGAGGTCAATCCATCGACTCCGTCATTGCGTCACTCAATCCGACGTTGAGATGTTGGTTTGCCTATTTCCAACATGCCCATCGCTTCACCTTCTCGTCAATCGACGGTTTTGTTCGCCGTCGTTTGCGGGCGATGCTACGCAGACAAAAGCACCGACCGGGTCAGGGACGATGCCTCCGCGATCACCAACAATCGCCGAATGCCTTCTTCGCCCAGCTTGGGCTGTTCACGATGTCCGCAGCCCTCCCCTTAGCGCGCCAATCCCGATGAGGAAACAACTGGCTGGAGAGCCCGTCGCGGGAAAACTGCACAGCGAGTTCGGAGGGAGGGGATGGCGAGCGTCGTTCCCTACCCCTATTCAACTTTCAAATAGACACCCCAATAGGCGTGTTCTTAATGCACCTGGTAGATGTATATCATCATCATTGCCGGCTATGACATCCGCACCGTTCAGGAACTGCTCGGCCCCAAGGACGTGCAAACGACCATGTTCTACACCCATGTTCTGAACCGGG